>CAZDEL010000111.1:0-1586 GCA_964504475.1 uncultured Faecalibacterium sp. | reverse complement strand
TAAAATTTATACTAAATAAAAACCGTAACCTTTCCTAAACGGGATTGGTTACGGTTATTTCTTATCTCGATTTCGGAAGGGATAAAAGCTCTCTTACTCTCACTTCAATTTGCTTTTCCATTGCTCTCAATCTTTCCTCAGGCAGATTAATTGACTCGTGCCTTTTAAATTTAAAGCCTACTAATTTTCTAAGCTGCCCCGTTTGCTTTTTGCCCATGACCTCTTTGCAAATGCTCTCAAATGAAACACCATATGGTGTGGAGCGTGTTTTTGCGTACCTGGCAAGATTGTCAAAATCATTAGGCATTGCCATATTAAACAGGGAAAAGCCATTGTCAAATATTGGGGCAGGGGATATAACTTTGCCTGTGTGATTGTCTCTTAATACTCCAAAATTGCCAAAGTGCCTGTCCTCATTATAAATGACAGCGTCAAACACGAGCATGCTGCAAAGCTCCTCATAGGCTTCATCGCTTATGCTTTTATAATAATCAAGGCAGGCTTTTATGCCACCGCTTTTTATTATTCTTCCTATGGGTACAAAGGAAGTATCAATATCAGTGAAAAGCTTGCATTTACAAGCTAAAATGCCCTTCCAATTTTCCAAGTCATAGGGTACGGCATTTAGCCCCATTGCCTTTGCAATTTCATATGCGTAATACTCACTATATGGCTCTTTGCCTGTGTTTGCCGCACCCTCTGTGCCACCTTTATAAAGATAAATGCCATCACCGTCTATATATCTCCATGCTTTGGGAAGCATACCCTGTGTTGTCAGCTCCGGAGATGTGGTGAAGACTCTGTTTGAGCCGCTGACACCTGTGTAAGCAACAAGAGATAGAACCTCGGAAAATCTGTTTTCATAAAGGTTATATTCTTCAAATGTACCATTAAACTCCTGAGGCACAACCCAATAGCTGTCGTTGAGAGATAAACCCTTACAAACATCTATAATGCCCTTTGTGTTGTTTATACTAAGACCGAGAGATTTGAGTATTTCATCAACAAAGGCTCTGTTTTTCGGTATGACTCGTCCTTGAAGCCATTTTAATATACCCTCATTTGTCACCACTAAATCAAGAGGGAAAAGCTCCTTTAAATCCTCATTGACATCGTGGATTTGAGCGCATAAGCCCTCTAAGCCCTTTTCCTGCAAGGAAAAAGTGACAAGGGTTTGGTTATATAGCTTCAGGTTATATACATTACTCATTTCACTTTTGCCTTCCTCTAAATTTATATCCTTGCCTAAAGCCGAGGAAATTTTAATAAGCGTATCCAAAGATACATTTTGCTTTCCGCTTTCAATGCGGCAAATATTGCTTCGCTGTGTGCCTATGAGCTTTGCCAATTGCTCTTGTGACATACCCTTTTCCAGTCTCGCACATACAAGCTGAGATATTATCCTTTGACGGGAAGATAAAACATCACTCATTAAAATCACCTCCATAATATTTTACACTATAATGTTATCATATATGATAACAACTGTCAACGCCTTTGCTCAAAATAAAAACCGTAACCTTTCCTAAATGGGATTGGTTACGGTCGTTTTATTTATTCTCAGCCTTTTTTATTAAACTGCTTTT
>CAZDEL010000110.1:0-1614 GCA_964504475.1 uncultured Faecalibacterium sp. | reverse complement strand
GCGAAATTAGCTAAAAAAGCACGCCCCTCGGCGTGCTTTTTCTCATCTCATCTTATCTATTAAACAGCTGAGCAAAGAGAACTTTGAAGAAAAGCTCTATTTTGCCGAAAATATTTCTGCTGATGTCTGTCTCTGCGTCAAGAACTGCGCCTGTTGCTGCTACTACATCACATGAATATTCGCAGTCATAACCCTTTGCAAACTCAACTTCGTAAACGAGTACACCATCATCATAATCTTTTTTAACTTTGATGAGCTTAACCTCGTCTGCGCTAAGACCAAAAGCTGCATATGCTGCCTTTAAAGCTGCTGCTTCGCCAATGTCTTTGTTTGTTGTACTGCCGGGAGTTGTGCTGTTGATTACTTCAGTTTCAACATTCTTTGAAAGGATCTTGCCATCGGAAACTCTTATGTCATAATCATATTCATAGCGAGTGTTGCCAACTTCAACATCAAAATCTACATCGTAAACTTTTACACCGTTTTCAATATCAAGGTTTGCACTGATTCTTATTACATTTGAGCGATTATAGCCGGAATCTTTAATTGCAATGTCCATTGCTTCTGACTTAGTTATGTCTGCGGCAAATGCTGTGAGTGAGAGTGAGAATGCAATGATGAGTACCAATGCTGTGGATAAAATCTTTCTTAAATTCTTTTTCATGTTTTTCACCTTTCTGTTTTTAGCAGTTGTCTCTGCATTTTAGTTTTGTTTTTTTAGAGGTCTTCCTCTTTGTTACACCCATATAATACAGGTGAAAGATTAAAAAACAATTAGAAAAATTAAGAAATCCAAAAATCCTTGAAAAATTTCTAAAAGACTATTCTACCTTTTATTTTTCACTTATTGATATAACATAAAGCTCATTTTCCACAACCTTAAACTTAATTTCAAGCTTTCCCATTTCGAAGCCGTAAATCCGCTTAGGGTCATTTTGATATGACGGGCGTGGGTCGCCGGCAAGTACGCCTAAAATTTCACGTCTCATTTCATCGGGTACACTGCCGAGAAGGGAAGGCTCAATATGCACCTCAATGTGTCTATCTGCCAAAGCGTCTGTAAAGCCACCTGTTGCATCATTTATGCTGTCACAATAGGGCAAATAGGGCTTAATGTCATATATGGGAGTGCCATTCATTAAATCGCAGCCTTTAACATAAAGGACAGGCCCATATTCTTTTGTATAATCGATTTTATCTAAACGCACACATGATAAACCAATTGGATTAGGTCTAAAGGGTGAGCGAGTTGCAAAGACACCTTTTCTTTTATTGCCACCTAAAAGAGGGGGTCTAACTGTTGGTGACCAATTATCTCGTTTACTTTCGGAGAACTCCCATATAAGCCATATATGGGAAAAATCTTCAAGGCCTTTAAAGGCATCCGGATTGCGATATTCTTTTTCGAAAATAATTTTGCCATGGATATCATCGATAAGACCGCTTTGTCTTGGCAGGCCAAATTTGGTATTAAAGTCTGTATAAATATGTGCTATTGTTTTCATGATAGATTTTCCTTTACTGTGGATAGGGGTATTATAGCATATGGGAGAAGGTGGTGCAAGTGGGGAGGTGGGCTTTGAGGAAGTGGGTGGCATTTTTGTGTTCGGGTGA
>CAZDEL010000109.1:0-1678 GCA_964504475.1 uncultured Faecalibacterium sp. | reverse complement strand
ACTAACAGTTGCCATTTCCTTAAAACAAATGCTATAGTTATCCTGCACATAAAACGCCTCTCACTTCATTTTAGCCCACCTTCCTCGGTGGGTGTTTTTTTAATTTTTGCGCCTTCCTTCCCCGCGTACCCGCAAAACACCTGTAGTCACAAAAAATTAAAAATTATCTCCTGTATAAAATAGGTAAAATATATTGATACTTATTAAAAAATTATGTATAATCTTACAAAAGCATGCTATTAAGCATAAATGAAAGGGGAAAAAATTATGGAAAAACAAATGAAAACAAAGGAAGTCTTGGCATACTCAATAGGCCTTTTTGGTTTCCAGGCAATTGTAGGTCTGCTCAACTCCTATCAAGCTGAGTTTTATCACTCGCAAATGGCGGCAAACCTTGCTGTAGTGGGCATTCTCATACTTGTCGTCAAGGTGGTCTCCGCTGTCTTTGACCCAATCGTGGGCAATATGATTGAGCGGCACAATAGCCCAAAGGGTAAGCTTAAACCCTTTATCGCTTATTCAATTCTTCCACTCGCTATTATGACTATTGTACTGTTTATCAAGGTTAATTTATCCGGCGCTGCACTTTATGGCTACATATTCATAACCTTCCTTTTGTGGAGTATGGCTATGACCTTAGGTGATGTACCCTCTCAGGGTATTGCAGCTGTTTTGACAGAAAATCCTGACGAGAGAACTAATGTTATATCAATTGCAAATACCTTTAAACAGGTTGGTTTTTCTGCGGCTGCTGTTATTGTACCTGTAGTATGCCTTATAGTACCCGGTGGCTCTAAGGTTTTCGGTATTGAAAGCGGTGAAAAGGATAGCCCAATCAGCTCCACAGAATATCTTGTTACGGCAGCAGTTGTAGCTATCTTAGGCTGTGCAATGTTCTCACTTATATATTTTATCAACAAAGAAAGAGTACCATATAAAGCAGAAAAAATGTCATTTACTCAAATGTTTACTGCCTTAAAGGATAACAAACCACTTATGATGGTTATTATATCCTACTTCCTTGGCTGTGGCAGACAAATGGCTATGGCAATTCAGGTTCAAGCTTCAAATGCAATCCTTGGCAGTGAAAATTATGTTATTGTTTTAGGCATTACAACTGCAATTGGTTCAATGCTTAGTATGGCATTGACTCCTATGCTTATTAAAAAAATAGGCGAGAAGAAAACCTTTATTCTTCTTTCCTTATATGGCTTTGTAATTTCCGTTTTAGGCTTTATTGTTTATGCGTTTATAACAACAAATATGATTGTTATGTTTATCTTCCTTTTCCTTACAGGCTTGCAATTTGGTGCAGTGACCTTAATGCCTATGATTATGGTCTCTGACTGTGTCGATTGGTACGAATATGAAACAGGTAAGCGTGTGGAAGGCCCTGCTTTTTCTGTACTGACCTTGACAATTAAGGTTTGTCTTGCTATCGGTGCAGCACTTGGTTTGATTTTTGTACAAGTTTCGGGGTACACAGCCCAGGCCGTTGAGGTTGCACAGAGCACAAAGAATATAATCTACTTCGCTTATATTGCCCTCCCGGGAATATTTAGCTTGCTTGCGATTTTCCCAATGCTTAAATATGATTTGTGGGGAGAGAAGAAAAAGGAAATTGCAAATGAACTTCAAAAAAGAAGAAATAAAGTGTCACAGTGAGGATGAATGGTGA
>CAZDEL010000108.1:0-1813 GCA_964504475.1 uncultured Faecalibacterium sp. | reverse complement strand
CTGTGGCAAATTAAGGAGATTATCGAGGGTGGCGGGCTTATAGGCATTAATTTTTATCCCACTTTTCTTGGTACTGATAAGGTGAGTGCCTTTGAGAAAATAAGAGAAAATATTGAGCTGATTGCATCCTTAGGCGGTGAAAACAATATTGCTATTGGCAGTGATTTTGACGGAGCGAAAATGTCAAAGGAGCTGCCGTCAAGTGAGGCTGTGCCAAAATTATACGACTATCTTTTAAGCTGCGGCATGAGTAGTGAAATGCTAAATAAGGTCTTTTACGGCAATACAAATAGGTTTATAAAGAGCTTTGGAGGATAAAAACTAAGGTGAGTTTTAAACTTTTACATGGTTTTTACTATCGTGTAAATATAAACAACAAGGTGTCGATTATTGTAAAAAATATTTCATAAATTACGCTTAACTACTTGATTTTTTATTATTAGAGGTGTAAAATTTAAGCATAGTTAGTGGCGGATAACTGATCCGCCCATAGCTTTGGCAACACGGTTAGTTACCACTAACTATATTTGTGAGCCTTATTCGTACCTTGCCAAAGAGGGTAGGCTCATTCTTCTCTTTGAAGAAATTTGTATCACTGTGGAAATTCGCAATGTGAAAGGCTTTGCATGATTTATTCATAGAAAGGAAGAAAAAATTATGAAACCGAATTACAAAAACTGGGTACCGAAAATATTGATTTATGGTATGGCTGTGGCGACGACTCTGTCACTCGCAGGGCTGATTGTCTTTGGCTTTTGCGGACTTTGGGTCACAAAAAGCTTAAGAATTATCTTAGGAATTTTGCTTTTTATCGCAGTCATAGGCTTTGGTAAAACTCTGCAATGGAGCATCACAGCTTACTGTGCCTTTTCATATGATGGAAAACGGCAGCTTTCTCGCCAAATGGTTAAGGGAATCGCAAAATATGTGACCTTACCAAAGGGTGGAACAGGCTTAGATGTAGGCTGCGGCAGTGGTGCATTGACTATTGCCTGCGCTAAACGCAATCCACAAGGGCGCATGGTAGGTGTTGACCGTTGGGGCAAGGATTACGCAGAGTTTAGTTTGCCGCTTTGTCAAAGCAATGCCAAGGCTGAAGGAGTAAACAATACTTCTTTTCAAAAGGGTGACGCCACAAAACTGCCTTTTCCCGACGAAACCTTTGATGCTGTGACAAGCAACTATGTCTATCATAATGTCTCAGGTGTCAACAAGCAGGAGCTTTTACTGGAGAGCTTGCGTGTGCTTAAAAAGGGTGGCACCTTTGCCATTCACGATTTAATGGGCGAAAACCGCTACGGTAATATGAAAGAATTTTGCCATAAACTACAAGAGATGGGCTATACCGATGTGCAAATGATTGACACCACCGATGGAATGTTTATGAGCAAAAAGGAAGCGAGACGCTTAATGCTGCAAGGCTCAACACTGCTGGTGGGTAGAAAGTTATGAAAGACGAGGAGTTGCAATTTGACCGCACCTGCCATGTTCTGTACTCCAAGCCCTGCAAAAAGCAGATTCGGTCAAAGATTGCCTTACATTATCCGGTAGCAAAGCGGAAAACAGTTTGGGAGCTGGTACAGAGACAATATGTTACATACCTTTCCGACTGGCGTACCGACCTCGGCGGCAGTAAAAACTTTCACAATGGCACCGGCGGCACTTATGACTGTATTGCTTTGATGAGTTATTACTCCGTCTGCAAGGCAGTGACAAGCGTTGGAGAAATCGAAGAAATGGAAAACGAGCTGTTTTTGCCTACATTTCGTAAGCTGACCTTTGTAGACTGCAACAAGCCGTTTTGGAAACGCAT
>CAZDEL010000107.1:0-1823 GCA_964504475.1 uncultured Faecalibacterium sp. | reverse complement strand
TGGTGCTGGTGACCGGACTTGAACCGGTACGGTGTTGCCACCGAGGGATTTTAAGTCCCTTGCGTCTGCCGATTTCGCCACACCAGCTTACGACGACTAAATCATTATACTTTTATTCTATGCTCTTGTCAAGGATTTTACGAGAATTTTTTAAAATTTTCCCAATAACTTTACTTTGAAAGTACAATTTTGCCCATTGCACCATGGAAAAGTAGTACCAAAAGGCAAAACCCCGCCTGACTCTGCCTTAGTATCAGACGGGATTTATTAAAAGTATGCTCCCCTAAATTTTATTTCATTGTGATATATCCTGCCTGTGCGACACATTTTTGACCCTCGTCGGATAATATCCAGTCAAGGAATCTGCCGCCGACATTTTCCTCGTCACCCTTTTTGATAACACCATAATAATTTGTTGTGAAGGGATAAGCTGCACTTCTTATGTTGTTGTCTGTGGGTGCGATACCGTCAATGGCAATAGTTTTAATGTTGTCGTTTTTATATAAGGTGTCAATATAATATCTATAGGTGTAGCCAAGACTTGCCGTTTCATTTTCGTACTCCGCCACAGTGTCAACAAGCTCACCCATGCCCACAATAATTTTTATGTTTATTGGGTCAATCATGTCACTGCCGCCCATTACAAGGTTTTCCATAGCGGTTTGTGAGCCGGAGTTCTTTTCCCGCTGGAAAGCTCTTATTTTTTCGTCCTTGCCGCCAACTTCCTTCCAGCTGGTGATTTTGCCGGAGTAAATGTCACGAATTTCCTTAACGGTTAAAGAATTAACAGGGTTATCCTTATGGGTGATGAAAACAAAAGCGTCATAGCAAACAGGCTTTTTAATTAAGGTGACTCCTGCCTGCTTAGCCTGAGACAGCTCCTCATTTGACGGCTCAGTTGCAATAACAAGGTCAACACTTCCCATGTTGATAAAAGCGTCTAAGTTATAGTGAACATAGTTTTCCGCCGTGTTTTCCCTATTTATTAAATTTTCATAAGCATAGTGTGTGGTGCTAAATTGCACAAATTGATTAGCTGAGGTGTCAACAAAGCCTAAGTGCTGTCTCGCAAATTCAATTGCCATTGGTACGCACACCGTTGAGCCGTCAATATACGGATAGCTTCCCTTGTCACATTTGTTATATTCGTACCCGTCATCTTCTTTAAACTTTTTAAGTTCTCCAAGCTTAAAGGGTGAATCGGTGACAATTTGCTGCCAATTATCATTTCTTGTTATTTGCTGATTAATAGCACCCCATGAGCCTGTTTGGTCAGGTGTGCCTGTTTTCACACTCACTAAAAGCTTCACTATATTGTCTTGATAGTGTATAGTGCAATAGGTAAAGCCCACAGTGATAAGTGCCATAACAAGGCTCACGGCAATGAGCTTATATTTTTTCAAAATTCCTACATCAATTATAGCATAGACGCATCTCACACTAAGAGTAATAAGAGACAGCTGGAAAAGGAGATAGTCGTCATTATAATATAAAGAGTAGGCTTCCTTCGCATTTAAAAGACGAATTACAAAAACTAAAGAGAAAATTACGACACATATAACAGGCGATATAATAGTGGTATAGGGCTTAATATCTGTCTTTAGTCGCAAAACAAAATCTAAGATTAAAGGCAGCAGCAAGGGTGCAAAGCACAAAATATCAGGTACATTAAAATCTATGCCCATGGTGTCGCTAATAGTTATGCCACCGGCTAAGACAGCAACTCCTACGACAGCTAAAATATGCAGCAAGGTTAAAATCAGAATAAATAAACAGGTTTTTCCTTTGGTTAAATGGGTTTTGGTTTTTTCGTTCATGGTTTA
>CAZDEL010000106.1:0-1891 GCA_964504475.1 uncultured Faecalibacterium sp. | reverse complement strand
CCCAGCTCGCCCTTTAGGGCGAAATTAGCTCGCTTTAGCGAAATTAGCTCGCCTTCAGGCGAAATTAGCTCGCCCCCAGGCGAAATTAGCTGTAAAGCACACCACCGGTGTGCTTTACAAATATTCCTTCAACCTTTTTCCCAGCATTTCTTCCTCATCAATGAGCCTTTTAGCCAAGGTCTTTGCTTTATCATCTGCATCACTATATGAATTTAAATATTCACTCAATTGCTTAACACCCATTGAGCAGCCGTCAAACATAAGATTAGCAACTGTCTCATCACTTTTCTTTTCCATAAGCTTAAAATTAATTTTCATCCATGACATTGCTCTTGCCATAGGGTTTGGCTCTTTGCCCTTTTCCCCTTCCTCATTGAGATACTCGTGAAGCTCGTCACCGATTTTCTCGTGTACACAAAGTGATGACTCTAAAAGCTGTCTCAAATCCTCGCTTTTTATGTCATCTAAAACCTCTTTAAATGAGTTGACCGCAGTTTTTGTACCTGCGTCACATTCCTTTAACAAACCTAATGTGGCATCGTTCATCCTTTTAGTCTCCTCTCACTTTTATTGGTACCAATATAAGTATCACCCTAAAGACAGTGAGATATTCCCCATTTAGTAAAATTTAAAAGGGCAAAAGGAAAAAATTTGCTTAAAGGTGTTGTCCTTTGATAAAAAATGTGTATAATGTATAAGGATAAGTTTGTAATGCAATAAGTTAAGTGAATTTTGAAAGGAATAGACAGGTTATATGATTCAGTTTGAAGAATTAAGATTAAAACTCATGGAAAGTGAAAAGCCTTTAAAGGAGCTTGCAGCAGCTTTAGGTCTTGAAGAAATGGCTAAGGAAATTGCTACATTAGAGGAGCAAACTGCTGCTGAGGATTTTTGGGGTGATTTGCAAAACTCGCAAAAGGTATTGCAAAGAATATCATCACTTAAAAATAAAATCAAAGCTTATGAAGACCTTAAAAATGCTTATGATGATGCTTTGGTTATGATTGAGCTTTCAGATGAGGAAGGTGATTTAGATTTACTTCCTGATTGTCAAAGCAGTGTTGAGGCAGTGGAGAAGGAGTTAGATAAGCAAACCCTTGCTACCCTTCTTTCAGGTGAATACGATAATAATAATGCTATTCTTACCTTCCACGCAGGCGCCGGTGGTACCGAAGCACAAGACTGGTGTCAAATGCTCTTTAGAATGTATGGTCAATGGGCAACTAAGCATGGCTTTAAGTTTACTACAGTTGACTTCCTTGACGGTGATGAAGCCGGTCTTAAATCAGCAACAGTTGTTATTGAGGGCGAAAATGCCTATGGATATCTTAAAAGTGAGATGGGTGTTCATCGTCTTGTACGCGTCTCACCCTTTGACTCATCGGGCCGTCGTCACACCTCTTTTGCGTCATTAGAGGTTATGCCGGAAATTGATGACACTATTGATGTTGAAATAAGAGAAGAAGATATAAAGATGGAGGTTTACCGTGCCTCAGGTGCAGGTGGACAAAAGGTTAATAAAACCTCATCTGCTGTTCGTCTTATTCATGAGCCTACAGGCATAGTTGTTTCATGTCAGGTAGAAAGAAGCCAGCATCAAAACAGAGAAGTTTGTATGAGAATGCTCAAGAGTAAGCTTATTGAAATTAAAGAGAGAGAGCATCTTGATAAGATAGAGGATATTAAGGGTGACCAGAAGGAAATCGGCTGGGGTAGCCAAATCCGCTCTTATGTGTTTATGCCATATACCCTTGCAAAGGATCACAGAACAGGCTTTGAAATGGGTAACATTAACGCTGTTATGGACGGCGACATTGATGGATTTATAAATGCGTATCTTAAAAAGCAATCATTGGATGCGCTGAGTGGAGAATAAGGAAAAAGCACGCCC
>CAZDEL010000105.1:0-2197 GCA_964504475.1 uncultured Faecalibacterium sp. | reverse complement strand
GGCGTGCTTTTTCCTATCATTTTATTACATCCGTTCCCATATACGCTCTCAATGCCTCCGGTACTGTTACGCTGCCGTCTGCATTTTGATAGTTTTCAAGTATTGCTGCTGTTGTTCTGCCAATGGCAACACCTGAGCCGTTAAGGGTATGCACAAGCTGTGCCTTTTCCTTAGGTCCGTTTTTATATCTAATTGATGCTCGTCTTGCTTGGAAATCCTCGAAATTAGAGCAGGAACTAATCTCAACATATCTGCCATAGGAAGGCATCCAAACCTCAATATCATAGGTTTTTGCTGACGAGAAGCCTATATCACCGGTGGAAAGAGCAACTACTCTATATGGTAAGCCTAATAATTGAAGAACTCTCTCTGCATCATTTGTCAGCTTTTCAAGCTCTGCATAGCTGTCCTCAGGCTTTGTGAACTTAACAAGCTCAACCTTGTTAAATTGGTGCTGTCTAATAAGACCTCTTGTGTCTCTGCCGGCAGAACCTGCTTCAGCTCTAAAGCAAGCTGAATAAGCGCAAAAGCTCATAGGCAGCTTATCCCCATCAATAATCTCATCACGATACATATTTGTTACCGGTACCTCTGCCGTAGGAATAAGGAAGTAGTCATTAGTTAACTTAAATGCATCTTCTTCAAATTTTGGGAGCTGACCGGTACCTGTCATAGAAGCACGATTAACCATAAACGGTGGGAAAACCTCTGTGTAGCCATGCTCTGTATGGGTATTGAGATAAAAGTTAATTATTGCTCTTTCAAGTCTTGCACCAAGACCTCTGTAAAAATGGAAGCGTGCGCCTGTTACCTTAGCAGCTGTCTCCGGGTCAAGGATATTAAGGTCTGCGCCTATATCCCAATGTGCCTTAGCTTCAAAGTCAAATTGTCTCGGCTCACCCCAGCGGCGAATTTCTACATTTTCACTGTCATCCTTGCCTATAGGTGTTGTCTCTGATGGTACATTAGGGAACTCATACATCATAGTTTTTTGCTTAGCGGCAAGCTCTGCTTTTTCACCATCGAGAACCTTAACTTCATCCTTAATGGCATTCATTCTTGTCATGATTTCACTAATATCACCGCCCTCTTTTTTAATTTGAGGGATTTTTTTACTTGCAGCATTTTGCTCAGCTTTAAGTGCATCTGCTTTTTGAGTTAACTCTCTTACCTTTTTATCTATTTCAAGGATTTCATCAACAAGGGCATCCATATCCTTGTTTCTTGTTTTCATAGCTGCTTTAACCTTTTCAGGATTTTCTCTAATAAGCTTAATATCTAACATTTTTAAGTTGCTCCTTTTATTTTTTTATTGATTTGATAATGCCATGAGTATTTTTTCAAGGTCTTCCTTGCTAAAAAACTCAAGCTCTATTGTACCTTTATTGCTTTTTGAAACATTAATTTTAGCTTTTCTGCCCATTGTTTCACTTATTGACAGCTCACATTCATCATAAAACGGATCTCTTTTTGACTTATTGGTACTCTTTTTTGTGGCGGGCTTTAACAGTGTCTTTACTAACCTCTCTGTCTCGCGTACCGACAAATCTTTAGCTAAAATCTCACCCACAAGCTTTGTCAAAAGGGCCTTGTCGCTAATGGGCAAAATTGTCCTTGCGTGACCTGCGGAGAGCTTGCCGGTCTTGACTAAATCTAAAACCTCTTGGGGCAAGCTAAGCAGTCTCAAGGCATTTGCCACTGCCGGACGAGACTTGCCAACACGCTCTGCAGCTTGCTCTTGGGTGAAATTATATGTGTCCATGAGCAGCTTAAAGCCCTCGGCTTCTTCAATAGGATTTAAGTCTTCACGCTGTAAATTTTCTATTAAAGCAAGTTCCATTGCCTCTTGGTCAGTCATTTCCTTGACGACAACAGGCACTTCACTTAGTCCTGCTATTCGGGACGCGCGCCAACGACGCTCTCCGGCTATAAGCTGATAGCCGCCATCTGACATAGGACGCACAAGCAAGGGCTGTATAACACCATGCTTTGCGATACTCTCAGCAAGCTCGTTTAATGCTTCTTCATCAAAATGTTTTCTTGGTTGGTCTCTATTTGGCTCGATATCGTTTATATTTAAAAGGGTGTCACCCTTTTCCTCAGTGGAATTGTCTATAAACAGGGCATCGAGACCTTTGCCGAGACCTGCTTTTTTCTTTGGTGCCATATTTTTAATTAGCAATTAGCAATGTGCAAT
>CAZDEL010000104.1:0-2258 GCA_964504475.1 uncultured Faecalibacterium sp. | reverse complement strand
TTACCTCCTTGTTTTATTGTAACTTAATTATAACGAGTAAATATCCCCTTTACAATACATTAGGGCAAGACTTAAGGAAAACGTAAGGAATGTAAAAAGGCTGCCCAATTAAGGACAGCCGGAAATAATTTATATTATGTCTTTATATTTTTCCACTAACTCTTTAGCCACAGTGAGAGTGTCTTCATGCTTTCTTTCGCTGCCGCTATAAATTTGAGTGAAGCTAAACTCAAAGTCACGCAGCTTTTTTTGAAACTCAGTGGTTTCATAATCGTTTCTCTCGTTGTGGTTAAGACCTGTGTGGGAAATGTGGCGAATATCCTCACCGAAGCTTGACCTTAGCTCATTGAAGAACATTTGCCAGCGAGGAAGATAGAAGTCCTTAATAAGACCTGACCACTCACGCCACGCATAATCGAAAAGCTCATTGTTTTTATATGGCCCCCAAATAGTGAGAAGGGCGGTTTCATTTTGCCTGAAAATATCCTCATGCTCCTTGCAGCAAGCGTTGGCGAGAGCCTGCCTTATATGAGTGTCAAAGCTAAGCTCATCTCTTGTTGCAAGAAGTCTGTCTACACTTAAAAGGAGATTTTCAAATAGGGAGCAGTTTTCCTCAAATTCCTCCTTATCACCATATCTAAAGCTCTCCATTATGGCAAAGTACACCTCTTTAGCCTTGTTGGAAAGCACCTGCCTTAAAATATCACAAAGGTCAAATTTATAGCCGTCAGTTGTGGCTGACTGCGCTTTGAGCAGCTCTGTGACTGCCGAAAAGAGAACCTTGTTGTCATATCTCAGCTCCACATGGTCATTGGGCGCAGTGTGATAATGGGTGGTTGAGGGTCTTGCGGCAATAATTGAGCTTGTCTCTCTGCCAATACACTTTGGGTTATAGCAGCTGTCCTTTAGGGCAAAGACAGCATTTTTAAGGCAAGGCTCATCACTGCCATAGCGTCTTTTGGCATAGTCGCAAAGCCATGAGTCTAAGTCGATTGCCTTAGACTGAGTTATGGTGTGAAAGGCTAAATCATAATAAAGTGGGTTTTGGAAAAAGCCCTCCATAAAAAATCCTGTGCCCACAATAGATGGGTACTTCTCTTTTTTGATGGCATATTGATTTTCTCCCAAAAGCTCTATTGAGCCGTGCAGGGAGTTTCTGTCACCAAAGTTATGCAGGGTGCCGCAAATGAAGCTATAGCCCCAAAAGCCCTTATGAGCTTCGCTTTTGCTGCCGTCAAGGTCAAGAATGAGAAGCTTATCCTTATCCACCGCCTTGACAATTCCCTCACGAAGTGACCAGCCTTGCATGACCCAAACAGCGTCCTTATCAAAATCCGTATACATTTTAGATATGGTTTTACCCACACTGTTTAAGTATTCGTCACCGTCTACAGGCGGTTCGTTTTCGTGGAAGGGGTCTGAGGCATAATAGTGGTACGCACCGAAAAGCTCCTTTTGCTTTTCCAAAAGTGCCCTGCCAAATTTAGAGAAGCTCTCATCTAAGGGATCAAACTGTGTAGTACCGGAAAAGCCACACCAAGAGGGCAGACTTTGAAGCTTTGAATCGGGGAAAACCTGACTCATAAATGAGGGAATATGACCTGCGAAGCCCTGCTGAATAGGTGTCATGCCAAGGGACACTTGACGAGAGATAATCTTTTTGCCAAGCTCAAGACGCTTATCAATATATTTTTTGTCTATCACGGGCATAAAGGAGTCTAAGTTGGTCATCATCTGCCATGGATAATATGATGGCCCTGCAATAAATGACAGTGCTTTTTCTTCACTTATACCAAAATCAAGAAGGGTATAGAAAACCGTAGCCTCATTGCCAACGACACTAAGGGGCATATTTATGCCGTTCATAGCCATAAAGTCGATTTCCTTTTCCCACTCATCCCACTGCCAAGAGCGCATAGAGTAGCTAAGGGTGCAATAGTTAAGATATGCTCTTTTTTCCTGGTCGATAACATGAATCGTAGTCTCAGTTGGAGTCGGGGCATTGTCAACATTGAGCTTTGTGTTGCCGCAATGAGCGTAGTTCACATTGCAATACTTTTTTAAATAGGCATAATATCCCATAGCAAGGCTGATTTTGTTGTCGCCCTTTATATGTACTCTGCCGTCTAAGGCACTTATTTCATAATATGATTTACCGCAGTGTTTATCTGTCAGCTCTAAAGAAAAACGCTGGGCGATTTTTGGTGTGTTTCTTTTAATAAGGTCTATCATGGATATGGTGCTCCTTAAGGGTTGTA
>CAZDEL010000103.1:0-2314 GCA_964504475.1 uncultured Faecalibacterium sp. | reverse complement strand
GAAAAAGCACGCCCTCGGCGTGCTTTTTCTATCATCTATCCAAATGTTTAACCTCTGTCATGTTCTCAGCCTTGAGCACTTCGTCAAGCTTGTCCTTATCCATAAGGCCGTCACGAAGAACTATATCTCTAACTGAAACCCCTGTCTTTAATGATTCCTTTGCTATTCTCGCTGACTCCTTATAACCAATATATGGCTTAAGTGCAGTGGCAATACCAACACTTGCATGAAGGAGAGTATCACAATGCTCAACATTAGCAACAATGCCTAAAACGCAATTGTCAATAAGTGTTGCAACAGCATTTGTAAGTGCTTCAATGCCCTCAAATATGCTATAGAATATAACAGGTTCAAATGCGTTAAGCTCAAGCTGTCCTGCCTCGGCTGCCATTGTAACTGTCATGTCACTGCCTATAACTCTAAATGCAACCTGTGATACAACCTCAGGAATAACCGGATTTACTTTACCGGGCATAATTGATGAACCGTTTTGCTTTGGTGGTAAGGATATCTCTGCGATACCTGTTTTAGGGCCACTGGAAAGAAGTCTCAAATCATTACAAATTTTTGATAAGTTAACAGCTGCGGTCTTTAATGCAGATGATACGGCCACATATATATCAAGGTTCGAAGTACCATCAAACAAATCATCACATTGAATGTAAGTCTCACCGCAAACCTTTGAGATGTTGTCGCAAATATATGTAACATAATATGGGTCGCCGTCTATAGCAGAGCCAATGGCTGTAGCACCCATGTTGAGATAATGAAGGTCGCTATTTGCCTTTTTAAGCCTTGCAATATCCCTTTTAACAGCGGAAGCATATGCATGGAACTCCTGACCTAATCTCATAGGTACAGCGTCTTGAAGCTGAGTTCTGCCCATTTTAAGCACACCGTCAAACTCCTTTGCCTTGCCCATAAGTGCCTCATAAAGTCTTTCCTCTTGAGGGATAAGCTTTTTAAGAAGTGCTACCATTGCAATTTTACCCGATGAGGGATAAATGTCATTTGTTGATTGAGCGAGATTTACATGGTCATTAGGGTGTACGATACTATAATCGCCAAGAGTACCACCGAGAAGCTCAATAGCTCTGTTTGCGATAACCTCATTTGCATTCATATTTGCTGAGGTACCGGCACCGCCCTGGATTGCGTCAACGATGAAGCTGTCATGGAGCTTGCCTGCAATAATTTCATCTGATGCTTTCATAATTGCATCTGCCTTATCTGCTGCAAGTCTGCCTGATTCCTTAGATGTCATAGCTGCTGCTTTTTTAAGCTGAGCCAAAGCGATGATAATTTCCTTATGCATCATTTTGCCTGTGATTGGGAAGTTAAGTGAACCTCTGAGGGATTGCACACCATAGTAGGCATTTGCGTCTAATTCTAATTCGCCTATTGAATCTGATTCAAGTCTTGTTTTCATAATTCTTCATCCTTTCTCTCACACATAAGTCTTCGGTGAACAGCCGCTCACCATTTATGCAATTTGATTATAGCATTTCTGTAGATTTTTTCAAGTTCTACAAACAATTTGCAAATTTTCTATATTTTTAGTATAAATTTACATGGTTATATTAAAAAATTTAAGCAATAACTTAAAAAAATTAAGTTGACAAATCTTCGCCTATGGATTATTATATTGTCAGACAAAAAACACTTAACCTATTTTTTGACATATTCCGTGTTTTTTGTCAGTCGGTTGCTTTATTCTATTGCCGGCTTAATGGTACTGATATAGAGAAGAGGAGACAATATCAGATGGATAAAATCGATGCAGCAATACTAAACTTTTTACAAAAAGACGCGCGTATGTCAGTTAAGGACATTGCTCAAGCAGTGTACCTGTCTTCACCTGCGGTGTCAACGAGAATCGAAAAGTTAGAGCGAGAGGGAATCATTAAAGGGTACAGCGCAAAAATCGACCTTGCTAAGGTTGGCTACACTGTTACAGCATATATTAACCTTGTAATGAAGCCTAACTTAAGACCAAAGTTTTACGCCTTTGTTGAGGGCATACCCAATGTCCTTGAATGTAGCTTTGTAACAGGTGAATACTCAATGCATATGAAAACAGCCTTTAGGAGCACACAAGAGCTTGACGCATTTGTCACTGAGCTACAGCATTTTGGCAGCACAAGCACACAAGTGGTTTTTTCAACGGGAATTGAGCAACGAGAGATACCTGTTGAGTTTAATGAAGCGGCAAGAAAGAAAAGAAAAGAATAGAGAAAAAGCACGCCGAGAGCGTGCTTTTTCCAGCTAATATCGCCCTTAGGGGCGAGCTAATTTGAAGCGTCAAGACGCTTCA
>CAZDEL010000102.1:0-2914 GCA_964504475.1 uncultured Faecalibacterium sp. | reverse complement strand
AATTTTACCATTCGTTCTCATGATTCCTACTCTAACACCTTTATAAACTCCGTATGCTTTTTGACCGTCTGAAACACGGCAGAGAAGAAGTCCCTGCCGTGCGAGGTTTATTATTCAATTCGATCCTCCGCATAGTCAATCTCTTTTTCTATACTTCTAACATATTCGGAATAGTCTACCCATTTTCTCATGTGCTCTGATTGAAAATTTTGCTGATGATATGTTTCGGTTGTAACTTTTGCAAGACGAAAACGCCAAGCTGCAATCAAATCTTTGCTTTGTGCCTTTCCAGATAGTTCCTCGAACGCTTCAGATAGCCAATAAAATTCCTCGTCCGTGCACTCATGTAGGAAATATGCAATACTCTTGTCAATGTCAGGAAGGATGATTTCCACATACTTTTTCCAGCATTGCTCTATGCCATAGTCCCAATTATCTTCAGTTTCTTCGCATATGCGTATGCGTTCCTTAATAATCTCTGCGATTTTTTCTTTTATCACTTTTTATTCCTCCTTGTCGGCTGAATACTATCAGGGAAAACCGTCGCTATTTTTCCGTATGTTTTTATAATTACAACTCGTACTCCTTTATAGGTACCATATAGCTTTTTGCCATCGGGTGCATGGCGATTCGCCTTTAGTCCCGCAACATGTTCTCCAGCTCGCCTTATGTCTTTTACTGTCCATGATTTTGGAAACCAAGACTGTCCGATGCCTTCTTTTTTTGCCTTGGTTTTGTGGTCTGGAACATTGCCTACACGAACGCCATTGGGATAAGTTTTGATAATATTGTACTTTATGCCATACTTATCAAGCTGAACCATACCAGTTTGTCCATGACCACCGCTAACAAGTCGCAATCTTTCGCCTTTTCTGGATGGCTTTGTATATTTACCCTCATCGGAATGGACAAGGGCAAAATCGCTAACACTTCGTCCTGAGCCTTTGGTGTTAAGATAACGTCCGTTTTTGCTTGTACCCATATCAAACCACCCTCTTTCCTTTATGGACATAGGTAGTCCAATCGGGCAGATGATGAAAATGCGTATAAAGTTCATACTTACCAAAGATTTTAGGGTTATACGAGCCGTACACGATAACATCCTTCGGTGTTAATTCGGTTAGCATTGCTTCGAGTCCTGCTTCGAGGTAATATTTATCTTCTTTGCTTCTACTGCATCCGTAAGTGCCTATTGACACAATGCTATTTTTCGGTATGCCCGAAAATGCGGGTATGTAATCAAAAATGCCCTTTGTGTATGTTCTTTCGTCACCCCAACGGGCATTAGGGATAACATATTTACCTTGTTGCTGTAGGTAATATCCCACGGAACGTGCAACACCTATATTTGCAAGTTGCTCCCACAATGGCATATCTCTGTACAACGAACAGTCTGGCGTGGAAATAATCTTAACATTTTTAAGCTCGTCCATAAAATTCTGGGGAATACTTACAAAATCTCTGAATTCCGTGTCTTGCTCGTAGAAGACCAACATTTCATCGTCTTTCTGCAAATTCTTGCGTTTTGAAAACGGAACTGCAACAGACGGAAGAATTATCTCATTTGGTGCTTCTAATATAGGTATTTCTAAAAAACCGTCAAAAAATGCAGTTTCAATCAATTTGGAATTAAATCCATCATAAAATAAGTTGTTCACATTAACAACTCCTTTCCGGCTATAAGCCAATAAATGTAAATTTAGTAAACTTGTCGATTGACAAAGCGGAAAGGATATGTTAGAATATACATATGCTAATAGGTATATGTTTTAACATATCCGTGAAGAAACACATTGATTAGTTGTAACCAGCAACTTTTCTAATGTGTTTTTTCTTTTTTCAAGTGAAGCCGATATTACCCATTTTGTTACCTCCTTATTTGTTTATATTGACACTCTGCTGCAGCGTGAGAAGCACCACAGTAAAGTTTAATTTCGTTAACATTCATGTTTCTAACCAGATGTTCAGCTATTAAAAGTTCTCCGGCAAAAGCATCTGCTTGCCATTCGGGATCTTCATAGGCTTTTAAAGTAGCATTGTCCGATTTTCTACAAAGTGCAACTCTATCATTATCATGCATAAGTAAGTGTCCAACTTCGTGAAGAATTGTGAATCTTGCCCTGCCGTCTCCTTGAGCAGCTTTTTCATAAACATCTTCACGAATTTTAATTATATTAAGACTGGGGATAGTTTCACCTTCCTTATCTGGCATTTCAGAATATTCAACTATTTCATATGAAAAGCCATCAATTAAATTTGGTAAAATTATTTCAAAAAATTCTACCACCGGAAAATACAGACGGTCAGTTAAACCACATAATTCACGAATATATTTAGTAAAAGCTCTAATTTGCTTTCTGGATATACCTTGTGCAATAAAACTTACCATAAATCAGTTTTCATCCTCCTTTAAAATTTGCCATAACTTTTGCAATTCGTTATCATTAAAGCCATTTAACTTGCGAGCAAACGAAAATGCTAATTCTCTCTGCTTGAAATTAAGATTTGCGAGTTCAATTTCAACACATTCATTTGTTTCGCTTATGGCGTTTTGCAATTCTATAATCTTATCATTGGATAATGAATACAAATTGCTGATTTTGTTTTCCCAATCTGCAGGAATTTTTTTCTTGCCGTTTTCTACAGCAGAAAGAAATGAAGATGTAACCTCTAATTTTTCAGCCATAGTTTTTAAAATTTCTCCGTTGTCCATTCTCAAAATGCGCAAAAATTTTCCAAAAGCAGTAATCATTTTTGTAACCTCCTAATTATGATTTTTCAAATCACAAACTCATTATAGCATACAAATCTTGCTATGTCAACCTTTTTGGTTAATTTATTTTCTCAAAAAGTTCACTTTTGCTTTTTGTCTAAAAAATTATAAGAGTTTTTAGACAAAAACACCCACCAACAA
>CAZDEL010000101.1:0-2932 GCA_964504475.1 uncultured Faecalibacterium sp. | reverse complement strand
GCATAACCGCACAGCCGCCCCCTCCCTCCTCTAACTTCACCGCTTCGTCAGGACTTTTTGACGGTTTCCTCTGCGGTAAATTTAAACAAGGGGACGGGGGTTTTGTGTTGTATAACACAAAAGACCCCCGTCCCCGATCTCTCGCTGCGTCTGCGCCAGCCAACCTCACTCCTTTCGCTTTCTTAACCTAAAAGCCACTCTCTCACTCCTTCGTCAGTCTTGTCTCGCCTGAAACAACACAAAGGGGACAGGTGATTTTGTGTTGTCGAATTTACAGAGCAAAAAAATCAAAGTAATCTCCCGAACACAAAATCACCTGTCCCCTTTGTGTTCTCCTTCCACTTTGTTAACCTCAAAAGGCACTCTCTATCTCCTTCCACCACCAGCTCGCCCTTTAGGGCGAAATTAGCTCGCCTTTAGGCGATTTTAGCTCGCTTTAGCGAAATTAGCTCGCCCTCAGGCGAAATTAGCTATAAAGCACGCCTTCGGCGTGCTTTAACAGTTGCCATAATCCAACTCTTATGTTATAATATGTTTTTAGTGGCAAAAATAATAATAGGAAGTGATAATATGATAAGTACAAATAACGTCAGCTTGCAATATGGCGGCAGAGAGCTTTTTAAAAGCGTATCAATAAATTTTACTAAAGGCAATTGTTATGGCCTTATTGGTGCAAATGGTGCAGGTAAAAGCACCTTTCTTAAAATCCTCTCAGGTGAAATTGAGCCTAATAAGGGCTATGTAACTATAACTCCCGGTGAAAGATTATCTGTTTTAAAGCAAGATCACTTTGCTTATGATGAATATGATGTAATCAGAACTGTCCTTATGGGTAATGAAAAGCTTATTGAAATTATGGACGAAAAAGAAAAGCTTTACTCTAAAGAGGACTTCACTGAGGAAGATGGTATTAGAATAAGTGAGCTTGAAGAAGAATTTGCTGAGATGGACGGCTGGAGTGCTGAAAGTGACGCTGAGATTCTTCTCAACGCTTTAGGCATTCATAATGAGTACCACTATATGCTTATGAAGGAGTTAACAGGTGAGCAAAAGGTTAAGGTACTGTTAGCTCAAGCACTTTTTGGCAACCCAGATATACTTTTACTTGATGAGCCGACTAACCACCTTGATGTTGCAGCGATAAACTGGCTTGAGGAATTTCTTTTAAATTTTGAGAATACTGTTATTGTAGTAAGCCATGACAGACACTTTTTAAATAAGGTTTGTACTCATATTGCCGATTGTGATTTTGGTAAGATAACAATGTATGTGGGCAATTATGATTTCTGGTACGAGTACACACAAATGGCTCAAAGACAAATGCGTGAACAAAATAAAAAGACTGAAGCTAAAATGAAAGAGCTTCAAGAATTTATTGCACGCTTTAGTGCTAATGCTTCAAAATCAAAGCAGGCAACAAGCCGTAAAAAGCTTTTAGATAATTTAGTTTTAGAGGATATGCCTGTGTCTTCAAGGCGTTTCCCCTTTGTGGAGTTTAAGCCTGATAGAGAAATAGGAAATGATATGCTCACAGTTGAAGGTCTATCTAAGACAATTGGTGACAGAAAAGTCCTTGATAATGTTAGCTTTACTATTAGACCCGATGAAAAGGTTGCTTTTGTTGGTACTGATGCCGTAGCAAAGACCACCTTCTTTAAAATTATCACAGGTGAAATAGAGCCGGACGAAGGTAGCTTTAAGTGGGGTGTAACCACTTCACAGGCATATTTCCCCAGTGACAACTCAGAGTTTTTTGACGGGGTTGAGGATAGCCTTATTGATTGGGTTAGACGCTACTCTGATTTGCAATTTGAAAGTGATGTTAGAGGCTGGCTTGGTAGACTTATGTTCTCAGGTGAAGAAGCAACTAAAAAGGCAAAGGTTCTCTCCGGCGGTGAAAGAGTACGCTGTATGCTATGTAAAATGATGCTCAGCGGTGCAAATGTACTCATATTAGATGAGCCGACTAACCACCTTGACCTTGAGTCAATAACCGCACTTAATAATGCACTTATTAAATTTAAGGGTTCACTTTTATTCACATCACATGACCATCAATTTGTGCAATCAATAGCTGACAGAATAATTGAATTTAGAGCTGACGGCATATATGACAGGAAGGAAACCTATGATGAGTTCCTGGAAAATAATGAGCTACTCATGACTAAATAATCAAGGAGGATAAGAAATGATATATGTAATAGGTGATATCCACGGAATGAAGGATAAATATGATGCTATGATAGAAAAAATCTCACCTGAAAGCACAGACGCAGTCTTTGTTTTAGGTGATGTTATAGATGTGGGAGACGATTCCATTGCTATTTTAAAGGACATGATGTATCGAGCTAATATTTATCCTGTACTCGGTGAACATGAGTATATGGCAAAGAAGGTATTTCCATTAATAAGCTCCTTTAAGTCAATTGACCAGGCTATGGGGGCACTTGATGGTGACGATAAAGAGCTACTTTCCTCGTACCTTGCCATGAAAAGCGAGAAAACTATCTGTGACTTTTTGTCGCTGAGTGAGGAAGACAAGGAGAGCATAATTGATTATTTGTCGGAGTTTCAATGCTATGAGGAGGTTGAAGCAGGGGGCAAAACCTTTGTGTTAGCCCATGCAGGCATTGACGGCTTTGACCCGAATAAAGAGCTTGACGATTATGATGAGGAGGCATTTGTTTTTGCCAAAACAGATTATAGTAAGCCATATTTTAAAAATAAATATCTCATCACGGCTCACCTGCCTACAGTTGCCATAAATCCTAAGCTAATGGGCAAGGTGTATTCCAAAAACGGACACATAGCAATTGATTGCGGCGCAGCATATGGTGGCAAATTAGCTTGCGTGTGCTTGGATAGGTTGAAGTTGATGTATATGTGAGGAAAAAGCACGCCGTGGGCGTGCTTTTTCAGCTAATATCGCCCT
>CAZDEL010000100.1:0-3017 GCA_964504475.1 uncultured Faecalibacterium sp. | reverse complement strand
TGATATACTTTATTTCAGGACAACTCCTTGTATTTTGACTTGGACTTTTAATTGAGGTGTATTAATGAAAATCTTAGTTGTAGACGATGAAAAGGAAATCGCCGATCTTATTGCCTTATATTTGCGTGGTGAAGACTTTGATGTTATTTGCTGCTATGATGGAAACGAGGCTTTAAAAATAATAGAAAACGAAAAATTTGACCTTGCTGTGCTTGATGTTATGCTCCCGGGAGTTGATGGCTTCACCCTTTGCAAAAGAATGAGAGAAAAGTATAACTTCCCTGTTATAATGCTAACGGCAAAAAATAACGACAAGGATAAAATTACAGGACTTTCCTATGGGGCAGACGATTATGTGACAAAGCCCTTTAACCCTTTGGAGTTAACGGCAAGAGTCAAGGCTCAAATCAGACGGTTTTATCAATATAACACATTAAGTGATAAGCAGGATTTTATAGAGATATCGGGTCTTGAGGTTGATAACAGCACTCACACTTGCAGACTCTACGGTGAGAAATTAGATTTGACACCAATAGAGTTTAAAATATTGTGGCTCATGTGTGAAAACTTAGGCAAGGTTGTCTCGACTCAGGAGATATTTGAGACTGTCTGGGGCGAGAAGTATCTTGACAGCAGTAACACTGTAATGGTACACATAAGAAGACTCAGAGAAAAAATGCACGAAAAATCAAAAAATCCTAAGTTTATTAAAACTGTTTGGGGAGTGGGATATAAAATTGAAAAGGAAAGCTAAAAGTCGCAAAGAGAGAAAAAAGCCAAGAAAAACAAATAGCATGGCAGGGCGCATTATAAGTGATTTTATTCGTTGGAACAGCATTTGCCTGCTGGGAATTATAATAGCCTATGTTATAGTCTTTTTGTTTATTTTGCAGCAGCCTGAAATTTATAACGATTTTCTTTCGCCTATACTCATTGACCTTTTTGGCAAGGAAATGGCAAATCACCTTTATTCAAACAGCTATCTTTTGATTCTTCCTGTTTTTGCTGCTACTTTCACTGTTAACTGTGTTGCCTATTCTATTATTACTCTCTCACTTTTTAATAAGACCTATAGAAGCCTTGACACCTTCCTTGACCCTGAGGCTAAGTTTGAGGCCTTCCCGAAAAGCTATAGTGATGTTGAGATAAAGCTGCGTGATATAAAGCTTGATGTTGTTCAGTCGAGACAGGCGGCAATTGAGGCGGAAAACAAAAAGAACGACTTAGTGCTATATCTTGCCCATGACCTTAAAACCCCCTTGACCTCGGTTATAGGCTATTTGACTTTACTCGACGAGTGTCCGGAGCTGTCCGTTCAGCAAAGAGCAAAATTTACAGGCATTGCCCTTGATAAGTCATATCGCTTAGAGCAGCTTATAAATGAGTTTTTTGAAATTACTCGCTTTAATATACACAATATCACCTTGCAAAAAAATCGCATAGATTTAAACATGATGATAGCTCAAATAACAGATGAGTTTTATCCTATGCTAAGTGAAAAAAATCTCAGCGTTGATATTGATATAATTGAGCATATTGTTATGTTTGCCGACTCGGATAAAATTGCAAGAGTCTTTGACAACCTTTTAAAAAATGCTGTAAATTATTCCTATGAAAACACAGTCATAAGAGTTGGCGCAAGAATACGCCGTGACAGAGTGATTATAAAATTCCGCAACAAAAGTGATGAGATACCACAGGAAAAATTAGAGCGTCTGTTTGATAAATTTTATCGTGCCGACACCTCCCGTACCTCATCAACAGGTGGCTCAGGCTTAGGTCTTGCCATTGCAAAGCAGCTCACAGAGCTTCACGGTGGCACAATAAGAGCAAAGAGCACACAGGATTACACAGATTTTACTGTGGTACTCCCATATATAAACGCTTCGGACATTCCCGATGAGCAGTTAGATTTTTAATAGTAAATATCGCCCCTTCCTTGACAAGTGAGGGGTGTATTTATATAATTGTAGGGTATTATCAAAAGGAGGCATATCTATGGCAAAGAAGGTTTTAGTTGGCATGAGCGGCGGTGTTGACAGCGCAGTTTCAGCTTATGTGCTCAAGGCTGAGGGCTATGATGTAACAGGTGTTAATTGCAGGTTTTACGATGAGGATAAGGACAAGATTTCCTCAGATGCTCTTGACGCTCAAAAGGTTGCCGAAGCTTTAGGAGTACCCTTTGAGATTTTTTATTACTATGATGACTTTGAAAAAAGTGTTATTTCAAGCTTTATTTCATCATATTTAAAGGGTGAGACTCCAAACCCATGTATAGAGTGCAACAAAAAGCTGAAATTCGGAAAGCTCTTAGACAGTGCCATTGAAAAGGGCTTTGACTATATTGCCACAGGTCACTATGCCAGAGTGGAGTATGACGAAAAAAGAGGCAGATATCTTTTAAAAAAGGGCAGTGACGAAAGCAAGGACCAAAGCTATGTTCTTTACACTCTTACACAGCACCAGCTTTCTCATACACTTTTCCCCTTAGGTGACATGACTAAGTCTCATGCTCGTACTCTTGCCGAAGAAATGAACTTTGTCAATGCGAGAAAGCATGACAGTCAAGATATATGCTTTATTCCTGACGGAGATTATGCTTCGTTTATTAAAGGCCGCCTCGATTACACCTTGCCTCATGGCAGCTTTATAAGCAAAGACGGCACTGTCTTAGGTGAGCATCAGGGCATAATACATTACACTGTCGGTCAAAGGAAGGGTCTTGGCATAGCCCTTGGAAAGCCTGCCTTTGTGCTGTCAAAAAATGCCGAGGACAATACTGTTGTACTGGGAAACAATGATGAGCTTTTTAGTAAGGAGCTTACAGCAAGACAGGTTAATCTTATAGCCTATGATAGCCTTAGTGAGCCTATTAGGTGCAAGGCGAGAATACGCTATAATGCTCGTGAGCAATGGGCGACAGTGACGCAAATAGATGACAGTCACATTCATGTGCTTTTTGACGAGGCACAAAGAGCCATAGCAAAGGGTCAAGCAGTGGTGCTTTATGACGAGGA
>CAZDEL010000099.1:0-3198 GCA_964504475.1 uncultured Faecalibacterium sp. | reverse complement strand
CTTACAAACAGTACACATATAACCGTGAGTGTCAGTGTCGGCTATTGGTGAAAGTGTTGTTGCCCATGTGTGAGCAGCTGGGTCATCAGTTTTATATTTCTTATATTTGTTATGACAAGCTTTACACTGATACTCAATATAACCAGCCTCATCACAGCTATGCTTTTCATCTCTTATTTGGACATAGTCATGACCCTTTTCTTGATAAAGCTCATTTGTTATTGTACCATCTGGAGTTACTTTATATTCGCTCTCTATTTTATCTGAACAGTATGAGCAAGTATAAATTGCAATAGCATTTTCTGTACAGGATTTATCTCTTTTGTTTCCTGAATACTGATAATTATGACCTGTTTTGTCATAAGCCTTGAATGTCTCAGTGCCCTTCATGCCGCAAGTCTCACAGCTCTTATAATATATACCGTCGTGAGTACAGTCAACAGCTTGATATTGATATTTTGTATCAATCTTTTTAATCCAATTGATAGTATGTGACTGCTTGTTGCCGCAGGCGCATGTGCGCTCGTGAGTGTTGCCGTTTGCTGTAAAGTCACCACTAAAGGTACAAGGTACAGCATCACTAATATATCCGCAAACTGAACATGTGGTTTGATGGTGAGTGCTGTCAGGTTTTACATAAGGACCTGCACTGTCATGGCTTTCAACATCGCCATACTTAGCTATGATGGTTCTGTCATCGGTGACATTTGTGACGGTTATAGCTGTGCTTGTGCTAAATGTGCTGTTTATGTCACCTTCATACCATTTTTCAAAGCGATAGTGACCTGATGCGTTTCTTTCAATAGCTTTGCATGTGTAGGAAACATTGCTACCATAAGTTACAGTTGTTTCCTGTTTGAACAAATCATTGCTTGCTTGGAAAGTAACGGTGTATGTAGCAAGCTGGAGACCAGACCATGCGTTCCAAGCGTCAACAGCTGCTTTAGCTGCTGCAGCATAACCTGTGTAGTCGTTTTTGGTTGAGTTAACATAATTGTTAGGCTTTGCAGCAACAAGGGCTTTTGCAAGCTCAGCAAACTTAGCTACTGAGTCAGTTGTGTACTTGTTGGGGTAAGCCTTGATATCTGCAAGCATAGTAGCAGCAGATGTTAATGCCTTTTTAAGGGGCACATAGTTGATGATTGCGATTTTTTTAGTTGAAGTAGCATAAATTTCTTTGTTGTTGCTTCCGTTATCACCATAGAAACCAAATTGAGGTGTACCCTCTCTGTAGTATTCATTGTCACCCATTGTGCCTGTAAATTTCAAAAGGTTAGCATAAAAGTGGTCATCGTTGTTACCGCTTTGTGTGCTATAAGGATCTGTACCTTTATATGTATAGGTCATTACTCCTTCTTGGGCATTCCACATCCATTGGAAGTTTATTCTACTATCAGAACCATGCCAGTTTTCATTAAAGGCAAAGCCGTCAAGACCAGAACTTAGCCAGCTTGATCTGTTAACAGATTTACGGGACCATATTCCGGTATAATACATAACTGTATTCATGGCAACGCCAAGACGAGGCAAATCACTGCCTCCATCATAGAAAAGGGTTGCCGCAGGATGATACCAATAAATAGTTACACCATTAGAACCAGTCAAGTTACTACCGTATTCTGTTTTAGGACTAGTAGCAGTGGCCTTGTCCTTTGCACCATATACAGTACCATCAGTGTAAAGAACATTATGATAAACTGCATTATAATCTGCATCTGTAAGATTATTCTCATCATTTTCAAATGCGCCTCTTACAGTCGTTACAGCTGTGTTTAAATCAAGACCATTAATAGCGGCATTGTTAGCCGATGCTATATCTGCCGCACTAACAGCCGATGCGTGGTTATGCTCAGGCGCAACAAACACCCAGCAAGACATAAGCATCATAACTGTCATTAATAATGCCAACGACTTTTTAGTATAAGTCTTAAAATACTTTTTCATTTTCTTTTATATCCCCCTTAATTAAGTGGTTTTCTTCGCTTTTGAGCAAAGATAAATTTTTTCGGCTCGTCGCCGGTACCCCGAACCTCGAGGCAGGTTATGAAAGACCAAGTGTCAACCGAGCGCATCTGACCTCCTTGCGCTTTGACCGATTAAACATTTCACCTTTCATAAAGTTTTGCAAAAGGGTATAATAACCCTCATAATTACACACATTTATTATAGTTTATTAAAAAAATAAAATCAATAGTCTTGTGGGTTTTTTTGAAGTAAAATTTAAGTAGGGATTTTTGTGCAATTCACACAAAGAGCGGTGGGGACACAAAGGGGACAGGTGATTTTGTGTTGGACAACACAAAATCACCTGTCCCCTTTGTGTCCCCGTTCGCGTCTCTTTTCAACTTTTTAATTTGCAACTATTGACAAGTTAGCAAATAAGATAATATAATTTAAATAGAAACTACGCATTGGAAGTGATGCTTATGGCGAGAAAACCAAGAGAAAAAAGCGAAACCGGAATTTACCATGTTATGTTAAGGGGAGTAAACAGATCTCCTATATTTTTAGACGATGGTGATTATGATACATTTATTCACACCTTAAAGGATATTAAAGAGACAAATGCCTGTCGCTTCTACGCTTACTGCTTAATGGAAAATCATGTTCATTTGCTTGTTAAAGAAAAGGAGAAAAGCATATCGGAGATTGTAAAATTAATAGCTTCTTCTTTTGTTGTATGGTACAATGATAAGTATGACAGAGTAGGTCATCTTTTTCAAGAAAGATTCAAAAGTGAGCCGGTTGAAACTGAGAGTTACTTCTATACTGTAATAAGATATATACATCAAAATCCGGTTAAAGCAGAAATTTGTCTAACTCCCGGCGAGTATAAATACAGCAGTTATGCAGAATACTTCACTGAAAGAAGATCTTTAGGCATTTGCTCTTGCGGCAGTGTACTTAAAAAATATAGCTACGACGAATTTTTAACATTTAATAACTCATGTAGCTACGATTTATGTTTAGAGGAGTACGCAACCGAGGAAGAAGAATTAAAAAGAATAGCAGAAAGATTTAACTTGCCTGATAAAGAGGTTTTTTCAAAGTTTCCAAAACAAAGGCAAGCTGAAATTGTGAGCGAGATGCGTGAATATGGGATATCAATAAGAAAAATAGCCTTTCTAACAGGTAAAGGAATAAATTTTGTCAGAGAGCATTGACGGGGACACAAAGGGGACAGGTGATTTTGTGTTG
>CAZDEL010000098.1:0-3239 GCA_964504475.1 uncultured Faecalibacterium sp. | reverse complement strand
ATGGCTAAAAATTCCATTCCTGAATGGAATTTTTGCACAGCCGCCCCCTCCCGACGAGACCTTCCGGCATTCGTCAGGACTCTCTAACGGCTTCGACCTTGTTAACCTCAAAAGGCACATACTTTCCGTCCTCGTCAGCCAACACAAAGGGGACAGGTGATTTTGTGTTGTCGAATTTACAAAGCGAAAAAATCAAAGCTATCGCCCGAACACAAAATCACCTGTCCCCTTTGTGTTCTCCTTCCACATTGTTAACCTCACAGCCGCCCACCTCCCCAAATCCCAGCTCGCCCTTTAGGGCGAAATTAGCTCGCCCTCAGGCGAAATTAGCTGAAGCGTCTTGACGCTTCAAATTAGCTCGCTTTAGCGATATTCGCTAAAGCGTCTCACATATTTCACTATTTATTTACCTCATCTCTCTTGACAAAAAGGCATTAAATATAGTATGTTATAGGGAGTAGGTTATTTGCACCCCTTTATAAGCATATAATGTGCAAATTAATGCCAAGGATAATAGTAAAAAAATATATAAAGGAGTATCATCGATGAAAAAAGAAGTTAAAATCATTATTGCTGTTGTTTTGTCTTTGTGGCTGTTTTTTATGGGCTTTGAAATTGGTAGCTATAATGAAAAGAAAAAGCTTAATGAAATGCTAAGCTCAACTCAACCTGTTATTACTACCGCTGCACCAACTGTTGGGGATAGTACCCAGCCAACTGATTCTCCAAGCATAGACAGTACCCAAAGCACAAGTGCCCCCGATAACTCACAAGGTGACACTCAAACACCTGTTGACCCATCAACCTTGTCTAAGGATGAAATTGTAAATAAGGTCAACCAATATATGACTCAGCTTAAAAATGAGCAAAATATGCAAATTTATGAAACTGATTCTGTTTATATAAATGTGGTTGATTGCTCTGTGCCCTCAGTTGTTGGCACAATTAACAGCATTATAAACAGTATCACAAGTGGTCTTGACCCTGAAAAGACCTATGTTTTCACTAATGGTCAGGCTGTTAACAGTGATGGCGAAACAGTATCACCTACAGATGTTGTGCCACCTACAAGCAATCCCTTCTCTTTAGCTGTTGAGGGTACTGCATCTGCTAAGGCTGAAAAGCAAGGTGACAATATTATTTATACTGTTACTCTTGTGTCTGAGAGCACTAATATTGAAAATCAATATCCAACCTATCACGGCCCTACAGTAGGCTATCTTGATATTGCTGAGTTTGATTTGCCTATTAATGTAACAAAGGGTGATATGAATTATCCCGGTGCAACAATGGCTATCACTGTTGGTGCTAATGATAAAATATCCTATATTGATATTAAATTCCCCATGAATGGTGAAGGTGGCACTAAGGTTTTAGGTCAAGAGGGCACAGCCTCCTTTGAAGGTGCTCTTGACAGAACAATGACTATCACTTATTAAAAGCATTTATTATCATAAAAGAGATCCGTTTTTTCGGGTCTCTTTTTTTGGTACTCTGCCGAAGAAGTAAGCTGTGAGTTAATATTTTTTATGCTTAAAGATTTAAAAAAGCTATAATAAAAAGCACCCTGCCAAAGCTCATCGGCAGGGTACATAAAAACGATATTAAAATTAGTTGTTTGATGAATAGTTAGGTGCTTCCTTAGTGATAGTGATGTCATGAGGATGGCTCTCAATAAGACCTGCGCTGGTGATGCGGATGAATTGAGTCTTTGTCTTAAGCTCATCAATTGTGCCGCAGCCGCAATAACCCATACCTGAGCGAAGACCACCCATCATTTGATAAACAGTTTCGCTGAGAGTTCCCTTATAAGGTACACGACCCTCTACGCCTTCGGGTACAAGCTTCTTATTATTTGTCTGGAAGTATCTGTCCTTACTGCCCTTATTCATAGCAGCAATTGAACCCATACCACGATATACCTTATATTTTCTACCTTGATAAATTTCTGTGTCTGATGGTGATTCTTCACAGCCGGCAACAAGTGAGCCAACCATAATAGCTGATGCACCCGCAGCAATAGCCTTAACTATTTCACCTGAATACTTAATACCACCATCACCAATAACATTGATGCCATATTTTGCAGCCATTTCAGCGCAATCATATATAGCTGTTATTTGTGGTACGCCTATACCGGCTACTATTCTTGTGGTACAAATTGAACCGGGGCCAATACCAACCTTAACACAATCTGCACCGGACTCAATAAGAGCCTTAGTAGCTTCAGCAGTTGCAACATTACCTGCAATAAGTGACACATTGGGGAATGCAGCTTTAACCTTAGCAACAGCATTTAAGATGTTTTGGCTATGACCATGAGCTGAGTCAAGTACAAAAGCATCAACACCTGCCTCAACAAGAGGAGTAGCTCTGTCTAAAACATCAGCTGTTGCACCAAGTGCTGCTGCACAAAGGAGTCTACCCTTGCCATCACGAGCTGAGTTGGGGTACTGGACAGCTTTTTCAATATCCTTAATTGTAACAAGGCCTTTAAGTGCGCCTGTCTCATCAACAAGGGGAAGCTTTTCAATTTTATGCTTCATAAGGATAAGCTTAGCTTCCTCAAGAGTTGTGCCAAAGGGTGCTGTAACAAGATTTTCCTTAGTCATAACCTCTTTAATAGGGATATTATAATCAGATAAGAAGCGTAAGTCACGGTTTGTAAGGATACCAACAAGCTTGCCGTTTTCACAAACAGGCACACCTGATATCCTATAAGAATGCATTATATTTTCAGCCTCATAAACATAGTTGTCAGGAGCGAGATAAATAGGATTAGAAATAATACCGTTTTCACTTCTCTTAACACGGTCAACCTCTTTAACCTGATCCTCTATTGTCATATTTTTATGGATAACGCCAAGGCCGCCCTCACGAGCAATGGCAATAGCCATTCTTGATTCAGTAACTGTGTCCATAGCAGCAGTCATTACAGGGATATTAAGCTTGATATGCTTAGTAAGCTGTGTCTCAAGGCAAACATCTGCAGGAAGAACATTAGATTCTGCCGGGATAAGAAGAACATCGTCGAAGGTAAGACCTTCTTTAACAAATTTTGAGTTGTATTCCATAGTCATAATCCTTTCTCTGTTTATCAGCTGATTTTTTTATTTGCTACCTTTAGGTATTAAGTCATTATATCGCGAATGGGTATAAAAGTCAACAGATTTGATGAAAAAGTGGAAGGGGAATTGCGCTTTAGCGATTTTCGCTAAAGCGAGCTAATTTGAAGCGTC
>CAZDEL010000097.1:0-3263 GCA_964504475.1 uncultured Faecalibacterium sp. | reverse complement strand
TAATTTCCCTGCAGGAGGAGAAAAATATGAGTAATCTACAAAAAGGTAAAGCCTCAGGCTTTAGGATGTGGACCCTCGTTTGGGGTCTGGGTCTTGCAGGTCAAATTTGCTGGAACATGGAAAACCAGTGGTTTAACACCTTTGTCTACACAAAAATAGGCAAGGACCCATCTATTATCACAGGTATGTTAATTTGCAGCGCCCTTGCTACTACCTTTGCCACCTTCTTTTTTGGCACATGGGCAGACAGAACAGGAAAAAGACGAACCTTTATTTCCTTAGGCTATATTCTTTGGGGCATATTTACTATTTGCTTTGGTTTGACAGAGTTTATATCTAAAGACCTATATGTCTTAGCCGGCATAAGTGTTGTCCTTGCCGACACTGTCATGAGCTTTTTTGGCTCAATGGGCAATGACGCAGGCTTTAACACCTGGACGACGGATATTTTAACTGACAATAACCGTGGTCAAATCGGTGCTGCTCTTGCAACTCAGCCTGTTTTAGGCACTATTTTGGGTACTGTTGTAGGTGGCCTTCTTGTTGGTGAAGACAACAATTATATGAGGCTTTTCATTACAATGGGTGTTTTTGTCATAATCTTTGGCATTATCTCCTTTGTTTTCCTAAATAAAAATGATGATGTTGAGCCGTCAAAAAGAGGCAGCTTTTTCAAGCAGTTTATCAGCGTTTTTAATTTCAAGGAGTTCTTTAAGCTTAAAGAGCTTGTGTGGGTAAACATTGCTGTTGCTGTTTTCTTCATTGGCTTCAATGTCTACTTCGCTTATATTGGCAATTACATTATATACTATCTTGGGTACACTGCCGATATGATGGGCATTATCGAGGCGGTACCCTTGGTGCTCTCCATGCTCACCGCTATACCCGCGTCCTATCTCATAAACAAAAACAAGCATGTGCCCTTGTCAATTTTTGCAATTATAATCAATATTATAGGTCTTCTTATCTTAGCTCCCATTACGCCTGACATGATAGATAACACAAAGATTTTTGATTTCAGGCTTTGGCTTGGCATCTTCCTTGTAGGTGTGGGCTATGTGACTATTTTGCAAACAACAAAGGTTTGGACAAAGCAGCTCTATCCCGAAAACAGCAAGGGTCAATTTGAGGGAATATGGATACTTTTCTTTGTACTCATACCAATGATAGGCGGCTCATTTATTGGTGAAGCCGTTGTTAAAACAAGCGGTGAAGTAATTTTAAATGAGCTTAGCGGTCAGACGGAGTATATACCTAACGGCAATATTTTCTTCGTGGGTGCAATTGTTATCCTTTTGTCTATGCTGCCTGTTATTATGACAAGAAAGTATAATAAGAAAAGAATTAGTGAAAGCTGAGAGGTGATTTTTTTGGCAAAGGATTGCTGTGAGCAATGTGCATATTACGACTATGATGAGGAATATGACGAATATTATTGCTCCGTTAATTTAGACGAAGATGAAATGGAAAAATATATGAGTGGAAATATGGACTCCTGTCATTATTTCTCACCTTATGATGAATATAAAATTGTTAAAAAACAGAATTGAGGGTAAAAAATGAAATCACTTAAATATTTATATAAAATCGGCAGAGGCCCATCATCATCACACACAATGGGTCCTGATAAGGCGGCACGCTATTTTAAGAGCACCTATAGTGACGCAGACAGCTACAAGGTTATTCTTTACGGCTCTCTTTCCAGTACCGGCAAGGGACACAAAACCGATGAGGCTATACTTGATGTTTTTGAGCACGAGGATATTGAGCTTGTCTTCGGGCCATTTGAAACAGAAAATCTCCCCCATGAAAACACAATGGAGTTTTTCGCATATAAAGATGGAAAAGAAATAGCAAGAGAGCGTATTATGAGTGTTGGCGGCGGTCAAATAGTCATTGAGGGCAAGCCTGAGCTTTCAGAGCAGGAGGTCTATTCCTTAGAGTCCTTTAGTCAAATCGCAGATTATTGCAGCAGTCATAACATTAGACTTTCCCAATTTGTTGAAATGAACGAGGGCAAGGAAATATGGGATTATCTTCACGAGATATGGAAGGCAATGAAAAATGCTGTCAATGAAGGTCTTTCAACAAAGGGCGTTCTTGACGGCGGCTTAGGTGTTGAAAGAAAGGCGCAGTTCCTTTATAATCAATCACACATTGACGAGAGTGAGGTCACAAAGGAAAACCGCCTTGTGTGTGCCTATGCCTTTGCTGTCAGTGAGCAAAATGCAGGCGGCGGTGTTATAGTTACTGCACCCACCTGTGGTGCTTGTGCAGTGCTGCCAAGCGTACTAAAATATATGCAAGATAAAAAAGGCTTTAGTGATGACGATATATGCCGTGCCCTTGCCGTTGGTGGTCTTGTGGGCAATCTCGTTAAGACAAATGCATCTATTTCCGGCGCAGAGTGTGGCTGTCAAGCTGAGATAGGCACAGCCTGCTCAATGGCAGCTGCGGCACTTTGTGAGCTTTTCCATATGGGCATAGGTCAGATTGAGTACGCTGCCGAGGTAGCAATGGAGCATATGTTAGGTTTGACCTGTGACCCTGTTTGCGGCCTTGTGCAAATCCCATGTATTGAGCGCAATGCAGTTGCGGCAATGAGAGCGATTAACGCTTTGTCACTGGCTAACTTTTTGTCAACCACAAGAAAAATAAGCTTTGACACTGTTGTGGAAACCATGTATAAAACAGGTAAGGATCTCAATGCGATTTACAGAGAGACTTCCCAAGGTGGTCTTGCGGCAACATATAATAGTCACCCGGGGTCATAAGACCTTGCGGTAAAAGATAAATTTTAGGGGACGGGAGTTTGTGTTGTCCAACACAAAACTCCCGTCCTCTTGTCAACGAAAAGCTTTATTTTATTTCGATTTTATCCATAGCAAACTCCAGAGCCATGGCAATAAGCTCATTTCTGCTGCGGTTTGTCTCACCGGCGAGCTTGTCATAATAATCTACAATAGTTTTATCAACCCTGATAGTAAACATAACAGGGTTTGTTTTTTTAGATATTGTAAGAACCTCTTTGCTTTTATCCACATTTAACACCTCTTAGAAGCATTTTACAACATAACGAGCAATAAAAATATGTTAATTATATGTTGACTTTTAAACATACTTAGCTTATAATTTGTTTATGGATATATCCATAGAAAAATTTGGAGGTAACATTATGAAAAAGAAAGCAAAAATTATTAGCAAGAAAATTTTATGCTCACTGCTTGTGGTGGTTATGGTCATGTTTAGTGTACCGTTTATCG
>CAZDEL010000096.1:0-3264 GCA_964504475.1 uncultured Faecalibacterium sp. | reverse complement strand
CTAATCAGTACCTAACCGCCAAAACCATAAAAACCACACACAAAAAAACACAGAGTCTCATCATCACGAGTCTCTGTGTTTTATCTTAACTATTATCAGTTAATCTTTCCGTAAAGGGAAACCTTTTCTGCGCCGGCATCTGTTCTCGGAGCTCTTGTTGGAGCTGAGGAAGCATTGTTTTGGCGAGAATTATGGTTGTTTCTGCCCTTGTTGTAGCCGCCTCTTGAGCCGTTTCTGCCACGGTTGTTATAGCCTCTTGACGGATGTGTGGGCTTAACGCCCTCTGCAAGTGCGATAACTACGCGTCTGCTTGCGTCTGCGCCGACGGAGTAGGAAACGACACCCTCAATCTCTTGAACAGCTGTATGAATTATACGGCGCTCATAGGGATTCATTGGCTCAAAGGTGACATTTCTGCCATACTTGAGAACCTTATCGGAGTTTTTCTTAGCTAACTCTCTAAGAGTGTTTCTTCTCTTTTCTCTGTAGTTGCCTACATTAATGGAGATTCTAAGATATTCGTTTTCCTTTTTATTTTTGTTAGCAACAAGTCGTGTTAAATATTGAATGGAGTCAAGTGTGTCACCGCGTCTGCCAATAACTACACCGTAATCATCGCCACAATCAAGCTCGAGTATAATCTCATTTTCTTGTGTGCGGAACGCATCAATAGCCACATTTGCAACTCCCATTCCTTTGAGCACTGCTGTGAGATAATCTGCTGCACTTGTAAGTGAAGCGCTGCTTTTAATATCTACAGGTGTTCTCTCATCGGAAACTGTCTTGACCTGTTGTGGTATTTCTTCTGCTTTTTCAGGTGCTTTCTTTTCGCTCTTTGGTGCTTGAGGCTTGTCTGATTTAGGAGCCTTTTGAGCCTTAGGAGCTGAGGGAGCCTTCTTTGTCTGCGGGGGAGCAGCTTTCTTAATCGGTGCTTCTACTTCCTCGTACCATGCCTTAGCCTTTGCAGGTGAACCGCCGAAAAGACCAAGGATCTTTTTTTGCGGCATTGATATAACCTCTGTATGAATAAAGGCATCAGCCGGTGCAGCGAGTTGATTTTTCGCATTCTCGATAGCTTCCTCTACAGTAGCGCCTGTTGCAATAGCTTCATGTGTCATTTTGTTTCACCACCGTTATTAATAAAATATTATTTCGTGGTTTCTGAAAATTTCTTTTTGCTTAATCTTCTTTATTAGTGCTGTTGAGCTTTTTTGTGTTTTCATAGCTGCGTCTGTAAATGGTCTCATCAACCATAAGCTTTGCAATTGTCTTTCTCGGAGCATAGAAGTGACCGAGTATAAGAGTTTGCAAGAAAGCTAAAAGGTTGGAGAGTATCCAATACATACCCATGCCTGCCGGGAACTGGAATGTAAACCAAACGGACATTAAGGGCATAGTGAGCATCATGCAGCCCATCATTTGCTGATTTTCCATGTTGGGGTTTGCCTTTTTTTGACGAACCTGTGTTAACACACTTGTTAAAAGTGATGAAAGACCTGCAAGAATGGGAATTAAAACAAGAAGCTTAGCCTCAATTGTGGAGCTGCCCCATGCCTTAAAGACACCTGTGTCGGGGATAGAGCCTAAATGAATACCGAAAACGGTAAAATCAAAGGCTTGAATTTTGCTCACAGCATCACCGAATTTTGATAAAATATCCGGATTTGCGGCAATAATATCATCAATATACTTAATGACATATGACTCTGCATATGCTGCACTTCTTGATGTTTGGTCTGCAAGCTCAGGCAGAGCCTTAACAGCCTCAGTTAAAGCAGTAACAGCTTCCTTAGATAAGTTAAGAACGTGAGTAAGAGGCATACGGATAATTCCATAAAGACCCCAAAGTATGGGAAGCTGGAAAAGTAGGGGAGCACAGCCGCCTGTCATGGCGCTGTAGCCTTCCTTTTGATAAAGCTCATTAGTTTCCATCTGTATTTTCTGCTGTCTCTCTTGAGGCGCATAGTCTTGATATTTATCTCTTATGCGCTTTAGCTTAGGCTGAAGACGCACTGTCTTAGCTGAGCTCTTTTGCTGCTTAACAGCTGAGGGTACCAGAAGAAGACGGAAGAAAATTGTGAAAATTACAAGAGCAAGTCCGTAATTTCCCACAAAATCAAAAAGAATTCTGAACAGAAAACCGAAGGGGACATAAAGGTATTCTAAAAGAGTGTTCATTAATGTTCCTCCGTAAAATTATTCCGTTAATATTAAAGATTGCTTATGCTTTTGGACCTTTTTCTTTCTTTGGTGGTACCGGATCGTAGCCACCGGGAAAAAGGGGATTGCATCTCAAAATACGCAGTACCGCCAAAGCAGAGCCTTTAACAGCTCCATGAAGCTCAATGGCTTGCAAAGCGTATGTGGAGCAGGTTGGATAATACTTACACATTGGGGGCAAATGAGGTGAAATATGCTTTCTGTAAAAGCGTATGCACCATAAAAGTATATTTTTCATTATTCTATAGCACCTACCTCTTTTAAGCACGAGAGCATAACAGCTTCAATATCTGTGCTTTTAAGATGCTTGGTTTTTGACCTTGCCACAAAAATAATATCATAATTGCCCTTTAAGGTGTATTGAGAAAAAATTGACTGATAAGCAGCTCTAATAATCCTACGGGAGCGATTTCGCTGAACTGCGTTGCCGGTTTTTTTACTTGTAGTAATACCTACACGACAAATACCCACACGGTTTTTAAGGCAATAGACAACCAGTGCAGGCTTAGCCGTGGACTTGCCGCGATGATAGGTACGCTGAAAGTCCGTATTCTGATTTAAAGATAGATATTTTTGCAAATAAATCAAATCCTGACAAAAGTTTAGCGTGTTTAAGTTGACAGCTCGGTCAGTCATGCACCGAGAGTAAAATGCGGGCGCTCTCTTTAATGGTACGCCCAAGGGGTCACTTAATTAGTAAGTGAGCTGCTTTCTGCCCTTTGCACGTCTGCGAGCGAGAACCTTGCGACCGTTCTTTGTAGCCATTCTCTTGCGGAAGCCGTGCTCCATTTTTCTGTGACGCTTTTTGGGTTGATAAGTTCTTTTCATGTCGATTAACCTCCTTTTATAAATTTCTATTAAAACGGGACATATTGCAAGGAGTAATTGTAGTGACGCAATGGCTGTCCGACGCTTTTAATCTAAAGGTAACGCAAGGCATAGCTTAATAAAACAAGCCACAACTTGCAGAAAACCATTATATATCAAAAGCTGGTATTTTGTCAATGTTTTTTTGGTTTTTTCTTTATTAATGTTTGATGGGGA
>CAZDEL010000095.1:0-3427 GCA_964504475.1 uncultured Faecalibacterium sp. | reverse complement strand
TAGGCGATTTTAGCTCGCTTTAGCGAAATTAGCTCGCCCTCAGGCGAAATTAGCTGAAAAAGCACGCCTTCGGCGTGCTTTTTCCTATCCCTTCACAATCTCGACCACATTCTCCGCTTTGTCAACAATATACTCGCTGCCGGCATCCTGCAAATCCTTCCTGTCTCTAAAGCCCCAGGTGACACCAATACATTTTATCCCTGCGTTGTGAGCCGTCATAACATCGACCTCACTGTCGCCAATATATATTGTCTCGCCTTTGTCCATGCCAAAGCTCTCCATAGCCTTTATGACATTTATGGGTGAGGGCTTTCTTTCACTTTCCTCATTTACACCTATAGCCAAATCTATAAGATTGGGGAAATAATCCTCGCAAAGCTCCTTCACCGCACTGTGAAGCTTATTAGAAACGACAACAATTTTAATGCCCTCATTCCTTATTTCCTCAAGCATAGACAGTACCCCTGAAAAAGGTGCAGTGTTGTCTCTCATGTGCCTGAGATAGTGCTCAGTAAAGCTCATAAGACATTTTTCGTTAGTTTCTTTGTCGGTACCGGGTAAGGTTGCTCTTTCCATAAGCTTTTTCACCCCATTGCCAATGAAGTGCCTGACTTCTTCGCGGCTTCTTTGGGGAAATCCATGAAGCTTTAAAGCATAACAAACACTTAAATGTAAATCATCAAGAGTATCAAGAAGTGTTCCGTCAAGATCAAAAATTGCTAATGAATACATAATTTTATTTTACAGGCTTTGTGTGCCAAATATCTCTTGCATAATCTCTAATTGCTCTGTCAGCTGCAAATCGTCCTGCACCGGCAATGTTCATAAGAGACATTGAGTTCCACTTGTCCTTATCCTTCCAGATTTTATCAATCTTCTTTTGTGCTTTAGAGTAGTCGGCAAAATCTGCAAGAACCATATATGGGTCATGATTTATAATATTTACAATCTCCGGGAAGTATTTGCCGTTAATGCCTGATTGAATAAACTCAATTACCTTTTTAAGCTCAGCGCTGTTATTAAAGTAATTCATTGGCTGATAGCCTCTCTTTTTAAGGTCAAGGACTTCCGGTGTAGTCATGCCGAATAAAAGCATGTTATCGTCGCCGACTGCTTCGTGAATTTCTACATTAGCACCGTCAAGAGTACCAAGAGTAATAGCACCGTTTATCATAAACTTCATGTTGCCTGTACCACTTGCCTCTGTGCTGGCTAAAGAAATCTGCTCACTAATATCAGCTGCCGGAATAAGCTTTTCAGCTAAGGTGACATTATAATTTTCAAGGAAGACTACTTTAAGCTTACCATTTACATCAGGGTCATTGTTAATAAGGTCAGATAATGCACAAATAAACTCAATTATCTTCTTTGCGATAAAATATCCGGAAGCTGCCTTTGCACCAAAAATATATGTGTGAGGTACATAATCACCCTTAGGGTTGTTCTTGATTTCCAAATATTTTGCGACTATATGAAGTGCATTTAAATGCTGTCTCTTATATTCATGCAAACGCTTAACCTGTACATCAAAAACAGAATTAGGGTCAAGAGTTATGCCCATTTCCTTTTTAACATAAGCAGCAAGAGCTTTTTTGTTATTCTTCTTTATCTTCTCAATATTTGAGAGAACCTTTTTATCATTTTGGTACTTTTTAAGCTTTTGAAGCTCATCAGCATCATAAACAAAGCCATCACCTATAAGCTCAGTGATATAAGCGGACAGCTCCGGGTTAGCTTGACAAAGCCAACGCCTGTGTGCGATGCCATTGGTAACATTTTTAAATTTATCAGGGGTGAGCTGATAATAGGAGTTGAAAAGATTATCCTTTAAGATTTGTGAGTGAAGTGCGGAAACACCGTTAACACTGTGACAGGCTGCAACACAAAGGTTAGCCATTTTAATTACGCCACCTGAGATAATAGCCATTTCTTCGGTTTTACCTGCATCAAAGGTAGTATTCCAAATATAGCTGCGATATCTGTTGTCAATTTCCTTTATGATTTGATAAATTCTCGGCAAAAGACTTCTAACTAAATCTTCACTCCAGCACTCAAGTGCTTCCTTCATGACTGTGTGGTTTGTGTACGCTACAGTCTTAGTGACAATATTCCACGCATCGTCCCAGCCATAGCCACACTCGTCAAGGAGGATACGCATAAGCTCAGGGATTGAAAGAGTTGGGTGAGTATCATTGATGTGTATAGCATTTTTCTCAGCTAAATTATCAACACTTCTAAAGTGACGAAGGTGTCTGCTGACTATATCCTGAATTGAAGCGGAAACAAGGAAGTATTGCTGCTTAAGGCGCAAGCTCTTACCTTCGGGGTGATTATCTGATGGGTACAGAACCTTGCTGATAACCTCTGCCATTGCCTGTTGCTCAACAGCCTTCATATATTGACCCTGGTCAAACAGACGCATATCAAGTGAGGGAGCTTTACTTTTCCACAAACGAAGTATGGAAATACCTTTGCCGTCCTTACCGCTGACAAACATATCATAAGGTACGGCTAAAATATCACTTGTGTTTTTATATTCCACACTGTGATAATGGTCATCCCACCTATCTATTACCTCACCGCCAAAGCGTACAGTAAAAGTATCCTTCTCCTTAGGTGCAAGCCAAGCCTCACCACCGGGAAGCCAGAAGTCAGGAAGCTCAGTCTGCCAACCGTCAATGATTTTTTGCTTAAATATACCACACTCATAAAGGATACTATAGCCCATGCCATAATAGCCCTGGGTTGCAAGGCCGTCAAGATAGCAAGCTGCAAGTCTGCCAAGACCGCCATTGCCAAGACCTGCGTCAGGCTCACAGTCATAAAGCTTATCTAATTTAACACCAAAATCCTTAAGTGCCCCTGCCATAACATCAGTGAGATTAAGGTTATAAAGGTTATTTTTAAGTGAGCGACCCATAAGGAACTCCATACTGAGATAGTATATCTTTTTTGAGTCAGCTTCATTTGCTTCGGCTCTAAACTCACGCACACCCTCATGCATAAGCTCTCTGACAATAAGAGCCACGGCCTTATAATATTGCTCATCTGTTGCCTCATGAGGTGAGACACCAAAGTAATGTGAAAGCTTGCCGGAGATTAAATCCTTTGCTTGCTTTTTTGTAAGTGAATAATTCATACAAAACCTCCAAAAATATCTATATAAAATAAGGGTTTTTAAGATTTATATGGTTATTTTATACTAAAATTGCGATAATTTCAATAGTAACAAGCAAAAAATATAAAGTATGTGAGTTATAACGGAAATGTGGGGGAATTTTAGTGCGAAATAACGAGAAGGGGGGGGAACACGCCGAGGGCGTGTTCAGCTAATTTCGCCTGAAGGCGAGCTAATTTCGCTAAAGCGAGCTAAAATCGCCTAAAGGCGAGCTAATTTCGCCCTAAAGGGCGAGCTGAGCTTTGGGGA
>CAZDEL010000094.1:0-3550 GCA_964504475.1 uncultured Faecalibacterium sp. | reverse complement strand
TTTATTGTGATGAAATTTTATCATAAAATTTAACTCAGGTCAATAAGATTTGAAACATTTTATCCTAATTTTGATAATTTGTACTAAATAGCAAATATTGTAACAATTTGTGATTATGAGGAGAAATCGTAAATAAAAAGCAGGGCTTCTAAAGCGTGATGCTCTAAAGAAGCCCTGTAACCATATTATAATTATTATTTCTTAACCGGGTCAAGGTGTCTGTCAACAAAGTCGTTAACTGTTTCCCAATACTCATCAAAGCACCAATAAACGGAGACAGCATGACCTGCACCCTTTAAAACGTGCTTTTCTTTCTCGGCAGCACAAGCGTTATAAACAGGGTCAAGATTTTCCGGCAAAACGAAATCATCCTGGTCGCCGTGAAGGAAAAGGGTAGGAGTCTTTGACTTTTTAAGCTGTGCCACTGCTGAGGCTTCGCCAAAGAAAAAGCCGTTCATGAGCTTGCAAACAAGGGAAGCCTGAGGGATAACAAGCTTTGGAGGCAGATGATATTTGCGGATACATTGGTCTGTAAATATCTCCTTCACGCCCATAAAGCCACAGTCCTCAATTGCCATAACAACATTTTCAGGGAGCTTCTCACCTGTTGTCATCATTGTGGTTGCACCACCCATGGACACACCGTGGATAATAATTTTTGCCTTTGGATTTTCTTTTACTATGCTTTTAGCCCAGTCAACAATATCTAATCTGTCAAGCCAGCCCATGCTTACATATTTGCTTTCGCTGTTGCCATGACCTCTAAGGTCGGGGATAAGCACATTAAAGCCTCTTTTATAGTGACCCATTGCATAGGAGGAGGCTTCACGCTTGCAATTTGTCCAGCCGTGAAGAACTATAACCCAAACATTGGTATTTTCAGGATTACGAAACTCCATAGCATGAAGGTTTTTGCCCTTGCGATTTTTGATTGTCACTTCCTGCTTATATGTGTTGTCGTACCATTTATAGCCTTCTTTAAGGTGTGGGTCGTCAGCATTTCTTTCAAAAAGTGAGTTTTTACAGGGGATAGTCTCGTCCTCACGCTTTTTGTTGCCTAAAGCCACAAAGAAGAAAACAAAGCCTAAAGCAACATAAATCAGCAAAAGGAAAGCTGCGATTGCACCTAAGACTAACAAAGCGATTTTTAATTGATATGTCATTATAAACACCCTTCCACATTATTTAGACTTTCATTATACATAATTTTCCTTAGAATTGCAATAGATTGAGCTAAATGAAGAAAAAAAGATTGAAACTTATTTTTTACCTTTGATAAAATAGGCGGAATATACCTGCCCTTTATCCCTTTTCTTCCCCGCGTACTTAATAAAGAAATAAAAAAGCGAAAATGACTTTACTTTTTTGTTTTAGTGTGTTAAAATACCCATGAAATATGCCATCAAAGGAGAAAAATTAATTATGGCACAGAGAAGTAAAACTTTAGAGAACATTGATTATTTGTATAAGACTCTGCTAAAAATCGAAAATTATGAGGAATGTGAGGCTTTGCTCGATGATTTGTGTACCAAAACTGAGCTGGCTTCCATTGCACAAAGACTTGTTGTTGCAAAAATGCTGTCGGAAAAGCGTGTCTATAGTGATATCGTCGCTGAGACAGGCGCAAGCACAGCCACTATAAGCCGTGTTAACCGTTCCCTTGCTTTTGGTAAGGGCGGCTACGAAAAAATATTTGCAAAAGAAAAATCAGGGGAATAAGACTATGGCTTCTTACGGCGATTTTGCTTATTTTTATGACAGTCTCACGGAAAATGTTGACTATGAAAGCAGATGCAAATACATTAGCACTCTCCTTGCCGAGAACGGAGTCGGTGAGGGGATTTTGCTTGATTTAGCCTGCGGTACAGGTACAGTATCTATTATAATGTCACGCCTTGGCTATGATGTCATAGGTGTTGATTCTTCAGAGGATATGCTCTCTGTGGCTCAGGAAAAGAAAATGGAAAGCGGCGAGGATGTTATTTTCCTGTGTCAAAGGATGCAGGAGCTTGACCTTTTTGGTACTATTAACGCTGCCGTATCAACCTTAGATAGCATTAACCATGTTACAAATGAGGCTGAGGTCAAGGAGATTTTTCGTAGAGTCTCTCTTTTTATGGAGGATAAGGGACTGTTTATTTTTGATGTTAACACACCATATAAGCACAAAGATATATTAGGTGACAACACCTTCGTTTATGACACAGATGAGGCTTATTGTGTGTGGCAAAACACTACAGATGAGTCTTTACTCACAAGGGTCAGCCTTGACATTTTTGAAAAGGACGAGGATGACGAGGAGACTTATTATAGATATAGTGAGGAATTTTATGAAAGAGGCTATGATCTTGATAAAATCAGGTCATGGCTTCAGGAATATAAATTTGAGGTCATAGGAATTTATGAGGAAATGACCAAAGATGAAGTAAAGCACGACACACAAAGAGCTGTCTTTGTGGCTAAAAAGCACGGTACACAATAATATAGTATAGAAAGGGCGATATATATGGGTAAATCAGTCAGATGTATTTCAAAGGACGGCACACTCACAATAATGGCTGTTGACTCAACGGATATAGTAAATAAGGCTCAGGAGATTCACGGCACATCGGCGGTGTGCTCTGCTGCCTTGGGAAGGCTTCTTACAGCTGCATCACTTATGGGCTGCGCCTTAAAGGGCAAGGACGATTCAATTACACTTCGTCTCAACGGTGGCGGCCCTGCCGGTACAGTGCTTGCTGTGTCGGACTCACTTGGTAATGTCAGAGGCTATGTCCAGCAGCCTATAGTTGAGATTCCACTTAATAAAAAGGGCAAGCTTGATGTTGCAGGCGCAGTGGGTAAGGACGGCTTTTTAACTGTCATAAAGGACCTTGGCATGAAAGAGCCTTATGTTGGCAGGACACCTATTATCAGCGGCGAAATTGCCGAGGATATAACAGCATACTTTTCAATTAGTCAGCAGACACCGTCAGTTTGTGCCTTAGGGGTACTGGTAAGCCCTGATTTAACCATAAAGGCCGCAGGCGGATTTATAGTTCAGCTGCTTCCCTCAGCTATGGACGACACTATTGATTTAGTCGAGAAAAGCATAGAGGGTCTTGAGCCTATTTCTTCTCTTATTGATAGAGGCATGACCCCCGAGGAGATTTGCCGTCATGTGTTAAAGCTTTTTGACCTTGATGTACTCGACAGCAGTGAGCCGGAATATAAGTGCTACTGCACCAGACAGAGAGTTGAGGCGGCGCTTATAAGCACAGGCAAGGATGAGCTGCTTAAAATGGCAGAGGAAGGTGACACAGAGGTTTGCTGCCAATTCTGCGACAAAAAGTATGTTTTCACACCGTCACAGGTTAGAAAGCTCGCTAAAAGCTGAGAAAAAAAGAGCAAATGAAAAAAATCTAAAAAAATCAAAAAAACTTTCAAAAAAGTGTTGACAAAAAGCTTTTTTTGTTGTATAGTATACGAGTCGCTGTGAGAGAGACACTTACAGTGAGATGTGGGAGCATAGCTCAGCTGGGAGAGCATCTGCCTTACAAGCAGAGGGTCA
>CAZDEL010000093.1:0-3646 GCA_964504475.1 uncultured Faecalibacterium sp. | reverse complement strand
ATTGTTATCTTTATTTAGGGGATTTTTTGACTGCACATTTATTGACAAGTCCATTCCCGTCCTCGTCAGTCATCCCCACAAAAAAACAGGCACTCTTTTACAAGTGCCCAACAAATCCATTATACCAAACTCACCTCCACAAAGTCAACGCATTTTTGCCAAAACCGCACTTTTCTCCCTTATGCCTAAATAATTATCCGTAAATTTGTATAAAAAAGCTATTGAAATGTGGAAAAAATTATGGTATATTATAGTCACAGAAAGGGAAAGGTGATACCAATGCAGAGGTAAAAACCAAAGTCTTCTAAAAAATCATTGCACAATAAAGTCTAATTAAAATTTAACCGAAAGGTTAAGACAAAAAACCAAAAAAGTAAAACAAAAATTAAAGGTCAAAAGTAAAACCAATAAAACCTAAAGACAAAAACCAAAAATAAACTTAAGTTAAAATAAGGAATCAAGAGTAAATAAAACTAAGATTCGAGAAACAATAAAAAAGCAAATTAAAAAATTAATAGCAAAAAGAAAGCAAACAAAAAAGGCTTAAGGTGCAAGATAATTAAAGAAAGACTTACGAATTCTGTAGAAAGACGAGGTTGACCAAATGTTGTTAGATAACAAGACTGAACAGAAATAACCCCCCGAACCAAAAAAAGATGTGTAAAGAAACATCGGTTCCGGGGGTTATTTCAATTTATATATATAATTTACGGTGAGTCTTGTCACCGATTTTTTTATGTCTTTGTCTCCTTTTTATAATAAATTTTTAGGTATGCTTAAACCACAAGTAATATACTTTAAGTGGAAAAGGAGGTAAGTTTTCCATGAAAGAGACTAAAACTGTCCTTGTTTGTATAACACCGCAGGAGTCTTCAAAGCAGCTTGTCGAGTCGGGCAAAGCTATTGCCGAAAAACACGGCGCAAAATTAGAAGTAATATCAGTTCTGCCCTTTGGGCAAGGGGAATATAAAATCGAGCCGCAAACTATAGAAAATCTTTATCAAGTAGCTAAAGAAAATGGTGGAGAAATGGCCATGTACTTTAGTGATAACCCTATTTTAACAGTTTGCGCACATATAGCTAAGCGAAAGCCTATCACCATTGTAACAGGCTTTCCCGGTGAAAATAGCAATAATTTCATTGGTACCATACACCTTATTTTGCCCGACATCCCAATTAGTATGGCCGATAAAGACGGCACGGTGTATAACATTTTGCCACAGGAGGCAGTTCAGCACCCTGTACACTAAAATAGTCTAAGGACAAAAAGCTCGGCTTTACTTTCATTCGGAGGTAAAGCCGATAATCATTTTAACAATAAAATTTAAAGGCACAGGTTGGCTATCCTTCCTGTGCCCTATTTTAATTATTCACTAAAGCATTATTCCTCAGCGTCTTTTTTCGTATCCTCAATAACCTTTTGAGCTACATTTGCAGGAGCGTCCTCATATCTTGAGAAGGTAAGTGTGAAATAGCCTCTGCCGGCGGTAACTGAGCGAAGTGTAGTTGAGAAGTCACCCATCTCTGCCATTGGTACCTCAGCGACAAGCTCTTGCATCATAGGCTCGTCAGCAGCACCCATTCCCAGTACCCTGCCGCGGCGCTTTGTGATATCGCCCATAATGTCACCTAAGTTGATGTCGGGCATATAAACCTTAAGCTCACCAATTGGCTCAAGAATTACAGGACTTGCCTGAGCCATACCATTTTTATAAGCTATTTTAGCAGCTGTCTTAAATGCCATTTCGTTTGAGTCAACAGGGTGATATGAACCATCATAAAGCACTGCTTTAAGTCCAACAACAGGATAGCCTGCAAGAGGTCCTTTAAGGATAGCTTCTTGAAGACCCTTTTCAACTGCCGGGAAGAAGTTTTTAGGTACTGAACCACCAACAACCTCTGTTTCAAAGATAAGCTCATCACCTGCATGAGGCTCAAAGCGTACCCAAACATCACCAAATTGACCTGAACCGCCTGATTGCTTCTTATGACGGCCTTGTACTTGGCAAGTCTTGCGAATAGTCTCTCTATATGCAACCTTAGGAATACGAAGATCTATTTCTACACCATATTTTGATTTAAGCTTTGATACAACTATATCAAGATGCTGCTCACCAAGACCGGAGAGGATCATTTCCTTAGTTTCTTCATTAGTTGTAAATTTAACTGTAGGATCTTCATCCATTATCTTACGAAGACCGGAAGCAACCTTTTCTTCCTCGCCCTTCTTCTTAACAATAACTGCCATTGACAGTGATGGAGCAGGGAATTTAACACCCTCTAAGGTAACAGGATTTTTACTTGAACAAATAGTGTCACCTGTCTTAACATCTTGAAGCTTAGTTATAACACCAATATCACCTAAAGTAATAGCAGGTGTGTCTTCTTGCTTAATACCCTTAACTGTAACGAGCTTACCCATTCTTTGGGTTTCGCCAGTCCTTGAGTTAAAGCAGGGAGTGTCCGGAGTTATCTTACCTGCCAGTACCTTAACAAAAGACATCTTGCCAACAAAGGGGTCAGATATAGTCTTAAAGCAAAGTGCTGCAAGGTCTTCCTTCTCTGAGCAAACAATCTCAACAGGCTCGCCTGCGCCATTTGTTGCGATTTCAGCCTTAGCCTTATCAGGTGAAGGAGCTGAGTAAACGATAGCATCAAGGAGCATATCACAGCCGTCAACCTTAGTTGCGGAAAGAGCATAAACGGGATAAATTTCACCTGTTTCAACACCCTTTGTAAGGCCGCTGATAATTTCCTCCTTAGTTAAAGGCTCGCCTTCAAAGAACTTTTCCATAAGCTCCTCATCAACTGTAGCAACAGCTTCCTCAAGAGCAGCTCTCATAGCGAGTATATTGTCATCAGAGGGGATTTCGATTTCCTCAGGTCTGCCATTAGGATATTTAAATGCTTTATTTGAACACAGATTTACAAAAGCCTCACAGTTACCGCCATTCATATATGGTACAACAACAGGGCAAAGCTTTGTGCCAAGATGTGCTTTTAAGGTATCAAAGGTTTTATAGAAGTCTCTATGCTCTGAGTCAACCTTAGTAATTGCGAAGAACTTAGCAATATTTCTTGCATCAGCAGCTTTAATAGCCTTTTCAAGGCCTACATCAATACCTGAACCGGCTGAAGTAACAATAAGAGCACAATCTGCAGCTCTCATAGCCTCAGCCATACCACCTGCAAAGTCAAACTTACCGGGGGCATCAAGAACATTGATCTTTGTATCTCTCCACTCTAATGAAGCTGTTGCAGCTGAGATTGAGCATTTGCGTTTCTTTTCCTCTGCGTCATAGTCCATTATTGTGTTACCGTCTGTTACACGGCCAAGTCTGTCTGTTACACCAGCAACATAAAACATTGCTTCAGCAAGTGCTGTTTTACCTTTACCTGTATGTCCCGCAATGGCGATGTTTCTAATGTTGTTTACTGAATAAGATTTCAATTCCAATACCTCCTAAGACCTTATTTTTACAAGGCCCCTAATTTAATACAAACCTCAAAAGAATCTGATTCTTGAAGTTAACATTTGTTATTTTATCATAAATTAACTAAAAAAACAACGGATTATTAACTAATTTTAGTCACTATTTTTTGTTAAGTGTGTATAAAATTCAGGGCAAAATGGGGTGAAAAAGGT
>CAZDEL010000092.1:0-3778 GCA_964504475.1 uncultured Faecalibacterium sp. | reverse complement strand
CTTACAGCTCTATTCTCTTTTCAATATACTCAACCAGCTCGTCAATCTTAACTCTCTCTTGCTGCATTGAGTCTCTCTCACGCACTGTTACACAGCCGTCCTCTATTGAGTCAAAGTCATATGTAATACACCAAGGTGTACCAATCTCATCTTGTCTGCGATACCGCTTGCCTATAGAGCCTGTGTCATCAAACTCAGTCATAAACTTCTTTTGAAGTGTGTGATAAACCTGAGTTGCTTGCTCACTAAGCTTCTTTGAAAGCGGTAAAACTGCTGCCTTAATAGGTGCTAATGCCGGATGAAGATGAAGAACTACTCTTGTATCATTCTTTTCTGCGTCAACAATCTCCTCGTCATATGCCTCAGTCATAACTGCTAAGAAAAGTCTCTCAACACCAAGTGAAGGCTCAATTACATATGGTATATATCTCTCATTTGTTGTTGGATCGAAATAGTCGAGTGTCTTGCCGGAAACATTAGTATGCTGAGTTAAATCATAATCAGTTCTGTCGGCAACACCCCAAAGCTCACCCCAGCCGAAGGGGAAAAGGTACTCAAAATCAGTAGTAGCCTTAGAATAGAAGCAAAGCTCCTCAGCGTCATGGTCACGCAATCTTACATTTTCCTTTTTAAGGCCAATGCTGTAAAGCCAATCACGACAATAGCTTCTCCAATAATCAAACCACTCTAAATCTGTGCCGGGCTTGCAAAAGAACTCAAGCTCCATTTGCTCAAACTCACGCACACGGAAAATAAAGTTACCCGGAGTTATCTCGTTACGGAAGGACTTGCCAATTTGAGCAACACCAAAGGGGATCTTTCTTCTTGTGGTACGCTGTATGTTTGCGAAGTTAACAAAGATGCCTTGTGCAGTTTCAGGGCGAAGATAAAGCTCATTTTTGCTATCCTCTGTAACACCCTGGAAGGTCTTAAACATAAGATTAAATTGACGAATATCTGTAAAGTTATTCTTACCGCAATTGGGGCAAGGGATATTTTTTTCCTTTATATATTCAGTCATCTTTTCATTTGACCAGCCTGCTACATTGGTACCATCAAAGTCCTCAATAAGATTATCGGCTCTATGTCTTGTTTTACATTCCTTACAGTCCATAAGTGGGTCGGAGAAGCCACCTAAGTGACCTGAAGCTACCCAGGTTTGAGGGTTCATAAGAATAGCAGAATCAAGACCTACATTATATGGATTTTCTTGCACAAACTTTTTAAGCCATGCTTTTTTAATATTGTTTTTAAGCTCTGCACCTAAAGGGCCATAATCCCATGTATTTGCAAGACCGCCATAAATTTCACTGCCTGCATAAACAAAGCCTCTGCCCTTACAAAGAGCAACTAATTTTTCCATTGATTTTTCTGTGTTATTGAGCATTTGAAAATACCCCTTTCATTATATATCTAATGTTATTTTTTTCATCTGTTTCTATTTATAATAATATAAAAAGGAGTCTCATGTCAAGTGCAAACCTTATAAACTATAGATGAAATCTAATGAAAATTGAAAAAATCACCTTAAAATATAAAAAAAGTCAAATTTATCCCCCACTTTATTTTAAGATGTGTTATTATATAATAAGCTTTAGCACATTGCTATAATAAGTTTAGCAGAAGGGGTGATATAAGGTGAGCACAGATATAAACACAGATATAAATGAAATTAAAAAGCATCTTAAAATAAATGAACCTATTATAATAGAAAGAGTAAATGAAACAGGTTCAACTAATGAAGATATGAAAAAAAGAGCTCGCCTTGGTGAAAAGGAAATCTCTGTTTTAATTGCTAACAGTCAAACTAAAGGTAAAGGCTCAAAGGGGAGAAGCTTTTTTTCACCTGAAAACACAGGTATATATATGTCCTTTTTGCTGCGGCCAACTCTTAAAAGCTGTGAGACAACCTTATTGACTACTATGGCAGCTGTCGCTTTAAGTGAAGCTATTGAAGAACTCACTAACTTAAAAGCAGATATTAAATGGGTCAACGATGTTTACATTGGCGGGAAAAAGGTTGCCGGTATCCTCACCGAGGGCGCGTACAAAGGCAAGGATAAAATCGACTTTGTTGTTTTAGGCTTAGGTGTCAATCTTGTTGTACCCGATGGAGGCTTCCCGCAGGAGATAAGCATGAGTGCCGGCGCATTGGGCGTGGGTGAAATTAAGGAGAGACTAATTGGGGAAATAATAAATAGATTTGTTTATTATTATCGTCGTTTGCCGGATAAGGGCTATATGGCGCAATATAAAAAGCGGCTGTTTTTCCTGTCAAAGGAGGTCACAGTGACAAAAAATGACAGGACATTTGTGGCTAAGGCGGTAGATGTTGACTCTATGTGCAGGCTGATTGTGGAGCTTCCGGACGGTGAGAGAGTGAGGCTGGATAGCGGAGAGATAGGTTGGTGAGAACACAAAGGGGACAGGTGATTTTGTGTTGTCGAGTTTACTAAGCGAAAAAACCGAAGCTATCGCCCGAACACAAAATCACCTGTCCCCTTTGTGTTCAAAGCGAAAAAATCAAAGCTATCCCCCGAACACGAAAACCCCCGTCCCCTGTCAACTATTTTTCCGTCACAAATTGACAAAACGCAACAAACATGGTAATATAAAGACGAGCAAATGCTCCTTGGGGCTATCCAATACGGTAGGCGGCAGTCTTTTTCCAAAGAGACTGAGACTCTTTGTTTATATATAGACCCTGTAAAAAGGGAATATGAACGAAAAGAGGTGACTGCCATGAGCGAAGTAATCGCCATGTTGGCACTGATTTTCTTAATATTAGTTGTCCTTCCGGGCAGCCGAAAAGGCAACTAATACATAAAATATATTAAACAGAGAAACAACCGCCTAAAGTCAGAATAAGGCGGTTGTTTCTTTAATACAATCATTTTATTCAGACTGCCGCTTATCGGGTAGTCCTTTGTTTCATTTATATTATATACCACTTGGAGTAATGTGTCAAGTGGTATTTTTGCGACAAAAAAGAGGACGGGGCTTTGTGCTCCGAACACAAAACCCCCGTCTCCTTAGTAATCGCCATATTGGCACTGATTTTTTAATAAAGGCGACTAATAATGCGAACATAAACAGAAAAACAACTTCATTCGGACTGCCGCTTATCGGGTAGTCCCTTGTTTCATTTATATTATATACCACTTGGAGTAATGTGTCAAGTGGTATTTTTGCGACAAAAAAGAGGACGTAACACAAAGGGGACAGGTGATTTTGTGTTGTCGAATTTACATAGCGAAAAAATCAAAGTTATCGCCCGAACACAAAATCACCTGTCCCCTTTGTGTTCAAAGCGAAAAAATCAAAGCTATCCCCCGAACACAAAAATCCCCGTCTCTTTTTCTCCCCCCTCCCCGCTCTTTCCCTTGTCAAAATTGCCAAAAAACTCTATTGGATTTTGTAACTTAAAACAAAATTAAAAAATATTTAAGGTTTTTGCTTTTTAGCATTGACTTTATTGATTTTTAAATGATATACTGTTACTAACTAAAAGTGACTTTTTATACCCTCAAGGGGTCAGTGCGTGCAAAAAACGGTCAGGTCAGGGGCTGTGCAGGCGGAGCTTTTGGGGTTATAGGGCACGATAAGTTTCGTTTTAACGGTGAAATGCCGTATTATGAAATAAAAAATCAGTAATTTTTATTAAGGAGGAAATCTTAATGAAAAAGCAAATGAAAAAAGGTTTATCACTCATCATGGCTGTGCTTATGGTCATGTCATGTTGGGTATGGGTTGCGCCGACTAAGGCAGAGGCAGCAGC
>CAZDEL010000091.1:0-3806 GCA_964504475.1 uncultured Faecalibacterium sp. | reverse complement strand
CCAAATCCCAGCTCGCCCTTTAGGGCGAAATTAGCTCGCTTTAGCGAAATTAGCTCGCCTTTAGGCGATTTTAGCTCGCTTTAGCGAAATTAGCTCGCCGCAGGCGAAATTATCTCCCACACGTTTTCCATCATATCACCCTTCCCATAAAATATTTGTCGCAAGAGCGAAAATTTTACATCATTTTCCCTTCGCCACCCCAAGGATTTTGTCATTATTAACATTGACAAAACTCGCTATAAATGGTATAGTTATTTAGTATATAATCAGGTTATTTTTGCAAAGGAAAGAGGAGAGGTTATGGCAAAGTACACCAAAGAGGATATTATCCGTATCACAAAGGAAGAAGAAGTAGATTTCATTTGCTTACAGTTTACCGATATTCTCGGTATGCTTAAAAGCGTCAGCATCACCACAAGTCAGCTTGAAAAGGCTCTTAATAACAGCTGTATGTTTGACGGCTCATCAATTGACGGATTTGTCAGAATTGAAGAAAGTGATATGCAGCTTCACCCTGACCTTGACTCCTTTGTTATTTTGCCTTGGGATGAAACCTCAGGCAAGACAGCAAGACTTATTTGTGATGTCTATAAGTCTGACGGTACTCCCTTTGAAGGTGACCCACGATATGTTTTAAGGCGTGCCATAAAGCGTGCTGCCGATATGGGCTACACCTGCTGTGTTGGTCCTGAGTGTGAGTTTTTCCTTTTCCATCTTGACGAGCAGGGCAAGGCAACAACTAAGACCTATGACCATGGTGGATATTTTGACTTGGGCCCTGTTGACAGAGGTGAGAGATGCCGTAAGGATATTTGCCTTTGCCTTGAAAAAATGGGCTTTGAAATTGAAGCCTCTCACCATGAAAATGCAATTGCTCAGCATGAGATTGACTTTAAATATGATGAGGTACTCAGAACCGCTGACAATGTTATGACCTTTAAATATGTTGTTAAGAACCTTGCCAATTCCCACGGCCTTTATGCAACCTTTATGCCAAAGCCCGTTTATGGCATTTGCGGCTCAGGTATGCATATTAACATCTCTCTGTTTAAAGACGGCGTTAATGCCTTTTGTAACAGTGATGATAATGCAGGTCTCAGTAGCGTCGCATATAATTTTATCGCCGGTGTTATGCACCACATTAAGGCTATAACTGTTATAACTAACCCAATAGTTAACTCATATAAAAGACTTGTTCCCGGCTATGAAGCACCTGTATATATTGCATGGTCAGCTAAAAACAGAAGCCCTCTTGTTCGTATTCCCACTGCAAGAGGTGCAGGCACAAGAATAGAGCTTCGTAACCCTGACCCATCAGCTAACCCATATCTTGTTATGGCTGCTGTTTTACAAGCAGGTCTTGACGGTATTGAAAACAATATGACTCCTCCTCCACCAAAGGACTCCAATATTTTCCGCCTTACTCGTGAGGAAAGAAAAAAAGAGGGTATTCACTCCTTGCCTAAAAATCTTCATGAAGCTGTTAAGGAGTTTAGAAACAGTGAATTTGCAAGAATGGCTATAGGCGATCATATTTTTGAAAAGTACAGTGAAGCTAAAGAGGAAGAATGGAAGGAATACAGTACAAGAGTCTCTCAATGGGAGATAGATAAATATTTAGGCAAATATTAATTAACATTTTCAGGGCAAGGCAAAGGCATTGCCCTGTTTTAGACATTGAGAAAAGGTAATTAAGCTATGAATTATGAGATAAACCCCTATGTATATAAAGATATTTTTGCTGTACCGTCGGGCATAGTTGATGATAATATCCGCCTTGCAAATGGTTTACAAATAAAGGTTTTACTTTATATGCTTCGCCACTCACAGGAAGCCTTATCACCTGAGGATATTGCCTCGGCTATTGGCATCACAGATAAGTTTGATGTTGAGGATGCAATGATCTTTTGGCGAGAGAGAGGCTTATTAATTAAAAAGGAAGAAGAAGCAAAGCCACTTTTACATATAGAAAGTGTTAGCGAAATAAAGATAGAGTCTACTAACAGCACTGAGTCCACAGTACCAAAAAAAGCTGCGTCTAAGGTAAGTGATATCCCTATATCAAGACCCAGCTATGAGCAAATCGCAGTACGACTTCAAGAGTGTAAGGAGTTTTCCGACCTTTTTGCCGAGGCACAGCAGGCCTTAGGCAAAACCATAGGCTATGACGGTCAATCAGTGCTCATTATGATGCACGACAGCTATGGACTTCCCTTTGAGGTTATACTCATGGCAGTGGAATATTCTGTCTCACAAAAGAAAACAGGCTTTTCTTCAATTGCAAAGTTAGGCAAGGCTTGGAGTGAAAAGGGCATTGACACCTTAGAGGGTGCAATGGAATATATTGAGGAGCACAATATTATTAACGAAACCTGGAATAAGCTTCGCTCCCTTACAGATATATCTAACAAAGCTCCCACAGCAAAGCAAAGTCAAATGCTCTCTTGCTGGATAAAGGAATATGGCTATAATGCTGATATTATTTATTATGCTTATGAGGAGTCAGTTGACAGAACAGGCAAAATGAGTTTGCCATATATGGATAAAATCATAAGGAATTGGCATGACAAGGGTGTCAAAACTGTTATGGATATTCAAAAGGAAAAGGCAAAGTGGCTTGAAGAAAGAGAAAACAAAAAATCTCAAAAGAAAACTAAGCAAGCTAAGGATACTCCCGGTTTATTAAAGGATGAGCCATCTTATGATATGGACGCCTTTACAAGAAAAGCCATAGGCTTAAAGTACCAAAAACCAAGCTCAAATTAAGAGGGTGAAAATATGTCATACAAAGCAAGTGTTTATATTAAAGCTAAGGAAATAATGTCACAGCGCAAGGCAAAGGCTGAAAAGGAAGCTGAAATGCGTCACAGCACTGCTATTAGTGCCTGCCCTGAAATCCTTGAAATTGAGCAGGAAATGGCATCTCATGGAGCAGATGTTGTCAAGGCAGTGGGCATGGGCGCAAATTTAGATGATTATATTACATCTCTTGCCAAAGCTAATTTAAAGGCTCAAGCACGACGCAAGGAGCTTTTGCTTAATGCCGGCTTCCCCGAGGATTATCTTGAGCCCCATTATACCTGTGAAATTTGTAAAGATACAGGCTTTCACGGTGAGTTTTATTGCCAATGCTATCGCAAGCTCATTAAGGATGTTGCCCGTGAGCAATTAGGTGCAGCTTCGCCTGTTAAGTCATGCACCTTTGACAGCTTTCGTGTTGATATGTACCCTGCCGTAACAGACAGCGTAACAGGTGTAAATCAGCGTGAACACATGAAAAACACATATGAATATTGCAAAGCCTATGCACAAAATTTCACTCCGGAGGCACAAGGTCTTTTTATGTACGGTAAAACCGGTCTTGGCAAGACACATCTCTCTCTTGCTATTGCCAATGTGGTCATTGACAGGGGATATGATGTTTATTACGGCAGTGTACAAACAATAATGGACAAGCTTGAAGCAGAGCATTTTGGCAGACTGCCTAAGGAAGACAGCATTAAGGATGACATTTTAAATTGCGATTTGCTCATTATTGATGATTTAGGCACAGAGTTTTCCACACAATACACAAATGCAGAGCTTTATAATGTTATTAACACGAGGATATTGTCGTCGTTGCCGACTATAATCAGCACTAATCTTGAGATTAGCGAGATTGCGGATAGGTATACTCAGCGTGTAGCATCGAGGATTATTGGCAGCTCGGTTGCGGTTTATTTTTGCGGCAAGGATATAAGACAAATGTGAAGTGAAGTGGAATGAAGTAAAGCGAGGAGAGGCACGCCGAGGGGCGTGCTTTTTTT
>CAZDEL010000090.1:0-3894 GCA_964504475.1 uncultured Faecalibacterium sp. | reverse complement strand
TTTCTCAAAATATTCCCTGTTGCATCATTGCGTCCGCAACCTTTATAAATCCCGCAATATTTGCGCCGGCCACAAGATTATATCCCAAGCCGTATTCCTCAGCTGCATTTGCTGAGTTGTCATGAATATCCTTCATTATCCTCCTAAGCTTTTCGTCAACCTCTTCAGCTGTCCAGCTATATCTCATTGAGTTTTGACTCATCTCAAGTGCTGACACAGCAACACCGCCTGCGTTAACTGCCTTTGAAGGTGCTACTACCTTGCAATTCTTCATGAGATAAACGAGCGCTTCATTTGTCGTTGGCATATTAGCGACCTCAATATAATATTGCACACCGTTTTGAACGAGCATTTCTGCCTCTTTCATGCCAATTTCATTTTGTGTTGCACAAGGCATTGCAATGTCTGTCTTAACGCCCCAAGGCTTTTCGCCGGGGAAGAACTTTGCGCCAAACTTGTCGGCATAATCTTGCACCTTGTCTCTGCCACTTGCACGCATCTCAAGCATATAGTCGATTTTTTCTTCGGTACTAATGCCGTCTTCGTCATAAACATAGCCGTCTGGGCCGGAAATAGTCACGACCTTACCGCCAAGCTCAGTAATTTTTTTAACTGCACCCCAGGCAACATTGCCGAAGCCTGAAATTGAAACAGTTTTACCTTCAAGATTTTCACCAAAGTGACGGAGTACCTCACAAAGATAATAGGTAGCACCAAAGCCTGTTGCCTCAGGCCTAATAAGTGAACCGCCATAGGAAAGGCCTTTGCCGGTGAGTACACCGTTTTCAAAAGCACCCTTAATGCGTCTGTATTGACCGTAAAGATAACCTATCTCTCTGCCACCAACGCCAATATCACCTGCGGGTACATCAACATCGGGGCCAATATGTCTGTAAAGCTCTGTCATAAATGCTTGACAGAAACGAAGAATCTCACCATCACTCTTGCCTCGTGGGTCAAAATCACTGCCGCCCTTTGCGCCGCCAATAGGCAAACCTGTAAGGCTGTTTTTAAATGTTTGCTCAAAGCCAAGGAATTTCATAATGCCGATATAAACTGAGGGGTGGAAACGCAGGCCACCTTTATATGGGCCTATAGCACCGTTAAATTGCACTCTGTAGCCGGTGTTAACACGAACCTTACCATTGTCATCAATCCAAGTCACTCTAAAGGTGATTTGTCTTTCAGGCTCAACCATTCTTTCAAGCAGAGCTGCTTTTTCGTACTCGGGATGCTGCTCAACAACGGGAGCAACAGACTCAAGAACCTCAGTTACAGTCTGAACGAACTCAGGTTCGTTTGGATACTTTTTTGCAACTGCTTCGATTACATCTTGTACATAACTCATTTTATATTACTCCTTTTGCCCTAAACGGGTCGAAAAATAGCTAATTAAAATATATTCACACGGTAAAGTGCTAAAGATATTTTATACCTATATCGTTGAAATTTCAATAAAAATCGATGAATAAATATACTTTTGTAAAAAGTACAAAAAAATTATTGACCACTTTTTTTAATTTTTATTGCTTTTAACACGGAAATATGTGTATTTGATTGCAAAATATACAAAAACTACTTGAAAAGCTATAGTTTTTAGTGTATAATGCTGTCATAGATACCAAGGAGGTAATAGTCATGCCAACTAAAAACACAATGAAATATGCAACAAAACGCCAAAATCTTTATTTGCGTGTTGCTATGGGGCACTTTGCCACAGGCAATACACACAGTAATTATTATATTGATGTGGTTTCACAAAAAGCCCGTCTGTCAGAGGCAAGAGCAGTTGCTGAGGAGCTTTGCTCATATTATTATGCCGACACAGTGGTTGATACTATCTTATGTCTTGATGGTACTGAGGTAATAGGTGCCTGTCTTGCAGATAGCTTATCAAAGGGTGACTTTATTAATATGAACGCACATAAGTCAATTTATGTTGTTACACCTGAGATAACAAATAGTCATCAATTTATTTTCCGTGATAATATTGTGCCAATGATAAAGGGCAAGCATGTTATGATTTTAGGTGTCTCCATTGCTTCAGGTAAAACTGCACAGGCAGCTGTTGACGCAGTTAGATATTATGGCGGCATTGTTACAGGTGTGTCAGCAATATTCTCCACAGCTCAAGAGTGCTGCGGCTTGCCTGTACGCTCAGTATTTGACCCCAATGACCTTGATGATTATGGAATTTATCCCTCACATGAGTGTCCATTATGTAAGGCAGGAGTTAAACTTGACGCTTTAGTTAACAGCCATGGATTTTCTAAGCTGTAAAGTTCAAAGAGCTTAGTGTTCTTTTGGCACAAGGGTAAACAGTACCAAAAAAGCAAACAAACAAAAAAACAAAAAAGCAAGTAAAAAGCACAAAAACAAGCGAGGAATTTAGAAAAGCTCTAAACTCCTCGCTGTTTAAATTTTAATTTTAGTTTTGTCTATAATCCTTAAGGAAATCGCCTAAGTCACGCATAGCCTTAGCAATCTTCTCAGGCTCAGGAAGCATAACAATGCGGAAGTGGTCAGGCTTATCCCAGCTAAAGCCTCTACCGGGGATAATCATAACATTTTTGCTGTGCAAATAATCCATAGCAAATTGCTGGTCATCGGTGATATTAAACTTCTTCACATCAAGCTTCGGGAAAATATAGAACGCTGCGCTGTTTTTAACGAAGGAAATACCTTCAATCTTTTCCAGCTCACGGCAGGTTGCTTCTCTTTGCTCATAAAGTCGGCCACCGGGCACGATCATTTGTCTGGTACTCTCAGGGTCGTTGAGAGCGGCAGGGATAACTAATTGCATAAGAGCGTTTGCACAAAGTCTCATAGCCGACAGCTGTACAAGACCGGCAACAAAATCCTTTGCATTATCCTTAGCTCCGCTTACAACCATCCAACCGCAACGGAAGCCGCAAATAATATGTGACTTTGACAGACCATTCATTGTGCAAACAAGAAGGTCAGGTGCAAGAGTAGCAGTTGAAATATGCTCTAAATCATCCATAACAAGTCTGTCATAAATCTCATCTGAGAATATAACTAATTGATGCTCTCTTGCTACAGCAACAAGCTCCTCAAGTACCTCTTTAGGATAAAGAGCACCTGTAGGGTTGTTAGGGTTAATAATTACAAGAGCCTTTGTTTTAGGTGTTATTTTTGATTTGATGTCATTTATGTCCGGGTACCAATTTGACTGCTCATCACAAATATAGTGAACCGGCTTCGCACCGGCGATCCATACAGAGTTAGTCCACAGTGAGTAATCAGGTGCAGGAACAAGGATCTCGTCACCATAGTTAAGTAAAGCTGTCAATGCCATTGTAACAAGCTCACTAACGCCATTGCCTATAAAAACATCATCGGGGGTTATGCCTTCAATGCCTTTACCCTTATGATATTCACATATAGCCTCTCTTGCATCGGGCATACCTTTAAGGTCACAATATGCAACAGCTCTGTCTGCACCGCTTAAAAGTGCATTACGAACGCTGTCAGGCATTTTAAAGTCAAAGGTTGCGGGGTTACCTGTGTTAAGGCGCAAAACATCAATGCCTTCTTTTCTCATGCGCATTGCCTCAACAAAGACAGGGCCACGGATGTCTGAGTGTACATTTTGGAGTTTGTCTGAACGTAAAATTTCTCTCATTGTTATCACTTCGTTTCTTCATAGTCTTAAAACAATTATACGACAGATAAATCTAATGTCAATATTTTGAATTTAAATTTTTCAAAGAATCGGCATTTTTATACAAATGGCACAATTTTACGAGGAAAAATTTTACTAAAATGCAAGCGGGGATGGGGGTTAAGGTGGGTTACTTTTTGATTTATCGTGGTGGAGGAAGTTAGGTGGGCTGACGAAATCGTGAAGTGAGTACCTTTTGAGGTTTACCG
>CAZDEL010000089.1:0-4050 GCA_964504475.1 uncultured Faecalibacterium sp. | reverse complement strand
AGCTTTTGGAAAAAGTTGAGTATTTTGAAGAGGAAGGCGGGGAAGCCTGTTTTGTGACAGGAACAGGAACAATCAGTCGATTTGTCATAACCACACTTTATACATTTTGAACCGGAGAAAGCATGACCGCTTGCCGACAGACTTTCTATGTAACTGTGACCACAAGTGCAGGTATAAGTGATTGTACCCGACTCAGTACAGGTAGGATAATTTGTCGAAGTAGTATATAAATGTTCATGCCTTTTATAGTTTAAAGTTAAATCATCGCTTTCGCCAAATTCATCATAAACAACTTCAACCTTACTTTCCGATTTGTTGATTGACTGAGCATCGATAATATCATCGTTTTTACTTAAAGTAATCGTTCCATCAGAAACGCCATCAACACTAAGTCCACTTTCTGTTTGTGTAACACTAATATGTCCTGCATTACTAACGCAAGAAATATCAACACTTATTATATCATTTTTATCATTTGCCGTTTTAAAAGTAATATTTGTTTCGGTGTTGCTGTCTACATCACAAGAGAAGCTATTTACATTTGTATCATCTACAACAAATTTAGCGGTTTTATTTGCAGGAATGCTTGCCGTTATCGAACTATAAACATCGCAAACAGTTACATTTAATTTTTCTTCTGCGTCAATACTAATTTCTCTGATGTTTTTCTTTAACCAATACAGATATGGATATTCGTTAGTATCAATATCGCTTGCATCAGTTGAAATATTAATCTCTGTAAGTTCCTCGCTTTCAATTGGTGAATTCGATGATATTAAAAGACTATCTTCGCTCAAATACGATGAATCAGTCGCACTTCTTGAACGACACGTACTGCCATTTACTACACCTAAATAATATGTTCTGTCAGCAAGAAAACTAAAATTCATATAACCTGTTTTTGAGCTAAAAGACAACCCCGCTGCATTATAGCTCCATGAATTATCCGCTTTTGATATTTTAAAATATTGCTTTATATAGGGTGTATTTGAATCATTTATGATTATTGTAAAGTATGATGAATCTTCTTCGTATCCAATTGGGAAAAGACAATGCTTAGAATATCCTAAGCCCTTTTTCTTCGCTGCGACATTAATTATAAATGGATCTCCTGTGCCGTTAACATATGCTTTTATAGCTGAACAAAGTCCACTTATATTATTTTTGTTTGCTTCCTCTTCATCGCAAACACTAGAATCAAATTGATATAAATACGCATATTTAATATATGTCAAGGCATCAAAATCAAAAGTGCTTGAATATGAATTTTTTTGTATGTTTATGATTGACGATGCATAGTTACCATTTGTTTGAAATGTGCTTATAGCTGATGGATATTTTATAAAAGCGGCTGTTGTCGCTGCCATACCGTAGCACAGGCCATGTTTTTGAGTCTCTCTTCCCATCCGGCAAATTATACCTTTAACCGGACCTAAAGCTTTTCTATAAAATGAACTTTCGATGATTTCGTTTGGATTAGAAAAATTATACATATCGCGATAAAAACGATAACCATTTGGATAGTGTTGACTTAAATCATTTGGTAAAGTCCAAGAAGCTGTATTGTTTTGTGTTAACATAGCATTTTCTGAATCGTTACTTTCAACATTGCCAAGATAGTCAACACAAAGGATTTTATAATTAAAAGCAGATCTGCACATCAATGTTCCATTAAATATTTCAACGCCATCAACTGACATTGAATTAATGTAAAGGTATGCAGTTTGAAGTATTGTGCCCCAATTTAGAATAGCGTATAACTTTGTTGGATATCCTGGCAGTGTTACTGTTGTTACAACATCCGTTTCGCTTGGTTCATCTTTAAGATCTACTAAGTAGGTGTTACTTGAACCATTTTCCGTTATATACTCAATACCAAAGCCTATACAGGAGCCATCATCATCAATGCCAAAAGATACTTGATCTTTCGTATTGGTTCTTGTAGCATACCATTTTACAGAAACAGTATAGCCGTCTGCTGATAAAGCTTCAGTTGGTTGTAATTGAGTTATACAAGAGAGCATCATTACCGCAACAAGCAATACACATAAAACATTTTTGCTTGTGCTTTTAATTTTTCTTTTCATTGTTTTTCCTCCTAAAAAACAAAATGTGTGCAAAAGATCAACAAACTAAGCTTATGTTTTTAAAAAAACATAACTTAAAATCTAAGATCTTTTTAGTATTTTCATTATAGCAAACAAAACCTGTTTATTCAAGTCTTATCTAAAATTTATATATGACCCCTCGTTTGCCGTAAGTCTCGCACCACACCACTAAAAAAGACGACCGTCACGCAGTCGCCTTTTTGTTTATTAAAATCACTTATTAATAATGCTCCACACCACATGAGCAGGTCTTGTTAATGTTAAAAAGCTTACATACAACAAGGACGATATTCCAAACAATGCTTACTATGCCCGTCTTATGGCAAAGGCAGGTGCAAGAGTTTGAGCTTGAGTCAATTACCTTGTCATTTGCATAAAGAGTGTAGCTACCTTCCTGCTCGAGCTCCGGTGATGAGAAAATAACACTGTTAATTTCATAAGGTGCTTCTATGCTAATGAGTGCCTTGCCGGAGGCATCCTTAATTGATAAGGTGTCCCCTGCACTTATGCCAAGGCTGCTGCTGCCAAAAGCACGCTCTGCTGTGTCTCTCGGCTCAGGTCTGCCGGGTCTAAAGCCGCCTATAAAGCCAAGAGCACCGGACAAGCCCATTCTATTGCTGCCAACCTGGATATATGGCTGTGATGCTGTTATTCTTGTACCCATGCCGCCACTGCTGCCTGCTGCAAGAACTGTGCCACCTGTAATGGAGATAGTACCATCGGCGTCAAGTGGCTGGTTGTCAGCCTTATTACCTGTCCACACAATGAGAGTACCACCTAAGACAGTTAAAGTGCCATTGGAGTCAACACCGTCACCGCCGTCTGCATAAACCACGGTTTTGCCACCGGCAAAGGTCATGGAAAAGCTGTAATCCTTAAGATCGGAGTTAGCTGCGTTGATACCGTCATCACTTGAATGAATCTCAATATCACCGGAGTTAATTGTGATGTTTGCACCCTCAAGACCCTCATAGGATTTATTTATGCGAATAGTAGGGCCGACTGTGCCCTCAGCACCGATATTAAGTGCATAGTCACTGTGGATACCGTCATCGGTAGCTGAAACAGCTATATTGCCGCTAAGAATATTGAGAGTTGACTCAGCGTTAATGCCATCGTTAACGCTAACATCAATATTTAATGTGACATCTTTAACTGTAAGGCTTGCTTCGCCCTCAGCCTCAGTGGACTCACCGGCCTTAATACCGTTTTTACCCTTTGAGATTATGTTAATAGTACCACTGCCGCAAAGCTCAATGTTAGAGCCATCCTTAAACTTAAACACTGCGTTTTCAGCATTTTCATTGTCAGGGTAATTATCATCGTTGTTCTTTTCATTGTCTGTAAAAGTGTTTACAGTACCCTGCTTTGCAACTATCTTAGCTCCGGAGCTTTTGTTGCAGGTGAGAGGTGCTGTATCGGAGCTTGTAAGTGTCAAGCCCGCAAGGACGAGGGTTACACCTGTTACGCCCTTTTTGATAACTATAGAGCCGTTATCACACTCGCCGCAGACAATATATGTGCCGGCTTGCTTAATTGACAAGGCTGTTCCTTCAATCTTATAGCCATCGTAATCGCCCTTTTGTACGGCAATGGCATCAGATGAAAAAACAAAGCTTGTTGCACCTGTCTCATCATATTCCGATGCTGCGTAAGCCATTGGTACAGCTGTAAAAATCAGCAGCAGGGAAAGCACGAGAGACATAATTTTTGTAAATTGCTTTTCTCGTTTCATAATAAAAAACCTCTTTCAATTAATTTTCGGTAATACATACCATGGTTTTTGTATAACATTTTAACTTAAATTGAAACTTAGAATAGACCATTGGTAAAGATATTGAAGACCTTTACATTAACCCCCATTATTTTTTAATATCTTATTAAATTTTTTCATCTCTTTTAATGATTCTTTATTCATTTTGTGTTGAAAAAAAATAAAGAT
>CAZDEL010000088.1:0-4054 GCA_964504475.1 uncultured Faecalibacterium sp. | reverse complement strand
AAAATATTGATTTCATCAATTGTTGCCGCATCGACCATGACCACAGAGTATGCTATTGCCTTTTGTGTAATAACATCATAAAGGGCGTCACGCTTTTTTTCGCTAAGCTTTTTTGAATCGTTTATCCCTTCGATTTCGCAGTCAATTGGCAATATCACCGCAGCGGCGCAAACAGGGCCGCAAAGAGGGCCTCTGCCTGCTTCGTCTATGCCGCAAACACACTTAAAGCCCTGAGAGAGAGCCTCTTTTTCATATTCGTATGTCATTTGCTCCTCCAAATTATTACTTTTGTATAATTCCTTTAATTTCCTCTAAGTCCTTTGCGAAGTATATTCCTTCCTGACGCTCATAAGTAGAAAGCCCCATAGCTATCATATGCTCCAGCAGCACCTTAAGTGAGTCATAATATCCATCGAGATTATATAAAATGCAAGGTGAAGAAATGTGCCTTAGTGACACCTTAGACATAACCTCTGTTATCTCCTCTAAGGTTCCGGTACCGCCGGGAAAAGCGATAAAGGCATCGCCCAGCTCTATCATCTTAGTCTTGCGCTCGGCCATGGTGCTTGTGACAATAAGCTCAGTTATATCATCATAGACAAGACCGGCATCGACAAAAAATTGTGGCTCTACACCTGTGACAGTACCACCGTGTGTCAACACGCTTTCAGCGAGAAGGCCCATAAGTCCCGACTTTGAGCCGCCATAAACCAATGAGTTGCCGCTGTCACCTATCCATGCGCCAAGCTCTGATACGGCTTTTTTTAGCATTGGGTCGTTACCTTCAAGTGCGCCGAGATAAACTGTAATATTCATATTCATTCCTCCCAATGTGATAATAAAGTTAAAAGGCTCTTTCAAACCTAAATTTGAAAAAGCCCTCTATTATTTTACTTTAAACTATGTGCATTTTTGCACTTCCCAAAAATTGGGCTTATTCAATAATTGTGCAGAAATTAAAGATGGATGCAGGAAGCTCTTCCTTGTCTGCAGAAATTGTGAAAACAAAATTCTTTTCATGTGCTGATGAAAGCTCATAAATCTTCTCAAGGAACTCTGCAAGAGCCTCATAGTTTCTGCCGCCGATACGAAGTGTAGCGTCAACGAGAACATCGGTGATATCATGGTTGCCTGCACATACGCCTGCAAGGAAACCAAAGAATGAAGCATATCCCTTGATCTCGTAATCGTCAGTTGCAATAAGTCTTGCCTGATAATTAACATCATATGTTAACTTGGTTTCTTTCTCAACGCAAACAACATTGCCCTTTGAGTTTTCAACTGCTGTGTTTACGCAAGAAATCAAGCGCTTAGTCTTTCCTGAACCTCTGTGTCCTAAAATAATAGAAATCATTTATAATTCCTCCTTTTATTTATTGCTTCACGGGCTTTTTTATTACCCATGATTCAATTACATCTCTATTATATCACTTACCGAGTCTTTCTTCAAGTGTTTCTTTCTGATTTTCGTAACCCGGTTTGCCTAAAAGTGCAAACATATTTTTCTTATAGCTCTCAACTCCGGGCTGGTCAAAGGGATTAATGCCTAAAACATAGCCTGAAATTGCACAAGCCTTCTCGAAGAAATAGATGAGATAACCGAGGGTTGACTCTGTCATATCCTCTGCCTCAATAATGATATTGGGTACGCCACCGTCATTGTGGGCTAAAACAGTACCCTGCTGTGCTTTTTCGTTGACGAAGGATACACTCTTGCCTGTCAAGAAGTTAAGCCCGTCAACATTTTGTGGGTCTTCCTTAATTATCAACTCTGTCTTAGGCTTTTTAAAGCTTACAACAGTCTCAAACATTATTCTTTCACCCTCTTGGATATATTGACCCAGTGAGTGCAAATCAGTTGAGAAAATAGCTGATGTGGGGAACAAGCCCTTATTTTCTTTACCTTCGCTCTCGCCAAAAAGCTGCTTTAGCCATTCGTTCATCATTGTGAAGCAAGGCTCATAGCTAATAAACATCTCTGTTTTCTTGCCTTTATTGTAAAGAGCGTTTCTGATTGCAACATATTTATAACAATCATTTTCATTTATATCAGTGCTCATAAGCTCTTTTCTTGCATTTGCAGCACCGAGCATAAGAGCATCAATATCGATTCCTGCTGCGGCAATAGGCAAAAGGCCGACTGCGGTGAGAACTGAATATCTGCCGCCAACCTCATCGGGTACAACAAAAGTCTCATAGCCCTCTTTATCTGCGAGGCCTTTAAGAGTACCCTTAGCTTTATCTGTGGTGACAAAAATCCTCTCTGCGGCACCTTCCTTGCCGTACTTTTCAGTGAGCATTTCACGGAAAATTCTAAAAGCAATTGCAGGCTCAGTTGTTGTGCCGGACTTAGAAATTACATTGACACTGAAATCCTTATCCTTGCAAATCTCTATAAGCTCACTAAGGCTTGAAGATGAAATGCTGTTGCCTGAAAAATAAATTGCAGGTGTGCCTTTTCTAAGGTCGTTATAATTTTGGCTCTTAATAAACTCGATAACAGCTCTTGCGCCAAGATATGAGCCACCTATGCCAATAACAATAAGGACATCGCTGTTTTTCTTAATTTTTTCAGCGGCAGCCTTAATGCGTGAAAACTCATCCTTATCATAATCTACAGGCAGGTCAACCCAGCCTGTGAAGTCGCTGCCGGCACCTGTTTTATTGTGAAGTGCATCATGAGCGGCGGCAATTTTTTCTTTAAAGAACATTACTTCCTCATTGGTGACAAAAGAAGAAGCATATTTATCATTTAACTTTAATGACATTGAAATTGATCTCCTAAACTTAGTATATCTATTTGGTTGTATTTTAATATAAATCTCACGATTTGTCAACTGATTACAGGATAATTATTATGCACTTTTTGCAAGGGAGCGTAAAAGTCGCAGCATAACATGGCTTATTTTTGTTTTTTCGACAGGATTTTCGCTAATAAGCTTATATTCACTTATGACCTGGTCACCGATTTTAAGTGTAACTAATCCCAGCACTTGATTTTTTTCAACGGGTGCTTCAACATTTTCGCACAAATCAATGACAGTCTCGATTTTGCTTTTTTGACCGGTTTTAAGTGTCAATGGCTTTACATTTGTTATTATAGGCTTAATGCTTCGCAGGGTACCCCTAAGAACTCTAACATCATTAAAGGATGAAGTGTCAATTTTTGGTGTCACAGTCTCAAAGTTAGCGAAGCCCCAATTAAGCATAGCCTTTGCGCTTTCAAATCTATCTGTACTGTTATCTGCGCCTAAAACAACGGCTATTAAATGCAGGCCATCTCTCTCTGCGCTGGCACTAAGGCAATGACCTGCCTTTGATGTTGTGCCGGTTTTAAGTCCGGTGGTACCGCTATAAAAGCGCACTAATTTATTGGTGTTAACTAATTGGGTTGCGCCGTCTCTCAATGAGTCCATCCAAACGGTGGTGTAGGTTTTAATCCTCTCGTGGCTTAGAAGCTCCTTTGACATGAGTGCAATATCATAAGCTGTAGTAAGGTGCTCTGTGGTATCATCATCGAGGCCGGAGCAATTGACAAAATGGGTGTTTTTCATTCCAAGCTCAGCGGCTCTGTCATTCATCATTTTGACAAAGGCCTCCTCACTGCCGGCAATATGCTCACCAAGAGCGGTGCAGGCATCGTTTGCGCTGGCAATTGCTGTGGCACGAAGAAGCTCATCAACTGTCATGGTTTCGCCCTCTTTGAGCCAAATTTGGCTGCCACCCTTGCCTGCCGCCACACTGCTCGCTGTCACTGTGTCTGTCAGCGCCATTTTACCTGAGTCGATAGCTTCCATAAATAGCAGCAGCGGCATTATTTTTGTCACTGATGCCGGGTACGCCTTTTCGTTTTCGTTAAGGGAAAAGAGCACCTCCCCTGTTGACGCATCCATAAGCACGGCGGATTTAGCTTTAACAGCCACCTCACCCTCAGCGAAAGCGCCAAAGGAGCACGGCAGGATAATTATGGCAACAAGGGTAATGAATGCACATATATTTTTCACTTGTATCACCTCAATTATAAGTATGAAAGCTTAAAGGAAAATAAAACAGG
>CAZDEL010000087.1:0-4066 GCA_964504475.1 uncultured Faecalibacterium sp. | reverse complement strand
TATTTAAATAAACTGCGTATAATAAACAGGTAAACAAAATATGTCCTTATCCTTACTGAAATCCTTAGTATAAATCAGATACTTATTCAAAATTCGGGAAGAATATTTTTCGCAAAAAGCATCTATTGATTTATGCGTTTTGTAATTTGATGATTTAACCTCAATAGGACAAATTTTGTTTTTTCTTGTTATTAAAAAATCCGTTTCGTAACTATGTCTTGAAACCTCATTTTTTATCGTATGATAAAAGAGTTCGTTTCCGTTTGCCGTTAAAATTTGAGCTACAACGTTTTCATATAAGTAGCCGAGATTTGCACCTAAATTATCACTTAAAAGCTTTTCATAAACAGTGTTTTCCGTAAAGTCGCTGTCTTTGAACATCAATGTTGTAAAAAGTCCCGTATCGCAGATGAAAAGCTTAAACTTGCTTAAATCTTTATTATTCGCAAGACCTACATTCGGGTCGTTTGCATGATATGCTACAAGAACGGTTTTCGAGTCTTTCATTTCTGCAATAAGTTCAAGAAGTCCATCAGCTCGTTCATCCGAAAGAACGCTTGAAACTTGATATCTTGCGGCATTTTTATTAAGCTGTGCCGGTATGGCATCAAACAGCATAGAAGCCTTACCCGTCGGGTCAATCTTCATAAAGTCATCTGTATAAAGCTTTAGAATATCTCTTTTCACTGCATCGACTTTTCTGAAATTGTTTGTTTCTATATATTCATTTACAGCTTGCGGCATTCCACCAACCAACATATACAGCCTGAAATCACGCATAAGCTTTCTGTTAAGTTGTTCTCCGACTCCTTTATTGCTTTCAAAACACTTTTTCATAAGAGGCACTGTGGTTGTATCTCCGAGAGCCCAACGGAATTCTTCATAATCCATAGGATACATAGATATTTTTCGTTCCTCACTAGGAATGAGAATATCTTTTACATTCTTTTTGATTGATATTAATGACCCGGTTTCTATATAGTCATATCTATGGTCTTTTACAAGTGATTTAATTGCTTGTCGAGCCTTTGGGCAAAGTTGGACCTCATCGAAAATTATAAGTGACTTCCTTTCTATTAAATCCGTTTTATATTGCAACTGTAACTGAAGAAAAATATAATCAAGGTCGGAAACATCGTCGAATAACTCCTTAACGGTTTTTGACGCAGTTGAAAAGTCTATGAGAATGTATGTTTCATACTCATTTTTTCCAAATTCTTCCGCAACAGTTGATTTACCTATTCGTCTTGCACCTTCAATAAGCAAAGCTGTTTTCCCGTCCGATTCTCTTTTCCATTCCAATAATTTGTCATAAATTTTTCTTTTAAACATGCTCTCACCTCAAAATCGCAAATTTTGTTATTCTTATTTTACGCAAAATCGCAAATTTTATACCACAATTATACCACAAAATCGCAAATTGTAAAGTGGTTTTTATCATCCCATCATTTATTTATCCGCTCTGTCACTCATTTTGACAGTACCGGCAAGAACAATCATATTAAATAAATCTCATCTCACCGATACAACTCCAAACCTTATTTACTGCCGCTGCCGTTTCATCGACAGGTGACGAAGCTGCAAGCAATGAGAAGATTATGCGATAATTGCGCCCTTCAAACAAACTGCGGCATAAGATTTAATAAAGCTCTTACCGACAGATAATGAGGTTTCACTTAATTTATCGTTCCAAGTGGCAAGTGCATTTTGTAAGTTTTGCACTACCCAATTACTTGATTCGTCCATTAAAGACCTCCTTACATTGGTAAAAATAAAAGGCATCTCAAAAACTGAAATGCCCTTTACAAATTCATCTGATTTTATTGTACAGTTCAAATACAGACTGCATTACTTCTTCCCATGAAATATCACTTGCATAAGAAAACTTCTTTTGATATGAAATCCACAATTTTTGCATTTCTTCGCTATGATAGATTTCTTCAAATATATCGTAAGCATCAGCAAGAAAATGGATTGATCCTCTCTTTTGTGCCGTTGCATTCATCGCTCTACCAAATAGTTCATAGTCCAAAGTATCACCGTATAATTGATTTAAGATGTAAATATCATAAAAATCTCTCATGCGTGTGTTTAATGTGGCTCTTCGTATAATTGTTTCAACCTTTTCAGCTAAAACAGTTTCAAGATTATACGCGAACACTTCAATTTTTCTATCTTCAAACATCAGCTTAAAGCTATATCTTATGGCTCTCGGAGTTATCGCATCACCTGTTGAAATATCAATTTTCAATGGAATTAAAGCTCCGTCAAAGCTCGCTTTCATTGAAATACGAAGCCCCGGATACTCTGCTTCGTCCATAATCTCCGAAATTTGAACAATCGAAAATATAACCCCATCGTCAACCGGTACAGAAATAATATCTTTTACAATGTCTTCAATATTTTCGAAATTTACATCAAAGCCTGTCACAGTTGCATCTAAGTCCATTGTCGCACGGGCATCTAAGCCGACCATAGCAGCTACAAGCATACCACCTTTAAGAACGAATTTATCTCTGTAATTGGAAAGAGAAATTCGCTCAAGAAAACGCTCCATCATAAAATTTCTCATTAGTATTTGTGCTTCTGCTTTCTTTTCTTTTGATAGATTTCTGATTAAATCTTTTAACTGCCTTGATGTTTTTATCATATCAGCACCTCCATGTACTGCCTGACTATGCTTTCAATATGAAATTCTTTTGCATAATTTAAGAGTTTTCTTAAATCCTTGTCTTTTCTTTTAGCATAGGATTTAAGTGCATTTTGCAGGGTTTGAATTTCAACATTATTTCTATATCTTACCAAATCGCAAATTGTCCTTTCCATATCATAAACCGGAATATCTCTGCCGAAAGGTGTTTTTAGGGTACTTTTGCCAAGTGATGTTAACTCTTCCTTTACTGTATACACCTTCACGCCATCTGCTTTCAGTCTCGATGTGTTATACCCTCTTTTAACGGTTAGCGAAAACCCGAACGGTTCTCTGTCGGTTAAATCGTGTAAAAATAGAGCTGTATCGTGGGAAAAGACAGCATCTTGACATCTCAGATGAAGAATATACATTTCGTCTGTCCAAGTGTCTTGTGAAGCATATATACCATGAGATACTTGTCGAAGTGATTTCTCTTTTACATATTTGTAGAATACGGTTTTTGAAATACCGCTGTTTATAACCTGAGCCGTAGAAACAATACCTGTATTTTCTTGCACAATTAAATCGATTTTCTCAAATGCAGTCAAATCATCACTTCCTTTCGTGCTACAATTATACACGATTGTAGCACGAAAGTAAAGTGTTTTTTATCATCCCACAATCAAATCAAAAATTCCTTTCTCAAATATAGCTTCCTCACCATCATCACTCTACCACTCCCCCACCTCCAACAGTACCCCCCAATCGCCCATAAAAAACGACTCCCCACCTTAAAAGTAGGGAGTCAATATTATCACAAGGATAATTATTTATTTGCGATAGCTGCCTGAGCTGCTGCAAGTCTTGCGATAGGCACACGGAATGGTGAGCATGAAACATAGTCAAGGCCAATCTTGTGGCAGAACTCAACTGATGTTGGATCACCGCCGTGCTCACCGCAGATACCGCAGTGAAGTGCAGGGTTAACGGGCTTGCCAAGCTTAATGGTCATCTCCATGAGCTTGCCAACACCTGTCTGGTCGAGCTTAGCAAATGGATCGTTTTCAAAAATCTTAGCATCATAGTAAGCATCAAGGAACTTACCGGCATCGTCACGGCTAAAGCCGAAGGTCATCTGTGTAAGGTCGTTAGTACCGAAGCAGAAGAAGTCAGCTTCCTTAGCGATCTCGTCAGCTGTAAGAGCTGCTCTTGGGATCTCGATCATTGTACCAACTTGATACTTAAGCTCTGCGCCTGCTGCTGCGATTTCAGCGTCAGCTGTCTCAACAACAAACTTCTTAACATACTTAAGCTCCTTAGCGTCGCCTGCAAGAGGAATCATAATCTCAGGAACGATGTCCCAATCAGGATGAGCCTTCTTAACATTGATAGCTGCACGGATAACAGCTGAAGTTTGCATCTTAGCAATTTCAG
>CAZDEL010000086.1:0-4541 GCA_964504475.1 uncultured Faecalibacterium sp. | reverse complement strand
CAGCAGTACCAATATAATAAACATCCTTTAAAGCTGTAGCACCGGAGAAAGCGTAATTACCTATAACATCAACTCGTGAAGGGATAACTACTCCTTTAAGTGATGAGCAATTCAAAAATGTGCTGATACATATTTCAGTTACACCGTTAGGGATAACAATGAACTCTAAAGAGGTTGCTCCACTAAAAACTTGACGGCATATCTCTGTTACACTGTCGGGGATCGCAATATCTTTAAGTGATGAGCACTCATAAAACAGACCTTCTTCAAGGCTCGTGATGTTTTTTGGCAGAGATATATTTTTAAGTGCTGTGCAGCACGCAAAGGCACGCTGTCCTATTGCGGTGTCGTCGTTTTCAAAGTCAATTGACACGAGATTCTTCGAGTCACGGAAAGCATCGTCATACACCTTTTCAACACTCGCAGGTACTGTATAAGCTGTGGCTTCTTTTCCGCCGGGATATTTATAAAGTGTCTTTCCGTCCTTTGTGAAAAGGATTCCGTCCACACTTTTATAGGTTTCACTGTCATCGGGTACGGTGAATTTTTCAAGTGCCGTGCAACCGTTAAATGCGTTGGTATCAATGCTGTTGACAGATGCCGATAAATTAACCTGCTTTAAGGCTGTACAATCATAGAAAACGGACCGGCCTATAGTTTTTACGGTGTCGGAGAATGTAACCTCCTCAACTGCGCAAGCGGCAAATACGCTATTTCCAATATGGGTCACACCGCTTTCAATGACTATCTTTTTAATATCCTTATTGCCGTAAAGAGGTGAGTTGCCGTATGTATCATTGACTGAGTAGTCATCTGTTGCGCCTGTACCGAAAACGGTCAACTTACCGGTCACTGAGTCAAACTCATAAAAAACGCTGTCGCCTAATTTGTTTGTGGCATCAATATAGTGCATCGTGACGGAGGTGAGAGGCTCGTTGTTAGACCCTATAGTAATACTATTCCATGTCTCCTCAGTGCCGATATAATAAACATCCGTTAAGGCTGTTGCGCCGTTAAAAGCACCGGAACTTATTTCCTGAACATTTGAAGGAATAACAATACCTTTAAGTGATGAACAGCTCCCAAATGTAAAACTTTCTATATTATCAACACCATTAGGTATAACTATAATCTCCAAAGAGCTTGCTTTGTCAAAAGCATGGTATTCTATTTTTGTTACACCGGCAGGGATAGAAATTTCTTTAAGTGATGAGCAATCATAAAACAGATAGTCGCTAAGACATGTGAGATTCTTGGGCAGAGATATATTTTCAAGTGCTGTGCAGGAATCAAAGACACCCGAACCTATTGCGGTGTCATCGTTTTCAAAGTCAACTGAAACGAGATTTTTTGCATCACGGAAAGCACTTTTATGCACCGTTTCAACACTCGCAGGTACTGTATAAGCTGTGTCTTTTTTTCCGGCGGGATACTTATAAAGAGCCGTTCCGTCCTTTGAGAAAAGAATTCCGTCCACGCTCTTATAGGCTGTATTGTCATCGGGAACGGTGAATTTCTCCAGTGCCGTGCAGCCGTTAAATGCATCCTGATCAACTGAGTGGACAGATGCCGATAAATTAACCTGCTTCAAGGCTGTGCAATCTTCGAAAGCATCATCGTTTATAAATCTTACCGTGTCGGGGAATGTAACTTCCTCAACACCGCAAGCGGCAAATATGCCATGACTAATATGGGTCACACCGCTTTCAATGACTATCTTTTTGATGTTTTTGTTGCCGTAAAGAGGAGAGTCGCCGCTTCCTTCATAGACCGAATAGAAATATGTTTCGCCTGTGCCGCTGACAGTGAGGACACCTGTGGTGGGGTTGATGGTATAGGTGACATTATCGCCTAATTTGCCTGAGATGCGATAGTATACATTGACAGCGTCTCTTGTAATAAAATCGTTATTCTCACCGATACTCAAAGCTTCATACTGCTCGGTAGTACCGAGATAATAGATGCTTTCAAGCTTGAAAAGCTCCTCGGCTGCGTCCATACCGAAAGCGGAGTCGGCTATTGATGTGAGATTTCCGTAAAGGGTGAGACTTTCAATATTATGGCAATCTCTAAAAGCATTCGTGCCAATAGATTTTACACCCTCGGGGATAACTAAGGATGTGAGCTTGCTACTTGACATAAAGGCAGCTTTGCCGATTTTTGTGACGCTCTTTGCTATTGAGATATTCTCCACATTAGAGGTGCAATAAGCGAAAGCAAAATCACCGACTGAGGTCACACCTTCATTAATGACAATTGACTTGACCTTATCTTTGATATCACTAAACGGGGCAGTTTCCCAGCCTGAAAAATCATACATATCGCCGATACCGAAAACTGTGAGGACACCGGAAGTCGAGTCGAACTCATAATAAACATTGTCGCCTATTTTGTTAGCGGAGTCTATGTAGTGTCTCTTAGCGTTTTGGAGATTACCGTTGGAATAACCCATAGTAATTTTATTCCATGTTTCCTCAGTGCCGAAATAACAGACATCGCACAAAGCCGAGTTATTATAAAATGCGTTATTACCTATTTCCGTCAAGGTCAACGGGAGTATAATGGTTTTGAGATTTGTGCACCAATAAAATGCAGAGGATTCTATTTTTGTTACACCTTCAGGGATAATTATGCTTTTCAAATTGCAGCTATTAAATGCATTTTGGGATATGGTTGTCAGCTTGTTTGAAAGTGTAACACTTGTCAACAAGTTGCAACGATTAAAGGCACTGTCACCTATAGTCTCCACATCGTCTGTCATTATTATAGACTTAATATTGTAGTTGCTGTCAAAAGCTTTTTCTGCGATAGCTTTTACTCCTGCCGGAATGGTGTAGCTTTCGGCGCTATTTGCGCTCGAATACCAAACAAGTGTTGTCTTGTCTTTGTTAAACAGTACATTGTCAACACAAGTGTAATTTTCATTATCCGGATCTACGGTGAGATTTGTGAGCAAATTGCAAGTGCCAAACGCATTGGGCTCTATAGTTTTGACACCCTTGGGAATAGTAATGCCGGTAAATTGACAATTATAGAAAGCGCCTTCGCATATGGTTTCAAGATTTTCGGGAAGAGTTATACTTTTTAAGCTGTAATTAGCTTTAAATGCATACTTACCTATCTTCTTAAGAGTAGTCGGTAATGTTACGCTCTCGAGTGAACTGGTTGCGTTGAACAATTCTTTTCCAATCGATGTTATACCCTCGCCTATTGTTACCGATTTGATGCTACTTTCCCACGAAAACGGTGCACCGGAAGCTATACTATCATCTATATCGCCTGTACCGACAATTGTCAACGCACCTGTTGCTTCGTCAAAAGTGTATGTGATATTCTCACCTAATTTGCCACTTGCGTCAAGGGCACTCGCCTTAGTCACAAAGGTAAAATCGAGAGAGCCAAGGTCACCAATAGGCACACTTGACAGTACCATAAGAATAACAATAATTAATGAAAGAGCTTTCTTCATTATTTTGGTCATTATAAAAACCTCCTTAAAATAATTTTAAATTTATATATTACAAGCTGCTATTTTTCCTCGCCGGAAATAGGAGCTTTTATAAAAGAAAGCAAAAAGCCATGTGACCAGGGAGGCAGTATAAAGGCCGCCCAAGTGCACATGGCTTAAAATTATCAGCAAATTATTTTCAATAGCACGGCAAAAAAGACTGCGTAAAAGCTGCCTTAGTTTATCCTTTTTCTTTTTTGCGTGGCTAACAAAAATCATGCCGTCAACTCTTTTCTAAAATAATATTGAGTTAAAAATTTAGCTTACTTCACCTTTTAAAAATGTGAGCATTGCATCAATAGTCTCTTTGGCTATTTTCTCATAATCAAATTGGGAGACAAATTTTACTGCTTCCTCGATTTTTTCTTCCGGTACGCAATAAACGCGCAATGTTGTCTCAAGGAATGCTGCTACCTTTTGATCCATAGTGAACCACATATCGCATGGCACCATCATAAAGTTACGCATAATGCCACCCGAAGCTATTTCAAGCAAATAAAAATCCTTAGTTTCCATTTCAGGGAGCTGCTCTTTGAATATATATTCCAGCTTTTTAGTTATGGTGTTTTGGATTATTCCTGTGGTTTTTGGCAAGGAATATGCTGCGGCATACAGGTTGCGGATATTCTCACTGCTTTCAGCCATATACAGCTGCAAGGTAGTCTCAGCGGCATAAAATAAAATTTTGTCGTCAGTTATACCCTCTAAAAATTTAGCAGTCGTGTCAAATTGACCCTCTAAAACATAGCTGACAATGTCGCTTAAAATATCATCCTTTGTCTTAAAGATATTTTGGAGAGTACCGGTGTTAGTTTTAGCATCTGCTGCGATTTTTTTAATTGTTGTTGCAGTATAGCCAAGCTCTAAAAAAGATATGGCTGCTGCGTATAAGATTTGTTGTTTGTTTGACTCGTAGTTTTCGCCTCTAATGTGGTTGCTCAATGTTGTGTTCCCTCCAGTTAAAGTTATTATGCGTATTAAGTTTAGATTATTATATATGATGTGAGAGGAAATGTCAAGGGGGAGGAGGAAA
>CAZDEL010000085.1:0-4596 GCA_964504475.1 uncultured Faecalibacterium sp. | reverse complement strand
ACCGCACAGCCGCCCCCTCCCGACGAGACCTTCCGGCATTCGTCAGGACTCTCGTGCGGCTTCCACCACGGTAAACCTCAAACTCCACCCACTTTCCGTTCTCGCCCGTCAGCCTTCCTCCATCACCCCCGTCAAACCAAAAAGCAACCGCCTTCCCAATCCTCGGCAGTTGCTTTTTCTTTTTTGCTTATTTGTTGTTTATTTGTCTATATATAACATCCTTATCATTTCTTCCTTTTTTCTCCTCACAACAAAGCCTAATTCATTCAATAAATAGTATAAATCCTATGCGCCAACACCCAAAACACCAAAAACACAAATGAAACTATCATAACCACCAATGCACGGTTCTTTATCTTTCTTGGTGTTAACTTAGCTTCTTCACCCTGCTTTGGTGGATCTTTTTCAAGATATTCCTTCTTTGCCTCGATTATATCATTAACCCCACTGACTATAACAATTATATCCACCATAAGGATTATAGCTAAAGTAAAAAATGAACTAATGAGGAAAAAATCACCCCACTCACCATTATTGTCAATTATATCAATTAAAATTAATGCAGGTGCTATGGAGATAACTACAGAGACAATGGGAACTAATAAAAAAATCCTTATAAACCTATCCTTGCGAATGCGTTGGTATTTTTCAGCAGGCGATAGATTTGCGTAAATATCATTATTATTAATATTATTATTAATTTGAGTCGGTACGCTTTTTTGTTTCCGCTTAGGTTTGTCGCTAAATGCCCATATAGCAACGCCGCTATATATTACAAGCTCTATTAAGTCAAATATTATATCTGCGCCACTGCTTGAACTTTTCCTTGCCATAATTAATCCCATCCTTTTATGTTAGGATATCACAATTTACTTCCTTTGTCTATCCGATTTTTTGGACTGTGACAGCTTTTGCCGTAACAATAATAAGTCTAATCTCCCTGTGTCCTGCTCATAACAGTTATCATATCCTTAATTGCGTCAATAGGACTTCTGCCCTTGAGTGGGAAGACAACATGAGGTGTTGCTCCTGCTGCTTTAACCATGCCTAAGCCTGACATATTGCTTGCAATTTCCACTATGCGCTCAGGTGGCAGGTTGTTAAGATAAGCGACAATACTGTCCTTTTCCTGCTTAATCTCATATATGCCAAGGCTTGCGGCATAAGCACGAAGTAAGGCAACATCAATAAGACCCTTGACTGATTTTGGTGGCTCACCAAAACGGTCAATAAGCTCATCTATAACATCCATAGCATCTTCGCCTGTTTCAATTGAAGCTATGCGCTTATACATAAATATTCTGCTTTTAACAGAGTCAATATAATCCTCGGGAATGTGTGCGTCAACACTAATGTCAACAACACATTCCTTCTTTTCTTTTACCTCAACTCCTGTTGTTTCCTCTTGTATAGCTTCACCTAAAAGCTGCAAGTACATATCATAGCCAACAGCCTCCATATGTCCGTGCTGTTGTGCGCCTAAAATATTGCCTGCACCTCTAATTTCAAGGTCACGCTGTGCTATCCTAAAGCCTGAGCCAAATTGAGTAAACTCTCTTATGGCACTAAGTCGCCTTTGTGCAATGTCAGTGAGTGCCCTTTGATCGTTATATGTGAAATATGCAAAGGCTCGTCTTTGGCTTCTGCCCACACGACCTCTAATCTGGTGAAGCTGGGCAAGACCTAAGCGGTCTGCGTCCTCAATGATAAGAGTGTTAGCGTTGGGCACATCAACACCTGTCTCAATAATAGTGGTACAAACAAGGATATTGATTTCATTTTCAAGAAGCTGTCGCCAAACCTCGCTTAATTCTTCCTCGCTCATTTTGCCATGACCTATGCCGATTTTTGCGTCGGGGAGATACTCCTTAATTTGTGCGGCAGTTTTCTCAATGGTGTCCACCTTATTGTGAAGATAATAAACCTGACCGCCTCTGCGCAGCTCTCTGTCCATAGCTTCGCTGAGTACCGCCATATTATGCGGCAGCACATAGGTTTGCACCGGGTGTCTGCCTACAGGGGGCATCTCCAGCACAGACATATCCCTTATGCCTGTCATTGCCATGTTTAGGGTACGCGGGATAGGTGTAGCTGATAATGTCAAAACATCCACCAAGGGAAACCTTTCCTTAAGCTTTTCCTTTTGAGCGACACCAAAACGCTGTTCCTCGTCAACAATAAGAAGGCCTAAATCCTTAAAGGCGACATTTTTTGCAATGAGGGAGTGAGTACCAACAATAATATCAATGCTGCCTTGCTTTAAACGCTTTTTAATTTTAGTGCGTTGACTTTGAGTTCTAAAACGAGATATCATCTCAATTTCAACAGGGAAGCCGTCAAAACGCTTTTTAATTGTTTGATAGTGCTGAAAGGCTAAAATAGTTGTAGGCACTAAAATAGCACATTGCTTGCCGTCGGCTATGCACTTAAAGGCGGCTCTTAAAGCAACCTCTGTCTTGCCAAAGCCCACATCACCGCAAAGGAGTCTGTCCATAGGTACAGGCCTTTCCATATCGCCTTTAATTTCATTTACAGCCTCTATTTGGTCATCTGTTTCCTCAAACTCAAAGCGACGCTCAAAGTCGTTTTGCATATCTATATCCGGTGAGAAAGCATAGCCGGGGCTATCCATTCTTGCTTTATATATTTTAGTTAACTCCGCTGCCATATCTCTAACAGAGGATTTAACCTTTCGTTGAGTTTTTTTCCACTCATCTGAGCCAAGGCGGTTTAGCTTAACTGCCTTATCAGATTGACCCGGTGTCACATATTTACTAATTAAATCTAATTGAGTAACAGGCAAATAAAGCACATCTGTGCCACGATAGTTTATCTTAATAAAATCCTTTGTGGCAGAGTCAACCTTCATTGTCTTTATGCCGTCAAATATGCCAATGCCATAAACAGCGTGGACTATATAGTCACCTCTTGATATTTCCTCAAGGGAAGCTATGCCTTTGCCTCGTTTAAACTTTTCCTTTGGTTTTGCGGCAGTAGTACCGGTGCTCTTGCCATAGGTAAATAGTGTAAAGCTTAAGCTGTTATATTCAAAGCCGGAGCTTACAGTGCCGGCAAGGACGCTAACACTACCTTTGGGAAACTCCCCGGGTACAACAGGAAAATAGTGAGAAGAAAAGCCCTCACTTTCAAGGTCATATGACAGCTCCTTTGCGCTTTTTTCAGTGCCGGCCATAACAACAACAGCGTATTTCCTTTTAATTAAAGGCTCAATATCTTCGATGAGATAGCTTAAAGTGCCGTCCCAACGGGCAAGTTGACCGGCAGTGACACTGACTAACTCCTTAACGGGGATATCAAAAGAGCCACGAGCAAGGTTATCCATAAAGATTGCGCCCATGTTAGTATATTTAGCTGTGATTTCATTCCATGTTAAAGCATAGCGGTCAATGCCCTTAGTTAAAATGCCATCCTCAAACATAGCACGGATATCCTCTAAAAGCAGCTGATTAGAGGTAGTATATTTTTGCGCTGTCAATGCGCTTTCACAAACAAATAAAAGACCGTCATCAAGATAATCAAAAACTGTGCTAAGCTCATTATATGCTAAATCTAAATAGCGGTCACTTGCACTAATATTTATATAATGTGACAGCTTATCAATATCTTCATTTACAGATGCCTTGACCTTGACACTGCCCTTGCCCTTAACAGTTAAAAGGAAGGCTTCTAATTTTTCCTTCATTTCCTCAGTGGAGTCAAAGAGTACCTCCATAGCAGGAGTTATACTTATCTCATCAAGGATATCTGTTCGTCTTTGGCTGTCAAGGTCAAAAAGGGAGATAGAGTCTATAGTGTCACCCCAAAACTCCAATCGTACAGGAGAAGTATATGAGGGTGGAAATAAATCGATTATGCCACCTCTTATGGAAAACTGACCCGTACCCTCAACTTGATCGCATCTAACATAGCCGGCTGACAAAAGAGTACGAATAATATTATGCTGAGATATATCCTCACCGTTAGTGATAGTGAGGGTACGCCTTTTAAGCTCATCCTTTGGCAAGGTGAGCTGCATAGCCGCCTCAATAGAGCACAAAACATAGCGGCATTGATGAGCGAGCATTTTTGTCAGCACACCTAATCTTCGCTGTTCAAACTCTCTTGATTGAGTGTCCGAGGGTCTAAAGGAGTAATCTCTTGCAGGGTACACATAAGCATCACAGCAGAAGGTGTTTAGGTCATTGCACATTTTAGTAGCAGTACCCTCATCGGGGCAAATAATAAGGCAGGGCTTATTTATGTCATTGGCGAGAGTGCTGATATAGTGCGCCTTATGCACAGGTGTCAGACCTATTACGCCCATAGGTACTCTGCCGCTTTTAACAGCAGAGAGGATACTCATATATTCAATTGAGTTTTTTAGCACATGAGTAAAAGCTGACATAGGTGAGATACCTCTTTCTTAATTGTTATCTTACTATTATATAATAAATCTTGAGAAAAATAAATAGGAAAAAGGGAAAAAGTGGGAAATATAGGGGTGGGGCTGAGAAACTCGACCTCGTACTCTCTTTTCTTGAGAGAGAAGACTGACGAATGAGGATAGAGCGTTTTGGAACACAAAGGGGACAGGTG
>CAZDEL010000084.1:0-4739 GCA_964504475.1 uncultured Faecalibacterium sp. | reverse complement strand
TGGGAATAACAAAAAAGCAGACCAAAGGATTTTACCAATGGTCTGCTTAAGTTTTTATTATTTACTTCTTCGCCTCAAGTCGATAAATCGGCTGCCCCAAATCGGAAAACCTTTTCTCGTACTCAGTAACAATATTGCCCTCAAAGGAGCTGTTATGTAAATCTAAGGATACATTTTCAAGCTTATATCCTGCGGCTGAAAACTCCTCAATCGAAAACTCAAAGAAGTGCATATTGTCTGTCTTTTGGTGAATTTCACCGCCGTCCTTCAGAAGCTTATTGTAAATAGATAAGAAGTTTCTGTGAGTTAAACGGTGCTTCGCATATCTTTCCTTAGGAAAGGGGCAGGAAAAGTTAAGATAAATCAGCTCTATACTCTTTTCCGGAATATACTTTGGCAAATACTCAGCACTGCCACAAACAAAGCGGACATTTTTAAGGCCTATGCTATTTGCTTTTTCCGCAGCGGAAACTATAACATTTTTCACCTTTTCAACAGCAATAAAGTTTATCTCAGGATATCTTTGGGCAAGCTCAAAAATAAACTGTCCCTTGCCGCAACCTATTTCCATTCTAACAGGATTATCGTTGCCAAAAAGCTCCCTGTAGTCAAAAAGCTCCTTTTCGATTATGGCCTTATTAAAGTCCTTTTCTTCGCTTTTAATTTCAAAAATATACTCGCTGACAGCGTCAACACGCTCATCGAGATATTTCTTTTTTCTCATTCTCATATGTGACCTTCTTATTCGTTTCTAAGCTTGCCGCCTTCAATAAGTGCAAACATCTTTTCAAGCTCACCCTCAACAAAATCATTCTTCTTAAGCTGGGGATAAATTACCTTGCCTTGAGTTACAACTGCAAAAGGCTCTTTCATAGCTTTAAGGTCGTCAAGAGGATTTGAGTTTAATATCATCATATCTGCACACTTGCCATTTTCAATTGAGCCGGTGATATCATCAATGCCGAGGATTTTTGCACCTGAAAGAGTAGCGGTGTAAATTGCCTTAGCTGTGGTAGTCTTCATATACTTGCTGAAAAGCCAAACCTCACGCCACATATTATATTGAGCCGCAAAGGGGCATGATGCGTCAGTACCAAGGCCAACAAAAATATCACTTTCCATAGCCTTTTTACAACCCTTTTCCATGCCTTTGGCAACAATGCCGCTGTTATAAACGCACATTTCATTGAGCTTTGTAACCTCGGGTGAGATAAGATTAAGTGCCACTGCCGGTGAGAAGGTGGCAACAACTGCGCCCTTTCTGTCTCTGAGCATTTTAGCACATTCGTCACTAAAGTCGCCGCCATGCTCGAGAGTGTCAACACCGCCTCTAATAGCAACATCCATGCCGTCATCACTCTCTGTGTGTGATGCGACCTTCATGCCAAGCTCATGAGCCTTGTCACAAACTGCCTTTGTTTGCTCATAGTTCATTTTAACTTCGCCCGGTGAGCCTTTTTCCTTTGCGTCCATAACACCGCCGGTGACGCAGATTTTAATATAGTCAGCACCGTCAATATATCTTTGCTCAACTAATCTTTTAAACTCAGCTACCTCAACAGCTGTGTCTGCAAAGGTACCGTCACCGTGACCTGTAGGTACAGTAATAGCAGGGCCCGGGCAGAACATACGAGGACCTTCCACCTTGCCGCTTTTAATATTGTCACGAAGTCTATAGTCTGAGCCGCTAAAGTCACCACTGGTACGAAGGGTAGTAACACCACTGTAAAGCTCTGCTTTAGCCGCAGAGGATACAAGAACATCAAGGATTTTTTCACCAACGGGAGACTTAGCCACCTTGACTACTGCCTTTTGCAAGCTGCCACCGCCAAGCACGGAGCTGGGTTTACCTGTACCAAAAAGATGGGCATGTAAATTAATAAGACCGGGCATAATGTATTTGCCGTCACAATTGATAATTTGAGCACCTGCTGTGTCAATATCACCAATAGCGACGATTTTGTCGTCATCAACTAAAATGTCTGCTTTTACGGCAACGGAGTCTTCCTTGCCGCTTATAACATAACCGCCGACAAAAGCTTTTTTCATGAGTCATTCTCCTATCTTGTTGTTTTTTTATATTATAATACACTGCGGTCAGTTTGTCAAAAGTTTTTAAGCTACTTCTACATCCAAAATAGACAAAAATCACCCTTTCGATTTGTGAAATAAACCTAAAAATTAGTATAAATCTCCCTTCTTATTGACATTGTGTGTTCATAAATTGTATAATTATCTTGCAATTATGGCATGGTTAAATGCTAATATAATAAAAAGGAGATTGCAACTATGAAAACCTTTAAAAAAGTATTGTGTCTTGTTTTATGTCTTACCATGATGCTTTCCACAGTTGTTTTTGCCGGTGCTGAGAACACTGCCGAAGTGGGCGGTGAAGTGACAGGCTTTACACAAGAGGATATGCTTAAAACAAGCGGCACAAAGATTGTTAACCAAAAGGGTGAGCAGGTTCATCTCAAGGGTGTCAACTTAGGCGGTTGGCTCATTTTTGAGGATTGGCTTTGCCCATATGAGGAAGTATCAGACCACTATGAGCTTATTGAAACTCTCATTGACCGCTTTGGTGTAGAGAAGGCTTATGAGCTTCTTGATACATACTACGATAACTGGATAACAGAGTATGATTTAGACGAGATTAAGGCTATGGGCTTTAACTGTGTTCGTGTACCCTTCTGGTATCGTAACTTCTACTACGGTGACACTAAGGACACAAAAATCCTTGACAAGGACGGCAATTGGGATTTTTCAAGACTCGAATGGGTAGTTGAGGAATGTTCAAAGAGAGAGATTTATGTTGTCCTTGATATGCACGGTGCACCGGGCTTCCAAAGTGATGCACCTCACAACGGTAAAAAAGGCGGCTGCGGACTTTATGATGACACAGCTGAGGGCGAGTATTATCGTGAGATGACAGATGAGCTTTGGAGTGCAATTGCCACTAAGTTCTGCGGCAACCCTGCTGTTGCAATGTATGACCTTCTCAATGAGCCTATGTGCGATGTTGACACAACAGAGATAACAAGAAGAATCAACAACGAGTCAATTTACACTCGTCTTTATAACACAATTCGCAAGGTTGACAGCGACCACATTATCACAATGGAAGCTATTTGGACTGCACTTGCACTTCCACATCCTGAGATAAAGGGCTGGAAGAATGTTGTATATCAGGTTCACTTCTATCAAAACAGTGACTTCATTTTCACTCTTTTCTGTCTTTTAACTAAGATTTACTTCCCAACAGTTCCCATGATGATGGGTGAGTTTTATCCCCATCAGAGAACAACCTGGTCAAACTGCTTTAAGACAATGAACAAGCTTAATTACAACTGGTTCTTGTGGACTTATAAAGCAACTGGTCACGGTATGTGGAGTAGTGACTGGTGTCTCAAGGGCGCGAAGGACGGCTTCTGGAGAGCTAAAATCAAGACAGGAACTTATGAGGAAATTATGGAAGCATGGAGCGCCGAAAGACTGGGCACAGCAACAGGCTTCCAGGACACAGGCCACTATGCAAATGATGTTGCGGCTTATATGTAAGTAAAAATAAAAGTCTTCGTATGCGAAAGCGTACGAAGGCTTTTTTAGGTTTGATTGGATTTTAGGGGGACGAGAGATTTATGTTAAATGGCACAAAATCTGAAAAATCAGAAAATGCCCTTGTTATATTTAATTTGTCCATAGAGCATAAAGATTAAGCCTATGGCAAAGCAGGGCAAAATAACAAAGGGAGTTATTTCTTCTTTTAAAAAGGCTGCAACAATTAAGGCTAAGCCCATAATCAATGTGCCTGTACCAATGGTCTTGCCATATTTTGGAATGTCCTCTTGTTGCACCTTTCTGCGGTTATAGGAATGTATGGTGCTAATGTTGCCCTTAATGTTTATTATGCCTAAGGCACAAATGAGCAGACCTAAAGTTAGAAACGAAAAATTACACATGGTTTTTCCTCCTAAAATAAAGTGCTTTTAGAGCTTACATAACAAACTCATTCAGGCATATACATGGGATAGGTTTCTTTGTCTTTTTCGGTAATTTCTCTTAATACTTTACATGGAACACCAACAGCAACTACATTGCTTGGTATTGATTTTGTAACAACACTTCCTGCACCTATAACTGTGTTATCACCAATTTCTACTCCTGCAAGGATTGTAGAACCGGCTCCGATCCAAACATTATTTCCCACTGTAATGGGTTTTGCAATTTCTATACCGGATTTTCGCATTTCAGGGTCAATAGCGTGCTCTGCAGTGGTAAAACAGCAATAGGGTGCAATAAAAACATTGTCACCAAATGTCACTTTTGCTCCATCGGTAATTATCAAACCGTGATTGGAATAGAAATAATCACCTACAGTTATGTTATAACCGTAATCGCACCAAAATGGAGGAGTGATGTATATATCTTTGCCCATTCCACCTAACAACTGCTTTAGGATTTCAAGTTGAGCATCTCTATCATTTGGACACAGTTGGTTGTACTTATAGCATTTTTCTTTACCTTTATATATTTCTTTTTCATATGCCGGATTATAGCAACCCTGGAAAAAACAATTTATTGGCACTATTGGTTTTTCGTTCATATTATTCATCCTCCTATTAGTAATTATAGCAAACAGTGCCTTTAAAGTCAACGCATATAAAGAAAAAAGCTGCTGCCCATTGGCTTTTCAGGGTACGGTTTTGTGTTGCCACACAAAACCGTACCCTGAAAATCCG
>CAZDEL010000083.1:0-4775 GCA_964504475.1 uncultured Faecalibacterium sp. | reverse complement strand
GTTTGTGGTTTTGGTACGGGGTAGGGTGGCGATGAAGGGAAGGTCAGTGCTCCCCAAAAAAGTGAGTGCCGGCAATAAAAAAGAAATAACTGCCAACGTCGCTAAAAATGGCAGTTAAATCTTTGTATTCATTTTAGTTTATACGAGGGCATAACCGCTTATCGGATATGCTCTGTTTCGTTTATATTGTATATCGGTTGACGAGATGTGTCAAGGGGTATTTTTTATTTCCCACAAATAAAACTTTAATTGACAAATTATCATATTTGTGGTACTATGTTAACGGAGCATAGCTCCCAAGGGACTATCCAATACGATAGGCGGTTAAATCGAGCCCTCGGAAGGGGGCATGTGAAATGGGTTATGTTACATACGAAATGCTTTTTGCGTTCACGATGGTATTAATCGCTCTTGCAACTTATGTAAGAGATTCACATAAAAAGAAATAACTGCCCCAATCGCCAAAGGTAGCAGTTAAATCTTCAAATCAACATTTGAGGGCATAACCGCTTATCGGGTATTCCCTTGCTCTATATATATTATATACCGCCTTGTCTCATGTGTCAAGGGGTATTTTTTTATTTTTACCAAATAAAACTTTAATTGACAAATTATCATATTTGTGGTACTATGTTAACGGAGCATAGCTCCCAAGGGACTATCCAATACGATAGGCGGTTAAATCGAGCCCTCGGAAGGGGGCATGTGAAATGGGTTATGTTACATACGAAATGCTTTTTGCATATACTATGGTTATAATCGCAGTTGCTACTTTAGTAATTGAGTCACATAAAAAGAAATAACTGCCCACATCGCTAAACTGGCAGTTACTCTCTTTTCAATTCTTGGATTGTTGAGGGCATAACCGCTTATCGGGTATTCCCTTGTACTATATATATTATATACCGCCTGACCTCATGTGTCAAGGGGGATTTTTTTGTTTTTATCGTAGCAGAATTAGCAAGCTTTGCTGACAAAGCAGAACACCTTTGTGTCCTCCCAACTTCTCCTCACAAAAATCACCCAGAAATTTAACACAGTGTCATTTATTTTGCGAAAGTTATTGAAATTTTATAAAAATAGGTTTATAATGGACTCAACACAATTAAAGGAGAAATATTTATGAATTATCAATTTGATTTTACAGATAAATCAGTGCTCATCACCGGTGCTGCAAGTGGTATCGGTCTTGAAAGCACAAAAGCCTTCCTCTCTTGTGGTGCTGATGTTTATATGGCGGATTTTAACGGCGATAACCTCGCTGTGCAAGTAGAGCTTTTAAATGCTCAGTACCCCGGTAAAATAGTACCAATAGTGTGTGACATCACTAATGAGGACGCTGTGAATAAAATGTGCGACACCATTAAGGAACACACGGGTAAGGTCGATATCCTTGTCAACAACGCAGGTATGTCACACTCGGCATATAGCATTTATGAGAAAAAAGAGGATTGGCTTAAAGTTATAAATCTTAACCTTAACAGTCACTTCTTTGTTAGTCAATGTATAGTCAACACATTTATGTTGCCTAATAAAAAAGGTAGCATTGTCAATATGTGCTCTCTTAGCGGTATTATGGGCATTCCCTCAGCTGTGGCTTATAGCGCAAGCAAGGGTGGTATCTTGCAAATGACAAAATCTCTTGCCTGTGAGTGGGCACGCTTTGGCATTAATGTTAACTGTGTTTGCCCCGGTTTTGTTGAGACTCCTCTCATTAAGGATAACCTTGAAAATGAAAAATGGTTGGCTTATATGAATATGAGAACACCTATGCGTCGTCTTGCAAAGCCTGATGATGTGGCAGGCTCTGTGCTGTTTTTAGCAAGTGATATGGCGCAGTTTATTACAGGTACATCAATTGTTGTGGACGGCGGCTTTTCAAGCGGTTCATGAGTGGGGAAAAATAATCGCCGAAAGCTACTCCCCCCATCAATCCTTAAGTGCCGTTATCGGTACAACAAACACTCCGTCATCACGCACATATGCTGCATTTGATAAACCACAAAGTACACATAAAACTGATGGTGGCTTGCCGCCATCTTTTTTTATTGCGGACTTAATTTTTATGAGATTTTTAGCGGCATCGTCTATTTGGTTTGCACCAAGCTTAATTTCAAAAGCACACCAATTTCCATTAGGTAGCTCAATTACAGCATCTATCTCACCGCCGGCATAATCTTGATAATGATAAAGCTTTGCGTCAAAGCACTCAGCATATATACGAAGGTCACGCTCACAAAGTGCTTCAAATAAAAAACCAAAGGTTTCAAGGTCTCCAATTAATCTTTGTGGTGTAGCTGAAAGTAGAGCACAAGCCAAAGATGGGTCAACAAAGTGTCTTTTTTCGCTTTGCTTTAATCGTACCGATGAACGAACAGAAGATGAAAAGGGCGGCTGATTATCTAACAAAAATAGCCTCGAAAATATATCAAGATAGGTGGCTACAGTGTCATCGTCAATGGTCTCAGAATCAATTTCCTTGATATCATTTCTTAGGGTTCGATTAGTTGCTGTTGTACTTTCGTTTCGAGCTAAGGAACGCAAAAACAGGTTTACTTTATTGACATCTCTTTTTATGCCATCAATGCGATAAATGTCATCTTGCACAACTGCATTTAGGTACTCTTTAGGTAGTAAGCCGGCCTGTGAAGTCGGTGTTTTTATATTACCCGGCCAGCCGCCACGATAAATTAATTGTGCAATTTCCGTTAAATCCACTTCGCCTGTTAATGCAGGAGTCAAATTGCCATCGCACAACTCTTTTAATGACACCTTGCCTGATGAGTCACCTGACTCGTACAATGACATTGGATGCATTTTAAGTCGAGCAATGCGACCGGCACCGCTGTGCATAATTCCTTTATGATTAGGGGTTGCAGAGCCTGTTAGTATAAATTGCCCCTTTTCGCCTCTTTCGTCCACCTTATGTCGTACCGCATCCCACAAAGTCGGAACCTCTTGCCACTCGTCAATAAGTCGGGGAGTATCGCCGTCAAGGACAAGGGATGGTGACAGCTCAGCCAACTGTCTATTTTGAAAATTACCATTAGGGTCACCTATCATAATTCGACTATTGCAATGGTATGATGATGACCAAGTCTTTCCGCACCACTTTGGACCTTCGATACATACAGCACCAAATACGGACAAATATTCTTCTATTTTTTTATCCACGAGTCGCATTTTATATTCCTTATTATCCATTTAACTCACCTCGATATTTATAGTATAACCTAAAAATCATAATTATGCAAGTCTATTCGGTAAGATTTTATATTTTCACTCGGTGCGATTTTGACTTTTCATTCGGTGTGATTTTAGATTTCCATTCGGTGCGATTTTGACTTTCCATTCGGTCTGATTTTGACTTTTCATTCGGTCATTTTTTAGTGAAGCTCATATATGACATTTTGCACCACACCCCACTAAACACAAAAGGGCAAGGATTTTACTCCCTGCCCTTGCGCTTTTTTACATTATTTGACTCGCATCACAGTGGCACATACCTATTTTTTTGTACCTTGCCACAGGAATAGGGGTTAGAAAAGAGGATTAAGCTTGTTCCTCGCCTTCATCTGATGACCAACCATAGATTTTTGAAAGCATATCTAAAATTACGCTAACTAATTTAGTAACGAACTCCATGAAGCCTTCAGTTGAGAAGTTATCAAAAATGCCTTGAATATTTTCCATAATTAAACAGCTCCTTTAATTTTATTTAGGCTGTGAACCTAAAATAATTATATATAATCTTAAAAATTATGTCAATATCTTAACAGGAAAAACTTAAATAAAATTAAAAAAGTGCGAACCCCTAAAGGGGTTCGCATCTAAGCTATTTGCAAATAACTTAAATTATTCAGCAACGGTTGTTGTTGGGTAATCGTAGTCTTCATCATCAGCAACTTTACCAAAGATAACCATGAGGATATCCTTAATAAGTCCAAGGAAAGTCTCAACATCAAAATTGCCGTCGAATGCGCTCTCGATAAGACCCTTAATTGTATCAAGCATTACTGTGTCCTCCTTCTAAAAAATTTTTTGAACGAATGTATAGCTATTACATTTGATCTATAACATCGTCAGCCTCTGGGAATTCAACCTTGAGGATTGCCTTAACAAAAGCAACGATCTCGTCAATGATAGCCTGGATTGATGCCTCGTACTTCTCGAAGAAAGCTTTAATTTGATCCATTATTGTACTCCTCCTTATTAGATTTACTAACAGGGTTTAAATCTATGTAATAGCCCAACCCTTTTAGCACCTATATTATATACGCAAAAAAACAGATTGTCAATACAAAATTCATATTTTTTTAAAAAAAACGCACAATATTGCTTAATTTGCATGACACACCGCCATAATCTGTCTAAATTCATTTACCAAAGCTAAAAATGCCATGATTGGGGGCGGTTTTCAGGTTTTGATTAGTGGTTGTCAATTACTATTTTTCAATTAAAGTTTTATTTGTGGGAAATAAAAAATACCCCTTGACACATGAGACAAGGCGGTATATTATATAAATAGAACAAGGGAATACCCGATAAGCGGTTATGCCCTCAAAGATTGATATAGTTTGAAGGAATAACTGCCATCTTTAGCGACGTTGGCAGTTATTTTTTTATGTGAATCTCTTACTTTTTTTCAGGGGACGGGGGTTTTTGTGTTGTACAACACAAAAACCCCCGTCCCCTGAAAAATGCCGTCCCCTGAAAAATGAATCGCCTACTTCACTCGGGGAGGGGCGGCTGTGCAAAAATCCCATTCGGGAATG
>CAZDEL010000082.1:0-4776 GCA_964504475.1 uncultured Faecalibacterium sp. | reverse complement strand
CTTGATTGCTCATTTAGCACAGACTTAATTGTCACAACATTTTCGCAAATCGTAAGATTTTTGCTGCTTGACAGCTTGTCCTGCATTTTCTTAGCTGCAATTGCGCCCCATGTGCCGTTTTCAATAAGACCAACAGTTCTGTTTTGATAAAGTCTTTCAGTGAGAGCGTCAATAAATCTATTCATGTGTGGAAAAACAGTGCCGTTATATGTTGTCGTAGCGAGAACTAATTTATTATATCTAAATGCGTCGCTGACAGCGTAAGAGACATCTTCTCTTGCAAGGTCATAAAGGATAACCTCTTTGCCCTTTTGTGTGAGCATATCCTTGAGTTCATACACCGCTTTTTCTGTACCGCCATAGATAGAGGTATAGGCGATGACAACGCCGTCCTTTTCAGGTGTGTAGGATGACCACTTGTCATAAAGGGAAATATAGTGTGATAAATTTTCACTGAGCACCGGACCGTGAAGGGGAAGAAGCTTATTAATTTCAAGCTGGGCTGCCTTTTTTAGCACCGCCTGAACCTGTGCGCCATATTTGCCCACAATGCCAAAGTAATATCGTGCGCTCTCATCATCCCAAGGCTCATCAGCGTCAATAGTGCCAAACTTGCCAAAGCCGTCGGCGCAAAACAGGAGCTTTTCCTTTTCATCATAGGTGAACATAACCTCAGGCCAATGAACCATAGGTGCAAAGATAAATTGTAATTGATGCTCGCCTAAATTAAGGGTGTCATCGTTTGAGACAATAAGTCGTCTATCCTCATAAGTCTCACCAAAAAACTGGGATATCATAGTAAAGGTCTTTGTGTTACCTACTACTACAGCTTTTTGGTACTTGTCAGTGAAGGTCTTTATATTAGCTGAGTGGTCAGGCTCCATATGCTGCACAATAAGATAATCAGGCTCTTTGCCGCAAAGCACCTTATCTAAATTATTTAACCATTCCTCACCAAAAGAAGCCTCAACAGTATCCATGACGGCTATTTTTTCGTCATGGATAACATATGAGTTATATGCCATACCCTTTTTGACAGGATATTGTCCTTCGAAAAGGGTGATATTTTTATCGTTTACGCCGATGTTAAAAACAGTGTCAGTTACTTTCATTAGCTTTTGCCTCCTAAAAACATAATTGCCTTATATATTATACACTACTGTGTCAAGATAAACATTAACATTTTTCATAAAAAAATGCAACTAAAATCTATAAAAATGAGCAAACTACTAAAGATTAAAAAAACTATTGAAATTAGGTTCGATTTTGCGTATGATATACAATAGCAAAAAGTTGTGTTTATTTTATATAACAAATTTTTATGTAAAAAAATTGCAGGATTTGTCACCTTGCAAAAACTATAAAAACATGGGGTGATTCTTTGAAAGTTCAATTCACAGAAACAATTTTGCGTGACGCAAATCAGTCATTGATTGCAACGCGAATGCCCTTCGAGGATTTTGAGCCTATCCTCGGAGAACTTGACAAAGCAGGCTATTACTCACTTGAATGTTGGGGCGGCGCTACCTTCGATTCATGCCTTCGTTATCTTAATGAAGATCCATGGGAGAGACTTAGAAAAATCCGCAAGGCTTGTCCTAATACAAAGCTCCAAATGCTTTTAAGAGGTCAAAATCTTCTCGGTTATAAGCATTATCCTGACGATGTTGTCAGAGCCTTCGTTAAAAAGTCAATTGAAAACGGCATTGACATAATCCGTATATTTGACGCACTTAACGATTTACGCAACATAGAGGTTGCCGTTGATGAGACACTCAAAAACGGTGCACACCCCTCAGGTACTATATGCTACACACTTTCACCTATACACTCACTTGAAAACTATGTGCAGCTTGCAAAGGACATGGAAAAAATGGGTGTTATGTCAATTTGCATTAAGGATATGGCCGGCATTATGGGTCCACAGGAGGCTTATGACCTTGTTAAGGCAATTAAGGCTCAGGTTAATCTCCCCATAGTTGTGCACACACACTCAACAACAGGCCTTGGTGCTCTCACCTTACAAAAGGCTGTTGAGGCAGGCGCAGATGTTATTGACACAGCTATTTCATGCTTCTCAGGCGGCACATCACAGCCCCCGACGGAAACCCTCGTTTATGCACTCAAGCAGCAGGGCTATGATATTGATGTAAATATGGATTCACTTAAAAAGATAAACGACTTCTTTAAGCCTGTTAGAGCTAAGGCACTGGAAAGCGGTTTGCTCAACCCTGTTGTCCTTGCAACTGATACAGACGCTCTCGTTTATCAAGTACCCGGCGGAATGTTATCTAACCTTGTAGCTCAGCTCACAGCCGCAGGCAAGCTTGACAAGTTTGAGGAGGTTCTTTTAGAGGTACCGAGAGTGCGTGAGGATTTAGGCTATCCTCCACTTGTAACACCCATGAGCCAAATGGTTGGTGTTCAGGCAACATCAAATGTCCTTGCAGGTGAAAGATATAAAAACATCTCAAAGGAAATTAAAAACTATTTCTTCGGCTTTTATGGCAAAGCTCCCGGTGAAGTTAATCAGGAGTTAGCTAAGAAAATCTTAGGTGACGAAAAGCCTGTTTCTTGCCGTTTTGCAGACACCCTTGAGCCTTATTTTGAAAAGGCAAAGGCTGAAATAGGCGATTTGGCAAAGAGTGATGAAGATGTGCTTTCATATATTGCATTCCCCACACAGGCAGAGGCATTCTTCCAAAAGCGTGAGGAAAGAGCTAAAAACACCTTCAAATACACAATCAAAAAGGTATAAGGAGGCAAAAGCAAATGAATTTATTAGAAATGAAAATGGCATTAAGTGACGCTGTCTTTACCTCAGGTATAGGCATAGCTACAGTCCTTGTTGTCCTTGCAGTTATTGCAGTGCTTATTATAGGTGTATCAAAGGCTATAAGAGGCGTTGAGTCAGCAGCAAACAAAAACAAAGACGATTCACCCGCTCCTTCGGCAGTAGTACCGGCACAAGAAAGTGCCCCTCAGGCAAAGCAAACCATGACAGGTGAGCTTGAGCTTATTGGTACTGATGAAAAAACAGCCGCAGTTATCATGGCAATTGTCAGCAACGAGAGCGGCATACCCCTTAACAGACTCAGCTTTAAGTCAATTAAATTAATGGAGGAATAATAAAATGAAATATATCGTTAGCTTAAACGGCAAAAATTACGAAGTAGAAGTAAATGAGAGTGAGGCAGTTCTTCTTTCAGAGACAGCAGCTCCTGTAGCAGCCCCTGTAGCAGCACCCGCAGCCGCAGCAGCACCCGCAGCTCCGGCAGCACCGGCAGCAGCACCTGTAGCAGGTGGCACAAATGTTGCATCACCAATGCCCGGCACAATCCTCAGCGTATCAGTTTCAGCAGGTCAATCAGTTAAGGCAGGCGATGTTCTCATGGTTCTTGAGGCTATGAAAATGGAAAACGACATCGTTGCTCCCTGTGACGCAACTGTTAAGCAGGTGCTTGTAGCAAAGGGTTCAGTTGTTAACACAGACGATATCCTTGCTGTTTTATAATAAAATATAAAATAGATTATAAAAAGGAGACTTTTCCCCCTATGATTAAAGATGTTCTTATTGGTTTATGGGAATCTTCGGGCTTTTATGCACTTTTTGCTGATGGCACATTTTTATGGCAAAATCTTGTTATGATTCTTGTTTCTTTTGTGCTTCTCTATTTTGCAATTGCTAAAAAGTGCGAGCCTTTGCTTCTCGTTCCCATTGCCTTTGGTATTTTACTTGCAAACCTTCCCGGTGCCGGTCTTATGGATGACCCTACAGGTCTTATGGACACCTCAAATATAGTTGTGGGCGCACATTGGTACGACACAGGCATATTAAGGCTAATATACTCCGGCGTTAAGTCAAGTATTTTCCCGTGTCTTATTTTCCTTGGCATAGGCTGTATGACAGACTTTGGCCCACTTCTTTCAAACCCTGTGTCATTGCTTTTAGGCGCAGCAGCACAGTTAGGCATTTATGTTGCATTTGTTATTGCAATTTTACTTGGCTTCACTCCGCAAGAGGCAGCATCTATTGCAATTATCGGCGGTGCAGACGGCCCTACGGCTATCTTCCTTACAGGCAAGCTTGCCGCACATCTTTTAGGCCCTATTGCCATTGCTGCGTACTCGTACATGGCTCTTATTCCTTTCATTCAGCCACCTATAATGAAGGCTTTGACAACGGAAAAGGAGCGCAAGGTAGAAATGAAGCAGCTTCGCAAGGTCAGCAAGACAGAGAAAATAATTTTCCCTGTTGTTGTTCTTGTAATTTGTGCATTCATTCTTCCTTCAGTTGCACCTCTTTTAGGTATGCTTATGTTAGGTAATCTCTTTAGAGAGTGCGGTGTTGTTGACAGACTTTCCGATACAGCACAAAATGCACTTATGAATATTGTCACTATCCTTTTAGGTGTTACAGTTGGTGCAACAGCCAACGGTGCAACCTTCCTTAAGCTTGAGACAATTAAGATAATTGTTCTTGGTCTTACAGCCTTTGCCTTCTCAACTGTTGGCGGTTTACTTCTTGGCAAGCTGCTTTATGTTATAACTAAGGGCAAGGTTAACCCACTCATTGGTGCAGCAGGTGTTAGTGCTGTTCCTATGGCAGCTCGTGTTTGCCAAAATGAGGGCAGAAAGTATAACCCAACAAACTTCCTTCTCATGCACGCAATGGGACCCAATGTTGCGGGTGTTATTGGCTCGGCAGTTGCAGCGGGATTTTTGCTGGCAATGTTTGGATGATGTAAAAAAGCACGCCGTGGGGCGTGCTTTTTT
>CAZDEL010000081.1:0-4957 GCA_964504475.1 uncultured Faecalibacterium sp. | reverse complement strand
CGCCTTCAGGCGATTTTAGCTCGCTTTAGCGAAATTAGCTCGCCCCTAAGGGCGATATTAGCTGAAAAGCACGCCCCACGGCGTGCTTTTCTCACGGCATCAAAAAGCCGCATTTTTTCATTGCCTTATTAAGAGTCCTGTTAGCAACCCTTGATGCACTCTCTGCACCCTTTGCCGCAAGCTCTTTAAGATAAGCTTGATCCTTCATATACATCTCATACTTCTCTCTCACAGGACGCAGCTCCTCAACCACTGCCTCACCCACAGCATTTTTAAAGTCGCCATAGCCCTTGCCCTTAAACTCGTCTGCAATTGCATCAAAGTCTAAACCGGTACAGCAGGAATAAATGCCCATAAGATTGTTTATACCGTCCTTGCCTTCACCGTAATATACTCCGCCCTCAGAGTCAGTGACAGCACTTTTAATCTTCTTCATAATTGTCTCAGGCTTGTCAAAGACACTTACAAAGCTCTTTGGGTTAGGGTCAGACTTACTCATCTTCTTGCTTGGGTCTTGAAGTGACATAACTCTTGCACCGTTTTTGCCTATGTACGGGTCAGGTATAGTAAAGGTCTTGCCGTAAATGCCATTAAAACGACCGGCTATATCTCTTGCAATTTCAAGGTGCTGCTTTTGGTCTGCACCAACGGGCACCAAATCCGCTTGGTAAAGAAGGATATCAGCGGCCATGAGTACAGGATAAGAAAACAGACCCACATTAACATTGTCAGCGTGAGATAAGGACTTATCCTTAAATTGAGTCATTCTTGACATTTCACCAAATTGTGTATAGCAATTGAGTACCCATGCCAGCTGTGCGTGAGCCGGCACATGACTTTGGATAAAAATTATATTCTTTTCAGGGTCAAGACCAATTGCCAAAAGCAGGGCAAAAACCTCTAAGGTCTGCTCTCTGAGCTTTTTAGGGTCTTGTCTGACAGTTATTGCGTGTAAATCTGCAACAGCAAAGGCACTGTCAAACTCGTCGCCTAAGGTCTTCCAGTTTTTAAGTGCGCCTAAATAGTTGCCAAGTGTGGGTATGCCCGAAGGCTGTATGCAGGAAAGTATTTTCTTTCTTTTTTGAGGCTCGTCCATTGGGGTGATGATTTTTTCTTCCATAATAAAAATCCTTTCATAATAAAATTAGACCTGCTCCATAAAAGGAACAGGTCGTCTCTGTTAGCCACCTTTATTGGTACGCACTATCATGCGTGCTTATAGTAACGGAATAAGCCTGCCGTCGATGCCTACTACTATTATATAGGTTATTATATTAGTACCATATAAGCACCACATATAAGTTTCGGATCGCCCTCCCGGGTCCATTCACCAAAAATATCACTACCGCTTCACACCAAATGCGGCTCTCTGAAAGCTTTATAAAAGGCTACTACTCCCGTTCAACGGTTTATAACTATTAATGAAACTATTTTAATTGATATCTTCCTGTTTGTCAAGCTTTTTTGTTTGCATGATATCATTAATATCCGGATCAGTTGGGATAATAAGACGCTTAATGAGTATATATGTCAGACCCTTAACAGATGCCTTACTCATTTTGTCAGGGTTAGCGAACCAATATTTAATCGTGCTGTAAAAGCCACCTGACAGGAAAATATAAAAGAATTCATAACTTACTCTTGATTTTTCACCATGAGCTTGACGGAAGTAATTATAGTTAAAGTCGCTGAATATTTTGCTTATTCTTTCAGTAAAGGTTGCAGAATAAGACTCATCAAGGAGCATCATAACTATATCTCTGTTGTTATCAAATAAATCTATAAGGCTGTCAATTGTTGCATAGACATTTTTGGGGAAGCCTAAGCTTTCCAGCTCTGAGAGCATAGCTGTAGCCTCATTTAAAAGATTCTCCTCTATTTCAGCCACAAGAGCACTTATATCCTTATAATGAAAGTAAAATGCATTTCGGCTAAGCTGAGCCTTTTCACAAAGAATTTTAACAGATATTCTACTCAACGGAGCTTCCTTAGCTAAAGAAGCAAGTGCCGTTTCAAAGGCTTTTTTTGTTCTTTTCACACAAGCATATTCTTTTGTTGCCATTTTTTCACCTCTAATGTATAAATTAAAACTTCGTGTTAGATTTTTCGCAAAAAATCGGTTATTGTATCTTATATTACAATTAGGTTAGTTTGTGTACCATCTCTATTAATATAACATAATTATTGCCACTTGTCAAATGGTATGTTAACAATTAATTAAAAAAGATAATAACCATATCCAATACTTTTTTGATATAAAATTTCTATCCCACAAATTATCAATGGTGTGTGCTTTTAGGCCTGCGAGCCTAAGAAAAAGAAAGGAAGAAAATATTATGGTTCATAACAAAGACAATTATCGTGTCCCCGAGGGAAATTATCTTGCAAAGCCCGGTGATGAAAGCTGCTATGAATATCTAATTGCAGCTCACCAAAAAATCTCAGCTCAATATGGCGACTACACAGCATTTATTACACCTGTCGGTCCTGTGGAGAGTGAAACTAAAATGTCAAGACTCTTTAATGACATTGAAAAAATGGCAGCCTTTTTAAAATCAAAGGGAGTTCAAAAGGGTGATGTATTCACTGCCTTTTTACCCTCATGTGGTCACGCATTTATTGCCTTTTATGCTTTGAGTAAAATAGGTGCAATATCAAACTTTGTTCACCCTATGACACCTCCCGCTCAATTAAATGAAATTATGGAGCACACAAAAAGTAAGGGTGTTTTCATGCTTGACCTTTTTGCAGGCGCATTTAAAAGTGTAATTGAGAATCATATGACTATTGTTTGCTCCACTTCAGATTTTTGTGACGGTGTTGCTTTACAGTACGCTAAGGGTAACGAAATGCAAAACGCTCATGTGCCCGACAGTGAAAATGCGGTAACCTACGGTGAAATAATGGCAATGACTTTACCCGCAGTACCAACAGAAGAACACCTTGGCAAATCAGACGCTATTTATCTTCACGGCGGCGGCACAACCGGCAAGAGCAAGACAATTATCCACTCAGCTTATTCCTTTAACAGTCTCGCAAGAAGCCTTTATATGCTTGACAATCACCACACCTACACTGATGATCACTCTGTTTGTACTCTGCCGTGTTTCCACGCCTTCGGCTTAGGTGGTGCAATGCATTATGCTATTTGCAACGCTTACGGCCCTATTATGATACCAAAGCTTGACCCTGTTCAAGTTAATGAGCTTATTAGAAAGTATAAGGTTACGGAGATTCTTGCAGTGCCTAAAATGTTTGAAAAGCTTGTTAGCGCACCTAATTTTGAAAATGAGGGCACAAAAAATCTCAGTCTTGTCTTTGCAGGCGGTGATGTTGTCTCCAATGAGTTTGTGGATAAGTTTAACGCAATCATGGAAAGAAACGGCGCAAGAGCTAAAATCTGCCGTGGCTATGGCTTAACAGAGATGTGCGCTATTTGCACAACTAACTCAGACTTCTACTTTAACTCTGACTCCACAGGCTATCCTCTCATGTGTGTTGATGTGGAGATTTGGGATGATGACTGTAATGAGCTGCCCACCGGTGAAATTGGTGAAATCGTCTTTAGCGGTGACACAATGATGAACGGCTATCTTCCTGACGATAATGTAAAGGAAAGCGGAATTTATATAGACTCCAATGGCAAAAAGTGGGTTAGAACAGGTGATATGGGTTATCTTGACGAGGATGGCTTCATCTTCTTCTCAGGCCGTAAAAAGAGGATAATAATTATTGCCGGCTACAATATTTATCCTGCAACAATTGAGGAGCATATTTACAAGTTAGATTATGTTAACGAGGTATGTGCTGTTCAAGGCTATAATGATGAGGGCAAGCCTGATGTTAAGCTTTGCATCTCACTTAAAGACCCTGAGGCTAACAAAGAGGAAGTAGCAGAAAAAATCCTCAATTATTGCAAAGAGCACATAGAGGGCTATGCTTGTCCCAGACGAGTAGAGTTTTATGACCTTTTACCAAGAACAAAAATTGAGAAAATAGACTTCCTTAAGCTTAGCGACCCCATACCAAATAAATAAAATAACAAGTGGCATAAAATAAAAATAAAGAGCTTTCTGAGAGTTAAACTCCTTGAAGGCTCTTTATTTTATTTAAAAGGAAAAGCTTATCCTTTATTTTATCACCATAGTCAAGGTTATCCCCAAGGCAACACCGCACAAAAGGCAAAGAGTAAACTTTAAAACCTGAGTTAAGGTGTTAGCTTTAACCTTAGTTGGCGGGGGTACGGGTGTAGCTCCTGCAATGAGTGAAGCGCGTTCACGAACCTTGCCCTCGCTAATGCCGGCATACTCCGGTTTTACAAAAAAAATAATCCTTTCAAAATAGTCGCAGCCGGTTTCTCTGACTTCAACGACTTGACGATTGACACCTTTAATCATAATTGCAGCTCCATTTCTTAACATTCTAAATATATTTTTGCATAAAAGAGCGAAAAATATACTAAGGGCATGGGTGGAAAAAACAGCAATTTTATCTCGTCTCAAACGAAAATTGCACAAAAATCGGCTAATTTTTTGTGAATATTAACATGGTGAGTTTTCCACGTTTTCCACATGGTTTTTAACAAACATATGTTAAAAAGTGTGGAAAAGGGTGTGGAAAAAGTGGATAACTCGCCTATTTTCAAGGATTTTGCCTGTTAAAAACATGTTTAATGTGTAAAAGGAGGGATGTTGAAAAAGCACGCCGTGGGCGTGCTTTTTCAGCTAATTTCGCCTGGGGGCGAGCTAATTTCGCTAAAGCGAGCTAATTTCGCCTGAAGGCGAGCTAATTTCGCCCTAAAGGGCGAGCTGGTGGTGGAAGGAGATAGAGAGTGCCTTTTGGGGTTGATGGGGTTGAAGCCGTTAGAGAGTCCTGACGAATGCCGATAGGTGGTGTCGGGAGGGGGGCGGCTGTGCAAAAATTCCATTCAGGAATGGAATTTTTAGCCATGGCAACG
>CAZDEL010000080.1:0-4969 GCA_964504475.1 uncultured Faecalibacterium sp. | reverse complement strand
CACAGCCGCCCCCTCCCGACGAGACCTTCCGGCATTCGTCAGGACTCTCTGACGGTTTCCTCTGCGGTAAATTTAAACAAGGGGACGGGGGTTTTTGTGCCCCAAACACAAAAACCCCCGTCCCCGAAACCACGTTTCGTCCTCGTCAGCCCACCTCGCACCCTGAACCACGGTAAACCAAAAAGCCACTAACTTCACCGCTTCATCGGAACTCTCTCACTTTTTTCACCACGACAATTTCAAAGCAATTTTTGCCGTTGAACATTTTTCGGGACAGTTTTTTGCCCTCACACAAAACCACAACTAAAAAGCCTGATTTGTCATTAAACAAATCAGGCTTTTCCTACTTGGTGACCCGGACGGGAATCGAACCCGTGTTCCCGCCGTGAAAGGGCGATGTCTTAGCCGCTTGACCACCGGGCCATATATGTAAAAGAGACGGACACGTTATCCGGTGCTCTTTATTGTAAAAATGGTAGCGGCAGTGGGATTTGAACCTACGACACTCCGGGTATGAACCGAATGCTCTAGCCAACTGAGCTATACCGCCACGAACGCACCTCATTGGTGCTTGAACATTATATTACATCTTTTGTCAATTGTCAAGTGTTTTTTGAAAGTTTTTTTAGTTTTTTAAGTTAAAGTGAAATACCAAAGCAAATGCCACAGTGGAGTTTGCTTTGGTATTTAGTGTGGGAAAGAATTTACGGTAGAATTTAGTCTGGGAAATTATGCCCTCAGGCTTATTAACGCTACTCTCTTTTTCTTATTTAAAAGTCTTTCCGTTAACCTTTTAACACTTCCCACAGTAAAGCCTTTCACCTTATAGCAGTGGATATTAAAATAGAATTTACAGTGGAACTTACTACGGAATCAATAAGAATTTGCCGTTGAACTCACCTCAATCAGTGCTTAATTGAAATCTATAGTAAACCTCGCCCACTTAACAACATCACCCATGATATAAAAGTCATTCCTCAATTAACCGCCACCGTAAACAGTACCTAAAAATAATGCAAGCCCACATTAAATCCACCTATGTTTCCGTCAAAAAAAGGACTTGTGCCTCAATTTGACACAAGTCCATCATCATAATATAACCAGATTATCCCTCGTTGGAAATCGTCTCAATAAACCTTCTAAAGCCTTCCTTGCCCTTTTCATCACGCTTATAAACTCCTGCGTGCTCCAAACATTTAAGGAAGACCTTGCCTGCCTCGTCTTTGACAATCTTTTCAACATTATCCTTTGTAAATGTGTAATTATCCTTAAAGGAGGCTACCCATTGAGCGTGCTTTGCTGTGGTGTCTCTTGACATAAGATCCTCGCCGGAAATAATGCAATCACAAACCTCTTTCAGCTCACCTTTAAGTCTTGAAGGCAGTACCGCAAGACCCATAACCTCAATAAGACCAATGTTTTCCTTTTTAATATTGTGAAGCTCCTTGTGTGGGTGATAAACTCCGTCAGGGTACTCAGGTGTGCGTATATTGTTACGAAGGACTAAGTCAAGCTCAAAGCCATCCTCACGCTTTCTCGCAATAGGTGTTATAGTGTTGTGGGGGGTACCATCAGTGTGAGCGAAAATAAAGGCACTCTCATCAGTATAGCTACGCCACTTTTTAAGTATAATATCGCCTAACTCAACGAGTCTGTCTGTGTCATTGCTTTTAAGTCTAATAACTGACATAGGCCACTTAACAATGCCGACACTTACATCCTCAAAGCCCTTGATTTTAAAGCTCTCCTCACATGGTGCCTTTGCCATGGGGAACTCATAACAGCCACCCTGGAAGTGCTCGTGAGCTAATATTGAGCCGCCAACTATAGGCAAGTCGGCATTTGAGCCAACAAAATAATGAGGGAACAGCTTGACAAAATCAAAAAGCTTTTTAAAAGCACCTTTGTCTATAACCATAGGTGTGTGCTGTGAGTTAAAGACAATACAATGCTCGTTATAATAAACATAAGGTGAATATTGAAAGCCCCATTTTGTGCCGTCAATCTCAATGGGAATGACCCTGTGATTTTGTCTTGCAGGGTGATTTCCTCTGCCACGATAGCCTTCATTTTCTATGCAAAGCATACATTTTGGATAAGAGCTTTGAGGTGCATTTTTAGCGGCCTCAATAGCCTTAGGATCTTTTTCCGGCTTAGAGAGATTTACAGTGATATCTATTGTGCCGTACTCAGTATCCGTTGTCCATTTAAGATCCTTTGCTATGCGATAGCGTCTAATATAGTCAGTGTCACGACTAAGCTTATAATAATAATCTGTCGCTGCTTTTGGGCTTTCCTCATAAAGAGAGTTAAACTTTTTTATTACCTCGCTTGGTCTTGGTACTAATGCACTCATGAGCTTGGTGTCAAAAAGATCTCTACAGGTAATGTTGTCGTCAATAAGACCCTTTTCTGCGGCAAAATCAAGAAGCTCCTTTAAGGTTTCCTCAAGGCTGTCGCATTTGCACTCGTCCTGTGGGTCAGAGTATTCATCTATTTCTAAAATTTCAAGGATTCTGTTGCGTGTAAAAATTTCATCCTCTTTTTCTATTAATCCGGTTTCAAGGCCGTAATTTACAAGCTTTTTAATGCTTTGGTTAATCATTTGCTTTTTCTCCTTATAATTACTACATATATTCTACCACAAGTGCTAAAATTATTCCACTAATATTTCACTAAAATTACACTAATTTACACTATTTTTTCACTAATTTTCATTTGAGCCTAAGAGATATATACAGCTTTTGGTGACAAAGTTTTTAGTGCTGAATAAACTGTTATTGAGCAAAAACTTAAATTTTAACTGTTATGGAGGTTATTTATGGCAAAAACATATTCCGCCTTTCTTGGTGCAAACACACCACGGGGCTTTGTCAGCTTATTTGACGAGATGTATAACCCCTATGAAAGCACTTGCAACGCATTTATTATTAAGGGTGGCCCCGGTACAGGAAAATCAACTCTAATGAAAAAGGTCGCTGCTGCGGCTATGAAAAAGGATATAGACTGTGAAAGGATTTATTGCTCCGCTGACCCTGACAGTCTCGATGGCATAATATTGCCACACCTTGGCATTTCCATTGCCGACGGCACTTCTCCTCATGTCTTAGAGCCAAAGTTTCCCGGTGCTGCCGAAAATATTATTAACACAGGTGACTTTTGGGATAAGAAAAAGCTGGGTGACTATAGTGACGATATAAGGCGCTTAACCTTAGAAGGCTCTGTTTATCATCGTCGCAGTGCGGGGTACCTTGCCGCAGCAGGAAGCGTCAACAATGATAATTTACGATTGACAAATAAATACATTGATTTAGATAAAATTAATTCCTTCGCTTTGCGCTTTGTTTCAAGAGAACTGCCGGCAAAAAAGAACAGTACCCCCGGAAGACGGTACAAACGCTTTATCAGTGGCATAACGGCTAAAGGTCTTGTCTTTCTTGACAGTACCATAACAGCTCTCGCCTCAAGAGTAATTGGCATTGACGATGAGTATACTTTATCTTCTTCCATTCTAACTGACACCATAGGTGAAAGGGCAATAAAAAACGGCTATGATGTTATTTTTTGTCACTGTCCATTTAAGCCGGAAATGCAATGTGAGCACATTATTATCCCTGAAATGAAACTGGCACTTATCACATTAAAAACAGCTCATAAGACACAGGTGCAATGTGACAGGATTATTCATTATAAAAGGTTTTTGTCATCTGATATGAGCGGCATTTCCACATCTTTAAGATTTAACCGTAAGCTCACCAAGGCTCTTGTGCAAGAAGGTGTTAGCTCCTTAACCCAAGCTAAATTAGTACATGACAGCCTGGAAAAAATCTATATAAGGGCTATGGACTTTGACTCACTTAATAAATATTGTGAAAATTTGACGAAAACCTTGTTATAAGGCGTTTCGTTCATAGTTTGTTAATTACTATCGACAAATAAAATGTTATACTGGTCTTTGCGGACAACGCAAAAGGTATTATATGGAGGATGAAAAAGATGCAAAAATGTTGGTTTGACTACAAAACAGTTATACTCTCAGGTGCTTCAAGCGGCATCGGCAAAGGCCTGGTTATAAGACTTATTAAGGACCATGGTTGTAATGTTATAGGCATTGCAAGAAATGAGCAAAGACTTCTCGAATTAAAGGAAGAATTAGGCATATCAGGTTATAAGTTTTCATATTACACATTTGATGTTTCCATTAAAGAGAAGTGGGTTGAGTTTGCTAAGTCTCTTGAGGAACAGGGCATTAAGCCTGACATACTCATAAACAATGCAGGCATACTTCCTAAGTTTGATCGCTTTGAAAATTACACCCTCGAGGAAATTGACAAGGCAATGCAAATTAACTTCTATTCATCAGTTTACTCAATGAATGAGCTTATGCCTATTATTATGCGCTCTGACAGCGCCGGTATCATTAACGTAGCTTCTTCAGCAGCCCTTTGTTCTCTTGCCGGTACATCGGTTTACTCAGCAAGTAAAGCGGCTCTCAAGAGCTTCACTGACGCAGTACGAGAGGAGCACAGAGATAAGTGCTATTTCGGTCTTGTTTGCCCGGGCTTTACAAAGACAGATATTTTCCGCAACCAATCTAAGTCAACAGATAAGGCTCAAAAGGCTATGGATATGGTGTCAACTGACTGTGATAAGATGGTAGACTGGATTATTAACGGTATGTGGAAAAAGAAGGAAGATATGGTCTTTGGTATTGATGCATATCTTATGGATATTGGTAACAAGGTTTGCGGCACATTCTGCTCAAATATTGCGAGCAAGGTGATGAAGATATCAGGCCTTGGTATGTTTAAGAGTATTTTTGAATAAATGATGGAATGGAAATGGGAATGGGAAAAAGCACGCCGAGGGGCGTGCTTTTTTGAGCTAATTTCGCCTGAGGGCGAGGTATTGGTTGAAGGAGAACACAAAGGGGACAGGTGATTTTGTGTTCGGGCGATGACTTTGATTT
>CAZDEL010000079.1:0-5226 GCA_964504475.1 uncultured Faecalibacterium sp. | reverse complement strand
CAAAAAGCCACCAACTTTCCGTCCTCGCCAGCCAACCTCACACCTTCCACCCCACCTCCTTCCATTTCCCATCCCATTATTGACATCCATCTAAATAATTGCTATAATAATGTGCAAGATAATTTAGAACCGTTTTTACTTTTATTATGGAGGTTATTATAATGAATATCGGCCTTATTATTGCCGGCGGTGTCGGTCAAAGAATGAAAATGAATGTTCCCAAGCAATTTATTAAGGTGTTGGGAAAACCAATTATGATTTATACTCTTGAAGCTTTTGAAAGAAACAAAAACATTGATGAGGTTGTCGTTGTCTGCCTTAAAGGTTGGGAGGACAAGCTCACTAAATGGTGCGAGCAGTACGGTATAAAAAAATTAAAGCATATTGTGCCCGGTGGCAACACAGGTATGGAGTCACTTCGTAACGGCATGAAGGCATTGCGTGACAATTATCCTGAGGACTCAATTATCGTTATCCATGACGCTGTTCGTCCCCTTATATCCGATGCTATTATTGACACAAATATTGAGGGCGTTAAAGAGTTTGGTACTGCTATCACTTGTGTGCCAACAACAGAGGCTCTGCTTTACAGTGAGGATATGATAAACTCAGAGAAAATCGTAGACAGAAACCTTATTGCAAGAACTCAAACTCCTCAATCTCTTTATCTTTCCAAGTTTATTTGGGCACATGAGCAGGCAATTGAGCGTGGCATAACAGACACTGTTGCTACTTGTACTCTTTTAGTTGAACTGGGAGAAAGCGTCCACATTGTTTGGGGCGAGGAAACTAACTTTAAAGTTACAACTGCTGAGCATATTGCTCTCATGCAAGCATATATCCAAGCAGGCGCATTAGGTGAATAATATGACAAATATTGTAAAAGCTGATATAGAAAGAATAAGCAACAGCAATATTTCATGGCATAAGCTAAAGGATAAAAGTGTACTCGTTACAGGTGCAACAGGCTTTATAGGCTCATTTATTATCCACTCTCTTATGAGGAAAAATGAAACAGATAACTTAAATGTTAAAGTCATTGCCCTTGTAAGGAATATTGAAAAAGGCAGATGTGCCTATGGCGAATATGAAAAGGCAGGTATGCTCACATTTATTGAGCAAGATGTCACTATGCCCTTGCCCACAGATAAAAGGGCAGATTATATAATCCATTGTGCATCAAATGCCGCACCTAAGGAATATTCCCTTTATCCTGTTGAGACAATGAAGACTAATTTTTTTGGTACTGTTAACCTTTTAGATTATGCTAAGGCTGTGAAGGCTGAAAGCTTCCTTTATGTTTCAACTATTGAGATTTATGGTACTACCCACGGTGTACCTGAAATAGACGAGAGCACTTATGGTGTGATTGACGCTATGAAGGTGCGCTCATGCTATCCTTTAAGTAAAAAGGGCTGTGAAACCCTGTGCCTTAGCTATGCTGATGAATATAACCTCAATGTTAAGGTGGGAAGACTCAGCTATATCTTTGGCCCCGGCATGAAAAAAGGTGACTCCAAAATTGTTGCAGTTTTTCCAAAGTGCATAGCTGACGGCGAAAACATCGTCATGAAAAGCAAGGGTGAACAGCTTCGCTCTTATACCTATGTTACAGATGCTATTACAGGCTTATTTACAGTGCTTCTTGACGGTGAAAGCTCTCAGGCATATAATATAGCCTCAAAAAAGTGCATTACAACTATTGCCGGCATAGCACACACCTTAGTGGACTCATATCCTGAAAAGGGCTTAAAGGTAATTTTTGACTTGCCGACACAGGCAGAGGCAAAGGGCTTTTCTCTTATTGAAAATGCTGTGCTGTCCTCGGAAAAATTAGAAGGTCTCGGCTGGCAAAGTGAAATTGACCTTGTAACGGGACTTAAAAATGTTGTCGCAGAGCAAATAGAGCTTAAATAAGAAAGGAAATGTCCTATGTTAGAAAACTTAAAAAAAGAAGTCCTTGAAGCGAATTTAAGTCTTCCCACTTATGGTCTTGTGACCTTTACCTGGGGCAATGTCAGCGGCATTGACAGAGAAAAGGGACTTATAGTTATAAAGCCCAGTGGTGTTGAGTACGAAACCATGACAATAGATGATATGGTAGTCGTTGACCTTGAGGGCAATGTTGTTGAGGGTAAGCTTAATCCATCCTCAGACACAGCGACACACATTGAGATTTATAAGGCTTTCCCTGAGGTTGGCGGTGTTATCCACACCCACTCACCTTGGGCAACAGCTTGGGCACAAGCCGGCAGAGATATCCCTTCTTATGGTACTACTCACGCTGACTATTTCTATGGCGCTATTCCTTGCACAAGACAGCTCACAAAAGATGAGGTGGAAAGTGCATATGAAAAAGAGACAGGCACAGTTATAATCGAGGCATTTAAGTCGAGAGATATAGACCCTGTCGCAGTGCCGGGAGTAATAGTATATAAGCATGGCCCCTTTGCATGGGGCAAAAATGCAAAGCAGGCAGTTCACAATGCTGTTGTTATGGAGACAGTAGCAAATATGGCTTATCATGCAGAGCAAATAAACCCAAAGGCAACACCTATTGAGCAATATCTTTTAGATAAGCACTATATGAGAAAGCACGGCCCCAATGCCTATTACGGACAAAAGAAGTAATAATAAAAATAAAATAACCGCCTGATAAACAGACGGTTTCCCTGACGAGAACCTACTTAATTCGGTTCTCGTCGTTTTTTATTCATTTTAAAATAAATGTGGTAACACTATACTCTTTAAGGCTGCAAATAAGCCTATTGCCGCAAAGCTCAAAGCCGTCGCAAAGCTTCGTCCAGTGCTCACCCTCTTTTATGCTGCCGCAGGTGCGATAGGCTGTGACACTTTTAAAGGCTTTTGACAAAGAGGAAAAATCAACGGTCATATCCTCACTGTGAGGTTGACTGTTGACGGCAACCACCACAAGACTATTGTCACTAACTCCGCAAAGGATATTTTTATTTTTAGTCTTTAAAATCCTCATGCCCGGTCTGATATAGCGGCTAAATTGCCCCATAGCATAATATTTTTGAGTGAGATAAATTTCTTCCCTGTCAATATCAGCAAAGGCAGCTCCCCAATAGCCCTCAGTCAGCTCCGGTAGCTCTTTAAGGTCAAAGCGACCTTTTTCATCAGGTACGCGGGATATGTATGAGGCAATTATTTGCCAAATGACCCACCCCGCCGGAGAAAGTGTATTAATATCCTCTATTATTTTTTCACTAAGCCACAAAGCAGCACCCATTTCTCCACTGTTTTTACCGCTGATACTACTCCAATCAGTTTCACTCATCCAGAGCTTTTTACCCTTTTCGGCAGAGTACCTTGCCACACCTGAGGTGGCTTTATCATAGGTGTGAGTGCTGACCCTACCAACACAGTCCATAGCTTCAGCACTTAATTTTTTAAGGGAGATAAGCTGCCTTTTGGTGTTAGTTTCATCTGTTGCAGTGACTATAATATTATTAAGACCTCTTTCTTTTAACGCTTCATAAGTCTTAATAATAAGCTGACTTTGCATTTTGCCCGGGGATACATGACAGCCCTCTTGCTTATTGGAATAAGCCTTCCAATAATTTGTATAAGGCTCATTCATAGGTGCAAGGCTTTTGATTTTTATGCCATAATCATTTTGGATATACTCGCAAACCTTGGCAAGGTACATAGCAAAGGGTGCTATTTTAGACACCTTTAGATTATTAGACAATGGGTTTTTGCCACCGCTTGAGCAGCCGCTCACAGTCATAAAATATGGCGGCGAGTTGGAAAAAGCCTCAACATAAGCGTCCTTGCCGGCTGCCTCATAAGCCGCCTTTAAGACGGACAATTGGTTTTTATCACTGTGGGCGCAAAAGACCTCTTGGCCATTTTCCAATTTCACCCACCCGGGAATTTCCGAATCAGTGCGTGTTATATGGTTATGCTCAGGGTCATCACCGCCACCAATATTATAGCGCATAATATTAAGGTTAAGGCCTTCCTTGCTAAAAAAGAGCCTTGCCGACTCATTAGTCAGCTTTTGTGAAAAGCCCACTCTATGTGCCCACCAGCAAAGACTTGTACCCCAGCCCTCAAAGACAGTTGAGCTGTCAGATGATATGCTTATTATATTATTAGGTTTATTCTTTTCTTTTTTCATAGCAGTCTCCTTATGGCGCTCATTAGGGTCATTATATAGGCTTTTGTGGGAAAATGCAAGATGAATATTAAGCGAGCTGTATATTTTAATTTATTGACAAAGGGAATAGAAGTGGTATAATGTCAAGCGTTGGCTTTGAATTTATAAAGAAAAATACAAAGGAAGGCTTATTGCTGTTAAAGCTTGTAACCGTATATTAAAGCTCTATGGTGATATAGAAGCACCTGTTTAATTCATATTTACGGCTTCAAATTTATCACTATGATACAAATGAGTGCTGCAACCTAAAGTTTACATTTTGAAACGCCAAATTGGTAGTATGTTTTCGCCTTGTATTCTATAATTGGTACAACAAAAAAACACAAAAAGGAGTGCATTATTATGACGCTTGGTGAAAAGATCGCAAAGCAAAGAAAAGAATTGAACTATACTCAAGAGCAGCTTGCCGATATTCTCGGTGTGTCTCGTCAATCAGTGAGCAAATGGGAGTCAGACATTGCCTATCCTGAAACGGATAAGCTTATTGAGCTTGGCAAATTATTTGACTGCTCTATGGATTATCTCTTAAAAGAGGAAGTGACGGAAAAAAGCGATGCTCAAGCATCCGGTTTTACGGAAAAGGTTGAAGAAATCAGCAAAAAAGTAATGTCCGACAAGAACAAAGGCAAGGCTAAAAAAATCCTTAAAATTATTGGTATTATATTAGCTGTTGTTTTAGCAATTGATGTTGTTTCAATGATATTATATTTTAGTGTTTTAGGTACGCCACAATAAGCGGCAACATAAAGCTATAAAGACAAAGTTAGGTAAATGCAAAATATGGCAGTCGGGCACTACGGTGTGTGGCTGCTTTTTTAATGCTTTTTCATTTGTTTCATTGGAAGGTGGTGGAAGACCACTTTTTACTTGCTCTATGACTTTCATCATTCACCTTCTTTCAAATAAAAAATTCACGCACAACTATTTAAACTCTGTGCGTGAATTTTAAATTTTATTATTATACTCATGGAGATTGTTTCACATCAAATATAATGCCGCAACTAACCTATAAATGCAATATCAAACTTCTTTACAAACCG
>CAZDEL010000078.1:0-5271 GCA_964504475.1 uncultured Faecalibacterium sp. | reverse complement strand
GGTTCAGTTGTTGGCTCTGTTGATGGTACTGTGGTAGGCTCTGCCGGTGGTAAGGTTGTCGTTTGCACAGTTGACTCAGTTGTTGTCTCATCATTTGTCGGTACTGTGGTAGGCTCTGCCTGTGGTAAGGTTGTTGTCTCAGATATTGACACAGCTGTTGTCTCACCCTCATAAGCAAGAGCACCTTGCAATGGACAAAGGCAAATAATCATTGCCAACAGAAGACTTAAAATTTTCTTAGAGTTTTTCATCATAAAGACCTCCGATTTAAATTATTAAATTCCCTCCATTAAGATTTTAATTCCATGAGTGACATTTGTCAATAGGTTTTAAATAAATGTCAAAGAAATATGAAAAAAATTTGTCTTGATTATCCCTCTGTCTTGTGTTATCATACTAAAAAACCAAGGGAGTATATATAATGAAAAGCAACATTGTTTTAATCGGAATGCCTGCCGCAGGAAAAAGCACTATAGGTGTGCTGCTGGCTAAGTCATATCTTAAAAGCTTTGTGGACACTGACCTTATTATCCAAAGTAAGTATAACTGTGCCCTGAGTGATATAATAGAAAAGCAAGGCACTGATGCCTTCTTAAAAATAGAAAATGATGTCATAGCCTCAAAGGAATATGACTCAGCTATTATTGCCACAGGTGGCAGCGCAGTCTATGGCGAAGGTGCTATGGCTCACCTGAAAGAAAAGGGTATAGTAGTTTATCTAAAGCTATCCTTAGAGGAGATAAAAAAGCGAATAGGCAATATTAAAACTCGTGGTGTTGCAATGAAAAACGGCTCAAGTCTTGAGCTTGTATATAAGGAGCGAAAGCCCCTTTATGAAAAATATGCCGATATAACCATTGACTGCCAAAATTTAAGTGCAGAGCAGGTTGTGGAAAAAATCATAAATGAAATAGGCAAATAAAATAAAGCTAAAATAAATTAAAGGCGGCATATCCTGTCGCCTTTTTGTTATTTGCTTTATTTTGTGCTTTGTTATTCACGGTGTTTCTTGCTTATTATCTTGCTTATTATCTCACTTATTGACTTTTTTATATAAACAAAAACCACCGCCTTCGCAGTGGTTCATTGTTTAAGTTAATTAGTCAGCTGTATAAGGCATGAGTGCTACCTGACGAGCACGCTTAATAGCTGTTGTGAGCTCACGCTGATGACGAGCACAAGTGCCTGTTACACGGCGGGGAAGAATCTTAGCTCTGTCTGATGTGAACTTGCGAAGCTTTTGTACGTCCTTGTAGTCGATTTCCTCAACCTTATCAACGCAGAATGCACAAACCTTCTTGCGTGACTTTCTGTTTGGACGTGCGCCTTTTTCATATGCCATGAGAATTACCTCCTGTTAGTATTTTTGTTTCAGCCCTCATTAAAAGGGTAAGTCTTCGTCGTCGTCGATTTCTTCAAAATCTGAGGGAGCAGCTGTTTGATAAGTAGGAGTCTGTGCAGGTGCTACCGGAGCAGCTTGTACAGTACCAGTCTCAGCTCTTGAGCCGCAGAAGCTTACTTCTCTTGCGATAACCTCAAAAGCAGTTCTCTTAGTGCCATCATTTGCATCATAGGTTCTGGTTTGGATTTGACCCTGAAGGGCAATCATTGAGCCTTTTGCAAAGTATCTTGACACAAAGTTAGCTGTGCTTTCCCAAGCGACGATGTTGATGAAGTCAGCCTGTCTTTGCTCACCTGCTTTTGCATATGAGCGGTCAACCGCAATACGGAATGAACAAACAGATCTGCCTGTTGTAGTGGTTCTAAGCTCCGGGTCTGCTACAAGACGACCCATAAGCGTTACGCAGTTAAGCATAGTGGTCTCTCCTTATTTTCTGATTGTGAGTACGCGAAGAACGCCGTCAGTAATCTTAGCGATACGCTCAAGCTCAGCGGGGAACTCGGGAGCAGATGCGTAGTTCATAAGAACATATGCGCCTGTTGTCTCGTCTTCGATAGCATAAGCAAGATTGCGAACGCCGTCGTTACCGCCGAAAGGTGCTGAACTTTCAAGAGTGCCGTTCTTTGAAATAAGATCGGTGAACTTCTCTTCAAGAGCTTTTACGCTTTCTTCACCCTTCTTGACTGAAAATACGAACATTGTTTCATAATTGTTCATGTCACTTTACCTCCTTTTGGTCTCTGGCCCCGTGAAAAACGGAGCAAGGAAAATTGTTTAATAGTGCTTTAGGCACTAACACAATTAAGAATTATATCAGTTTGCGTCCTTTAAGTCAAGTCAAAAGCCTAAAAATTAAATATATTGTTTATCTTGTCGAGGTACGCAGGGAAAAGAGGCGACAATTTTGTTGCAAATATCTGCCAAAAATGCTATACTTATGCCTATAATAGTCATGGTGGTGAAATTATGCTCAAAAGAATATTACCAATTGCTTTGGCATTTATTATTATGTGCTCCTTTGTCTGCTGCGGCAAGGATAAAAGTACAGTTAAAATAAATGAATATGAAGTGCCAATAGGAGTATATAACTATTATTATAATGAAAGCAAGGATAAGGATAATCCCGAAGAAAGTGCAATAGAAAAATGCAAGGAATATATTGCTGTTGATATACTCACAAAAAAGGCAGGCACTTCTCTTAGTACCGGCAGAAAAAGCGAAGCTGCTGAAAAAGCAGAAAAGCTATGGGGTATGTTTGCCTCATATTATAATAGTATAGGTGTGACAAAGCAGGATATTGGAAAAATCCAAGGCTGTGAAATGAATAAAATCCAGCTCCTTCATTACTATTATGGCAAGGGCAGCAAAAACGAAATTAGTATAACTCAACTAAAAAAAGAGTTTGACAAAGCCTATGTGGGCTTTAAGGCAATTGAGGCAGAGCTAAGTAAGACTGATGATATGGGGGATACGGTTCAGCTTAGCACTAAGGAAAAGAGTACCCTAAAAAAGGAAATGGAAGCAATAGCTAAAAGGATTAACAGCGGTGCTGACGCTGACGAGGAAAATGTCACATATAATGAAAAGCGTGGACTTATTGTCACTCAGGAGCTTAGCCTTAATATAATTAAAAAAGACGACCCCCTTTATAGTGAAGACTTCTTTAAAAGTGTGTCTGAGCTATCCTATGGTAAGGCGGCTGTCATTGAGTGCGGTGACAGCATTTATATGGTGCAAAGGCAAAGAATCGACAACGATGATGAAACCTTTTCCCTATATGCAGATGATGTGCTGGAAAGCATGAAAATGGATAAAATCCAAGCCCTTATAGAAAAGACAGCTAAAGATATATGATAAATTTAAAGTACCCTGCCGACAAAGACAGGGTACAGCTTTTTTTATTTTACAGCAGCACTGCTCCACGATCCTTGCAATACTTAACTGTTTCTTCATCCCAATATGAGGACTGAACCTCACCAATATGAGCCTTCCTTAAAAAGAACAGGCACATTCTTGACTGACCAATGCCACCGCCAATAGTATAAGGCAGCTCGCCGTTTAACAAAGCCTTATGGAATGGTAAGCTCTTTCTATCCTCACAGCCACTCTCTTTCAGCTGTCTTTCCATAGCTTCCTCATCAACTCTAATGCCCATTGATGAAAGCTCAAGAGCAATGTCAAGGACAGGATAATAAACAATAATATCACCGTTTAGTGTCCAGTCATCATAGTCAGGTGCTCTGCCGTCATGGGGCTTGCCGTCCTTTAGCTTAGTGCCGATTTTCATAAGGAAAACAGCACCGTGCTCCTTTACGGCAGCGTACTCACGCTCTTTACGGCTAAGGTTAGGATATTGCTCCTCCAGCTCGTCAGATGTGATAAAGGTTATTTTTTCCGGCAAAAGAGAGCCAATAAAGTTATATTCCTTAGTTATATAATACTCTGTGTGACGAAGGGCAGCATAAATGAGCTTGACAGTCTTTTTAAGGGTCTTCTCATTTCTTTCTTCCTTGCCTATAATTTTTTCCCAGTCCCATTGATCCACAAAAATAGAGTGGATATTGTCTGTGTCCTCGTCACGACGAATAGCATTCATATCAGTGTAAAGTCCTTCACCCTGCTGAAAGCCATACATTTTAAGTGCATAACGCTTCCACTTAGCCAAGGAGTGAACTATCTCAAAATTTTTGCCGCTGAAAACATCAAAGCCTACCGGTCTTTCAGTACCGTTAAGGTTATCGTTAAGTCCGCTCTCGTTATCAACAAATAAGGGTGCGGAAACTCTCGTAAGGTTAAGCTCTATAGCTAAATCTCTCTCAAAAAAATCTTTGACCTTTTTTATTGCCTGCTCAGTTTCACGCAGTGACAAATGAGGCACATAGCCCTCGGGTATGTAGGTTGCCATAGGAACCCCTCCTAAGAAATAAAATCATAGTAATCATTATAGCAAAACAATCCACCAAATGTCAACAATTTATTTAAAAGGATAGGAAATTGATTCATTTCCTTTTATATGTGCAAGTTGCACAAAATTTGTATAGCTTTTTCTAACAAATTGACAAATGGGTAGAATCGAATTTTTTTGCAAAAAAAGACTTGATTTTTCTCATCTCATCGTGTATTATATGTGTGTACTCAAGAGAGAGTACAGTAGAGAACGAAAAGTTCTCATGTTAAAATGCTTACTCCACTATAATGTTTTCTTCATATTTTCTCCTTTTAAAAGCACTCGGTTTTCTCCCCGGGTGTTTTTAATTTTTTTGGGAGAGAGACTCGGTGACGAGGTGGGGAGAGAGTGGAGGTTGGATTTGCCGTGGTGGTGAAAGTGAGGCTGTCTGAACCTCGACCACGGCTGCGCCGCCACCTTTTTCTCCGAAAACGGGCACCCTTTTGTCACTGCGTGACATTTTCCCTAACAGGGAAATTACCTTTCAGGCGAGACAAGACCGGCGAATGAGTCGGCTATACATAAACCCGAAAAGAATTGTTTTTCCAACTCGTCAAATTCTCTTGATTTTTTCGCTTCGTTAGCCTAAAAGGTGCTCTTTAACGGCATCGATATCTTGTCTCTCCTGAAAGGAGAGGTGACATTTTATTTGCCTTAAAGCAAATAAAATGTCGGAGAGGTGCTAATGGTGGTAAAAAATTAGCACTCACTTTAAGTTGGTGGAGGTCGTTAGGCTTACTGTCGCAGACGCAGCGTGACTTCGGGGACGGGGGTTTTTGTGTTGCAGAACACAAAAACCCCCGTCCCCTTGTTTAAAATTTACCGCAGTTGAAACCGTCAGAGAGTCCTGGCGAGGCGGTTAAGTTTGTGGAGGGAGGGGGCGGCTGTGCAAAAATTCCATTCAGGAATGGAATTTTTAGCC
>CAZDEL010000077.1:0-5561 GCA_964504475.1 uncultured Faecalibacterium sp. | reverse complement strand
CAACACAAAAACCCCCGTCCCCGAACTCTCGCCGCGTCTGCGTCAGCCAACCTTACTCCCACCGCCTCGTCAATTCCAAAAACCACTTTCTTCCCTTTTCGCCACTCCACCTCTCATCTCCCCCCCAAAAACACTTCGCCCCACGCTTTTTCTCGCGTGGGGCTCATCATCTCTATCTATAAATCCCTCTTACCAAATCTCCGACATTACCTCATCATAATACAAAGGACTAAGTATCTCGGATTCGTTACTATATCCCCATGGAATATAGAAGTCTATATACTCAATCTTATCAGACAACGGTGTCACAACTCCCTTTGTTACAACGGCAGCGTACTCAGACTCATAATTATAACATAAAATTGAGCCCGATAAAGTGATATACTTAGAGTCGCAATCCTCAACACCCTTTATGCTCATAAGCTCTGAGTTTTCAAAAAGCATATCGGCAGGGTTGTCATTTTCGTCAAACTTAGTTATGTATAAAACACTGTCGTCTATCCATTCAGCTGAATTCGCTTTTTCTGCAATAAGCTTTTTGCCATAATAAATATCCATGACCGATTGTTCTTCGTCATATTTACAATAAACAAGCTCGTTGCCCATAAAATCGGTTATGTAATCATTTACATTTTCAGCGTAAAGCTCCGGCTGTGTAATGCCATTGTCATTAAACTTAATGGTGTAAAAATCTTCTTTATATTCAAATTCTTCCTCGTTTAAGCAAGCAACTGTGTAAATATATGCTGTTTGTGTTTCTTTGTTGTACATATATCTATTTGTGTTTGGGAGATTTAAGTTACCAAGCACCTTGCCGCTTTTTGCAAAGGATAATAGACTTTGCTCCAACAGCTCATCATACATAGTGTTATATATGTCCTTGCTTGCACCATACTTTTTATAAAACTCTGACATAGTAACCTTTGATATTTTATAGCTGTCTAAGAAACGATAACCTATTATCTCATGGTCGCTTCTGTTTGAGATCATATAGTCATCATCGCCATATATCGTGTCAAGCACATTGTCACTGACAAGCACTGCCTTTGTACCGTCATAATAATAAAGTGAGTAAAGCATATAGGGCTTTGCTATATCCTTACTTGCCATATCAAGACGCATTTCGTCTCTTTCCAGTCTTTGTGAATAAGCTTCAATGTTGCTGCTGTTTATGTTTTTGTCACTTTGGAGCATATCATCTGTGAAGCTCTTTGAAAAATCAATAGTTCTCGCATTGGCATAAAAATAGCCGCTGTCACTTGTCATTTCATGACTCATATAAAAGCTGTCATTGATTACAGTTTTCTTGCCGCTTTCGTACTTCATAAGCTTGCCGTTTTCGTTATAAAGGACATTTTTATCACCAAAGGCTATTACCTCTGCCTTTTTGCTGATAAGCTCAGGCTCTTTGCCGTCGCTGATTATATAAAGGCCGTCTTTTCTATCCACATAAAACAGCTCTTTTAAATCCTCTGACATCTTTGCTATGTAGATTTTTTCCAAAAGCTTTTCAGGTTCTTGGTCTAACTTTTTTTGCCACAGCTCTCCTCTGGTACCCTTAAAGTATGTTATAGTATCAAAGCTGTCGTTGACACTATAAGAGAATACCTTGCTGTCAACAAGGGTGGAAGCACCCTGAGCAATGTCATAAATATAAAGGTCATAATATGTGTTGTTGTCTTTAACATCATGTTCACCGTTGTTGCCATAAAGCAGCTTTGTGTTATCACTGCTGACATAGCATTCGGAAATATCATTTTCACCTGTTATCTTAGCTATGAGCACAGGCTCTTTTTTAGGTATTGCTGCGTCAACAAGATAGTAAGCGTCTTCGCTTTCAGCAATAATATAGTCATGGGCACTTTTATCCATTGGTACGAATAAACTAACTACAATTACTACAGCAATCACTGCAAATATTCCTAAAAGCAAAAACATTTTAGCTCTGTTTTTTTCTTTTTTTGGTACCATTTCAAAGCCACATTCACATTTGCCTTGATCATTAATAATTTCTTTACCGCATTTTGGACATTTCATTTTTATTCCTCCCTTTATGACTCAATTTTACATTTAATAAGCTAATATGTCAATATTTATGATAAAATTGTTACCTTTATTTTTTAGAAACAAGAAAAAACTTTTTCCCTAAGCTTTGTTTTTATAAGGCTGTGTAATAAGTAAGAACCAAAGCAAAATTTGTTTATTGGTTTTAGATAAGCACCATAGCCTACAATCCCACAAATAAAGCCCCACGGCACTTGACAAAAAGGTATGCTATTTAGTACAATATATAATGTATAATTTTACTCACAAAAAGTAACGAAAGCTGGGAAGAAATATGAATTACATTTGGGAAAATCCGAAAATAATTAAGGAAAACAAAGAAGACGGTCATGTGCTCTCACTTTGCTATGATAAGGCTGACAGCGCCGCAAAAAGAGAGCGTAGCCCATATAAAATATCATTAAACGGTAACTGGAAGTTCTTTTGGCAAAAGGGTATCGGCTCATTGCCTGAGATATTTAAAAGTGCTGATTATGATGACAGCTCATGGGAGGATATTACTATACCCGGTGTGTGGCAGTTTCAAAAGGATTACACAAAGCCATGGTACTATGCTAACTCCTTCCCCAATTGCATTGGTGTTGAAAAGAATAAAATCCCATCAATTGACATAAAGGGTCAAGAGGTCGCTTTACACAGAACCACCTTTGATTTGCCTGAAAGCTGGTCAGGTCGAGAAATTTATCTCCACTTTGGTGCTGCAAAGGCAGGCATAAGTGTCTATGTTAACGGTGAATATGTGGGCTACTCACAAGGCTCAAACACACCTCATGAGTTTGATGTGACAAGCTTTGTTCACCCGGGCAAAAACACTGTTGCAGCTGAGGTTTACCGCTACACTGACGGTACATATTTAGAAGATCAGGATATGTGGTGGCTTTGCGGTATTTATCGTGAGGTCTATGTTTACAGTGAGCCTAAGACCTGCCTTCGTGATTTCTTTATTAAAACAGAGCTGGTCAATGACTATACCGACGCTGACCTTACAATAAATATGCTCATTAAGGATTACTCCGAGGGTGCAAAGCATTTGCAAATTGAGGCAACACTCCTCACTGTCGGAAAGCCCACTCAAATTGGCTCAACTGATATTGTCACTATTGCCGGTGATAATAAAATTGTCTTTAAAAAGAGAATAGAGCGTCCACTTTTATGGTCAAGTGAAAACCCTGTGCTTTATACTGTACTGTTTAAGCTCGCTTGTGACGGCAAGGTTACATATAAGGCTATACGCATAGGCTTTAAGCAGGTTGAAATTGTTGGAGAAAAAATCCTTATCAACGGCAAGCCTCTACTTATCAGAGGCGTTAACCGTCATGACTTTGACCCTGATTTTGGCTGGGCAGTACCGGACGAAAGATATATCCAGGATCTTAACATAATGAAGCAAAACAACATTAACTCCATTCGTACCAGCCACTATCCCAACGACCCGAGATTTTATGATCTTTGTGACGAATATGGCTTTTATGTTATGGATGAATGTGACCTTGAAACACATGGTGTAAGAAGAAAGAATGTACCCGGTGACAACCCAATGTGGACTAATGCTGTTGTTGACCGTATGGAAAGAATGGTTCTTCGTGACAGAAACCATGCCTCAGTCTTTATGTGGAGTCTTGGTAATGAAGCCGGTGACGGCAGCAACTTTACGAGAATGAAGCAAGCTGCATTAAAGCTTGATGATACAAGACAATTCCACTATGAGGGTGACTTTGATTTCACTAAGAGTGATGTTATCAGCCGTATGTACCCAACAGAGGATCAGGTTGAAAAATTAGGTAAAAAAGAAGAATTGACCATAAGCTGGTTTGATAATATTGCCAACGCTCTTGCGGCTGACAGCAAGCCTATTGCAAAAGAGCTGTACACAAAGCCTGTAGTCTTCTGTGAATATGCTCACGCTATGGAAAATTCCTTAGGTAACTTCCAAGCGTACATGGACGCATTTGAAAAATATGACAACCTTTGCGGTGGCTATATTTGGGATTTTGTTGATCAAGCTATCCATAAAAAGGGTGAAAACGGCGAGGATATTTGGCTTTACGGTACCGACTATAACGAAAAGAAGGTCTGGATAGAGCCGCCATATAACACCTGTGCTATTGTGGGCAGCAACACCTTCTTTAATGCAAACGGTATTATTGCCGCTGACAGAAAGCCTCACCCCTCAATTCATGAGGTTAGAAAGGTTTATTGTGAGATTCAAATTAAGGCAATTGATATTGAAAAGGGTAAATTCGTATTAAAGAACAAGCAAATGTTCTCAGATTTAACAAAGTTTGATATTGCTTACACAATCACTGAGGATGGCAAGGTTATTTCTAAGGGTACTCTTGACAGAAGCAGATTTGAAAAGCTTGCTCCTTTAAGTGATATGGAGTTCACCTTTGATTATAATTTAGGTCAAATGCCTAAGGGTGAGGTTATTATCACCTTCTCATATTTGCGCCGTGAGGATTGCCGCTTTGCTAAGGCAGGCTATGAGCAGGGCTGGGATCAGTTTATTATTAAAGCAGCTGACAAAAAGGCAGAAGCTGTTTATGAAAACAGAGTAGATATTAAGGGTACAAATGAAGACTTTACAGTTATTGGTGACGACTTTAGATATAGCTTTGTTAACGGTCAACTCACATCTATGATAAAGGGCGATAAGGAGTACCTCAAAGGTGCATTAAAGCCCAACTATTACAGAGCATTAACCGATAATGATATTGACTATCTTAATTTTGTACCACCACTTATTCCTTTCCATCCACTTTATCATTGGAAAAGAGCAACTAATATGCTGTCCACAAAGGCAACACTTATTCACCGCTACAGTCACACAGCATATATAGAGACTACTGTCAGCGTTATGGGTATGAAAAATGTCAAAATGACCTATACGGTTTATCCGGACGGTAAAATTGATGTCACCCACGAGGGCGTACCAACACTAACAGAGATGCTGCGCTTTGGCTGTGTATTGACAATGGCAAGAGAGTTTGACCAGGTTAAATGGTACGGCAAAGGCCCACACGAAAACTATATTGACCGTCAATATGGTGCAAGAGTCGCAATGCACGAGATGAGTGTCACAGACATGGAGCACCACTATATGAGACCTCAGGAAAACGGTCACAGAACAGATGTTAGAATGATGGAGATAAAAAATGAGCATGGTCAAGGCCTTCGCTTTACAGCTAATGGTGATAAGAACTTTGCCATAAACTGTCACCATTACACAATTAATGAGCTTGATGATGCAACTCACATTCATTCACTTACTCATAAGGATTTCACTACAGTTTGCATTGACCTTATGCAAAGAGGTATAGGCGGCGACACACCGGGCAATTCATGCTTGCGTGAGCCTAATATTATGCATAAGGGCACGCAGTATGAGTATGGATTTAGGATTGAGGTTATATGATGAGAGGAAAGAGCACGCCGAGAGGCGTGCTCTTTAGCTAATTTCGCCTGAAGGCGAGCTAATTTCGCTAAAGCGAGCTAAT
>CAZDEL010000076.1:0-6002 GCA_964504475.1 uncultured Faecalibacterium sp. | reverse complement strand
CACATTGCTAATTAGTAATAAAAAACGCAGCCGACCTCGACTGCGTTTTTTATTGTATGTAGTTATAAATCTAAATCACACACCGCCGCCAACTGAGCCGTCCCAGGTGTCAACAGCAGTTGCCTTCATTTCTTCCTCGTCAAACCAGCGTGTTGTTACAGCCTTTGTCTCTGTGAAGAAGCGGAATGCATCCTTGCCAAGGCAGTGGAGATTGCCGAAGAAGGAAAGCTTATGACCTGTGAATGGGAATACGCCAACGGGTACAGGAATACCAACATTAACGCCAACCATGCCGCCGTCTGTTCTCTTAGCAAACTCTCTTGCATAATAGCCGTTTTGTGTGAAGATAACTGAACCGTTAGCATATGGGTTACGGTTCATAATAGCAAGACCCTCCTCAAAGGTCTTAACTCTCTTGATGCAAAGTACAGGGCCAAAGATTTCCTGTGTACCAACAGTCATCTCCTCTGTAACATTGTCGAGAATTGTGGGGCCAACATAGAAGCCGTTTTCATAGCCCTCAACCTTAGCGTCTCTACCGTCGAGAACGAGTGTAGCACCCTCCTCGATACCCTTATTAATCCAGTTAATAACGCTTGCCTTGTGCTCAGCTGTAACAACAGGGCCTAAGGTTGACTCAGGTAAATATGCGGGGCCAAGCTTTAACTCCTGAGCATATTGCTTAAGCAGAGCAACAAGCTTGTCGGCAATGCTCTCTTGAGCTACAACAACGGGAAGTGCCATACATCTTTCGCCTGCACAGCCGAAGGATGAGTTGATAATACCTCTTGCACTTCTTTCAAGAGCTGCGTCCTCTAAAACGAGAGCGTGATTTTTAGCTTCGCAAAGAGCCTGAACTCTCTTACCTGTTGCAGAAGCCTCTTTGTAAACATGAAGACCAACCTTTGTTGAACCAACAAAAGTGATACCCTTAACATCAGGGTGCTTAAGAAGAATGTCAGCCTCAACTCTTGAGCAAGTAACAAGGTTAACAACGCCCTTTGGAAGACCTGCCTCAACTAAAAGCTCATTGAGTCTCATAGCTGTCATAGGTGTCATTGATGCTAACTTTAATACGATAGTGTTACCGCAAGCGATGCAGCAGGGAACCATCCAACCCATTGGGATCATACCCGGGAAGTTGAAAGGAACGATGCCGGCAAAAACGCCAACAGGCTCATAATAAAGTGTGGTGTCATAGCCGCTTGATGTGTCTCTCATGCAGTCACCCATTGTAAGTGACGGCGCACTTAATGCATGCTCAACAGGCTCCTTAACCTTAAGGATATCGCCCTTTGCCTCTGAGAGAACCTTGCCATGCTCTTTAGCGCAAAGCTCACTAAGCTCGTCCATATTAGCTAAAAGCAGCTCACGGAATTTATAAAGCACCTGAACTCTTTTCATAACAGGTGTGTTTGACCATGCGGGGAATGCTGCCTTAGCGGCTGCAACTGCTGACTCAACCTCATCTGCTGTGCAGCATGGTGTCTCAGCGATAACCTCACCGGTGCTGGGGTTGTAAACGGGCATATATTTTTCTGTCTTTGATTCCAGCCATTGACCGTCTACAAAATACTTTAATCTTTTAATTTGTTCCATAATTTACCTCCTGACTTAATGTCGTCTCCTATGGCGGCAAATGCTATTAGCATTGCCTTTACCTTATATTAAGCCACATTTTTGATGAAAAATCAATAGTTTTTCCTCTATTTTTCACACTTAAAGTGTAATTTTTTCTGCCGCAGCAGCTAAATCCTCTTTTGCCTTATCCTTAATAAGCTCAAATGGCAAATGCTCGGGGTTAGTCTCAATGACCTCACTTATGCCGGCCGCTTTAATTTTATCATAATCGGCAGTGTTAAGCCCCACTATGGCAATGGTTTTTTTGCCCATGCTTTTTGCCGCAACACCAAAGGACACTTTACCCATAAGGCTTTGCTCGTCCATTTTGCCCTCGCCTGTTATAACTAAATCTGCACCATAGGTTTTATTTTCAAGGTCTGTTAGCTTGAGCATAGTGTCAATGCCACCTTGAAGCCTTGCACCTAAAAAGGCAACTAAGGCAAAGCCTAAGCCACCTGCCGCACCTGCACCTTCCAATAAGGCATAGTCCACACCCAAGTGTTTTTTTGCCACTTCTCCAAGGTTTCGCAAGCCCTCATCGAGACGGGCAACCTGTGTGTCATTTGCTCCCTTTTGAGGCGCATATATGTATGCCGCTCCCTTTTCACCGTAAAGAGGATTTTTCACATCGCACAGCACTGTTATTTCACATTCCTTAATTCGTGGGTCAAGTGCCGACAAATCTATAGCTTTTATCCTTTTTAGTCCCTCGCCGCACAAGGGCACAATATCACCCTTTTCGTCAAGGAATTTTCCTCCAAGTGCTCCTATGCAGCCTATGCCGCCGTCTGTTGTGGCACTGCCCCCTATGCCTATAAAAAGCCGCCTTACGCCCTTGTTTAAGGCATCCTTTATCATTTCACCTGTGCCATAGGTCGAGGCTCTCATAGCCTCGTTTTTCTTTTCGATTGTGATACCCGAGGCGGCCGACATTTCCATTACGGCAGTGTACGGGTGAAGAATGGCATAGCCTGCACACACCTTGCCCATTAAAGGTGAGCTGACAGTGACAAGCTGCCTTTCGCTGTTATCAAAGCACCTGACAAAGCAGTCTGTCAAGCCCTCACCACCGTCTGACATGGGTATGGAAATTATCTCAATATCCCCATATTTTTCTCTTAGCACCTGAGCTATAATCTCGCAGACCTCCGGCGAAGAAAGGCTGCCCTTAAATGAGTCCGGCGCAATAACCACCTTTTTCATTACAGCACCAGCCCCCTTAATTCATCTATACTGTCTATAACTGTAGTGCCCGTTGAGACGAGTCTTTCCTTATTTTGATGACCTCGTGCAATGAGCACACAGTCACAGCCTATACTTTGAGCCACAGCATAGTCATGGGTGGTGTCACCCACAAAAAGCACATCGGAGCTGTCAATATCATTTTGAGTTATCCATCTAAGGGCAATATCCACCTTGCTTTTGGCATAGACATCCTCCACTCCGAGTATGTGAGTAAAAAGATAGTCCATATCGTGAAAACGCACCTGCTTCTCCAAAAAGCTTTGCTGAGTTGCTGAGAGTATCATTTGCATTACTCCCTTATCCTTCAGCTGTTTAATAAGCCTTTGGGCATCCTCAAATATTTCCGCCTCATAAAACCTTTCGTCATACTCGAAAACATATTCCTTTGCTATATCTTTAAAGGCCTCGTTTTCCAAGTCAAAGCCTGCTTTTTTATAAAAATCTATAACAGGGAAGCCGAATATCTCACAGTAAAGCTCAGTGCTTTCCATAGGAGCTTTGCCTCTATTAATAAGCAGCTGATTGACCGCATCAAAGTTAACCTTTAAGTCGTCTAAAATTGTTCCGTTCCAATCCCACATAATGTATTTATACTTCATTTTTTTGCCCTCGATTATTCTTTGTTATTTTCCAGGTACGCCTTAAGCTCGCCTAAATTTTTAAGCTCCTTCGCTTTCTCGTCAGAGATTTCAACATGAAACTCCTCCTCAAGTGCCATGAGGATTTCCACAATATCAATGCTGTCTGCACCTATTTCATCAATTGAGGTGTCCTCATCTAAAAGCTCCGGCTTTATATCAGTTTTGTCTGATATAATCTCTATAATTTTTTCCATTGTGTCCATAAGCGTCTCTCCTTAGTATATTATCACATTTATTATTATTTCACAAGCAGTGCTTAAAACTTTATAGGTAAATTATGTATATGCCCTGCTTTTTATGTCAATGCTTTGAATATCAATTTTAGAAAGGAACTACATAATTATGAAGCTTAAAGCCATTGACATCGCTGTATTTGTAACACTTTTAATTTGCATTGGGGCAACTGTTTCCTTTGAAAAAAGCTGTGAGGGCATAAGAGAGGATATTTTGCGGCTTCATGTCATTGCAAACTCTGACTCAGTCAAAGACCAGCAGCTAAAGCTAAAGGTGAGAGACGCTATAATTAATAGCAGTGAAGCTTCTCTTGAGGGCTGTGAGGATATAATTTCAGCGAAAAATAAAGTCACCTCAGCTCTTTCATATTTTGAGTCTATTGCCCGACAGTGTGTTTGCAGCCAAGGGTACGACTATGAGGTGAGTTTATGCCTTGAAAAGAGCTACTTCCCCACAAGGGTATATGAAAACATAACCTTGCCTGCCGGCTACTATAACGCACTTAAAGTGATTATAGGCAAGGGAGAAGGGAAAAATTGGTGGTGTGTCATGTTCCCGTCACTGTGTCTTCCCGGCGCGTACAAAAGAGAGGACAAGCTAAAGCAGGTGCTAAATGATAAAGAGCTTGACCTTGTGACAGCAAACCCAAGCTACGAAGTAAGGTTTTGGCTAATAGAGAAATACTATGATGTGAAAAACGCCTTTTACAACAAAAAATAATATAAATTAATGAGTTTTTCTATTGAAAATTGACAACAATAATGCTATCATAGCCTTAGATAAAACATTGCTAAGGAGATGTTAAAAATGGAAAAATATGATGTTATTATTGCCGGTGCTTCAACGACAGGCTCATGGTTTGCAAGGCAGATGGCTCAAAGGGGTCACAGTGTCCTTGTGCTCGAAAAGGAATTGGCCGAAAATGTGTCAAGAGACTATGATATTTTCCACATGGGGCAATCTGAGATGCAGCGTTTCGACCTTGATATTCCAAAGGCAGGTGACAAGGAGTTTGGCTTTATTTTCACCTCCGGCAGGAATTTCTCACCCTATGGTAACTATCCTAAGTATGCCGAGGAAACTGTTATAGGTATGCACAAGCACGAATACATTATGAAAATGAATGTTCAAGCCCAACAAGCCGGAGCAAAGATTATTTACGGTGCTGCCTTTGAGGATTTCCTCAAAGATGACAGTGGCAAAATATGCGGTGCAAAATACATAATGGACGGCACTGAGTACACAGCAGAAGGAAAAATAGTCGCAGACTGCACAGGTATCCCCTCAGCGGCAAGAAGAAAGCTACCTGACAATGCCTATGTGGAAAACTTTATGCTCAAGCCCGAGGATATTTTCTATGTTGTGCTTTATTATGCTAAATATACTGAGCAAAGCGTCAACCCCCTTGACCTTCACGGCTCATTTATGCAATATAAATCCTGGTCAGCACCGAGTGGCGACGACCATGGTGCTATCCTTGGCATAGGCGCAAACTATAGCTATGCCTGCGCCGAGGAGGTCTTTAAGGATGTTAGAAAAAATATTCCATGGCCTAAATATACTGTGGAAAAGGTTGAAAAGGGCATGACACCTTATCACAGGTCTCTTTATTCCTTTGTCGAGGACGGCTTTATTGCTATGGGTGACACCGCCTTTTTAACTAAGCCAACCTGTGGCGAGGGCTGCACCTCATCACTTTATCAAGCTGAGATAGCCGTTCAGGTTATATCAAAGCTCTTAAAGGAGGACAAGCCCTTAACAAAGGAAAATATGTGGCAAATTAATAAGCTTTATATCCAGTCTCAGGGCAAGTATTTCGACTCCCTTCGTCCCATACTCATAGGTATCATTTCCTACAGCTATAAAGAGGCAGAGTATCTGTTTAAAAATGATATCCTTTTCAGCCAAAAAATCCTTGGCAGCTTAGATGGTCTTACTTTGAACCCTGCCGACATAGCTAAGATTGTCTCCGGCATTTTAAAGGGCATATTAACTCACAACATAAAGCCTTCAAGCGTCAAGAAAACACTTAAAGGTCTTATAGAAAGTGACGAGGTCAACAAGCTTTACGATGAGTACCCGTCCACACCTGAGGGCTACTTTGCATGGAAAGCAAAGGCTGACGCTCTTTGGGCAAAAATAGGCAAGGTGGCAGACACTATGGATAAGGATGTGCTCAGAAAAGTGGGAGTGAAGTAATGAGATGACTGTTGCTCTGCTTTGAGCGGCGAGATAATTTGAGGTATACATAATGGCAAA
>CAZDEL010000075.1:0-6063 GCA_964504475.1 uncultured Faecalibacterium sp. | reverse complement strand
CAGCTCGCCCTTTAGGGCGAAATTAGCTCGCTTTAGCGAAATTAGCTGAAGCGTCTTGACGCTTCAAATTAGCTCGCCCTCAGGCGAAATTAGCTAAAAAAAGCACGCCCCTCGGCGTGCTTTTTTCCATCTTATTTGTCTATTCCCAAGTTTTTCAGCTGTACCGCATACTCCTGCTGGAATTGACCGTTGACCTTGTTGATCTCGTCAAGATTCTTAGCAGCTATGCCCTGATAGCCTGCAAGACCACTTGTGATAAAGCTATATGCACCCTGAACTATGCTCTTTGCATAATCGTTTGCCTGCTTCTTGTAATCGTTGCAATCGGAGGTTGTCTTAGCAATCATAGCCTGAACTGTCTTTTCAGTCTCAGCCTTGATTCTTTCAGCTTCCTCTCTTGCCATCCTTGTGATGTTGTGCTCCTTAACAAGCTCTGCTGCTTGATTGTTTGCACGAGCAATAATAGCCTCTGCATCTGCCTGTGCCTTTTTAACAACGTCGTTGTAGTATGCTTGTGATTTAGCAGTGGTTTCGTTCTTATAGTTTTGTGCCTGTGAAACAAGCTTGTCAGCCTTGTCATTGGCGTCGGAAATAATGCTAACTTCTCTATTAATAATGTCCTTTGACTTGAGGAACTCCTCAGGGAATTTCTCTTGCATGTACTGGACAAGTGTGTCAACATCATGACCGTTAACTATTCTCTTGGTCTTTGAGAAGAAAAACTTTTTAGCATTTGAAACATAAAGTGACATTTGCTCAACAAGCTGCTCAAAGTCAAGATCCTTCCATCTCTCCTCTGCTTCATCATGATTGTACGGACCAAATTCTCTTACTTCTTCATATTCATCTTCCTCGTAAGAGTCGTCGCTCATATAATCGTCTGTACCCTCTACATCCTCTACTTCGAGATCTTCGATGTCGTAAGTTGCCATATCTTTGTCATCCTTTCATTAATTTATCAATAATTTCCTTTGACACTTCTTTAGGTAGAAACGGTGTCACATCGCCACCGAGCATACATACCTGCTTAATAACGCTGGAGCTGAGAAACATATTCTCACTGCTTGCAGCCATAAAAACCGTCTCTATTTCGCCGTTGAGCTTTTTATTAATGAGTGCTTGCTGAAACTCGTCCTCAAAGTCTGAAACAGCTCTGAGACCCTTAATAACTGCAACTGCACCCTGTTGCCTTGCATAATCTGCCAAAAGACCCATATATGAGTCGGCAACAACATTATCAAGCCCTACTGTGCATTTTTTTACAAGCTCCACTCTTTCCTCAACAGTGAAAGCGTGAATACCTGTCTTTCTGTAATTGGACATAACGACAACAATCACCTTGTCAAAAAGCTTTGCGCTTCTTTTGATTATATCCAAATGACCTATGGTGATTGGGTCAAAACTGCCCGGATAAATGGCAATTCTCTGTTTCATTCTCAGTCCTCCTGAGTTGCTCGTCTATAAAGGAAAAGTCCTGTTTTACCGTATCTGTACTTCTTTTGAAGTGCAAAATCTCCGACTGCTTCAGGTAATTCATCCTTAAAGGGAGCTTCACAAATTATAACGCCACTGCTGCTCATAAGCTCTACAACCCTTGGGAGAGCCTCCTCAATCAGCCCCATAGAATATGGTGGGTCGAGAAAAGCAATATCATATTTTTCTGTACGCCTTGACAAGAAGCTTAAAGCGTCACTTTGAATAACCACAGCATCCTTAGTAAAGCCTGTATGCTCTAAATTCTTTTTGATAATGTCAATGCTTTTTTTAGACATATCAACTATAACAGCGTTTTGTGCGCCTCGTGATAAGGCCTCAATAGCTAATTGCCCGCTGCCACCAAAAAGGTCGAGCACACGCCTGCCCTCAAGCTCAAACTGAATAATGCTGAAAAGAGCTTCCTTAACTATGTCTGTGGTAGGTCTTACATCATCACCCTCAAGAGTTATTAGCTTTTTGCCTCGTGCAGAGCCTGTGATTACTCTCATATAATTCCTCCTTAAGGCACAGTTAGTTACGATACATTATCACATTTTTTTGAGAAAAAATCAACACTATTTACCTAAATTCTACTTTTTTACTTAAAATTACCTTGAGATATAGTCAAAATTTACATAATCAGACAAGAAAATTTCCTTTTATTATTCTAAATCAGCTTTTGGAGAGACTTCCTTTCTGCCATGGTTATAAAGCTTGCGGTTATCAAGTGCCCACTGTCTCGGTGTGAACTCCCCTTGCTTTGTGTCACCGACAGCACTTGAGATTTCATATACCGTTGCATCAAGGGTGTCAAGCTGGCTTAAAATCTCTGCCTCTAAAAACATAGGTCTTACGGCTGCACCAAACTCAGGCTCGCCGTGATGAGAGATAACCATGTGCTGCAAAAGAGTGACAGTGTCATCACTAATGCCAAGCTCCTTTGCCTTCAATTCAATCTTAACTGCGCCCATAACCAAGTGTCCCAACAGCTCACCCTTTACCGAGTACCCTGTAGCAAGACCTGCGGTGCTAATATCAAACTCGTCGATTTTGCACAGGTCATGGACAATTATGCCACACATGAGAAGATCCTTATCAACGGCAGGATAAAGGCTGCAAACCCCCTGAGCCAACTTAATAATAGACAAGGTGTGATATAACAGGCCACCTCTCATTGCATGATGAAGCTTAAATGCAGCAGGCCAAAAAAGAAGCTCCTTTTCCCTATCCTTAACTAAAGCGTATGTAAGCTTTTTCAGCTCCTCGTCCTTAACTGCGCCTATGATATTCATGATTTGACCTAACATCATTTCGCCACTGTACTCTGCCGAAGGAACAAAGTCTGCGGCACTAATTCCGTCGCTGTCATTAACGAGCCTGATTTTTTCTATTCTAAGCTGGTCATTGCCGTTAAATTGAGTTATACTACCTCTGATTTTAACTAAGTCACCGGGAGCATATACTCCATGGACAAGCTCACTGTAGTCCCAAAGCTTGCCGTTAATTTCACCTTTTTTATCACAAAGAGCTAAGTCAAGATAAGCAGCTCCCTTTACATTGGCTTTTTTCTCTGCGGTTTTAATAAGCCAAAAACCGTCTGATGAATTAAGACCCATAATGTGTCCTCCTTAAATTCCTATTATTATGTTGTAAAGCCTTCACCTATAATCTCACCTGCATCACAAACTATTGTAAATGCCTCAGGGTCAATCTCAAGGATAAGGCGTAAAATCCTATTAATTTGTGTTTTCTTTGCGGCACAAAGAATAATATGCTTATCCTTTAAGGTGTAGCCGCCCTTAGCGTCTATGACAGTTGCCCCTCGACCAATTTCACAAAGGAGCTTTTCCAGCATAGGACTTTTTTGCTTTGTGATGATAAACAAAAGCTTTGTGTTATCACTGCCGTAAAGGACAATATCAATGACCTTTGATGAGAGAAAAATGACGATAATTGCATACATTATGCTTTCAATTTCCCTATAGACTAAAAAGCTTAAGAGCACCACAGCAAAATCCATGACTAAAATAACTCTGCCCATGGAAAGTCGGGGGTGCTTTCTTCTAATTAGCATGGCGAGTATATCCGTACCGCCTGTAGTAGCACCTGTCATAAAAATCAAGGCCAAAGCCACACCTGACAGCACCGCACAAAATATACACGACAAAAGCTTGTCGCCCATATAAGGCTCAATAAACAGTGAGCCAAGGTCTATTGCCATTGTGAACACTGCCGTAGCGGCAACGCTTTTAATAAAAAATCCACCCTTTAGCTCCTTGAAGCCTAAGATAAATAATGGAATGTTGCCAATAAAAATCAAAGTGCCTATGGGCATAAAGGGCAATAAATGATTTATTGCTGTCGCAATGCCTGTAAGCCCACCTTGAACTATATCATTAGGTGCAGAAAACATATTGACAGACACACTAAAAAGAGCACCGCCACAAAGCCATAATAAAATATCTAATATTGTTTTTTTAATTTTCACAGCCAACCACCAACTAAGCTATATCTTTAGCTTTAAGTGTTGGCAAAAATATAAAGGTAAATACAAAGCCTTTATGATGTAGTATTAAGCTTATTCGCCACTGATAATATTAAACAGCTCTCTGAGTCTTTCCATTTCACCTGAAAGATATAAATATCCAAAAAGTGCTTCTACGGCTGTGGCATAGTGATAGTCACCTTCACTGGCATTTTTTGCCTTATGATTTGAGTGAGCATTTCTGCCACGCTTAAATATACTTAATTCCTCCGGGGTCAATATTGGCATAATCTTTTCAGCTGCGGCAGCTTGTGCTTGCGCCTTAACCATTTGTGTTGCCTTATTATGCAGCTTATTAACAGGTCTATTCCCTTGACAGACAAGACTCTCTCTAACAAATAAGTCAAAGACTGTATCACCTATAAATGCAAGATTTAACGGGCTTAACATTTTAGGGTTACAATCAGCATTTAAAAATCTTTCCATATATAATTCCTTTACATTAAGCAGTGGAGGCTTTAGTTCATAAACTCAAACTCAAAATCATAAATGCTTACAATGTCACCCTCTTGCACACCCTTTTCCCTAAGAGCGTCAATTATGCCGCTGGATATAAGCACTCTCTGGAAATATTGAAGTGACTCATAGTCATCTAAATCTGTGCGGCAAAGTATCTTAATAAGCCATGGTGCTTCAACAATATAAACATCGTCCTCAACAGTTATGGTAAAGCCTGTGTTTTGCTTTGCTAAAAGAGTCTCCATAGGTATAGCTTCACTCTCATAGCGTTTCACAGGCGGCAGAGTACCAAGCATAGCAGCAACGGCATCAATGACCTGCTTTGTGCCCTCGGTTATAGGGGCGCACATCTCAAAATATTTATAGCCCTTATTTTCAATATACTGTCTAAATTCGGCTCTTTGCTCATCTGTGGCAAGGTCAATCTTATTGCCAACAACAATTTGCGGCCTTTGAGCTAACTCAGGATTAAACCTTTCAAGCTCAAGATTAATTTTCTCAAAGTCATCCTTAGGGTCTCTGCCCTCACTGCCGGCAACATCAACAATATGCACCAACATTCTACAGCGGTCAACATGCCTTAAAAACGCATGACCTAAGCCTACACCTTCACTTGCGCCCTCAATAAGGCCGGGGATATCAGCTATAACAAAGGAAGTGCCTTCACCTAAGCTGACTACGCCTAAAACCGGTGTAATAGTGGTAAAATGATAGTCGGCAATAATAGGCTTAGCTTGACTGACAACAGATATAAAGCTGGATTTGCCCACATTTGGGAAGCCTAACAAGCCCACATCAGCTAAAAGCTTTAACTCTAAGACAACCTCCCATTCTTCGCCGGGAGTGCCACCCTTGGCAAAGCGTGGTGTTTGTCTGGTAGGCGTTGCAAAGTGGCTGTTGCCCCAGCCGCCTCTGCCGCCCTTTGCAGCAATAAAGCTATCATCATCGGACATATCAGCCATAAGAGTGCCGCTTTCTTTTTCTTTTATGATTGTTCCTCTCGGTACTCTTATAACTAAGTCCTCTCCCTTTTTGCCATTGCGGCGGCCACCTTGACCGTCCATGCCATTGGGAGCTTTATATTTTCTCTTATATTTAAAGTCAGCAAGTGTTGACAGGTTATCGTCCACCATAAAGACGATATCACCACCCTTGCCACCGTCACCGCCGTCAGGACCACCTGAGGCTATATATTTTTCACGGTGGAAGGCAACTGCGCCGTTACCGCCATCACCGGCTTTGATTTTAATTACGGCTTTATCAATAAACATGTGTCAACCTCCTTTTTACACATAGTTGTGGATAATAATCTATTATACTATAATTCAGGGAAAAAATCAATGATTTGGGACAGGATGAGGAGGTAATTTGCCCTGAAGGGCAGCTAATTTCGCCTAAAGGCGAGCTAAAATCGCCTGAAGGCGAGCTAATTTCGCTAAAGCGAGCTAATTTCGCCCTAAAGGGCGAGCTGTTGGTGGAGGGAGAACACAAAGGGGACAGGTGATTTTGTGTTCGGGCGATGACTTTTATTTTTTCGCTTGGTAAATTCGACAACACAAAATCACCTGTCCCCTTTGTGTTGC
>CAZDEL010000074.1:0-6199 GCA_964504475.1 uncultured Faecalibacterium sp. | reverse complement strand
TTTTTATTCCCACAACTCTGTTGCCTAAAACTATAGGAGCATTGACCTGACAGTCATACACTATTTTTACACCACATTCAAGAGCATGATTAATAAGATGCTCATAAATATCTCGACGCTCCATTTTTATTTCAAGCTGATCTTGTGGTACATGCTGCTGCAAGCTTTTAGTTAGAGAAGGATTGAAAAAAGTCATATCCTGCTTATATTCGTACTTGCTTTGAGGGGGCATTTTCATTCCCGCTATTTCAAGAGCCTTAGGCGCAAAAATATCTGTCCAATCATAGCCTAAAGTGCCCTCGCTTTTCTTTTCGTAAACAGTTACATCATACCCCTGCTTTGCAATGAGTGCGGCGGCGGCAATACCACCGTGACCGAGTCCTGCAACAATAATCTTTTTCTCCATTTTAACGACCTCCTAAAAATTTGTTTATTTATGATAAAGCTTTTTAGTTGACCCTTTTATTCATAGATAAGATTACTTTTAGTGCATATCAAATCTATATGTTAAGCTGCACACAGCTGTTTTAGATAATTATAGCACAATGTTTTTCATTATTCAACGATATTTGCGTGGATAGTGTGATGTTTTACAAAAAGCGCAAATAACAAAAAACCTCTCTGCCTTTAAGACAAAAGAGGTTTTTGTTGTGTCTTTGTAACGGAAATCAAACTGATTTGATTTGGTGGATTTATATTTTCATTCGTTGTGTTAACAGAAAAATTTTTGCAGAGGATGTGGTATGCCGTGAAACTTCTTCACTATTCACTCTTACTTATTAACTAAAATTCCGCTTGCGAAAATAGTGAAGAGTGAAGAATTAATAGTGAATAAGTAAAAATTCCGCCCACATTCGTGAACGGAATTTTTTGGTCGAGGCGACAGGACTTGAACCTGCGGCCCTCTGCTCCCAAAGCAGATGCGCTACCAAACTGCGCTACGCCTCGTTAAGTTGCTTAGCTATTATACACTCTATTATGACTTTTGTCAATAGGAAAAACCATAGTTTTTAATTTATTTAATTTTAGTTAATCTCTAAATCAAAACTCCACCAATGAAAAGCCCTAAACCCCTTTACTTAGCCGCTAATTTGTGATAGAATAATAAAAAAACAAAGGAGCTTTTTTAAAATGAAAGAAATTTTAATGACAAACATCCCTGCGGCTGTTGCGGTAATTTGCCTTGCTTGCTATTTCTTTGGCATGGCAATCGTGTTTATCATCAGCCCTATCAAAAATGCCGAGAGCTTTTCCGTAAAGCCTGTTGACAATGCCGGCAAGACGGAAATCAGAGTTTACTACGGTGGCATATCCTTTGCCTTAGGCGCATTCCTGCTTTATCTCACTTATGCCACTAAGACACCTGTTTACTCACTCGTTGGCGGTCTTTTCTTTGCCACAACAGTTTTTGTCACAAGAACTATTTTCCTGTTTGTGGACAAGGGCTGGAAGTGTCCTTACACTAAGCTTGCTATTCCGGCAGAGGGCTTTTTCGTTGTTGCATTGTGGACTTGCTACATACTGTCAAAGACACTTTATTAATTTAAAAATTTTGGGCTGTCCTTTCTTCGGGCAGCCCATATATTTTATCCATTTAATTTTCGTCGGGCTTTTTGCCTGACTTTTCTTTTTTAATGAGAAGGACACACAATATCATCACCGCCGGAAATGTCACACCAAAAAGCAGACCCTTGCTTAAATCGTCACCAAATATTGTGGTCATTTTGCCAACGAGAGCCGGACCGCTTGCACAGCCTAAGTCACCAAACAATGCCAATAGAGCAAACATTGCGGTGCCACCGGTAGGTATTTTTTCAGCAGCAAGTGAAAAAGTACCCGGCCACATAACGCCCACAGATAAGCCGCAAAGCCCACAGGCAAGCAGTGACACTATTGGTACGGGCGAAAGACCTGCCACGAGATAGCTCACAATGCAAAGCACAGCACTTGCTGCCATAACAGTTGTCAGCGGGATTTTATCCGAGAGCTTAGAGTAAAGCACTCTCGCAGTACCCATAAACACAGCAAAAAGACATGGGCCTAAAAGGTCACCCACGGTCTTACTCACACCAAGGCCTGACTCTGCAAAGGCTGATGCCCATTGGCTCATTGCAAGCTCACTTGCGCCGGCACAAAGCATGATTAAACCGGCAACATAAAACAGCTTAGTTTTAAATAGATTCTTTATTCCCATGCCCTTGTTTTCGCTTAAAATAGTCGGGATGGGCACGAAGGCAAAATACACACCGTTTACAAGTGGGATGCAAGCCCAAATCAGCGCTAAAATGCGCCAATTATCAATGCCTGCCACCTTAAAGAACAGGGTTGACAGCAGCACAACGCTCATTTGTCCCCAGCAATAAAAGGAGTGTAAAAGGCTCATTGCACCTGACTTGCTGTCACTGGGGCAGGCCTCAACCAATGGGCTGATAATAACCTCAATAAGTCCGCTGCCAAGAGCATATATAACAATGGAAAGTATAATGCCTGCGTAAGGGTTCATAATAAAGGGAAAAATGCTAAGACCTGCAAGGCCTATTGCAGCAAAAACATGAGCCGCAACTACGCTGACACGATAGCCTATCTTATCAATAAAGTAAGCCGACAAAAAATCCACACAAAGCTGAACTCCAAAGTTAATAACAATTAAAAGAGATATCTTGTCATAGCTAAGACTAAAGGTGTTTTGCAGCGTTAAAAATAATAGCGGCAAAAAGTTATTGATTATGGCCTGAACAAAATAACCTGCATAAGACGCAAAAAAGGTGTGCTTATAGTTATTTTTTATACTCATTTTATTCCTACCTCTACATTTTAATATTAACAGAGATGTTATCATATAATCAAAGTTTTTGCAAGGCATAAAAGGAGTTTTTATAATTTTTTTAACTATTGTGATGGTACTCTGCCGAAAAGGTGAGGCGGTGAATATTATTATGATGACAGTGCTTTTGGAAAAATGTGTGATTTTGGCGGTGAAAAGCTTAGAAAAATGTGTTTTTTTATCCATGAAAAAGCTGGAAAAATGTGTAAAAAAGTGATTGAAAAGTCAGGAAAAATGTGTTAAACTATAATTGTCACTTTTATATAAGGCGGTGAAGCACTTGAAGCGTAAAGCAATTTTAAAATTAGCTCAATGGAAAGACAGCCCCGAACGAAAGCCCATGGTGTTAAAGGGCGCAAGACAGGTGGGCAAAACCTGGCTAATGAAGGAATTTGGGCAAAGCTATTATGAGGATTTTGTCTATTTTAACTTTGACGAAGAGGATGAGCTGAAATCCATCTTTGAAAGCAATAAAAATCCCCACCGTATTATTGAGCTTCTCTCTTTGATTTGCAACAAAAAAATCGAGGCAGAAAAGACCTTGATTATCTTTGATGAAATTCAAGAGTGCCCCGACGCTTTAAACTCCCTCAAATACTTTAAGGAAAAGGCCGGAGAATATCATGTTATAGCCGCAGGCAGTCTTTTGGGAACACTGTTAGCGGCCCCTAAGTCTTATCCTGTAGGCATGGTAAATCTTTTAGATATACACCCTTTAACCTTTGACGAGTTTTTAGAGGCAACAGACCCGGGCTTGTTTGCTTATTATGAAAAGATAGAAAAGAATCAAGTAATTGAAGAAATATTCCACAAGCGTTTACTTGAAGCATATAACTATTATCTTATTATAGGCGGTATGCCTGAATGTGTCCATACATGGATAAAATATAAAGACCCCCTCAAGGTGTCGCAAATACAGCGAGAGCTAATAGAGGTTTATGAAAACGACTTTTCCAAGCACAACGGCAAGGTCAACAGCGGTCGTATTCTCATGGTGTTTCGCAGCATTGTCTCCCAGCTGGCAAAGCCTAACGAAAAATTTATCTACGGTGCTGTTCGTGAAGGCGCCAGAGGCAGAGATTTTGAAGAAGCGATTGAATGGCTCGTCTCAGCAGGTATGGTAAATCGTGTTTATAATGTATCAAAGCCACAGCACCCTTTATCAGCTTTTGATAAATTAGATGTGTTTAAGCTTTTTGTCTTTGACACAGGCCTTTTAAAGCAAATGGCAGGAATTGACAACAGTGCGATTTTGCTACAGACAGATTATCAATTTAAAGGGGCTTTAAGTGAAAACTATGTTTTACAGCAGCTTAAAGGGCAATTTCAAATAGAGCCTCGATATTACGCAAATAAAAACAGTGAGATAGACTTTGTGGTGCAAAACGGCATCGAGATTATCCCTGTGGAGGTCAAGGGCGGTGAGGATAAATCTGCCCCCTCATTTAAAAGATATATTGCACAGCATAAGCCCCAAAATGCCCTTCGTTTTTCTAAGCGAGAGTATCGCAAGGATGGTGATTTCACTAACCTTCCCCTTTATCTTGCCTGTAAAACAAAGGAGCTTTTGTAAATAGTACAAAAAACAAAACAAAAACTCAGGACAGATGACTTCCTACAAAGGAAAATCACCTGTCCGTTTTTCTTTTTGTACCCTGCCGCAAAGATAAGGTCATAGTTTTACTTGAGCTTATTTACCTTCGCCTTAATTTCATCTATGGTGAGACTCCATGGGGTTACTATTTTCTCCGGTGTACCGGAAACATATATGCCATCTTTAAGGGTCATTTTGCCTTTTGGCAAAGTCCAAACAAGGATACTCACAAAAAAGTTAAATCTCACCCTATAATTTTTGTTAAAATATTGCAAAAAACTTCGACATATTGTATAATATAACTACCTAAATTAAGGAAGGAGAAGATAATATGCCAAGTATTATCAAAAAAGTCATTGCAAGTGCAATGATAGTCATTATGTCCCTTTATGGCTTTTTCGGTCTGTCAAGCAATGTCAGCGACGATTATGCCCAGGGCAAATACAAAAATGTTATACTCATGATTGGTGACGGCATGGGTGACAACACTCTCGCAGTCACAAAGGCCACAAGAAATGTGGAGCTTAACCTTGACAAAATGCCTGTTAGAGGTCACAGCGACATTGACTCATTCATTATCCCTGCTACGGACTCTGCCGCAGGTGGCACAGCTCTTGCTACAGGTATTCGTGTGTGGGTAAACTCTGTAGCTGTTTATCCCTTCGCACCCTTTAATGTTGACGACACACCTGTGCCCATCACTCTTTGTGAGCTCGCTAAAACTCGTGGCATGGCCGCAGGCGTTGTAACAACAGACAAGACAACAGGTGCTACTCCCTCAGACTTTTCCGCTCATGTTTACAGCAGAGATTTAGATGAGGATATTTGTGCAGACCAGCTTGTATCAGACATTGACCTTATTTGGGGTGGTGCTTCATCTTATATCAATAAGGAAAACACCGCTGCTAACGGTTACACCTATGTTGGCTCAGAGACAGAGCTTAACGCTCTGCAGCCCGGCAGCAAGTCCTTTGGTCAGTTTAGCTTTGATGACCTTAAGCATGTCACAAACGAGCACGACACACCTACTATTGAGGAAATGACAAAGAAAGCTATTGAGATTCTCAGCGCAGATGAGGATGGCTTCTTCCTTATGGTTGAGGGTGCTTGCATTGATAAGTTCTCACACTCAAATGATTTTGACGGCTGCACAAAGAGCGTTGTTGAGTTTGACAAGGCTGTAGGCGCTGCCCTCGATTTTGCACAGAAGGACGGCGAAACCCTCGTAGTTGTTACCGCTGACCATGAGACAGGCGGCATTAAGTACAACGAAAAGACAGGTGAATACTACTACACAAGTGACACCCACACCATCGTTGATGTGCCTTTGTTCGTTTCAGCAACAGATGCCGGCTTCACAAACGGCAAGGAAGTTAAGAACCGTGAGGTAAGTGTACAAATCGCTCGTGTTCTCGGCTTTGGCGAGGATGAGTTCCCGGCTCAAAAGGTAAAATAAGATAATATTAAAGCGACTCCGTAAATTCCTCAATGGGATTTCATGGGGTCGCTTATTTTTTGGGTTGACTTGTTTTGTTGGTGTTTTTAATAGGCTACATAATTAGTTAATAATACTTCCAATAACAATAAAAAGAAATAACTGCCAATGTCGCTAAATAATGGCAGTTATAACTTTGTAATATCATTCAATTTTACGAGGGCATAACCGCTTATCGGGTATTCCCTTGCTTCACCTATATTATATACCGCCTGACCTCATGTGTCAAGTGGTATTTTTTTATTTTTACCAAATAAAACTTTAATTGACAAATTATCACATTTAT
>CAZDEL010000073.1:0-6273 GCA_964504475.1 uncultured Faecalibacterium sp. | reverse complement strand
GAAAATCTTAGATGAATATATTTAAATTAATGGGTCATCGGTTTAACCGGTGACTCTTTTTTGTACTCGGGAAAGGCTGAGCTTTTATGAGGATAGGTTTTTGTGTGGCGTGGCACAAAAGACTGTGCTATGGAAATAGCTGTTGAAATCAAAAGTGAAATATGGTAGAATAATAGTAGTAAGATGTATTATTGATTGTGACACATATTTTGGACTTAAATTAGAAAGGAAGGTCGCTTATGAAAGGAACGAAAGCGGTTATTCTCGACTATTACAATAAGGCAGTTGTGGAAATGATATCAGAAAAATACGGATATTCTCATCAGGATGCCTTTCGCAGCTTAGTGACAAGTGAAGCACACAGGATGCTGTCAGATGCAAAATATGAGATGTGGCAATTTGGTGCTCCTGCAATTTTTGATATGTGGGAAGCGGAAAAAATAACAGGCAACCCCAGAAATTCAATTTATATCAGAGGTGAGTTTTAATGGCAAAGGAAATGCAATTTTTTATGTATCTTATTGAACGCTATGCCGAGTATAAAAACTCTACCGCAGGCGACATATTGACTAAATGGGATGAGCTTGGCATTACAAAATACATTTATGATATGTATGAGCTTTATCACTCAGAGGCCATTGAAAATGCCTTCGCTGATATTGACAGACTCACAAAGGAAAAAACGAAGTAATAAATTAAAACAAAAGAGCGTAGAATTTAGCCCTTTGACTATTTTCTACGCTCTTTTTTGTTTTTATAAGAGGACGGTGAGTAAGTGTGGCATGGCACAAAAGTCTGTGCCGTAAAAATTCTCCTCCACTCCCCTTGACAAATCCAATATTATCGCTATAATATAAATCGGTTAGCGTTGTCTAACTTTTATTTTTACTTTGTTAGTTAGTGCAAACTAACATTTTCTTTGACGTTTTGGTTAGTTTGCACTAACACATTAAATCATTTTAGTTAGTTTTGACTAACAATTGGAGGTATATCTATGAAAAAAATCCTATCTTCCCTTTTATGTCTGTGCCTTATGCTGTCTGTCATGTGCATATATGCCCATGGTGAGGAGCTAAGTGACGGTACATATGAAGTGAGCGTAACCCTTATGCACAAACAGGACGAAAAGGAGTCCTTCGGCAATAAATATATCGCTCAAAAGGCTTTGCTTGATATAAGCCATGGCGAAAAAACAGTGACTATACTTCTCACCACAAATATGAGCGGCATAGCCTTTTCATATTATCTTGACGGCTCTATTGACGGGGACACTGCCGAAGCTGTGCCCGTGTCAAATATAACTGTAGACGGAGAAAATTATGAGCAGGGCTTTGAAATCCCCGTTGTAAAGGATGGGGATATTGGCCTTAAATTCAGCGTACCCGTTATGCCCATGTCACCCTCGGCAAGGCTTCGCATAGATTACTCCACAGCTAAGCTTGTACGCGCTAAAGAGGTAGAGGAAACAACTAAAGAAGCCGCCACCACTACCACTATGCCTATTGAGGAAAGCAGCACCTCATCTTCATTGCAAGGCGATGAGAGTACCACCAAAGAAGCAGCTATAGAAAGCACCACGGTTAGCACTACCACCACAACGCTTCCTGCCTCGGCAGTAGTACCGGCAGGAGTGGGAGCAAATGAAGACACAAAAAAAGATGAGAGTTTATCCGCCTGTAGCATGGTGATGGTCCTTGCCTTTATTTTAGGCGCTTGTGCTCTTGGAGTTTTAATTGTAAGCAAAAGAGAGGATGAAAAAATATGATGATAAATAAACGCCTTATTTCTCAGGTCAAGGAAAGCAAAAAATATGTGCTGGGAAATGTGGCCTTTCAATGGATAGGTCTAATGTCAAATATTACCATGATGGCCGCCATAACAAAGCTTCTCAGCGATACTTTCAGTGATAATGCCACTCAAAGCAGCATTAAAGCGGCTCTTTTGACAACGGTGACAGCCTTAATTGTGAGATTTATTTGCGCTGTTTCCTCCGGCAGAATGAGCTATCTCTCATCAAAATCAGTTAAGCTTAAGCTAAGACGGCTCATTTATGAAAAGCTGTTAAAAATCGGTGCTGCCTATAATGAGAAGGTGCAAACCTCCGAGGTGGTTCAGGTTGCAACTGAGGGTGTTGACCAGCTGGAAACATATTTTGGTGCATATTTGCCGCAGTTTTTTTATGCAATGTTAGCACCTATAACCTTATTTATTGTCATGAGCTTTATTAGCCTGCCCTGTGCTATAGTGCTGCTTATTTGTGTACCGCTTATACCCATTACAATAGTTGCTGTTCAGCGCTGGGCAAAAAAGCTTTTGTCAAAATATTGGGGTCAATATACTGCCTTAGGTGACACCTTCTTAGAGAATATACAGGGCTTAACTACCCTTAAAATCTATAGTGCCGATAAATTTAAAAATAAGCAAATGAATGAGCAGGCTGAGCTTTTCAGAAAAATAACCATGAAGGTTCTCACAATGCAGCTCAACTCCATAACTATAATGGATCTCATAGCCTATGCCGGTGCTGCCCTTGGCATTATTATCTCCGTTAGCCAATTTAGGCAAGGGAATATATCTCTTTGGGGCTGCCTTCTCATAATCCTTTTGTCGGCTGACTTTTTTATACCCATGAGACAGCTTGGCTCGTTTTTCCACATTGCTATGAACGGCATGGCGGCAAGTGATAAGATTTTCAGACTCCTTGACTTGCAGCAACAAGAAGAAAACAAAGAGGATATCCCCATTAACACAAAAGATATTATCATAAGCGACCTTAGCTTTTCCTACACAAAAGATAAGGAGATACTCCATAAGGTTTCTCTCACCTTCCCCGAAAACAGCTTTACTGCCATTGTAGGTGAAAGTGGCTGCGGCAAGTCAACAATAGCCCACATCCTCACAGGCAAAAACAAAGACTATAACGGCAGCGTCACTCTCGGCTTTGTGGAGCTGCATGACATCTCAGAAAAAGCACTTATGGAAAACATAACCTATATCGGTCACAACAGCTATCTGTTTAAAGGCAGCGTTAGAGATAATTTACTCATGGGAAAGCCCGATGCGACAGATAAAGAGCTTTGGTCAGTGCTTCAAAAGGTTAAGCTCTCCGACTTTTTAAAAGGCGAAAACGGTCTTGACACTTTACTTTTAGAAAAAGGCAGTAACCTTTCCGGCGGTCAATGTCAAAGACTCGCTTTAGCAAGAGCACTTCTTCATAACTCGCCTATATATATCTTTGATGAGGCAACATCAAATATTGATGTGGAAAGCGAAAACGATATTATGGAGCAAATCTATGCCTTGTCAAAAGAGAAAACAGTTATACTTATCTCTCACCGCCTTGCCAATGTCAAGTCCGCACAAAATATTTATGTCCTAAACGAGGGCAATGTTTTGGAGCATGGCACACACAATGAGCTTATGGAAAACTACAATATATACTATAATCTTTGGGCATCACAGCAAGAGCTGGAAAGCTACACAGGAAAGGAGTAAGACAATGAAAAGAAGCGGTTTTAAAATTATGACAAGGCTTATCACACTTGTAAAGCCTCTTTCAGGTTATATGCTTTTAGCCATAATCATGGGGCTTATAGGTCATCTGTGTGCCGGCTTTATAACTATTTTAGGTGCTGTGGCTGTAACAAAGACCTTGGGTTTTAACAGTGCTATGTCCTTTGGTACTATAACAGCTTGTCTTTTAGCTTTTGCCCTTGCGCGTGGACTTTTAAGATATGCGGAGCAATCCTGCAATCACTTTATTGCCTTTAAGCTCTTGGCTCTCATAAGAGATAAGGTTTTCACCGCATTGAGACGACTTTGCCCTGCAAAATTAGAGGGTAGAGACAAGGGCGATCTTATATCCGTCATAACCTCTGATATTGAGCTGTTAGAGGTCTTTTACGCTCACACTATCTCACCTATAGCAATTGCGGCCTTATATTCCATTTGCATATTTATTTTCCTTTGGCATTATAGTCCCGTCTTTGCCTTAATTGCTCTTTTAGCCCATTTGAGTGTGGGTGTTGTCGTACCATTGATGATATCAAAAATGAGTCGTGATGACGGGCAAAAATTCAGAGACAAGACAGGCAACATCAGCGCATTTATCCTCGACTCTTTAAGAGGTCTTAGTGAGATAATCCAATATAATGCAGGCGCTAAGCGACTGGAAAAAATGACTGAGCTGACACAAGATATATCAAAGGACGAGGAGCGTATGAAAACAGTCAGCTCTATAAACACAGCTATAACAAACACCTTGATTTTAATTTTTGACCTTATTATGCTTTTCACCGCAGTTTTCCTTTACACAAAGGGATATGTTGATTTTAAGGGTGTGCTAATCGGTGTAGTGACTCTCATTAGCTCCTTTGGCCCAGCTGTAGCCTTGGCTAATCTTGGCAGCACCTTGCAAAACACCTTTGCAGCCGGCAACAGAGTCCTTGATATCCTCGATGAAGAGCCTGTAACAAAGGACATCACAGGCAAGACTCATGTGGACTTTGAGGGTTCGGCAGCTCAAGATGTCACCTTTGCCTATGGTGATGAGACTATACTTTCACACTTCACTATCAAAGTACCGAAAGACAAAATAATCGGCATTGTGGGCAAAAGCGGCAGCGGAAAATCCACCCTATTAAAGCTGTTTATGCGTTTTTGGTCAGTTGACAAGGGCGAAGTCAGCATATCTGGCAAAAGCGTGGAAGAAATCAACACAAAAAATCTTAGATATATTGAGAGCTTTGTCACTCAGGAAACTCACCTTTTTAAGGACACAATCAAAAACAATATTAAAATTGCAAAGTTAGACGCAAGTGACAGTGAGATTATAGACGCTTGCAAAAAGGCTTCCCTTCACAGCTTTATTGTCTCTCTCCCACAGGGCTATGACACTCAGGTTGGTGAGCTCGGCGACACACTTTCAGGCGGCGAAAAGCAAAGAATCGGCCTTGCAAGAGCCTTTTTACATGATGCGCCCTTTATGCTCCTTGATGAGCCTACGAGCAACCTTGACTCACTAAACGAGGCGGTCATATTAAAGTCTCTAAAGACGGAAAGCCAAAATAAAACGGTGCTTCTTGTCTCTCACAGACAGTCCACAATGGGCATTGCCGACAAGGTCTATTGCGTCGAAAACGGGAGGATGAGCTAATGAAAAGCACTGAATCTAAAAGAGAAAAGGAAAAGCGTATTGTCGGGGAAATGATAAGCCTTTATTGCAAAAAGAATCACAAAAGCAAAAACGACTTATGTAGTGATTGCATGGCACTTAAACAGTACGCAGAGCAAAGAAGCGACAAATGCCCCTTTATGGAAACAAAAACCTTTTGCTCAAACTGCACAGTACACTGCTATAAAAGTGATATGCGTGAAAAAATCAAAGAGGTCATGCGCTTTTCAGGGCCGAGAATGATATTTTATCACCCTGTGTTAGCCATAAGTCACCTCATTGAAAGTAAAAAAGAAAAACGAAGATTGGAGATAAAGTAATGAAAGCGAAGAAGATTTTTTATATAATTTTAGGCTGTATAGGTGTGGGCTTAGGTGCTGTGGGTGCTGTGCTGCCTATGCTGCCTGCATTCCCCTTCCTGCTCCTTGCGGCATTTTGCTTTGGCAAAAGCTCAGAGAAGCTGCACACCTGGTTTATTGGCACTAAGCTTTATAAAAACAACCTTGAAACCTATATCAAGGGTCAAGGCATGACATGGAAAACAAAAATCAGAATTATGATAACTGTCACCCTTCTTATGTCCTTTGGCTTTTTTATGATGATTAGAAAAGACCTTTACATACCCTGTGCAATATTAGGCGGTGTATGGCTTTTCCACATTCTTTACTTCACCTTTGGGGTTAAGAAATATGAGCCGAAGGGCGAGGAAAAAATTGACAATTAACAATTAGCAATTTGCAATTAGCAATTAGCAATTAGCAATTGTGGGTGGGCTTTGCCCACACCCGATTGTATTTGTGTTATTGGGAAAGTTACTGTTTAAAATTTAAGTTAGTAATAAAAAGCAGTCACCTGAAAACGCTTTACGGTAAAAATCACTTTAAAATTTACCGCAGTTGAAACCGTTAAAGAGTCCTGACGAAACGGTTAGGTTGGCGACGGGAGGGGGCGGCTGTGCAAAAATTCCATTCAAGAATGGAATTTTTAGCCATGGCAACGCCATGGCTGGTTATGCCCCACATCGTGGGGCATAACCGCACAGCCGCCCCCTCCCGGACACCACCTTCCGGCATTCGTCAGGACTCTCTTACTCCTTCCGC
>CAZDEL010000072.1:0-6322 GCA_964504475.1 uncultured Faecalibacterium sp. | reverse complement strand
ATATGTGATTTATTTATTGTAAATCAACAAATTTCAGGAAAAATCTTCTAACAAAATAGCCAAAGGCAACAGTACATTTTATAAAATGTTGTAACAAAATCACAAATCCTATTGAAATTTTCCGCTTATAGTGATATTATGTTATATGTAGTACTGTAACAGTAGAGCTATTAGCCGATTTAACTAAAACGATAAAACAAAAGAGGTGTTACAATGACGGATAAAAAAACCAACGGCGATGATGTTGCTTTATATCTCTTTCACGAGGGAAACAATGTCAAAGCTTATGAATATATGGGTGCGCATAAAGTAAAGGATAAAAGCGACAGTGTTTGCTTTCGCGTGTGGGCACCCCATGCAAAAAGTGTCAGTGTTATAGGTGACTTTAACTCATGGGATGAGGAAAAAAATAAAATGACCCTCATTAATGATGCCGGCACTTGGGAGTGCTTAGTTTCAGGTGTAAAGGAATATGACAATTATAAATTCCTTGTCACTGCAAGAGACGGCAAAAAGACAGCAAAGGCTGACCCTTATGCCTTCCATAGTGAAACAAGACCGGGCACTGCATCAAAGTTTTATGAGCTGTCAGGCTATAAATGGAAGGACAGCAAGTGGCAAAGTGAGGCTCAAAAGAGAAATGTATATGAGTCACCTATGAATATATATGAGGTTCATGCCGGCTCATGGAAGCTCCACGAGGACACAAACCCTTACTCATATATTGACCTTGCAAATGAGCTTGTGCCTTATGTTAAGGATATGGGCTACACTCACATTGAGCTTATGCCCCTTTCAGAGTACCCCTTTGATGGCTCATGGGGCTATCAGGTGACAGGTTATTTTGCTGCCACATCACGCTATGGTACTCCCCACGATCTTATGTATTTTATTGACGTGTGCCACCAAAACGGCATAGGTGTTATTTTAGACTGGGTACCGGCTCACTTCCCGAGAGACGAGCACGGCTTAAGTGATTTTGACGGTGAAGCCTGTTATGAATATGCCGACCCGAAAAAGGGCGAGCATAAATCCTGGGGCACTAAGGTCTTTGACTTTGGCAGGAATGAGGTTGTATCCTTCCTCATGTCTTCGGCAGTGTTTTGGCTGGAAAAATATCATATAGACGGCCTGCGTGTTGACGCTGTAGCATCAATGCTTTATCTTGATTATGACAGAGAAAACGGTCAATGGATAGCTAATAAATATGGTGGCAATGAAAATCTTGAAGCCGTTGACTTCCTTAAAAAGCTAAACACAAATATTTTCAGAGAGTTCCCATCAGCTCTTATGATAGCAGAGGAAAGCACAGCGTGGCCTTTAGTTTCAAAGCCTGCTGATGTGGGCGGTCTTGGCTTTAACTTTAAGTGGAATATGGGCTGGATGAATGATGCCCTTCGCTACTTCTCCATGGATGGACTGTCAAGAAAGTATAATCACAATTTGCTTACCTTCTCCTTCTTCTATGCCTTTTCGGAAAACTTCATTCTTCCTATTTCACATGATGAGGTTGTCCACGGAAAATGCTCACTTATTGGCAAAATGCCCGGTGAATATGAAGAAAAGTTTAGCGGAGTGCGTTCCTTTATGGGCTATCTCATTGCTCACCCGGGCAAAAAGCTCACCTTTATGGGTCAGGAGTTCGGTCAGTTTATTGAGTGGAAATATGACGCAGGTCTTGATTGGCTTCTCCTTGATTATGAAAAGCACAGACAGCTTAAGGACTATATTAAAAAGCTAAACCATGTTTATCTTAAATATCCGGCTTTGTGGCAGGTTGACTGCTCATGGGAGGGCTTTAAGTGGTTTGTACCCGATGACAAGGATAACAGTGTTATAGCCTTCTCAAGGCGAGATAAAGACGGCGGTGAAATTGCCGCAGTGTTTAACTTCACACCTGTTGAAAGAAAGAAATATTCCTTTGGTGTGGAAAACGAGGGCGTATATGAGGTAATACTCAACTCCGACGCTAAAGAGTTTGGCGGCAGCGGCAGTGGCACAAAGACAAAGGTCACATCAAAGAAGGTGCCAATGCACGGCTATGAAAACAGTATAACTGTTGACTTGCCCGGTCTTTCAGCTATATTCCTTCTTCGTAAGGATAAGCCCAAAAAGGTGAAAAAGCCTGAAAACAAGGCTGTTGAAGCTAAAGAGCCGGAAAAGGTGCAGCTATCTGCGGAAAATAAAGCTGCTGAAAATATAGTGGAAGCGAAAGCCGAAGTAACTGAAAAAGCTGAAGAAAAACCGGAAAAGAAGGCAATTGAAAAGAAGATAGCCAAAAATAAAAAGGAAGTGACAGCCCAAAAGCTTGAAGTTAAGCCTATTCAAAATAAGGCAGATAAAAAGCCGGCACAAAGTAAGCCCGTACCACAAAAAGAGAAAAATATGAAGAAAGCAAAAAAGAAAAAATAAACGAACCAAAGAAACGGAGGAAATATTATGGTTAAGAAAATGGAGTGCCTTGCAATGCTTCTTGCAGGCGGACAGGGAAGCAGACTTGGCATACTCACAAAAAACATCGCAAAGCCCGCAGTGCCCTATGGCGGAAAGTATCGCATTATCGACTTTCCCTTATCAAATTGCATTAACTCAGGCATTGAGACCGTAGGTGTACTCACACAGTATCAGCCCCTTGAATTAAACGATTATATCGGTAACGGTGCTCCTTGGGACTTAGACCGCTCCTATGGTGGTGTACACATTTTGTCACCATATCAGCAAATCAAAGGCACTGAGTGGTATAAGGGCACAGCAAATGCCATTTATCAAAACATCAACTTTATTGACAGATATAATCCTGAATATGTTGCAGTGCTTTCAGGCGACCATATTTATAAAATGGATTATAACAAAATGCTGGAATATCACAAGGCAAAGGATGCAGCCTGCACTATAGCAATGCTTGAGGTACCATGGGAGGAGGCATCACGCTTTGGCCTTATGTTTGTCAATGACGATGGCTCAATAAGTGAGTTTGAGGAAAAGCCAAAGCATCCAAAGAGCAATAAGGCATCAATGGGTGTATATATTTTCACCTGGTCAAAGCTCAGACAATATCTTATTGATGACGAAAACAATCCCGATTCAGGCAATGATTTCGGACATGATGTTATCCCCGCTATGCACAATAACGGCGAGAGAATGTTTGCATTTAAGTTTGACGGCTATTGGAAGGATGTAGGCACTATTGACAGCCTTTGGGAGGCAAATCTTGACCTTCTTAATCCAAAGGTTGACCTTGATTTAAGTGACAACTCCTGGAAGATTTATTCAAGGAATCCCGTTGCTCCACCACACTTTGTTTCTTCCACAGCAAAGGTGGAAAACTCCATGGTTGGAGAAGGCTGCTTTATTGAGGGTGATGTTGATTATTCAATTCTTTTCTCCAATGTCACTGTTGAAAGCGGTGCTAAGGTTAGATACTCAATTATTATGCCGGGCACAACAGTTAAGTCAGGCGCAGTTGTGGAGTACGCAATAGTTGCGGAAAATGCTGTTATTGACAAGGACGCTCATGTAGGTGAAAGCCCTGAAGAAATAGCTGCACTTGAAAATTGGGGTGTCACTGTCATAGGTGAAAATGTAACCATAGGCAGTGGTGCAGTGATAAAGGCTAAGGAAATGATAGACACAGATGTAAAGGGGGAAAAATAAATGGCAGCTCCTAATGTATTGGGTATAATTTTTTCAAATGTATATGATGATTGCCTGAGCGAGCTTACTAACGCACGCACTATGGGTTCAGTACCCTTTGCAGGCAGATATAGACTTATTGACTTTGTGCTTTCAAGCATGGTCAACGGCGGCATTGCCAAGGTTGGCATAAGCACAAATGCAAACTATAAATCACTTATGGATCACATTGGCTCAGGTAAATCATGGGATTTATCAAGAAAGCGTGACGGCTTAACTCTTTTGCCACCCTTTAACACCACAGGCAATGACGGCTTATATAGACGCAGACTTCACACTCTTTGCGGCATATTGCCCTTTATTGCCGACTCAGGCAAGGAATATGTGGTGCTCTCAGATTGCAATGTTGTTTGCAACTTAGACTATGGCAAAATAATTGATGAGCATATAAAAAGCGGCGCTGACATAACAATTGCATATAAGCGTGGTGTAGTACCAAAATTAGAAAGCGTAATGACCTTTGAGCTTGACGGTGACAGAATAACAAATGCCACAGTTGGCGAGCCGGGCAGTACAGCAGGTGATTACTCTCTTAATATAACTGTTATGAGCAGAGTTCTTCTTGAAAGACTTGTTTCCTCAGCAAGAGGTCAAGGCTATGACAGCTTTGAAAGAGATATTATTGCAAAAAATGTTTCCTCACTTTATATTAGAGGACACAAGGTTGACACCTACGCTAAGACTATTGAGAGTCTTCAAAGCTATTATGATATTAGCATGGGACTTTTAGCAGGTGAATTTAAAGACCTTTTCTCAAAGGAATATCCCGTTTACACAAAGGTGCGTGACGATATGCCGGCAATTTATGGCATATGTGCAAATGCAAAAAACAGCCTTGTTGCAGACGGCTGCATTATTAAGGGTACTGTTGAAAATTGTATCCTTTTCAGAGGAGTACACATTGCAGAGGGTGCAGTGGTTAAAAACTCTATAATTATGCAAGACAGCTTTATTAGCTCAGGTGCAAAAATTAACTGCGCTATTTTAGATAAGGGTGTAGTTGTAAAGCCGGGCAGAGAGCTTAGCGGTGCAGAGAGCTATCCTTTGTATATAGGAAAGAATATCACAGTATAACCGTAAATCAGGAGGATTACTATGAAAGTTTTATTTGTTTCAAGTGAGGCACTTCCCTTTATGGCAAGCGGCGGACTTGGCGATGTTGCCGGTTCACTGCCTCAAGCATTAAGAAAAAGACTTATTGGTTGCAGAGTTGTCATGCCATTATATGACACCATAAAACAAGAGCTTAAGGATAAGATGACCTTTATTACAAATATTTCCGTACCTGTTGCATGGAGACGCCAATATTGCGGCATATTCCAGGCAAAGCATGAGGGCGTAATATATTATCTTATTGACAACCAATATTATTTTAAAAGAGACACAATCTACGGTCACTATGACGATGCAGAGAGATTTACATTTTTTGCACGAGCAGTGCTTGAAATTTTGCCTGCCATTGACTTTAAGCCTGACATAATCCATTGTAACGATTGGCAATCAGCCCTCACACCTGTTTTCTATCATACATTTTACAGCAAGGACCCATGGTACCAAGGAATAAAAACAGTGTTTACTATACACAATATCCAATATCAAGGTACATATGGCTTAGAGCTGATTAATGATGTTATAGGTCTTGACCCTGCTGACACAAGCCTTGTGGAGTATGACGGTGATGTTAACTTTATGAAGGGTGCAATTGAGTGTGCCAATAAAATAACCACAGTTTCACCCTCATATGCAGGTGAGATACTTGACCCATGGTACAGCCACGGTCTTGATACAATTCTTCGTGATAAGCAATGGAAATTACAAGGCATATTAAATGGCATTGACACTAAGAGCTATGACCCTGAGACAGATGAAGCTATTGCTATGAATTACACTGTAGCAAATGCAAAGCAGGGTAAGGCAGCTAATAAAAAGGCATTACAAATTGAGATGGGTCTGCCTCAAAAGGCAAATGTACCTGTTATTGGTATTGTTAGCCGTCTTGTATCACATAAGGGTCTTGATTTAGTTAAGGCTATATTTGATGAGCTGCTTTATACTACTGATGTACAGGTTGCAGTTTTAGGCTCAGGTGATTGGCAATATGAGACTTTCTTTAAAGAGATGGCTGCTAAGTACCCGGATAAGCTGGCTATAAGAGTTGGCTTTGTGCCGGCACTTGCAAGGAAGATATATGCCGGAGCAGATTTATTCCTTATGCCGTCAAAGAGTGAGCCATGTGGTTTGTCACAGATGGTTGCCCTTCGTTATGGTACTGTGCCCATTGTCAGAGAGACAGGCGGACTTCGTGACTCTATAACTGACAGCGGTGACGGTGTTGGCAATGGATTTACCTTTAAGACATATAACGCACATGATATGCTTGGCGCAATTAGACGAGGCCTTGACGCATATGCTAATAAGGAGCATTGGGATGAGCTTGTAATAAGAGCACTGGAATGCGACTTTAGCTGGGGCAAGAGCGCAAACGAGTATATTAAGATGTATAAACGATTGTTGAAGGAATAAGAGGAAAAAAGCACGCCGAGGGGCGTGCTTTTTTAGCTAATTTCGCCTGAAGGCGAGCTAATTTGAAGCGTCAAGACGCTTCAGCTAATTTCGCTAAAGCGAGCTA
>CAZDEL010000071.1:0-6332 GCA_964504475.1 uncultured Faecalibacterium sp. | reverse complement strand
GGTATTTTTTTATTTTTACCAAATAAAACTTTAATTGACAAATTATCACATTTATGGTACTATGTTAACGGAGCAATAGCTCCCAAGGGACTATCCAACACGATAGGCGGTTAAATCGAGCCCTCGGAAGGGGGCGTTGCTATGGAATATTTAGTTGCTTTAGCATTTTTAATGCTGCTTTCAACAGGCTACATAATTGTAGTTAATAATGCATCTAACGGCAAAAAGAAATAACTGCCCATCCGATCAAAATGGCAGTTATTTCTTTTACAATTACAATGTGAGGGCATAACCGCTTATCGGGTATTCCCTTGTTTCATCTATATTATATACCGCCTGACCTCATGTGTCAAGGGGTATTTTTTTATTTTTACCAAATAAAACTTTAATTGGTAAATTGGATTTTTAAGGGACGGGGTTTGTGCTACCAACACAAAAAACCCGTCCCCTAAAAATAATGCTTCTAATAACAACAAAAAGAAATAACTGCCCAAATCGCTAAAGGTGGTAGTTATAACTTTCATAATCAAACTTTTACGATGGTATAACCGCTCATTGAATATTCCCTTATTCTATCCGTATTATATACCGCTTGACCTCATGTGTCAAGGGGTATTTTTATTTCTCTTTAATAAAACCACAATTAATAAATCATCATTTTTCATCCCCCCTGTTGCACCCAATAATGTCAAAACCTTTTTTAATTTTCGGCATATTTTATTTCCATATCCAAGACCATTTTAAGCCATATTTTTTTAGCAAAACAGCAACTTTTCTGCAACAATTCTGTACCTTTAAAAAATGTGCTTTTTTATTCTCTTGTTATTTTTAATAATTTTTAACCACCCTTTTTGTAAGAAAGTTAAAAATCAAAAGGCAAAACATAAAAATATTAAGTTTTATGTAGATTTTTTTTGCTATTTATGTTATAGTTTATTAGTATAGGTTATTGTGAGTTTTTTTGCTGATAACTCACATCTTACAAACTTAACAGAACATTCCGTTTAAAGGAGGATAAAAGTTAATGCTTAAGAAAATCAGCTCTATTCCCTTCACAGACACACCTGAGCAAGCGTCTAAGTTAGACGAGGTTATTGCCCAGTGTGCAGGCGATACGAGTATGCTAATGCACGTCATGCAGGAGGCACAGGCTATTTATGGCTATCTCCCCTTTGAGGTGCAGGAAAAGATCGCTAACAAAATGAATGTCCCTCTTGAAAAAGTATATGGCGTAGCAACCTTCTACGCTCAATTTGCTCTTTCACCTAAGGGTAAGTATGACATCTCCGTCTGCCTTGGCACAGCTTGCTATGTTAAAGGCGCACAAAGTCTGCTTGATGAGCTTTGTGCTCAGCTGGGCATAGGCCCTGAGGAGTGCACACCTGATGGAAAATACTCCTTGACGGCTTGCCGCTGCATCGGTGCTTGCGGTCTTGCTCCCGTACTCACTGTCAATGACGATGTTTACGGCAAAATCACCGCTTCCGATATTAAGGGCATTCTCGCTAAATATATGGACTAATGAGAGAGCTGTCACTTAATGTGCTTGATATAGCACAAAACAGTGTTGCGGCAGGTGCTAAGCTTATTGAAATAAGCTTAAAGGAAAGCACTGCTGACCACGAATTGTTTATAGATATTCGTGACAATGGAAAGGGTATGTCAAAGGAAAAGCTTGAAAGGGTTCTTGACCCTTTTTTTACCACCAGAACCACACGAAAGGTTGGTATGGGTGTGCCATTATTTAAGCTCGCCGCCGAAATGACAGGCGGAAAATTTGAAATAGACAGCGTGGAAAATGTGGGCACAAATGTCAAGGCGTACTTTAAAACCAATCACTTGGATTTTACGCCCATAGGTGATATGACATCCACTTTTATATCTTTGGTAACCATGAATCTTAATATAGATTTTGTCTATGAAAGAAGCCTTGATGACAAATCATTTACCGTTGACACAAGACAGCTAAAGGAAATTTTAGGTGATGTTCCCCTCAATGAGCCGGAAATCACACAATGGATAACAGATTATGTTAATGAAAACACGAAACAACTCACGGAGGTGTAAGTAATGAAAACTCTTGAAGAACTTATGGCATTAAGAGATAAAGCAAAAGCTAACATGACTACTCGTGACGATTCCTCTGACATTATAAGAGTCGTTGTGGGCATGGCAACCTGTGGCATTGCAGCAGGCGCAAGACCGGTCATGGCAAAATTTATCGAGGAAACAGCAAAGCGTAATTTAAGAAATGTCACCGTAGCTCAAACAGGCTGTATTGGTATGTGCCGCTATGAGCCTATTGCCGAGGTTATGGTACCGGGACAGGAAAAGGTAACCTATGTCCAGCTCACCGAAGAAAAGGTCGCAAAAATAGTTGCCGACCACATTGTTAACGGTGTACCTGTTACAGAGTACACAATCGGCGCAGTAACAGAATAAGGAGGAAGTAAAAATGTATCGTTCCCATGTGCTTGTTTGCGGCGGTACCGGTTGTACCTCCTCAAATTCACATAAAATTATTGAGGCAATGGAGGCTGAAATCAAGGCAAAGGGTCTTGAAAATGAGGTTCAGGTCATTCGTACCGGCTGCTTTGGTCTTTGCGCTTTAGGCCCCATTATGATTGTTTATCCCGAGGGCTGCTTCTATTCAGAGGTTAAGGTTGAGGACGTTCCCGAAATAGTTGAGGAGCATCTTCTCAAGGGTCGTATGGTTAAGCGTCTTCTTTATAAGGAGACTGTTACACCCACAGAGATTAAGGGTCTTCATGACACTAATTTCTATAAAAAGCAAAAGCGTGTTGCTTTGGCAAACTGCGGTGTTATTAACCCGGAGGATATTAATGAGTATATCGCATATGACGGCTATCAGGCATTAGCTAAGTGCTTAACTGAGCTGACACCTGAGCAGGTCATTCAAATAGTTAAGGATTCAGGTCTTCGCGGCAGAGGTGGCGGTGGCTTCCCCACAGGTCTTAAATGGAGCTTCACAGCTGCGAATAAGGCTGATCAAAAATATGTTGTTTGTAACGCCGACGAGGGTGACCCGGGTGCATTTATGGATCGTTCCGTGCTTGAAGGCGACCCCCACTGTCTCGTTGAGGCAATGACAATTTGCGGTTATGCTACAGGTGCTACCGAGGGCTATGTTTATGTTCGCGCTGAGTACCCCATAGCTGTTGCAAGACTCCAGATAGCTATTAATCAAGCAAGAGAGATGGGTCTTTTAGGCAAGGACATTTTTGGTTCAGGCTTTGACTTTGATCTTCACATTAAGCTTGGTGCAGGCGCATTTGTTTGCGGTGAGGAGACAGCTCTTATGACCTCAATTGAGGGCAACAGAGGCGAGCCGAGACCTCGTCCTCCCTATCCGGCAGTTAAGGGTCTTTTTGGCAAGCCAACAACAGAAAACAATGTTGAGACCTTCGCTAACATTCCTGCAATTATCCGCAACGGTGGCGATTGGTTCGCTTCCATGGGTACAGAAAAATCAAAGGGCACAAAGGTATTTGCTCTTGGCGGCAAGATAGCTAACACAGGTCTTGTTGAGATTCCTATGGGTACTACTTTGCGTGATATCATATATGAAATTGGCGGCGGCATACCGGGCGGCAAAAAGTTTAAGGCTGCTCAAACAGGTGGCCCCTCAGGTGGCTGTATCCCCGCATCACTTATTGACACACCTATTGACTATGATAACCTTACAGCTATTGGCTGCATGATGGGCTCAGGCGGTCTTATCGTTATGGACGAGGATAACTGTATGGTTGATATCGCTAAGTTCTTCCTTGACTTCACCGTTGACGAGTCCTGCGGTAAATGTACTCCATGCCGTGTTGGTACAAAGAGACTTCGTGAGCTTCTTGACAAGATAACCGACGGCAAGGCAACATTAGAGGATTTGGACAAGCTTGAGGAGCTTTGCCACTATATTAAGGATAACTCCCTTTGCGGTCTTGGTCAGACAGCTCCAAACCCTGTGCTTGCAACACTTAAATTCTTCCGTGAGGAATATGTTGCTCACATAACCGAAAAGAGATGTCCTGCCGGCGTATGTAAAAACCTCCTTCAATACTCCGTTGATCCGGATAAATGTAAGGGCTGTACACTTTGCGCTAAGAAGTGCCCTGTTGGTGCTATTTCAGGTGCTGTTAAGACACCTCATCAAATTGACCCGACTAAGTGCATCAAGTGCGGTGTATGTATGGATTCATGTAAATTTAAGGCTATTACTAAGAAATAAGGAGGTACGAAGCAATGGATAAAATGGTTAACATTACAATTAACGGTATGCCCTGCAGCGTACCTTATGGAACAACTATCCTTGAGGCTGCAAGACAGGTTGGAATTGAAATCCCCACTCTTTGCTATCTTAAGGATATGAACGAAATTGGTGCTTGCCGTTTCTGCGTCGTTGAGGTCACAGGTGCAAGAAGCCTTGTCGCTTCCTGCGTCTTCCCAATTGAAAGAGACGGAACTGAAATTTTCACAAACAGTGAAAGAGTAAGAAAAGCGAGAAAGACAACACTTGAGCTTATCCTCTCAACCCATGAGAGAAGATGCCTTTCATGTGTTCGCAGCGGCAATTGCGAGCTTCAAAAGCTTTGCAAGGAATATGGCGTAGATGATGAAGGCAGATTTGACGGTGATAAGCCTGTTTATGAAATTGACTACTCAGCCGCTCACATGGTAAGAGACAATAATAAGTGCATACTTTGCCGCCGTTGTGTTGCTGCATGTAATCAGCAGGGAATCGGTGTTATCGGCGCAAATGCAAGAGGTATTGACACTCACATTGGCTCAGCCTTTGAGCTGCCCTTAAATGCAACCTCATGTATCTCCTGCGGTCAGTGTATTGTAAACTGCCCTGTTGGTGCTATATATGAAAAGGACGACACAGAAAAGGTATTTGAAGCTATTAGCGACAAGGAAAAATATGTTGTTGTTCAAGCTGCTCCGGCAGTGCGTGCAACTCTTGGCGAGTGCTTTGGTATGCCAATTGGCACTGATGTTACAGGCAAGATGTTTGCTGCCCTTCGCAGATTAGGCTTTAACAAGGTCTTTGACACAAACTTTGGTGCTGACCTCACAATTATGGAGGAGGCAACAGAGCTTCTTTCAAGAGTTAAAAATGGCGGTGTGCTTCCCATGATCACATCCTGCTCACCGGGCTGGATAAAGTATTGCGAGCACTACTACCCCACAGAGCTTGATCATCTGTCAAGCTGCAAGTCACCTATGCAAATGCAAGGTGCTATTATAAAGAGCTACTTTGCTCAAAAGAACGGCATCGATCCGGAAAACATTGTTTCCGTTGCAATTATGCCATGCACAGCTAAAAAGTTTGAGTGTGGCCGTGATGACGAAAACGGTGCAGGCTACAGCGATGTTGACTATGTACTCACAACAAGAGAGCTTGGCAGAATGATTGAATCAGCAGGCATTAACTTTGCCCTTCTCCCCGACGAGGAGTGTGACGCACCTTTAGGTCAGGGTACAGGCGCAGCTGTTATCTTTGGCGCAACAGGCGGTGTTATGGAAGCTGCCCTTCGTACTGCTGCTGAGGTTATCACAGGCAAGGAGCTTGTTTCACCTGAGTTTAAAGAGGTCAGAGGCATGGAAGGCGTTAAGGAAGCCTCATATAAATTAGGCGACTTAGATGTTAAGGTTGCTGTTGCCAGCGGTACCAAAAACGCTAAGGTGCTCATGGACAAGGTTAAGGACGGCACAGCGGATTACACCTTTATTGAGATTATGGGTTGCCCCGGCGGCTGCATAAACGGTGGCGGTCAGCCTGTTCAAAGTGCTACAGTTCGCAACTTCACAGACCTTAAAGCTCTCAGAGCTGCTGCTCTTTATAAAAACGATGAGAGCCGCCCACATAGAAAGAGTCATGAAAACGAGGATGTTAAGACAGTTTATGCTGAGTTCCTTGGCGAGCCAAACAGCCACAAGGCGCATGAGCTTCTTCACACCACATATGTGGCAAGACCAATGTTTAATAAATAACCCCTTTTAAACACTCCCTATAAATAAAAGGCACAACGAAGGCGCAAATTTCCTTCTTGTGCCTTTTAATTTATCCATAAAAGAATGTGTTATTTTTGTGTAACACAGTGCTAAAAATGTTTACAAAAAGAGCAAACGGATTTAATATGACTTTAAGCTTTCTTTTAAGTTATACGCCTATAATGTGATTGTGCGATGGGAATTGATGTGTGTTTTTTTCCGATTTTTCACACCTCATCCCTCCTTCCCACCGCACTCCCCTCTCCTTTCAAATATGTATGAGAAGAAGCTGTACGTAGTCAGGTGTACGGCTTCTTTTCATT
>CAZDEL010000070.1:0-6452 GCA_964504475.1 uncultured Faecalibacterium sp. | reverse complement strand
GGGCGAAATTAGCTAAAAAACGCAGAAGCCGTAGCCTCTGCGTTTTTCATTATTTATTAGTCGTTTCCACTACCACATTAATATCTTGAGTCTGGGCAGTCGCAGCAAATATATCTGCCTGCAAAGAGCTTGATAATCTTGTGGAAGAAGCGGAATATTGAGCCCCAGAAGCCGTTACGATGGCATCCGCATGAGCAATCCTTGTGATCTTCACCCTTGAGGTCAGCCACTGTGTTATTAGTGATCTTGCCGTCCTCACCGATAGTGATCTCACCATAGCTACCACCTTCGTGGCCGGGAATCTCAACGATTGAAACAACATATGTGCCTGCATCGTCAACATAGAATGTTGCAACACCATTGTTATCTGTCAGCTGAGGACCATATGCACGGCCGTTGTCCTTATGGGTGATTGTGACCTTTGCGCCAACATAAACCTTGCCATTTGTGTCCTTAACTGTAACAGTGATGATTAAACGCTCCTTGCAAGGAATCTCCTCATCACGAGTCGCACCGCAACGCTGACAGGTGTATCTGCCAAGACCCTTTGTATCATAGGTTGGAGCATTGACAACAGCATAAGTCTCATTATGACCGAGTGCCGGCTCTTTGCCGTTATATTCGTCAACATAGCTGTAATCGCAGCCGTTAGTACATGTGTATTTTGTGCCACCCGGCTCTGTGCAGGTTGCGCCTGTCTTAACGCCCTTATCAAAGTTGTGTTCAACGCCCTTATAAATAGGTCTGATAAGTTCATCCTTTGTTACGCCAACAGTGATATCATGATCCCATCTGTCAAATACATAGTGGTTCTTTGAGTCAGGTGCAGGTGCAGGGAAGTCAGTAGCATTATAAGTAAATGTGCTATAGTCTTCGTTATTTTCTGATATTGTTGTACCGGCCTTAACGCCTGTGTATGTCTTAACCGGTGTACCGTCAGCCTTAGCGAAGGTTACGGAGTAAAGTCTTGGCTTAGCAGTGTACACAGCCATATAGGTTGCATTTGCTGTTGCAGCCGGAAGGTTGTCAGATGTGTAAATTGTACCTGAATTATCACCAACGAGTGACCAACCCTTGAACTCATAGCTGTTAAGATTATCAAGAGGCTTCGAAGCCTTGGATTGAGCATCCTTAGCCTGTGAATAGAAGGTCTCACCACGCTGAATCTTAACATTTGCAACGATTGGTGAATTATTATAGTCAACAAACTTAATAAGATAGCTTGCGTCCTCTGACTTCATATATTCATTACAATTCTTACAATAGAAGTCATTTTTGCCGCTTTCCTCATTAAATACAGGGTCAGCGGGTTCGTGGCCTGTAGCATACTTAGTTACCTCAGTCCACTTGTAACCGCAAGCACAGGTGTACTCTGTGAGCTCGTTAACTGTACATGAAGCTACTTGAGCAATTCTATCGCTATCCTTAGTGTGTGCAGCCTCATCGTAGCCTGCATAAACAACAGTCTTATCTGTTACATCAGTGATAGCAGTTACCTTTTTAGCTGTGTCTTTACTTGAGCAGCCCGGTTGTGTGTACCATCCACAGAAGGTGTAATGGCTATTCTTATCTGATTGCTTTGTGGGTGCTGCAATAGCTGCGATTTGGTCAGCTGTTACATCGTCACCTGCGTTAACAACAAATGTCTTATGAGCGGTTTGTGTGCCATTCATAAAGATTACATTATACTTATTGGTTTCAACCTTAAATACAGCTGTGTATGTGCCGTCGTCGGTGATAGTACCGTCGAACTTAGTACCATCAGCAGCCTGCCAATAATCAAATGTGAAGGTGTTATATGCTGTGTCTGCAAATACAGGAATCTCAGCAGGAAGTCTGCCTGTGTCGCCTACTGTACCAATAAGCTTTTTAACTGTTGTTGCATTAGCAGTAAATTCACCGGCTTCATTATCATAACCGTCCGGTACTTGGAAGACAAGAGTCTTAACAATAGGCTCTTCCTTAAATCTCGCATAGAGAGTGATGTCCTTTGTTACCTGCATTGGCAGTGTATACTTAACATCATAGTTGCCCTTTTCGTCCTTAGTGTACCAGCCCATGAAGGTGTATGAATATTGTGCAGTTGAATCCTTAGTTGGGTTATCAATATTAACGCTTGTACCCTCAGCCTGTGTAAATGTGCCAATTGCTGTCTCACCGATTTCAGGCATAAATGTAACAGTGTATTCATTCAGCATATCGGTCTCGTAGCCCTTTGGAGCGCCACAATTTTCACACTTTAATGCTACATAGCCCTTTTCAGTTGTTGTTGGGTCTTTGCAATTTTCTTCATCGAGAATCCAGAAGTGATCCTTCATTGGAATCTCATTAGTGATTTCATTGCCTTGTGTGTCCTTATATCTTTGACCGCATACAGAACAGAATATTACTTCAAGACCTTTAGCTGTGCAAGTTGCTTCTTCTACAACAGTATATTTGTCATCCTTAGTGTGACCTGTTGCAGGGATTTCAGCTATTTCCTCAATCATGAAGCAATAACGGCAACGGTGTCTTCTTGAGCCTTTTTCTGTGCAGCTTGCCTTGATTACATACTCAACGCCAAAGCTGTGAGCATCTGTGTCTATTTCAATTGTCTCAGTGGTAGTGTAATCGCAACGCTTACAGCTCTTAGATAATGTACCCTCTGAAACGCAAGTTGCTGCCTTAATGACAGTGCCCTCGTCAAGGTCGTGACCCAATGCAGGATCTACAGGTGTCTCTGTCACGTTACCCTCTGTATCAAGGATAAACTCTTGGTCAACGAGTGTCTCGCCACATCTTGAGCAAACGATTATCTTTTTACCGTTTTCTGTACAGGTTGCTGCTATACTTCTGTCATCTTCTTGGTGACCGAGTGCTGCGATAGGTGTCTGAGCAGTCTCAATGCCGCAGTTTACACACTTTTGTGATGTGTGACCTGCTTCGGTACAAGTTGGGTTTTGAGTATAGCTTGCATACTCGTGGTCTGCATTTACATTAAAGTAAATAGTTGTCTTGTTGCCTGATGAGTCAGTTGCAACGATTCTGTGCTGACCGGCTGTTGTTACATAATAGAAACCATTTTCCTGCTTTGATAACTCAATACCGTTATCAGTAACAGTGCAAACCTCTGAAACTGCGAGAGCAGCCTGACCACAATATGTGTCATTATTTGCGTTAGCTGCGCCTGTAACTGTTATAACAGGAGCAACATCATCATAATAGAACTTACCTGTCATAGCATATGAGGAGTTGTTTGCCTTATCTGTGATCATATAAACAGCGATATAAGTTTTGCCATTTTCGAGATCAAAGCTATCAAGCTTTGCGCTATAGTTAGCGTTATAGTTCTTATATCTTTCAGGCACTTTAGCCCAACCGCCATAGTTTGCAATAAGACTCTTTTGAATCTCAGTCCAATTGTAAACAGTATCAAGGGTGATATCGCCACTCATGATAGCTGTAATAATTGCTGTAGAATCGGCTATATCAGTTGTAGCTGTATCAACTATTGCAAGCTTAATCTCCTGTACACCTATACCTGTGCCGTCAGGGTTAAACTCTGGGTTAACATCGCCCTTATCACCTGTTGTGATAATAAGGTCAGTGTTGGGGCTTGCATAAACTGTATCAGCAATGTATGCACTTGGGATATCGCTCCAGTTTGTTGTACCAACATAGGTTGTTGCTGTTGGATCAACACTATCTGTCAAAGCAGGGATTTCCACAGTTTTTCTTGTGTCTTTCTTATTACATGCACACCAATAAACTCTCTCACCTTTACCGGTTTTTTCAGGAACATCTGTACCGTCAAAGTCTGTGTAGCCTGCCATAGGATATGTTGGAGCTTCCACAACCTCACTAAGAGTGCGGCTATGCTCTGACTCACTAAACTTAGCCCAAATTGTGATATTACTTGTGATAGTTTCAGTCTCAACATCAAATGCTGTGCCCTCACCATCACCGGTGAACCAACCGACAAACTCATTGTGTTTAGTTTCATTAATATATCCATCTGCGGGGTCACTTACAAGGTTTGCAATTGTGTCACCTGCATTAACTGTGATTTTGTAATCCTTTGTGCTGTCATTCACATCAGGCTTAACAGTAACAGTATACTGTCTTGTTGCCTCACCATAGACTGCATACATCTTAACGCCCTTACCGAGGTCGCCAAGGTCAGCAATAATAGTGTTGTCTATTCTAAGATTACGAGCAAATGTCTTCCACTCGCCGTTATTGTCTTGATATTTCCAGCCCTTGAGTACATATGCTGTATCTCCATCAGCTGCCGGAGCCTCGAAGTCTGCACTTGGGGTGTGGATCTTATCATTATAAATATATGTTGAGCCTTTTTCGATTTCCTTAACGGCTTCGCCTGCTGCGGCAGGAGTACCATCAGGATTAACAGTATTGCCTTGAGCGTCGGTGTTAAACCAGTACACATTATAGTAAATATATCTTTCTCTATACTGTGCCTTATAGGTTGTTATGCTACCGTCTTCGCCACCTTCGCAAATAGCGGGCACCTTCTTATCCCAACCGATGAATTGATAACTATAGGTCTCGTCTGATGGCTTTGTTGCCTTGCTTACTGCCTCAGCTAAGATTGTCTCTAATGAGTCACCAAAGTGGAAATCATTTTTTTCTGCAAGGACTGTATCATCATAGTTTACAAACTTAATTGTATATGTAAACTCTGTAAACTGGAACTGTGCATAAAGGCGAGTGTCAGCGGTGATAGTTGACTTATTTGCCTCATACTTTGTGCCGGCAATTGTACCTGCTGCAATTTGCTCCTCTGTCTGCTGCTCAGTACCCCAACCGATAAATACATACTTACCGGCCTCGGTGTTGTCCTTTGCCGGAACATATGGCTCAGTTGTTTCAACGCCCTCAGCGTCTGTTGTGGTTACTGTCCACTCAGGGATAACCTTGCCCTCAGCGACTCTATATGTTGCATTGTGGCTGCCGTCAATATATGTCACCTTGTGGAATGGCTTTGCATTGCCATAAACTGCCTCAAAGGTAACATGGCTTACAGGTGAAAACTCTTTAAGCTCATCCAAAGTGTAGCTTCTTCCATTATATGACCAAAGACCCATAAATGTCAAAAGGCTTGTGCCATCGTCATACTCTGTAGCTGATGTGAGAGCATCAACTGTTGCAGCAGGAATATTATCACCATGGTTAACTTCAACGCTTACAGTTTTATCTGCGTTGTCTTCGTCCTTACCAACAAAGGTGATGGTGTAGGGCTTAAATGTACCACTGTCATGTTTTGCATAATATGTACATGCACCTTGGCACTTTTCATATGCCATTGTTACAATGTCATTATTTTGGCTATCCTTAGCCCAACCTAATAATTTATACTCTTTACCTTCAGTTGCATAAACATTAGGAACACCGTCGGGAACCACAATAGAATCACCGTACTTAAATTTAACGGTTTTAAAAGCAACATTAGCTGTGCTATCTACATATACAAATTCTACATCATAGCTTCTTGTCTTTGCTCTATAAACAGGATAATAGTTAACATCGCGTCTAACTACAAAGTCTTTAGTAATAGCTACAGGGATATTACCGTCAAGAGTAGTATCTGAGTCTTCCTTTAAGATATGTCTCTTATCTGTACCTGTTGGCTCAAGTGTTGTCCAGCCAATCCACTCAAAATCATATTGAGCAGTTGATGCAATTGTTACAGCATAGTTTCCGGTGGGAGCAGCTATATCCTCTCTATATTGATATTGCTTAGAGAAGTTAGGAATTGTGTTGCTGCCACTACCGCTAAAGAATGTAACATTATATGAATTATCATAAGTAACACTGTTATATTCCGGTGTAAGGATATATGCGTCCTTAGTGAAGATAGTGTTAGCATCAATCTTGTCGCCGTTGCTGTCTAACCACTTACCGCTAAAGTTGCTATACTTAAACGGTCCGCTCTCATATGACTCAGGGAAGTCCACATTCACTACCGGGAAAGTGATCTCTGTACCCATTGTACCATACTTAGTTGTTACTTCCTTAATATATGCACCTGTGATGGAGAAGAACTTAACGCTTATATCCTTAGCAACAAACCATGCATAATAGGTTGAGTTGCCTGTGCAAGTTAAAAGGTCAGGGTTAGCAGTAGGATCCCACTTAGTACCTGCATCATAATAGTTAGCCTTCATTTCATCGGTGAGTCTATTGTACTCTGCCGAAGAAATAGGGTTTTGGAATTGTGCTCTGAGGGTATTTGCAGACGCATTGCCTGTGGTAGGCTGTGGCACTGTAAAGAAGCCTAAGAACTCATGACCTGTCTTTGTAGCATCAACAGGATAGTTAGTGAGAGTTTGACCATAAGCCTTGACCATGTTAGCATCATCAGTTATGTTGCCCACATGAGTGGCACCGTCTTTATAATTGATGGTGGTGTCAGTGTCAGCCATGAATTGATATTTATAGGTGGGGTAGTTGAC
>CAZDEL010000069.1:0-6597 GCA_964504475.1 uncultured Faecalibacterium sp. | reverse complement strand
AATTCCATTCCTGAATGGAATTTTTGCACAGCCGCCCCCTCCCTCCACCTACTTTCCGTCTTCGTCAGAACTCTCTCACGCCTTCCACCCCATCAACCCCAAACTCCACCCACTTCCCTCATTCGCCCTCCACCTCTCCCTCCTTCAACCAACCCCTCTCACCTTTAACCGAAAAAAGCACGCCGCAGCGTGCTTTTTTCTTATTTCTTATTTTTTCCCTTCCCACATCAGGTCTTTATACTTATCGTATTAGCCAAATGTATGAAGTAATGTATAACCGTAATTATCCATCCTATAAACGGTGTGTCCTTTTCTTTTTCATATCTGTCACACCATGAGCATCTAAAGCTCTTCATGCAATCGTCACATATGCTGTCACCATTTGCGTCAGAATGATCAATTCCGTTCTCGCAAGCAAAGCCACAAACAAATGCAAACATACAGAAGTGATCTGTTACAAATGTAATTGTCTTGTGCTGTGCACTATAAGTGGACTCAAGCTCAATCCTCTTGCCGTTCTCGTCAATGCGGTAAACCTTTATCCATTTTGCATTTTCCATTCCTTCAGGAACAGGCATAGTGATTTTAACCTTTGTACCCGGCTGAATCATCTCACCTGTTGCGTTATACATTGACAGATCATAAATTGTTTCACTCTTGCCTTCGCCCTTGTAGTTCTTCTTAGCTGATTGAACCTCATAAACTAAGGATTTACTCATGTATGCGTTACACTTGTTACATCTAAACTCCTCAAGTGAAAGGTTGTCAAGAGCTGCTGCACCTGTGATAGCTAACCACTCATGCTCACCGCCAAGGTTTGGTACCTTCTCAGTATAGCTGTCGCCACATGAGCAGGTGTGAGTTAATAAGCCGTCCTCTGTGCAGGTTTCTTTTTTGCTCACAACAGTGTTATATGCATGGGTGTGTACTGCGTAACAAGCAGTAAACTCAAGGTCTCTGCCGGGCATTGTGACCGGTACATCAATATTCCAGCCTGTGAAGCTTACACCGTCAGCATTTTTTGTTACCTCAGGTGCATAAATGATGTCGCCCTCATAATATGTGTCAGTCTTAACTTTGCCGTCTATTATCCACTTAACTGTGTAAGTCTTATCAAGTGTTGCATTAAACTCAACACTGCCGCCGTTAAGCACATAATCTTCAGGAACATCCCACTTACTAAATGAGTAACCGGATTCTATCCTATAGTCGGGCGGTACAACAGTACCACCAATCTCAACAGATGTTATCTGGTAAACCTTGTCATTGATTTTGAAAATCGCTGCGCCCTTATCCTCATTAAAGGTAGCGCTTTGCTTTTCAAAGAGCTTTTCATAAGTTTTTGCGTCACCCATGATTATTCCGGCATCCTCTGTGTTTGTTTCATAGGTACCGGCAACGAGTGCATTGGCGTTAGCTGAAACTGTAAATGAAACCTCGGCAACATATTTAACCTTGCCATCTGCGCCTGTTACAGGCTTCGGGTCAATATTGCTTATCTTAATAGTTGTTGTACCGTCAGCGTTTCTTACAACAGAGATATTTGAGTTGTCAACACCGTAATCGGCTATAACACTCTCTCTGAGAGCAGCTTCCTGCTGAGTGGTCATTGTGAAGCTCTTTGAAATTGTGTCAACTAAGGTAATATCCTTAAAGTCTGTTGTGTTGATCATACTTCTTGTGACAATTTCAGTAAACATATTCTCTAAATCGGCAACATTATCTGAATAGAAGAAGTAGTCGTTAGTATCGGTAGAAAGCTTACTGCTCATTGACTCAACATAATCATAATTTGATGATACAGCATTTAAGAATTTTTTGTTGTCAGATGTGCCGCAAGTAATACCAACACTGTAAATAGTTGCGTTACAGCCGTTAAAGTTGCCGGCACTCTTAAGCTGATTTGCTTGCTTAATTGCAGGGTTAGCTACACCGCTTACATCAAATTCACTCCATGATGTAGGCTCACCGTCAGTCATGAATATAACTATTCTGTTTCTGTTTGTGCCCTCAATGCTGTTTTGTGCAAAGATATTTGCAGCCATTGTAAGACCAAGGTTAGCGGCTGTTGCACCGGAAGGTGTTACATTTTCAACAGTGCTGATTGCCTTTGTTATTACATCATTTTTTACACCGTTTTTATTTACGGATACCAGCGCATTTTTATATGCATTATTAAGCTTCTCTGATGCCTCATCACTATATTGTACGGGAGCACCGCCTGTTGTTAAAACCTCTGTGTTTTCATATTTAGGGAATTCTTCATTGAAGCGTGCGCCCATTGCGAAGCCGACAATAGCAAGTCTATGATCCACATTATTCATTTTTGCTTCCTCATAAATGAGGTCACTTATGGCATTCATAGAGTCTACTAATTTTTTATTCTTATCGCCGGCCATACTACCTGAACGGTCAACAACAAGGATTATATCAAGAGGTGTCTTCTCTGTGGTCTCTGAGACAACTGTCTTTGCATCTGAGGATGCTGTAAGCTTAATTGTAACATCACGAGTTTCTTCGTTAGGTGTTGCTTGCTTTTCTGTCTCAATTTCAGAGAGTCCATCAGGTGGAATAAGAGTATACTTTGCATTAATAGTTATGTCACTATCACCAAGAGTGTAGTTCTCCCATACACCTGTATATCTATCCTTCTCCGGTACATCAGGCTCATAGGAAAGCTTTGTATCACCGGCATAGAACTCAACCTTAGATACTACTACACCGTCAGCGACAAAGGTTGCAACAAGCTTTTCAAGTACAGGTATAGGTCTTTCCTCAAAGTAATCGCCTCGTGAGCAGTCTCGTCTTTCTACACCCTGAGTTGTTGCTGTTGGCTTTGTCTTAACTGTCCATTGACCCATATCGTGACCTAAAGCAGGTGTTTCTTCACGCTTTTCTGAGTAGTTACAATTTTCTCTCTGACACTCATAAAGGGTATAGCCCTTTTCTGTGCAGGTTGGGTCAACAATTGTTGTTGAGAACTTATGACCATGCTTATTAATTGTCTCTACGATTTGAGAATCACAATTGTCATTTTGACACTCGTTTATTATCTTGCCGTCCTGTGTACAGGTTGGCTCAGTTCTTGAGGTTTCCTTATAATCATGACCGTTTATGGAAATTGGCTCTCTTTCAAAGTAGCCGCAATTTCTTTGACAATCTCTCCTGTTATAGCCGACCTCTGTGCAGGTTGCAGCCTTCTCTAAGTACCACTCGCCCATATCATGTGCATTTGGGTCAATATCACCTGAGGCTGTTGTCTCAACTCTGTGGCAGCGCTTACAGGTTACCTTTGTGTAGGAAGCGTTAATGCAAGTAGCATAAACATCTTCGCTTTCGTCATCATGACCTAACATTGGGCTTACTTCATCTTCTAAAATTTTGCAACGGTTACACTGGCGTCTTGTGATACCTTCCTCTGTGCAGGTTGCCTCTGATACTGTGTACCATTCACCCCAGTCATGACCTAAAGCCTTTTCGCCTATATACATAATTGTGTTGTCACAAATTTCACAGGTCTGTGTTGAATATCCGTCCTCTAAGCATTCAGGGTCGTGTATAATAAGCTCACCATATTTATGTGAAAGGAACCAGTTGTCCTTTTCTTCATAATATCGTTTAGTTGTTTCACGAACTTCAACACTAATGTCGCAATATTCATTTTGACATTCTCTCCACTTGTAGCCCTCATCACCACAGGTTTCAGGTACTACTTCGTTCCACTTTGACATATTGTGGCCTGTTGCCTCTATAGTCTCAGTGTAATTGTGCTCACTTGCATTTTCGCACTCAAAATATCTATAGCCATCCTTAAGGCAAGTTGCAGCAACAGTTTTCACTGCGTCATCTGCGTCAACCTTGCCATCATTGTTTCTGTCATAATCATGACCTAATGGGTCTATAGGCTTTGTTTCATAATAGTTGCAGCGTGTGCAAGTGATTTTTTCTTCGCCGGCCTCAGTGCAGGTTGGATACTTTGTAACCTCGGGAGCATCATATCTAAGGTCATGTCCTAAAGCATTAGTATACTCAGTCTTATACTCAACTGTGCAGCCATCATCAGCGCACTTATAAATTGTATAACCCTGCTCTGTACATGTAGGCGCTATAACTGTTGCCTGAAGGTTGTGACCTCTTGTCTCATATATGCCGCAACGACGACAATCTCGTCTTTCAACACCGGCTTGTCCGGGAGCAGCTTCGATTACTGTGTACCAATCGCACCAATCATGACCTAAAGCATTTGTATAGTCATATTTGTATGCGAAGGAGCAGCGGTTACAAACTCTTTGAGTATAACCCTTGTCTAAGCAACCGGGCTGTTTTACCTCAGGTGAGCCAAAGTCATGACCAAGAGCCGCTAACTTATAGCGATAGACTGTGCGTGTTTGAACCTGTCTGTTTTCAGTTGCACTAACAGGAGTATCCTGCCAATTATCAGTCCATGCAGGCCATCTATAGAAAACATAATTATAGAGCTTATGACGATCACGATATCTATATTGTGTTCTTTCGGTGTTTGATGCAACCTCTTGTGTGGTAAATGGATTTGATTGCCATACTAAGAACCATGTTGAACCAAGAGGATGTCCATAACCTGCTACACCATTAGTTTGACTCTCGCTTTTATACGGGAACTCTGTATCAGATGTATATGTAAAATAGCTTGTGCCGGAAGCTTGATACTTATAGCTTAATCCGGAGGTGTTGTACTTAGATGATGCATATCTCCAGTAGTGATATACTGTCTTATATGTTACTTCGCCCACTGTGCGAGTGTCAACCTGTCTTGACTCACTTGAAGAAATTGGGCTATCCTGCCAATCACTCCATCCACCGTAGTCGCTCCAATATTCGTTTTTAGATTGCTGAGCCCAGCCACTAATAGTATAGTTGCTGTTTGTTGTACCATTAATGTTTTGTGTTTGCTTATCAATATATCTATATTGAGTCTTAGCTTCATAAAGTGATGGGTCGGAGAGGAGTCCCTCATATCTTTCAGTTGTCCAACCACTCCATACATTGCCGCTATCCTCAATATATGAGTCACCGCAATAGGTACACTTCATTGTTGAGCCACCGCTTGTTGTACAATTAGGCGGTGTTACATTTGCCATATAATTATGGTTGCCATAGTCGCCTATTTTAGTTTCAGTTCTGTCACCACGAATACAAGTGCGCTCATAAACAGCCTTTTGTGTACAGTTAGGTGCTGTCTTGAGTACCCAATCAGTAAAGCTGTGACCTAAGGCAGGTGTCATAGTGATACCGCAAGCCTTACAAACCTCGGCAGTAGTACATGTAGCAGGACCTCTGGAAACATGACCGCCACCTTTAATAGGTCTTTCCTGCTGATAACCGCAGCGACTGCAATCACGCCTTTCAAGTCCGTCTTCAACGCAGGTTGCCTGCTTTACTACATACCAGCCACCAAAGAGATGGTCTACCTGGATTCTGTCAAAGTGACCCTTATATGTACCCTTAGACAAATCTATCCAGCCCCAAGTGCCCTTGTAGTTAAACTTACCCCAGGTCTTGCCGCCTATATTGGTCTTTTCTGTAACTCTGACAGTGTGTCTTGAAGAAACAGAAGCAAGAAAACCTGAGCCGGGGCTTGAATAAAGACCGGTACTGGTATTAAGCTTATAAATATCATAATCAGGTGCGTTATTGTTAACACAGGTCTTACCGCCAAGCTTAATAAGGACAGCACATGACTTATTCTTACCTAAGGTCCAATGTGCGTCAAGCTTACTTTGCATTTCCGGTGTTGAGTGGCATGATACCTTTGGTACGCCACCGTCGATTTTTGTAACAATAGCTGAGTGATCCATTCCACCATTACTGTTCCAGTCATAGAAGACAGCATCACCTAATGAGAAATCTGAAGGTGAAGGATTGTTAATTCTCACACCACCGATGGATACAAGATACTCCATTAATTCATGAGCTCTTATCCATGTGTATGAGTTACTCATAACATAAGCTGTCGAGTTGCAATCGTAGCTATGCCATCTTGATGTCATTGGCACACCTGCAACAAACAAGCTTTGTGAAACGAAGTTTGCACAATCACCGCCATTGACATAGAAATACCACTCTTTGTTATAGCTGAGTGCATATTTTCTCGCATACTCAACGGCAGCCGTTGAGCAATAGGTTCCTATGCTCGCAGCCTCAGCCTTTGATGAAAACCAATTTGGTAATTTCAAATCAGCTAAACCATCAAGGGGCGCTGCTGTTAAACACATTATGATAACGAGCAACGAGCATAATATTTTCTTACACATTTTCATATTGGTTTACCTCCAATTTTATTATTAGCCAATTTGGCTTAATAAAATTTTAACATTAAATTTAAGAAAAAACAAGATGTCACAAAAATGTTTTAAAAAAAATCATTCTTGTGACACCTTTGGTGGAGAGGGGTTAAATAGTTAATAGTTAAGAGTGAAGAGTGAAGAAGTAAAAGGGGCACACTGGACTGAACACAAAGGGGACAGGTGATTTTGTGTTCGGGCGATGACTTCGATTTTTCCGTTTGGTAAATTCGACAACAGAAAATCACCTGTCCCCTTTGTGTTGCGTACTTTTTGA
>CAZDEL010000068.1:0-6856 GCA_964504475.1 uncultured Faecalibacterium sp. | reverse complement strand
CTTGCTTGATAAATTCATTTTAGGGATTTTACCCCAACTATTGACATAGAGCCAATTAAAGTTGTCGATTGATTATAAATGGACAAATGTATTATATCATGAAAGTTTAATAATTACAATCCTTCCAAGGGAAAAGTATGATTATGCTTGAAACTAAGTTAATGTCCAAAGTAAGTTCCACAGTGGAAGTTGCGGTGGAATTTACCATTATTTGCGGAAGATGATGAAGTTTTATATTTGACCACAGCTTCAGCAAATGCATCTGGAAAAGTGATGACAGAAGATATCTTATTTTCAGGTTCATCACCGCGACAGATTTTGTGTCAGGTTATAGTGCAAGTGGACCACAAACATGAAAATCATACGATATACTGACACCTTGCAGAAATGTACGGTGTTTTTGTCGTTCATTATTAGTTGATGAATTATTATCCAAAATATGCTATAATATTCCCACACTCCCCATAAAATTCCAGGACTACCATTACATCATACCGGCAGGTGATCATCATGACAAACATTTTTACCAAATTCATATCAACCATTCTCATTCTACTCCAAACATGCCTCGGTTATATCTTTGACTATAACGCCGTGCAGACTCTTGACATAAATGAGTCTATCCAATATCAAACCTTTGAAGCCTTTGGTGCGAGCACTTGTTGGTGGGCAGGTGTCATTGACAATGATGAGCTTGCACAAAATATTGCAAAAGCCTTGTATAGTGATGAGGAAGGCTTAGGCTTAGATATTGTCCGCTATAATATTGGCGGTGGAGAGTGGGAAAACCCCGAAAGCCGACTCACTGACCCAATAAGAAAAACTGAAAGCTTTTATGTTTATGATGAGGAAAGCGGAGAATATGTTTACGACTTTACTCGTGATGCCAATGCAAGACGAGTCCTTGACTATGCGATTAAGTATGGTGCAAAAGAGGTTATACTGTTTTGTAACAGCCCCCATTTTTCAATGACGGCAAACGGACACGCAAGCGGTAGTTATGAAGAATACGGCTCAAATTTGCCAAAAGAAAACTATCAAGCTTTTGTTGATTATCTGTTGACTATAGCCGATTGGTTTGTGGAGCAAGGCTATCCTGTTAAATATATCTCACCTATAAATGAACCTCAATGGCAATGGGGCGGTGACAATGTGATTCAAGAGGGTTGTCATTATTCCGCTGATGAAGCAACTGAGTTGCTTACGCTTTTTGCCGAAAATATGAAAGAGCGAAACACACCTTATGCTTTAAGTGGTCCGGAAAGCGGTCAGCTCTCATATAAATATATGGACTATCTCTTTAAATTTTTTGGCAATAAGACCTTGAATGACTATTGCGACACCTTTAGCGGTCACTCATATTGGCTTGATGGCAGCAAAATCCAAAAGGAGCTATTTGGTCAAGTGTTTAGCAGCCTTTATCCCAATAAGAGGTTTGAAATGAGCGAATGGTGCGAATTGCCTATGACAATTGATGTGAACTCTATAGATAGCGGTTTGCATATGGCAAATGTTTTAGTTGAGGATTTAACCTTGCTTAATGCCACTGCCTGGTCAACTTGGACAGCATTGCAAAGTGACGGCCTAATTTATGCCGAGGGAAACAATATAGGATATTACAACAGAGCCTATGCATATAAGCAATTCACATCATTTATTAAGTCGGGAATGGTTAGAGTTGAGCTAAATGATGCCTTAGGCTATCAAAAAGACCTTGAAAAGGTTGCTTTTTCTGACGGCAAAGAAATAGTTTTAGTCATTGTCAATAACGCAGACAAAGAAAAGACGATTAAGCTAAAGGACAGCTACACTCAAATTGAAGCTTATATGACAAATGAAAATCATAACTGTGAAAAGATATCACCTGAGTTTACAAATAATCAATGTGTTCTTTCACCACGAAGCATAACAACATTTATTTTGACTAAATGATTAAGCTATAGCTTTTTTGGTACTATATACCATGCAATAACAAAATCTCCGTAAAGCCTTATTTTTCAGCTTTACGGAGATTTTTACTTTATTCACCACTTAGTTTATTCTTTACACTTTTTTTGGTACTCTGCCGAAGCCTTTCCCGTACCAAAAGTAAAAGTAACTCAGGTTAAATCTTATTAGTGTGCTACACCGCAGGCGCAAATCTTGTTGTTGCCAAAGAGCTTTTCAAAGAAGTTAACAATGACAAAGAAGAAGTGAGCAATGCCGGACTTATGGCAATTACATGAGCAGTCATTAGCTCTGTTATAGCCGCAAGTGGTGCAAACTGAACCATTGAAGTTGTGACCTGTTGCTTTAACTATTTCGGTTTTAGTTTCCTTGCAAGCACAGGAGTAGGTGATTGAACCGTCTTGTGTGCAAGTGGCAGGAGTCGAGTCAACGACAGTATTGAATGTATGCTCTGTTGTTTTTGGAACTCGACCCGGTATGGTTGCACCACAAACACAATAACTAGTTTTGTTACCAAAGTTAAGATGAGATGCAGGTCTTGTTATTATTTCTCTGTAGGTGTAATCGTGAGTATGCAAGTTAAGTGTTAAAACTGGACGGATACCGTAGTAAGTTTCGTAGCTGTACATCATACTCCAGTCAATAGCCCCCGAAACGCCACCATAATCACTAACTATTTCGCACTGGGTTTGTGTAGACTGCCTATGAGTGCTGCGAAGAAGCCAATCGGAATTTCCTGCATATTCATCCAGATGTTTATCATTGTCGGGTCTTACCCAAAGCCCCTGACTTTTAGCATAGTCAGTGCCCTGTGCAATCTTTGCCGGGTCTGATTTTTGATAGTCGCCGATAAAGCCGTATTTATTAAGTGCCTCATTGGAGCTTAACAAGGAAATCTTATCGTATAAATATCCACCGTCTTCGTATAAACCATTATCAGTGTAATTATCGTTGAAGTCACCGAGCTTGCTTGTGGCAATGGCGGTTTTATCCTCAGCTGAAAAAGCTGTGTTGTAAAAATTATTATTGAGCCATGCCCTGATGGAGCTTACGGCGTAGTCATTTGCAGCGTATTTACATGAAGAATCATTGTAAAAGCTGTAAGTATTGCCTTCTTTTTGATAAAGAGTGTTATTAAAGGGCTGTGAGTCAATAATACTTTCACACATAATGTAGCCTGTCTCTTTATCCAATACACGCCACTTTAACGGCTCAAACTTAAACCAATATATTCCTTCGGTATAGCCGTTATCGTCTTGAAATGAATTTTCGGCTGATGATTCATCAAAAGTATTTGCTGGTCTATAGCTTAAAGATACGCACCTATATTTTTCGTTATTATATTCTGTATCCCAGAAAAGCATATAATCTGACTTTTTCATTGATGTATAACTGCCTGTGCCACAATAATAGCCATAGCTTGAATTATACCACTCGGTAAGTGTAGGTAATTTTTTACCAAGAGCGTTGAGAGTAGTTTCATCTGTAACCAGTGTCTGCGGATATGATCCAAGCTCAATATAACCTGACTCTAAATCACTTTTAGTGATATAAGTCGTTCCATTATGAACCTTAGCAGATGCACTAAAGCCGCCAATGGCTACACTCGTAAAGCACATTAGCACAACGAGCAATGAGCATAAAGTTTTTCTCATTAACTTTTTCATTGATTGTTCCTCCTTAAAATTTAGTTATAATTTTGTGCCGTATTTTTCGGCAAGAGAGTAAAAGCTGTTTTCTATTTCCCTGCTTCCAAGAATGGGAGCGGATACCGTGTTGCCATCATAAAAGGTTATAAGTGATGAATAAACAGTTTCGTCGGCAACCTCCGGCTTAAACAAGGGCTTTTTATATTTTTGCACACAAGTGATAAAACCGCTTTTTTCCGCTTCGTTAAGCAATTTTTCTGCGTCTTCACTTTCAATGGGCGCTTGTATCTTTATTTTAGTCTTGCCGTCAACAGCGACACAATCACCATAAAAAATCCACTTGCCGTCCTTTAGGGAAATGCTGAAAGAATAGCTTTTACTTAAATCCATGTGACCGCATGAAATGGATAGCACTTCAATATCCTTGGCGGTATATTTAGGCTTGCTTATGCAGCCAAAGAAGCTCGCAAGCATTGATAATATTGCCAAAATACTCGCCACCTTAAATATTTTATTCATCTTATCACGCCCACGGGTCATCTTCCTTTGGTGTGCGTACCCCTGTAAGGAGATATTGCTCCCACAAAAACCACTTGCCATCACTGCCACGCTGACGCAGCTTAATAGGTCTTGGGTCGTCAGCACCGCCGCAGGGGATAAACAGCTTCATATAGCCTGCCTCAGCACCTGAGGTGTGATTGCTTTGGATAGTGATAGTATAGGGCTTACTTGGGGTGTACCCGTTATCCGGAGTTGAGCCGGAAAAATATGTAAAGGGAAGATAGGTTTTTCCGTCACGGAAACGGTCATTTAAAAAGGAAATATCTTGACCGTTCATGGGGCGAGGACCTCTAAGCCAGTTGAGCATTTCAGTTCCGATAGCTCTGTCTGCAGAGTAGGCACACAGTGCGAGTACCGCCAAAGCAGCAGTCTTAAAGGGAGTGTCAAGGCTCGCTTCGGGCAGTGCTTGCATTTGAGCGAGGCTTTCCGGCAATGCGGAAAAGACAAATGTCTCCTTTTGGGTGCTAATGCCACTGACAGCATTGTTGATACTTCCTTGTACCCCTTGACGAACTCCATCACTTATTTGTCGTGACACGCCGGAAATTGAGCTGCTGACTGCACCGCTTGCAGTGTTTTTTAGCTTGTCAAAAATTCCCATAAGCCTTTCCTCCTAATCAGAAGCTTCCGCCGCCGCCACCGTGGGTGGTACCTGAGGATGAAGTGTGTGTGCTGCTGGAAGAATTGTTTTGCTTTTGAACCTGTGTCTTTGTGACCTGGCTATAAAGGAAGGAATCGTAATTTTCAGTGACAACCATGCTGCCATTTTTTACATATGTGTTTGCTTCCTTTTTCTTTCTAACTGTTTTCAAGTTGCTTTTCATGCCCTTTACTACAATAAGAGCAGCCGCAATACCTATTGCAATTGAAATTGGAATCCACACAATTGAAAGAGGCTCGTCAGGCAAATCACTTGAATCAAAAGGCTCACCGTTTCTTGCCATGGTTATAAGCTCGTCACATTTATCGGCATAGACATTGCAAGCACCTATATAGTCTTCACTTGATAAATAGGGCTTCATTTCATCACCAATATGCTTAATTCCCGCATCTGTAAAGGCTGTGATACCATAGCCGTGGGTGCTGATATACCAGCTTCTTGTCTCCATATCAATAAGGAGCATAACACCGTCTTGATTTTCGCCATAGCCATAGGAGCGCTCATCATAAGCGTCGTCGGCATATGTTGCGATTTCTTCACCGTCTAAGGATTTAGTTATCATGACAACAACCTCTAAGCTTTGACGAACGCTGATTTCATCAAGCTTAGCTAACAATGTCTCTCTGTCTGTGTTGTCAAGGATAAGGGGCTTGTCAACAACTCTGTAATATTCCTCTGCAAAACCATTTGCACCGAGAGCCGGCACAACGGACACAAGGCATATAAATAAAACTAAGGTAAGTGTAACAACTTTTTTCATTATAAAAATCCTCCTTTACAGTATTCCAAGCATATGCAGCAGGAAAACAATAGCATATGCACCAACGCTAAAGGCTGCCGATAAGGCAACAGTGAGCTTAGTTGCCGCAGCATTGTCCACAGGAAGATCACCAATAAATTTTCCTGTTTGTCCGTTCATTGCAAAGGTGTATTTTTTATCTTTCCATGTTGTGTTTAAAATCCAAACGGGATAAAGGGCATATCTTGCTCTGCCACCGTAAAGATTAATATTTGTGCTCTCAGGGATAACTGAGTTATAGCCTGTAACAGTCTTTGCAAAAGCCTCTTGAGTGGACTTTTCTATTCTCTCATTTGCATGAGGGATACTCTGCTGTGCAGTGACATCATATTTATCTGCGAGATAGCCTGCAAGATATGCCGGCTGGAACTCCTTAGCTTCCGCAATGTTAAACGGCTCAATGGATTCCATTAAGTCATCGGGCATTTTGCTTGAGCCGTCAACAGGCACATTCTCAAATGTGATATTGCCGCCTCTTTGAACTGCGTAATAGCTTGTCTCTGTGTATTTGTAATTGCTGTCACTCCATGTTCTCATTCTTGTTGCCTTATAGCGCACATGGGCATTTGCCTGTGTGTCAAACAGCCAGAAGGGAACATAAACACCCTTGATTTCGTCAATATGGTTTTGATCCTTAAAGACCTTAGGCAGTAAACGCTTGCCTGAAAGATGCTTCATAAGGCCTGCCTTCGCAGCCTTTTTATCAAGCTTGAAGGGGATAATAATGTCAGGCTTAAGATCACCTGAAAATTGACCCATCATAACAACGGGATTGCCGCAATATGGGCAAGATGTAGCACCGGTGTTTTCATCGCCTACGATTTCGCCACCGCATGACTTACATGAGTAGGTAAGCAAACCGTCTGTTTCGCCCTGTTGCCATTGACCACCGGCAGGTGTTTCCCACTCCATATTGCTGCCGGCATCATTTTGCACTGCATTGTCATAGTTTTTCAAAGCTTCCGGCTCAAATTCCGCATCGCAATAGGGGCATTTCATTTTTTGTGTCGCACTGTTAAATTCAATTGCTCCGCCGCAGCAGGGGCATTTATATTCTTGTAAAACGCTCATATATACCTCCTAAATTACATCTGACTGTGCCCGAAAAAATCGAGCACAGTTAGACAGTTGTTGATTAATTGTTTTATGGCTGATTACACCTTATCTTTTTGGTGAGCCGCAGCCTTGACAAAACTTTCCGCCATCGTTAGATGTTCCGCATGATGGGCAAACCCAAGG
>CAZDEL010000067.1:0-6933 GCA_964504475.1 uncultured Faecalibacterium sp. | reverse complement strand
AAACAAGGGGACGGGGGTTTTTGTGTGGCAGCACACAAAAACCCCCGTCCCCGAAACCACGCTGCGTTCTCGTCAGTGAGCCTGACTCCTTCCTCCCACTTAAAGTGATTCCTGATTTTTACCACCGTTAGCACCTCGCACCCTGCACCACGGTAAATCAAAATTAGACTTCCTTCTCAACTCGCCCGCAACACAAAGGGGACAGGTGATTTAGTGTTGTCGAATTTACAAAGTAAAAAAATCAAAGTTATCACCCGAACACAAAATCACCTGTCCCCTTTGTGTTTTGCCGCTTGAGCCTCACTTTCCCCACAAACCACCGTGCCCCACGCTTTTTCTCGCGTGGGGCACTCGTTCATTCATTTTTTCTTACTTATGAATTATAGCTGAAAGTCTCTTAATTGGCTTTTTTCTTCTATGCTTTTTCTCAACAGTAATAGGTGTCTTAATAAGCATATTTGTGAAAATACTCCAGATGATAACTAAAATATACATTCCAAATACAGCATAGAAGCCTGCGGAAAGCTTAGCCTCACTAATACTTACCACCGTGGCTAAAATCTGTGTCCATGTGCTGTCTGAGAAAAGACCGACTAAATCGGAAAGTGCAATCTCGCCGCCAATAATCTTATCAAAGGCAAACTTTGCAATTACAATAGAGATAAAGCACAGCACTAAGCCGCCTGCTGACATCCATATAACAGCCTTTCTGCTGCCTGTGGAGGCTGAAACAACACCAACTGCAAGGAACATAATAAGCGCAAGAACGAAGAAAATAACAAAGGCTATTATGTGTGGCAAAATCGGCTCAGCAATGCTGGCAAAGGTTGTCTCTGCACCCTCAGCAGGCTTATCCATATTTATGAGCATATCAATTATCTCATAAACAGAATACTCAAATTTAGTGTTGACACCAAACTGCTGAGCTAAGTTAACAATGCTTGTGATTTCATCTGATGCACCGCCGATTGCAAAGTAAAACATTTTAAGAAATACACCCATTGCAATTGAGCCAAGGGCAAGAATCGGGGTAATAATACGATAAGCAATTTTCATAATTTTTTGTCTCCTTTTATTTCCATGAAGATTTAAGGTCAACGGTCCTGTTAAAGACAAGCTTATCATCTGTTGACAAGGTGTCAACGCAGAAATATCCCTGTCTCATAAACTGGAAGGTATCACCAACCTTCAAATTTTTAATGCCATCCTCAAGCTTACAGCCCTCAAGGATTGTCAATGAATCAGGGTTAAGATTATCCTTAAAGCTGCCCTGTGATTCATCTGATGGGTTAGGATTATTAAACAGTCTATCATAAAGTCTTGCTTCAAAGTCAATAGCGTTTTTAGCGCTTACCCAGTGGAGGGTACCCTTTACCTTCCTGCCATCGGGGGAGTTGCCGCCCTTACTTTCAGGGTCATAGGTGCAGTGTACCGCTGAAACCTCGCCCTTATCATCAAGGTCGTAGCCGACGCATTTGACAAAGTATGCACCTCTGAGTCTTACCTCATTGCCGGGGAAGAGTCGGAAATATTTTTTAGGCGGTTCTATCATAAAGTCCTCTTTTTCCACATAAATCTCCTTGGAGAAGCGGATAACTCTTGTGCCCATTTCAGGCTTATCCTGATTTACGGGAAGCTCGATTTCCTCAACTAAATTCTCCGGATAGTTGTCAATAATAACCTTTAAGGGGCGAAGCACTGCCATTGCTCTGGGAGCGTTAGCGTTAAGGTTGTCTCTGACACAAGCCTCTAAAAGACCAAAGTCAACAACGCTATATGCCTTTGACACACCAACTCTATTAATAAAGTCTCTTATAGCCTGAGCAGGATATCCCCTTCTTCTCATACCGCTGATAGTTACCATTCTCGGGTCATTCCAGCCGTCAACTATACCCTCATTTACCAGCTGTAAGCATTTACGCTTACTTGTCAGGCAATAGTTAAGGTTGAGTCTTGCAAACTCAATTTGTCTTGACGGCTCTTCAAAGCCTAATTCACGAAGGAACCAATCATAAAGGGGTCTGTGATTTTCAAACTCAAGTGAGCAAAGGGAGTGAGTTACACCCTCTCGTGTATCTGAAATAGGATGAGCAAAATCATACATGGGATAAACACACCACTTGTCACCTGTTTGATGGTGGCTAATGTGTGCGATTCTGTAAATAACAGGGTCACGCATATTAATATTAGGTGATGCCATGTCTATTTTTGCTCTGAGCACTCTTGCTCCGTCGGGGAACTCACCGTCAGTCATGCGCCGGAATAACTCAAGGTTTTCTTCTACGCTTCTGTCTCTGTAGGGGCTGTTTTTGCCCGGCTCAGTGAGAGTACCTCTATACTCTCTTATCTCGTCTGCTGTAAGGTCGCAAACATATGCCTTGCCCATTTTAATAAGCTTAATGGCACACTCATAAATAAAATCAAAATAGCTTGATGCGTAAAGCACCTTATCCCATTTATAGCCGAGCCATTGGATATCCTCTTTAATAGCGTCAACATACTCCACATCCTCCTTTGAGGGGTTGGTGTCGTCAAGACGCAGATTACATATGCCGCCGTACTTCTCAGCTGTGGCAAAGTCTATTTGTATTGCCTTAGCATGACCAATATGAAGATAGCCATTAGGCTCAGGTGGGAAACGGGTTTGCACATGAGAGTAAACACCGTTTTTTAAGTCCTCATCTATAAAGTCATGTATAAAATTTGAACTTTTAACTGCTTCTTCCATTATATACTTCCTTTCACGCACTAAAATGCTTTAGTGCAACATTCAGTCTTTCCATAACCTTTTCTCTGCCTAAAAGGCACATAATTGAGTAAAGGTCGGGAGTGTTTCTTCTGCCTGTGACAGCAACTCTTATAACTGTGGAGACATCACCTACATGACCCTTAAAGGCCTCAGGGTTTTTCTTATACTCCTTGACATTGGGAGTGTAGCCAAGGGGCTCACAAATATCCTTCATCCTCTGGAACCACTCATCCTTAGTGTCATTTTCGTTATATACGGATATATAGCTTTCTAAAATTTCCTTTGCCATATGAGCTGTAATATTTTCAGTCATTTCATAGGTGTTTTCAAAAAGGCTGTCAAAGAAATATGAAATATAATCCTTGACCTCGTTCCAGCAAGCTATATCCTTTCTGGGCTTTGGTGTGTCACGGTCTATATTAAGTATCGCCTTTGAATAAGCCTCGTTTTCAGTGAGTACAGCATAAAAATCACTGTCATACTCCTTTGCCCATTCGGCAGTGTACCTGTAAACAGTCTCATTATCCATAAGTGAGATAATATTTTTTGACACATCGTTTAGCTTCACCATGTCAAAAAGAGCACCTGAGACACTCATCTTTTTAAGATTAAAGGGGAAGTCATCAATTGAAGCTGTCTTATTAGCCTTACGCCAGTCCTCAAAGTTAGAATTCATAAGTGTCATTATGTACTCATTTACGCTTTCCTTAGGATAGCCCTGCTCAACATAAAATGTAACAGCAGCCTCAGGGTCCTTTCTCTTTGAAAGCTTACGCTTGCCACCGTTTTCTTCCTTCATAATAGGTGCAACATGGGCATATTTAGGTGCTTTAAAGCCAAGGCACTTAAACAGCTGTAAATGTATAGGACAGCTGGACATCCACTCATCACCTCTGACCACATGGGTGGTACGCATAAGATGGTCGTCAACAGCGTGTGCAAAGTGATATGTGGGTATGCCGTCACTTTTAAGAAGAACAACATCCTGTACATTTTCGGGCATCTCGATTTTGCCCTTTATCATATCGTCAATATAGCATTTATTTGAGGCATCACCTGGGGATCTAAGACGCAAAGTCCATGACTTTCCCTCGCTGATATTTTTTTGGATATCCTCTAAGGTTAAGCTGCGGCATTTAGCATATTTGCCCCAATAGCCCTTTTGTGGCTCATTTTCCTGCATGGCTCTGATTTCGTCCAGCTCCTCAGCGGAGCAAAAGCAGGGATAAGCAAGCCCTTTTTCAACAAGATTTTTTGCAAAAACATGATAGATGTGCTTTCTTTGGCTTTGATAATATGGGCCATAGTCACCTATTTCTACACCCTCGCCAATGACACCCTCATCAGCCTTAACACCAAAGGCCTCGAGTCCCTTGAGCATAACCTCAACAGCACCCTCTACCTTTCTTTTTTGGTCAGTGTCCTCAACACGCACATAAAAAATGCCATTTGTTGATTTAGCGGTTCTGTAAGCTACAGTGCCGGCAAAGAGATTGCCAAAGTGGAGGAAGCCTGTAGGACTCGGTGCAAGTCTTGTCACTCTCGCACCCTCCTTAATATTTCTTGGCGGGAACTGTGCCTCCATATCTTCGGGTGTCTTTGTTATATCAGGAAATAAAAGCTCAGCAAGCTTTAAATTATCACTCAATGTGTTAACCCCCTCGGTCATATTTATTCAGTATATTATCTCAAATTTTAAGTCAAATATCAATAGGTGAAAGTGATTTTTTATAGAAAATTTGATAAAATAACACTTTAGTAAAGGAGTCTATTTAAAAAAATCATTGCATACTCAAAAATCAGGTAAATAAAAGGGCTTTTTCAGCGTTTGAGAAAAAGCCCTTGATTTTTAGTTTTTTACTTTAGTACCAATAAAGTCATGCCCAAAAAAGGCAGTGAGCTTATTGCTTTGCGATTTGCGCTATTAACTCAGCACACTTTTCAGTACCAAAAAAGCCGCTGTCAAGGCAAAGATGATAATTGTCAGCTACGCCCCACTCTCTGCCGGTGAAGTATTTATAGTTTACCTTCCTTTTAGCATCCTTTTCAGCCAGTCTCTTTTCAGGGCTTTTATCTGTCACACCATAAACCTCAACAATGCGCTTTGCCTTATACTTTGTGTCAGCATGGATAAAGACATTAAAGCAGTCCTCTCTTTGACGAAGGATGTAATCGGCACATCTGCCTACAATTACACAGTTGCCCTTTTCAGCTATTTCAAGAATAACCTTGCATTGAGCAGCCCAAAGATAATCATTTGTGTTCATAGTACCGGCATGTGATTGAGGCACACCTGAGGAAAAGGCATATGAGAGCATACTTTTTCCCGGGGCATACTCACCTGCATCTGCAACATATTCAGGGTCGAAGCCTGTCTCCTTTGCCACCTTTTCAACCAGCTCGCTGTCATAATAGTCATAGCCTAATTTTTCAGCCACAAGCTTTCCAATGCTTCTGCCACCTGAGCCAAACTGCCTTGAAATTGTAATTATCTTTTTCATAAATTCCACCCCTTTGTCTAAGCTGACGAAGCTCTTAAAGCCCAATAAAGCATATGTATTTTATCTTTAAAGTGATTGTATTTATTGCGCCTTTAGTATAATTGTCAGCCTGAATTTTACACATATATTATACAATAAACCTTCAATTTTTAGCAATATAAAAATTAAACAAAAAGTGTACCTCGTTTTTGGCAAGGTACACCCGAAGCTAAGCCTCATAATAGCTCTGTATATAATTTGTAACCTCATCACCGTCAATGCCAAGAGAAAAGGCAAACTCCTCTCTAACTAACTTTTCAGCGCCGGAAAAAAGTCCTTCATCGGTACTGCTGAGCTTTTTGCCTTGACTGAGCAGCTCCTGCCGTCTGGAGTAAAGGCATCTGATAAGTGCCAACAGCTCCGGAGTTATCCCTGAGTTAATTATTTGGTGGAAGCTTTCATTTCTGTTTTGTCTATTATCTATCCAGCTAATGAGGACATCCTTACTCTCATCTAAGAGCTTTTTAATTTCACTTTCACTAAGGGGGTTTCTAAGCTTATGACAAAGCTCATCATTATCCACCGGCAAATAAAAGGTACTGTTAGGTGAGTTAAGAGGTGCTAAGACATAATAGTTTTTCATGGGTGTACCCTTAGCGAAGTTCATTTTTTTAACGCTTTTAATCTCACATATACCATATGTGTCATAGACTAAAAAGTCGCCCTGCTTATATTCTTCCTTCATCTCTTACCTCCGGATAAATTTCTGAATACAATTATAGCATATTTTCATTTTCTTTTCAAAGGGCATTTTCACTAAGGTTTATATAGGTCTGTATTGTATATAATTAATAGTTTGTTAAAACTTTACCGCCTATGGTTCTTTGCCTTAAAAGTTTCTTTTGTGTGATTTAGACAATTTTTATTTTTTCCTATTCTCAATTTCAGCCAGAATAGTAAATAAAAAATACGCTTAAAATCTGTGCACTTTGACTAAAGTTTAAAAATTGTTCAAAAATATATTGACAATGAGCCGCCCTGTATAGTAAAATAACCGTGAACTTAATGGGGAATGGTCTCCGTTTTATATTAAATTTTGTGAAAGGAGAAATTCATATGGATTTCAACGCTTTTATGATCGTATGGGAAGAGTTCCTTCATTTCTTAGATCGTGCAGTTCAATGGCTCCAGTATGTATTTGGCGGTAATGATGCTACATGGCCACCCGATGAGTACCCCGACATAGACGCAGAAAAAAAATAATTTTAGATCTACTTGTGTAGGAAGGAGTTATTCACTATGGAATGGAATAAGCTCGTAGAGCAAATCTATCTCGCAGTTTCGAGAATATTTGATGGTTTCTTTAAATTTATTCAAAACTCACTTGATAAGATTTACAACTAAAAAATTATCTCCTCGGCCGATGCCGGGGAGATTTTTTATGGGGAATTTGTAATTTGAGGAAAGGCGGATTATATGAATCTAACTTCATCAATTGTGCTGTACACAAAACTGAGGGAATAATCAATGTTGTTTTACACTTTTTAGAGGGAATGTTTGCGTGGGTGATACATTTTTCGGATGGTTGAGATTGGTAGAGTGGGGTGGACGGACGAGGAAGGAAAGTGGGCGGAGTTTTGATTTACCGTGGTGGAAGGAGAACACAAAGGGGACAGGTGATTTTGTGTTCGGGCGATGACTTTG
>CAZDEL010000066.1:0-7132 GCA_964504475.1 uncultured Faecalibacterium sp. | reverse complement strand
CCCCCTCCCGACGAGACCTTCCGGCATTCGTCAGGACTCTCTTACTCCTTCCACCATGTCAACCTCAAACACCACCCACTTCCCAACTTCGTAACCTCTCGGCAGTATCATCTAAAAAAGACAGCTCCACCACCGCAGAGCTGTCTTTTTATCATATACTGTTTTTTATTTTTGCTTTGAATATTTAAGTCTGTAAACCACATTCATAAGCATACAATCAACTGTACCTAAGCTCTTTGCGCCGCCAAACAGCTCACCGCAAAGTCCTGCCTTACAGTTCTTTTCCATAACCATCTCAGCAGCAAGTGCCTCGTCCTTATCAGGGCCGCAGCAAATTGCACCGTTCTCTTTAAGAAGAACAGCATTTCTTGTCTTGCAACCAAGTGCCTTTGTTACCTTTTTAGCTGTCTTAAGTGTGTCATTGGGGTTAAACTCAGCACATCTTACAGTTACACCGACAATTTGTGCAAAGTCATCAAGGAAAGGCTTTACTGTCTTGCCAATTTTTGATGCAGCCTCAATTGCAGGCTCTTGTGAGTGAACAATAGCACCGATATCACCGCGCTTATTATAGATAGCCTTATGCAGGTCTGCTTCTGATGGGTACTTGTCGCCCTTGATAAGTTCGTCGCAACATGGACAAAGTCCAACCACTGCAGCTGTGTTGCCCTCTTTGTCATAAAGTACAACAGCGTCATCAATCTTAACACTGTCATATGCTGTCATCTTTGGAGCAGGCTTGTCAGCCTTCTTCTTTGTTTCGGCAACATAATCATATATCTCCTCAAATGAGGAAGCAATCTTATTTTTAAAGGAAGCATAGCTCCTTGATATATAATCCTTGCAAACCTTTTCAACTTCATTTGCAATTGCAAATGCGTCATCATAATCTCTGCCGAGACAAACTGCACCGTGGCTCTTAAGCATAAGTGCATTTGAGTTTGATCTCTCAAGAGTTGCAATAACTCCCTCACGGAGTTTTCCTGTACCGGGAAGGCCGTAGGATGAGACAGGTATGTGATCACCGATTATGTCTCTGCTCTCACCTTTAATGCCATTAAGGTCTCTGCCCATTGCTGATACAGCACTTGCATTTGCCTGGTGTGTATGTATAACAAAGCCAACCTCAGGTCTGTGAAGATAGCATTGTGCATGAATACCCTTTTCACTTGAAGGCTTAATGTTGCCCTCATATGAAAGGTCAGCCATATTAACGAGAACTATATCATCCGGTGTAAGGCTCTCATAAGCCTTGCCGCTGGGAGTGATAACAAACTGAGTGTCGCTTACTCTACAGCTTACATTGCCCCATGTGCGAGCAATAAGTCCTGATGAAACAAGCTGCTTGCCTGCTTCGACAACTATTTTTTTAGCTTCTAAAATGTCCATATTTGCACTCCTTTTATATATAGGTTTTAGGCAAATCAAGGCAGACAATATCGCCTGCCTTGACTTTTATGTTAATTATTCAACAACAGTGATATTTGCAAATACCCTTTCAAAACGAGCAAGAGCGTCATCGATCATTGCCTCGTCATAAGCTGCTGATGTGTAAAGGCGTGAGCCTGCAAGAGTTACAAGACCCTCAGCCATGTAAGCTGCGCCCATATGTGTCATTTCCTTCTTACGCTTATCAGTTTCCTTGATTACGCCGGGAATCTGCCATGGCTTGCTCCAGTCAATTGAGAAGTGCATTGTACCAACTGTTTCCATGTGGCAAATTGAGCCTTGGTTAAATGCTACGAAGGGAAGGTTATACTTGTCGATAATTGAGTTAAGACCTGCTGTGATTCTGTCACCCATAAGGCCTGCCTTCTGGCAAGCGTTTTGCTTGTCGATTTCCTCAAGAGTATAGTAACCTGCAACACATGAAATAGGTGTAGCAGCCATAGTACCGCCACAGAATGCCTTTTTAATCTTCATGCCGCTTGCATCAAGACCTGCACCCATATATTGCATATACTCTCTCTTACCGCCGATACCGCCGGCACCTGGATAGCCACCTGCGATAACCTTACCGAAGATTGTAAGGTCAGGCTCAACACCATAGTAGCCCTGAGCACCTGCCATACCAATACGGAAGCCTGTAACAACCTCATCAAAGATTAACAGTGCGCCATACTTACGGCAAAGTCTCTCAACACCCTTATTAAACTCAAAGTCAAGAGGACGAGTACCGCTCTCAGGACCAACAGGCTCAATAAATACGGCAGCGGTACCACCATTGAGCTGGTTTCTTCTAAGCTTCTTTTCAAGGTCGTTAAGATCGTTGGGGAAGAACTCCTGTGTATCTCTCATAAGACGAATGGGCACACCATTTGCCTGTGTGAACTTTGAACCGGGAACACGGATGCCATAACCGAGCTGATCTGACCAACCGTGATATGCGCCACCCATTTTAAGGATGTGCTTTTTCTTTGTTGCAAGTCTTGCAACACGGCAAGCTACCATACAAGCCTCAGTACCTGAACCGAGCATACGGAACATATCTACTGTAGGAACTGAATCTGAAATCTTCTTAGCGAGCTTATACTCAAACTCGTGGAAAAGACCTGTTGATGGGCCACATGTGTTAAGAAGGTCAATAACCTGATCACGAACAGCCTTTGGGTTTGAGCCGAGAACTGTTGGGCCACCTGCTTGAAGGAAGTCATAATACTCGTTACCGTCAATATCATAGAGCTTTGCGCCGTCAGCCTTTGTGAAAACAAGGGGGAACGGATAGTTAAAAGCAAGGTTGTGCTGAACGCCGCCGGGGATAATCTGCTTAGCCTCGGAGATCATAGCCTTTGACTTCTTGCACTTTTTCTCAAAATACTCTTCCTCATACTTTGCAAGAACTTCCGGTTTGATTGAGTGCATGGGAAGGCTGATAAGATGATCAAGCTTTTCGGTAACAGCCTGAGCATCGGGATAGTTTGAAATAGCAAATCTTGTATCCATCTTTACATCTCCTAATAAAAAGTTAATTTGGGTGAGTCCTCACTCACTATTCTCAATCATTATACAATATTTACACACCGATGTCAATTGTAATATGTATAGAAAAATGCAAAGATTTTTTGTCTATTTAAACATATGAAATGAATTTTTATCGTCACATATGACAAAACTGTAACCTAAAAACGAAGTGAGTTTACTATGCATTTACACTTTGTTTTATTTTTCGCATTAATGTCATGGTATAAACTACGGGCAAGTCCCATCAAGGGGCAAATATTATTTTTTCAGGAGGATTTTTTCAATGAAAAAAGTCATCGCAATCGTAGCTGCACTTGTTGTAGTTCTCGGTATTTTTGCTGCTTGTACCAGCCAAAAAGCACCCGAGGTAAAATCTTATGAAGGTACAATAGAAGAGCTTGTAACAGCACTTTACGAAAAAGAACCCGTTGAGTTTATGCTTGATTCACCCAGAGTAGTAGACTTTGCTGATGAATATTCAGTTAGCTCATGCCTTGGTCTTGAATCAGCTGAGGGTCTCAAAGAGGCTGTTTGCTCAGAGCCAATGACAGGCTCACAGGCTTATTCACTTGTTATTGCAAGAGTAAGCGACTCAGCTAAAACCGAGGAGATTAAAAAGGCAATGTTTGAGGGCATCAACCCTGCAAAGTGGATTTGCGTTGAGGCTGATAAGCTTCGTGTTGTTTCCTCAGGCGATCTCATTATGCTTGTTATGGTTTCCTCAGACCTTAACGCTGAGCTTGCAGACGGCATGGTTGAGGCATTTAAGACAACTGTAGGCGAGCTTTCAGGCGAAACACTTTCAAAAGGCTAATTGACTTATGGTTTTTTCTTCGATTGAGTTTTTATATGTTTTTTTGCCCGTAACTTTACTTTGCTATTTTATAGCACCTAAAAAGATAAAAAATGTGGTGCTTCTTTTCTTCTCCCTTCTGTTTTACTGGTGGGGCGAGCCAAAATACACCATACTTATGCTTTTTACAATCACCTTTTGTTATGTGGCAGGGCGACTCGTCGAAAACAAAAAGAGTACCCGGGCGGGCAAGGCTATATTGTTTGTTTCAGTAGCAGTGCCCCTCGGGCTTCTTGCTGTTTTTAAGTATTCCGACTTTTTTATTGGGTCGCTCAACTCCCTTAGCGGAGCAAATATTCCCCTTTTAAAATTGGCTTTGCCTATTGGCATAAGCTTTTATACCTTCCAGGCACTAAGCTATGTGGTGGATGTTTACAGAGGTGACACTCCCGCACAAAAAAGCTGGATAAGCCTTGCAACCTATGTTGTGCTTTTCCCTCAGCTTATTGCAGGCCCTATAGTTCGTTACACCACTGTGGCTGAGGATTTGTCCACTCGTACTCATACAATGGAAAAGGTAGCTCTTGGCATAAGACGATTTGTTTTCGGTCTTGGCAAAAAGGTGCTCATAGCTAATCTTTTAGGCTCACTTTGCACCGCCTACAGAAGCAGCGCAGACCCGTCAGTGCTTTTTGCCTGGGTATATGCCATAGCCTTTTCCCTTCAAATTTACTTTGACTTTTCAGCCTATAGTGACATGGCAATAGGTCTTGGCAAAATTTTAGGCTTTCGCTTTCTCGAAAACTTTGACTATCCATATATTTCAAAGAGCATTACAGAGTTTTGGCGAAGATGGCATATTTCCCTTGGCTCATGGTTTAGAGACTATGTTTATATTCCCCTTGGCGGCAACAGAGTAAAGCCTCTCAGACAAATATTCAATATCCTTGTTGTCTGGTGCTTAACAGGCTTTTGGCACGGCGCAGGCTGGACATTTATGAGCTGGGGTCTGTATTTCGGCATACTTCTCATAATAGAGAAGCTCTTTCTTAAAAAGCATCTTGAAAAAATGCCGTCCTTCCTACAGCATTTTTATGTAGTCTTTCTCGTTGTAATATCCTTTGTCCTTTTTAATGCAGATACATTTTCCATGGCATTTTCAGATTTAAAGATAATGTTCTTTGGCTCTGAGCTTCCTTTGTACTCTGCCGACACCCTATACAATCTTCGCTCCTATGGGGTACTCCTCATTGCGGCAGTTATAGGTGCAACACCCATATTTAAAAAGCTGGGAAATAAAATAGAAAAGACTAAAATCAGCTCCCTTTTAGAGCCTATAGCTATATGCTTAATTTTAGTTGCCTGCACAGCATATCTTGTTGACGGCTCATTTAATCCATTTCTTTATTTTAGATTTTAAGGAGGTTTGACAGTGAAAAAATTTAAGCTAATATCAATTATACTTGTCTTTTGTCTTGTCATCGGCTCAGCCTCCTTATGTCTTGCCTTTAAAGAGGCTGATGATATATCACGCTGGGAAAGACGAAAGCTTCAGCAGTTTCCCGATATATCATGGGAAAGCGTCACAAAGGGCAGCTTTTCGAAGGATTTCGTTTCTTATCTTTCCGACCAATTTCCCTTTAGAGATGAGCTAAGGCGGCTAAAGGCACAAATCCACTTTAATATTTACAGACAAAAAGACAACGGTGGAATATATATTAATGGTGACAGTGCAAGCAAAATCGACTCTAAAATAAACGAAGGCAGTGTAAAGCACTTCCTGTCAAGAATCGACAATGTTTACACTACCTACTTAAAAGACACCGATTGCAAGGTCTACTATAGCATTATCCCCGATAAAAATTATTTCCTCGCTGAAAGTGGCGGCTACCCTGCTCTCGATTATGAGGAGCTTTACCGCGTTCTAAAAGAAAATCTGTCATATATGAGTGAAATTGAAATAAGGCATCTGCTCTCAGGGGAAGATTATTATAACACTGACACTCATTGGCGCCAGGAAAATATTGTGGATGTCGCTAACGAGATAAGAGAAAAAATGGGTCAAGCACCTGTGACAGCTTACGCCAAAAAGACCATGGGTGATTTTTACGGAGTTTATTACGGTCAGTCGGCTTTGCCACTAAAGCCTGACACTATAAGCTATCTCACAAATGAGGAAATAGACGGCTGCACCGCCACTAACTTTGAAAAAAATATTGTGGGCAAGGTCTATAATGAAAAGGATTATGAAAACCTTGACTCCTATGACTTTTTCCTTTTTGGTGCTGTGCCTGTGGTGGAGATAAATAATCCCATGGGGCAAAAGGATAAAGAGCTTGTGCTTTTCCGTGATTCCTTTTCAAGCAGTCTCACTCCCCTATTATTAAGCTCCTATGGCAAAATAACTCTTATTGATATAAGATATATTGCCCCTGAGCTGATTTGTGATTATGTTGATTTCACTAATCAAGATGTGCTGTTTATTTACAGCACCTTGCTTGTTAATTCAAGCTCAACTCTTAAATAAAAAGCAATCAGACACCTACGGACTTCACTGTCTTGGTGTCTGATTTGTTATTCTAATACTAATAATATTAAGCTTTTAAGCCTCGTATAAAAAAGTCAGGTGAAGCTTCTTTAAAGTGTTAACTGTGTTTTAACATTTCATTTCAAAATATGCATTAATATAGTGATATAAATATGACAAAGAACATAAAACGGAGGCTCATTATGAAAAAAATTATTGCTGCATTATCAATACTCACTATACTTTTATTTTCCTTTGCTTCATGCCAAAAAGAGCCGGCAGTTTACACAGGCACTTTAGAGGAATTAATGGACGCTATTTATGAAAAAGCTCCCACAGAAATTATGCTCAACGAGACAAAACAAGTTGACTTAAATAACATTTATGAATTAGAGGAATATCTTGGCATAACCTCACCTGAGGGTATTGTGCAAGCAATTTACTCTGAGCCTGCTTTCACAGGTGAAGCCTATAGCCTTGTGCTTTTAAGAGTAGACGACACAGAAAAGGTGGAGTCAATTAAGGCGGCTATAAGCGACGGCATAAATATGGAAAAGTGGATAATTGCCTCAGCTGACACTCTTAAGGTGGAGTCATGGGGTGATGTTATTATGGTACTTATGCTGGACTCTCAGCTGGAGGAAAATTTGCAGGAGAATATAGTTGCGGCATTTGAGGAAGCGGTGGAATGTGAGTGAGGCTGGCTGGCGAAGACGCAGCGTGGTTTCGGGGACGGGGGTTTTTGTGTGGTGCCACACAAAAACCCCGTCCCCTTGTTTAAATTTACCGCAGTGGCAACCGTTAGAGAGTCCTGACGAATGCCGGTAGGTCTCGTCGGGAGGGGGCGGCTG
>CAZDEL010000065.1:0-7214 GCA_964504475.1 uncultured Faecalibacterium sp. | reverse complement strand
AGAATTAATGATAATACTTTCTTCATTTAAGATTCCTCCTTAGAATTTATTAAAATATACCCTTGTCAACAAGGATTTTAAACACAAGCTTTAACAGTGAAAGCAAAATATCAAGCCATACAGGAAGGTCTGAGTCGGTGTCGCCACTATCCACTTGAACAAACTTTGCATAAAGTGAGAAGTCGCTGTCAACTGCGCTGTCAAAGGTGTATTCGTCACCACCCTCGGTGTACCACACAAGAGTATAACCCTCTCTTTCGGGCATTGTCGGGGGCACGAGTATTGTTCCGTCACCGACAACAAGTGCTGTCGCAAACGGCTCTGTGTCTGTGTCGTTCTCGAAGAATTTGACGGTGTAGGTGTTGCCGACGATCGCACCGTTGCCGGCTTTTTCAAGACTGCCATAGAAAATACCGGCTTCGATGTCACGACTGTATGTCACTTTTCCATTAAAGACTGTTGTTCCCTTGGCATCAGCACTGCGTTTAATGTTGTCATAAAAGTTTGCTGTGCCGTCGATTACACCGCCATCGGCATACAGTGTTGCTCTGCCTAAACCTATGTAAGCATTTGAATTCGGATTATTTGTTGCTGTGCAGTTTTTAATAAGACCGCCTGTCATTTTGAAGTTGCCTTCAGTATTTGCAAAGCCGCCACCGTTTTCGGTTGCGGTGCAATTTTCTATGCTTGCGCCGTTCATAGTGAAAGTGCCAACATAGCTGCGAACACCGCCACCGTTATTTTTTGCAGTGCAATTTTTTATAGTTGTGCTGTTCATATTGAAAATGCCGGCATAGTTTTGAACACCGCCACCATTACCACCATATATAGATGCAGAGCAGTTTTCTATGCTTGTGCCATTCATAGTGAAAGTGCCAAAATCATTATAAACACCGCCGCCGTCAGCATCTGCGGTGCAATCTTTTATACAGCCATTTTCAATTGTTACAACACTGCTACCGCCAAAAATACCGCCACCATAGTATGCGTCACAACCGATAATGTCAGTATCGTTCAAATTGAGAGCTTCGTAACAATTACAGATTCCGCCGCCCTCATCCGCAGCAATACAATATTTTACACTTGCGTTTTTTACAGTGAGCACACCGTAGTAATTATAAATACCTCCGCCATCGCTTGCTTGGCAACCGATGATATTACAGCTGTCTAAGGTGAGATTGCCTTCATTGTTATTAATTCCACCGCCTTGGCTTGCTTGACAACCGACGATGTTGCCACCGTTTATATTGACAACTAAAGTAACCGTCTGGTCTCTATATGCATATATACCACCGCCTTCGCTTGCATTACCGCCGGTGATAACGCCGCCTTCAACAAGCTCATAGCCCTTGGTCGCTTCGGTGATAGTCGGTTCCCATTTCCAAAGTCCGTCTGTCTGCTTTGAAAAATAGTGCTTTGCGGTTGGGTTACTGTCTTGGAGGGTGAAATTAGTTGCACAGAGATTGCTATTGCTGTCGAAGTTACAAAGATTTATAACGCTTCCTATTGCCGATCCACCATAAAGATAACTGTTGAGCTTTATGACATGACCGTTGAGGTCGAGTTTAACATCGCCGCAAAAAGTAAGATAATCATCAATCGTGATGTCATCGTTCAAGTAATAGTTTCCACCGTTGAATGTTTTTCCACCGTCTGCACTCGTCAAAGCTATCCAGCCGTCGGAAAAGTCCGGTGGAGTGCTTGCCGCATATGCTGTTGGTACAAAGACCATGAGCATACATAGGGTTAATAAGATGCTGATTAGTTTCTTCATTTTAATTTTCCTCGCTTTCCTTAGTGCTGTTTGCACTGTTAAATTTAGTATAGAAAAATTTTATGCCCTCTTTGAGAATTCCTATTTGCGTTTGTAAATAGAATTCGTCCTCAAACAGTGCGTAATGAACACACGCTCTTATCAAAATGAATATAAGCGGTGTTGTTACCTTGTAAGGAATACCGATTTTGTTTTCGAGTGTTATAGCATATTCCGTATATCTTTCGTTAACGCCCTCGAAAAACTTTTTACCGTACTCGATATACTTTGGGTGAGTGTACACCTGATACATAAGGCGATATTTTTTGCCATGCTTTTCGGCTGTCCAATAGGCGATTTCATCAATGAATTTTTCCACCTCATCAATGCTTTGAGGTGCTTTTTCCATGAAGTCATCCTCAACCTTGCTCATGCAATAGGCAGTTGATTGCACAATTAAATCATCTAAATCCTTAAAGTATGTGTAAAGTGTAGCCGAGTTACAACCACAGCATTTACCTAATGCTCTTATGCCAACGCTGCTAAGTCCGTTTTCGGCAAAGCACTCAAAGGATTTTTCCATGATTTCTCTTTTTTTCTTTTGAAATTGTTCTTCGTTTCGTGTTCGCATTTAATCCCTCTTTTTTAAAAATCAATCGTTTGATTAAATTATAGTACCCTGCCGATGGATTTGTCAAGGGATTCTTTAAATAAAATTCCTATACAATACTAAGTTTGTGGATTATGCTCATTATTAAATAAGATATTGCAACAACCTGACGAAATAACAATTGAAATTTATGCTTAGTTGTGTTAAAATATAGGCATATTGAATCAGCTTGTAAAAAGGAGAGACACATATGAAAAAGAATGATTGGATTTTCACCTGTCTTTTAGCCGCAGTGTGCTGTGTTGTCGTTGCAACTATAGCTATGCTCACAGGCAATGTTGGCTTAAAGGTTGACGGCACATTAAATCTAAACTCAGACGGCTCAGTCGGGGTAGTATCACCAAATGTAAATATACCGGATATCACTACCACTCTCGGCAGTGTACCGACAACAACAGCCCCAATAGCCGACGGCTCAAATAATGAGGATAAGCCTTTAGACACCACACCGGACGAGAATGCTCCCTTAAAATCAACACAGGAGATTATTGATAAATACACCTTTTTAGTTGACAAGTTTAAAAAGGAAAAGCCGGCGTATAAAAAGAAGGAATATCAAGCACTCCCTGAGGAGTATAGAAACTTTAGCTCTGCTGTTAACTCAGTTTTAGGCTTAGCGGCAAACTATATGGTCTCTGAGGAGGATTGCGAGGAGTTAGTGCGTGAGGCAGGAAGTGAGGAAATCCTCAACGATATGCCTATTCACGGCGCAGAAAAGGGCTGCACCCTCACAGATTATGACGCAGTTTCCTGGGCTAAGTGTGAGGATTTAGGCAACGGTACATATAAAATAAGCTTCTCTTTGAAGGAGGAGTATAACGCTGAGCCTACACCTGCGGATACTCTTGTGCCTGTGTCAGCTCACGGTGCTGTTATGCAGCCCATGGCAATAAGTGATATTAAAACGGAGCTTGACAGCGTTGTCAGCAAGCTTCCCGGCATAACTCTTAACGGCTTTGATTTAATCTATCGTGATTGCGTCTTTAGCTGCGTTTATGACCCGCAAACAGACAATGTCAAGGAGATAACCCACAATATAGCAATTGACATAACCGCCGATGTTGTGGCTTTCTCGGCAAACATTAACGGCTCGGCAAGGCTCACAGACGATATGTTTATTTATGATATAGCATGGTAACAAAAAATGGACAGGAACGAAAATGCTCCTGTCCATAAATTTTGCTATTATTTATTTTTCAATTTTCCTAAGCTTTTTTTCCGAATATATGCCAACGCATATAAAAATAAGTATAAAGCCGTGGATAATGACATCAATAAGACTGTCAGGGGTAAATGTGTCTAAATTTGAAAGGATTAGATAAATAAGAAAGACAAAGTCCGAAGCGTAAACCACAGCTGAATAAATAAGATTTTTTGGGTTGACGGCTATTAAGATAATGCCTATAACATATAAAGCTATAAACGCACCCATCATTGTGTACCCTGCCGTAGGAGTGAGGATACCCTTGTCAATAAATTTGAGCATACCCTCAGTGAAGCTAAGGCTAAAATAAAAGTTAAAATTACCTGTTATAAAGTATCTTACAATGTAAACAATACCAAGTATTCCGGCAAGAGCGAAAGCACTGCCTGCTGATTTTACATTTGTTTGATGCTTTTTTATTATGTCCTCTTTAGTGAAATTTTTGTTCATAGCGACTCCTTTACCAATTATATTTAGTTAGCTGTCCTTGACATAAAAGCTCGGGGAAGCCCCATTGACGAAGTACCTCATAGGTGGCTATTGCAACGGTGTTTGACAGATTCAGACTTCTCGCATCATTTATCATGGGCATACGAAGACAAGTATCCGGGTTAGCCTTTAGCAGCTCCTCAGGCAGACCTGCGTCCTCTCTGCCGAAGACAATATAGCTGTTTTCGGGGAAAGCTACATCCGAGTAAATGTGCTGACCCTTTGTTGTGAAATAGAAAAACCTTCCGTCTTTGTTTTTCTCGAAAAAGTCCTTTAAGCTGTCATAATATGTGATGTCTAAAAGATGCCAATAATCAAGACCGGCTCTTTTAAGCTTTTTATCGTCAACGGTGAAGCCCATAGGCTTTACAAGATGAAGTGCTGCACCGGTTGCGGCACAGGTTCTTGCGATGTTGCCTGTGTTTTGCGGTATTTGAGGCTCAACGAGAACGATATTAAGTTTTGCCATTTTTATCACTCCAAAAAGATTGTGTAATAATTATTATAACATTAATTGAGAGAAAAAGAAATACAAATACTAAATTTTGTATGACATATTTTTTTATTTGCGTTAAAAAATATAGTTGTCCTGCAAAATGGACAAAGCAAAAATTACGGGAGAGAAAAGCTATGATGAAAAGCATTATGACAGGCATGGGCATAGGTATGGCAGTTGGCGGTGCATCTGCATATATTAAGGGTGCAATGGCAGGCAGTGGCATGAAACGCAGAGCCAAAAAAACTGCTCACAAGGCAATGAAAAGCATGGAAGAGCTTATGGGCGATGTCAAGTATATGTTTAAGTGATTTTTTCGGTGGGCAAGAGCCTGCCGAGGTACATAAAAAAAGAGGTGTGATATATGAAGAAAGCTTTAATAACATTGCTTATTTTATCTTTAGTTTTTTCCTTTGCTTCCTGTGGTGGCAGAGGGGAAATTATTACGACAGAATACAGCAAAAAAGAAGAAAAGAACACAACAAACAGCCCAATTGATACGCCAAAGGTTATAGAGTCAACAGTTGTTGAGGACAAAAACAAGGATAACAACAAAATGATTATTACAGGTACGCCAAAGCTTAGCGCACCCTCAGGCTTTGCGCCCTTAGAAAAAATCACCTACACTGTAAAAGATGCGGACAATTCCAAGGGGCTTTCCACTAAAAAGGTGAGTCACTCCCACGGCCCTGCCTCAGGGGGACAGCCACATTTTACAGTTGTGGATTTCCAAAAGACCTTTGACAAATATGGTGCGTTAACTCTTGACACATCGGGTGAGAAGGTGCTGTATCTCACCTTTGATTGCGGCTATGAGTATGAAAATCTCACGAGTAAAATTTTAGATGTGCTAAAGGAAAAGAAGGTTACTGCCACATTTTTTTGCACACTTGATCACATAAAAAAAGAGACGGATTTAATAAACAGAATGATAAAAGAGGGTCATATCGTTGGCAATCACTCGGCGACTCACCCGTCCTTTGCCGCAATTGACAGAGCAAAAATGGCTAAGGAGATAGAGGACACGGAAAATTATTTGCGTGAAAATTTTGGCTACAGCGCAAAATATTTTCGTTTTCCGGCAGGGGAGTACAACGAAAATGCCCTTGATTTAGTGCAAAGCTTAGGATATATGAGTGTGTTTTGGTCGGTGGCTTATGACGACTGGGCTACAGATAATGTACGCGGTAAGGATTACGCTATAGAGAAGGTTATGTCCCGCCTGCATAGTGGTGCGGTGATATTGCTGCACAGCGTGTCAAAGGATAATGCGGCGGCGTTGGGGGAGATAATAGATAGGGCGAGAAGTGAAGGATATGAGTTTAGGAGCTTGACGGAGTATAAAAAACAGTAAAAGCTTTTAAATAGATAAGGAACTGCCATGCATTATTTGCTTACGACAGTTCCTTATCTATTATTATCTTTGTTAAATTCAGAAATGACTCTTTGTATGGATTCAATTTGAGTTTCAGTTAAGCTTGAAACATCAATGGTTTTTCCGCCACTCACACCGAGCATATAATCTGTACTCACACCAAAATATTTTGCGATTCTTATGAGCACATCAAAAGTCGGATATCCAAGTCCATTTTCATATTTACTGACAACGGCCTTTGAAAGACCGACATATGACCCAAATTCCTGCTGAGTTAAACTGTGACTTTTTCTTAAATGCTTTAAAATGAAACCGAAATCACAGACATTCATATATTATCACCATCCTATGGTTATTATATATTAAAAGCGGTATGCAATTCATAGAAAAAAGTTAACGAATCGTTGACTTTTTGGAAATTGGGTGCTATAATTGTGCTAAACAAGGATAATGGTGCGGAAATTGAGTTGCTTACCCTCGACAAAGGTTTCTCACAATCGTTTTTGTTGATATTTTGACTAAAGGAGGAATAAATATAAAGAGGTGCTTATTTAGGGTAAATCTATTTTAAAATCCGGAGGTAAAAAGAAATGAAAAAAACGAGAAAAATTTTGTGTACACTAATGGCAGTGCTGATGGTGCTGATGAGCGCACCACTTGCAGGGGTGGCAAATTTAGATTTTGGCATTGAAGCGAGCGCAGCAGATTTAGAGGCAAGTGGCTCTTGCGGAGAAAATGTTAATTATACATATGATAGCAGCACAGGATTGGTGACTATTAGTGGTACGGGTGAGATGAGGGATTATTCTTATAGTGGCTCACCATTCTATTACAATAATGATATTAAGAGTGTCGTTATTGAGGATGGTGTGACAAGTATAGGTAATTATGCGTTCTATGGTTGCAGCAACTTAACCAATATTACAATCCCTGACAGCGTAACAAGCATAGGTGAGCGTACGTTCTATAATTGTACCAGCTTAACCAGCGTCACAATCCCCGACAGTGTAACAAGCATAAGCGAGGATGTATTCTATAATTGCACTAGCTTAACCAACATAACTGTAGATAGCAATAACACAGAATATTCAAGTGACAGCTATGGTGTTTTATTTAATAAAGATAAAACTGATCTTATGCAATATCCAAGTGGCAATAAGAGAACATCATATACAATCCCCGACAGCGTAACAATTATAGACTGGTATGCGTTCTATAATTGCACCA
>CAZDEL010000064.1:0-7324 GCA_964504475.1 uncultured Faecalibacterium sp. | reverse complement strand
CACCGCAGTTAACCATGACGGAAAACTGCGGTGTGATTTTTATTTTAATTAGCCATAAATAGGGCCATAGGTCTTGCAAGCTCTATAGTCTGCACTTTGAGCGTCCTCTGTGCCAAAGGCTGCCCATGCGTGTGGACGGAAAATCCTATCCTCTGGAACATTGTGCATATTAACAGGAATACGAAGCATTGAAGCGAGAGTAATAAGGTCGCCACCAACATGACCGTAAACTGTTACACCGTGGTTAGCGCCCCAGTTAGCCATAACTGAGTAAACATCCTTGAATGCGCCCTCGCCTGTAAGGTTAGGTACAAACCAAGTTGTCGGCCATGATGGGTCAGTTCTCTTGTCAATAGTGTTGTGTGCCTCGTCGGGCAAATCGGCAGTGTACCCCTCAGCTATCTGCATAACAGGGCCAACGCCGTCAATGATATTAACTCTGAGCATGGTTACAGGCATCTCAGCCTTGCAACGGAAGTGGCTTGAGAATCCGCCGCCTCTGAAATATTCATAGTTAGCTCTGCACCAGTCTGTTGCTTCAAGACAAGCCTTAATGTCCTCGTCCTTCATTTCCCAGAAGGGCTTCATGCAGCCCTCGCCCTTGTCGTTTTTAGCTGCGCCGCTGCCGTCAAGAGCAGTTGCACCTGAGTTGATAAGGTGGATAAAGCCGTTTTTAGCCTTGCCCTCAGGCTTAATTCCGGTAACTCTTTCGCAAGCTTCAGCACTCCAATATGTACGAACATCATGGAAGCATGGTGCGCTGCCTGATACGAGAGTGCCAAGCATCATGGAAACACCGTTGAGGGTGTCGTTCTCAGTTGCAAATGGTGTCGGTGCTTTAGGGCCGTTCCAGTCAAAGGTCGATGCCATAATAGCCTCTGTAAAGTCAGCGTTGGGAAGCCAGTCAGTCCAGTTTCTTTGACCCTGGAAGCCGCCTGCAACAGCGTTTTTGCCAAGTGCTTCCTCGTGCCAGCCCATGTCGTCAAGCTTCTTGTTACCGTAAAGTATATCCTTGACAATAAGGGTGAATTTGGTAATAAATTCCCAATCCTTATCAGCAGGAACAACCTTAGACTTTCTAATAATTTCAGGCAAATCCTTGCCCTCGTTTAAGTCGAAGCCTTCCTTACAGTTAGCCTTAATCCAAGCGTAAGCCTTGTCATATTCGTCCTTGTCGTAAATTTCAAGAGTGATTCTTCTGATGATTTCGCTCATGTCAACCCACTCGGCACGAATGCCAAAATATTTTTGGAACATTGCCGCATCACAATAGCTGCCTGCAATACCCATTGCAACACCGCCAAGGTTAACATAGGCTTTATTTTTCATCCAGCCAACAGCAACACTTGACTTTGCAAAGCGAAGGATTTTCTCAGCAACATCGTCAGGGATAACTGTATCATTAATATCCTGAACATCTCTGCCGTAAATTGAAAATGCAGGAAGTCCCTTTTGAGCGTAAGCCGCCATAACAGCTGCAAGATAAACCGCACCGGGTCTTTCAGTACCGTTAAAGCCCCAAACAGCCTTAATAGTATTGGGATTCATGTCAAAGGTCTCTGAGCCATAGCACCAGCATGGTGTTACTGTGAGAGTTGCAACAACATTTTCCTTTGAAAACTGCTCCTCACATTTTGCAGCCTCAGCACCGCCGCCAATAGTTGTGTTTGACACAACGCACTGTACAGGTGTACCGTCGGGATATTTAAGTGTCTCGCTAATAAGCTTTGCCGCTGAGTTAGCCATGCCCATTGTTTGAGCTTCAAGGCTTTCTCTTACACCGCCCCAACGGCCGTCAATAACAGGTCTAATACCAATTCTCGGATATAACATAGTAATTTTCTCCTTTATATTTGTTTGTTTATAATTTTGCAAAATCTTGTGAAAGCCTCATCCCAATCGGGAGTACGCTCCCAATTATAGGTCTTGACCTTCTCAGTTTCAGCAATAATTTCTCTACCCTTTTCTATGCTTTCGATTTCACCAAGAGCAATTAATTGAAGGACTATATTGCCTAAGGCCGTAGCTTCAATAGGCCCTGCAACAACAGGCATATTAAGACTTTGCGCTGCAAGCTCACACAAAAAGCCGTCCTTTGTGCCGCCACCCACAAGATGCAACACATCAAATTTTTTGCCTGTACACTGCTGTATCTGCTCAATGGCAAGACGATATTTTAATGCGAGACTTTCATATATACATCTTACTATCTGTCCCACTGTTTCGGGTACCTTTTGGTTTGTCTTTTTGCAATATTCCTTTATTCTTTCGGGAAGGTCTCCATGTACAGAAAGCATAGGGTCGTCCGGGTCAATAAAGCTTCTGAATTTTTCGCTGTCTCGTGCTAAAATTTCAAGCTCATTATAGGAATACTTCCTGTCGCTTTCAGCTAAGCAGCGTCTTGTTTGCTGGATTAACCAAAGTCCGCTAATGTTTTTAAGGAAGTTGATTTTTCCGTTAGCGCCTATCTCATTTGAAAGCTCTAAGGCATTGCTCTGCTTTGTCATAACAGGGCTGTCTGTCTCACAGCCGATAAGTGACCAAGTGCCGCATGAAAGAAAAGCTGCGTTTTCGCTTTTTGAGGGCATAGCCGCAACAGCACACTGAGTGTCATGACCTGCAACGCTGATAACGGGAATACCATTATATTCACCGTTTACAGTGGCGCTTTCACAAATAGGCGGAAAAAGCTCCTTATTAATATGGAAGGCAGAAAGCACCTTTTCGCTCCAGCACTTTTTATTCATGTCCAGCATTTGCGAAGTTGAAGCAATGGATATTTCGCAGACCTTTTTACCTGTGAGAAGATAAGCGAATAAATCAGGCATAAATAAAAGCTTGTCTGCCTTTTTTACATTCTCATCACTTAACAGCTGAAAAAGTGTGTTTATGTTCATTATCTGATTGCCTGTCTCGCCATAAATCTCGTCGGCACTAAGCTTTTCAAAAGCCTGTTGCAATGCGTTGGCTGTTCTCTCGTCACGATAGTGATAAGGCTCATGGATAATTTTGCCGTCCTCATCTAAAAGAGCATAGTCAACTCCCCATGTGTCAAAGGCAATGGAGTCGATTTTACCTGCCTTGGCTATAGACTGCTTAATTTCATTGAAAATCATGTCTATATCATGGCAAACATGACCGTCAACTATTTTTGGGATATTATCAAAACGGTGTATCTCCTCATAAGCAATGCTCTTGCCATCGAATGTGGCTTTAATCGCTCTGCCTGTTGAAGCACCAAAATCAAAGGCTAAAACTGTTTTCATTTGACCACACCCTTTTTAAGCAAAATATTTGCATAAATTGCCTTTTCGCCTGTGGCAATAATGAGATATGCACCCTTTGCTCTTTCATAAAAGGCAAAGCGTTCAATATACTCTATATCGTGATGCTCCGGCTCGTGCTTTGTGAGGATATCCTTATAGTCCTTCCATATGTCGGGAGTACCACAAGTGTCACCCTCAACGACTTGCATAAGGCCAACCGGAGCGGGTGTATATGTATCAAGGGGAATCAGCTTTAATATAGCGTCGAGAATCTCAGGCACACCATGTCCGTCTGCACGAATGACAATGGCATTTTTTCCAACGCTATGGCAAGGGAAATTGCCGTCTGCTATAACAAGCTCATCGCCATGACCCATTTCAGCCAATGCCTTTAAAAGCTCAGGCGATATAATCGGTGATATTCCTTTAAGCATAGTTTATACCTCTCAATCCTTTTTGTGAAGCATCTCATCGTCCTCATTAAAAACCTTGTAGCCGGGGTGACGGCCTGTGACTCTATAATAACCACGAAGGTCTATGAGTTTTTGTATATTTTCACGACTTATATCGTGACTTCCACCGAGGATAACCGCATTTATTGTGATTTTTGCCCAAAGCTCAAGGCTTTCCATTCTATAGAAGGCGGTAATAACATCACTGCCCACAGCGAGAGCACCGTGGTTTTCCAAAAGCATAACATCGTGTTGCTCAAGATATGGCTCAATTGAGTCGGGCACTTCCGAGGTTGAGGGTGTGCCATATGGTGTGAGGGGTACACTGCCGATAACTGCCACGTCCTCAATCATATTATACATATCCATTGCCTTATGAGCCACAGCAAAGCCTGTTGCTCCCGGCGGATGAGCGTGAATTACGCTAAAGACATCCTCTCTTTTATCATAGCAGCGAAGGTGCATTTTGATTTCGCTTGAAGGACGATAGCCCTCCTGTGCCTCAAGGATATTGCCGTCCTTATCGAGGATAACAAGCTTCTCCGGTGTGATAAAGGATTTGCTTATACCTGTTGGTGTTGCGATTATTCTGCCGTCGGGAAGCTTTGCGCTAACATTGCCGTCATTAGCTGCAACCCAGCCCAGCTGCCACATTTTATGGCAGACATCGCAGATTTGTTCTTTGATTTGTTGTAAATTGTCCATTATTAATTCTCCCTGTTTGTTTACTGATTTTAGTATAGCAAAAGTTATAAGGAATTTCAAGGATAAGAAGGATAAATAACAATAAAAATCAAACTTAAATATCCTTCTAAAGCATTGATAATAGCTTTCTGTGTGTTTGTCTTAGTAAAATGATAAGCTTAAACTTTGAAAATATTTTGATTATTTTTTTGTTTTTCGTTTAATTTTTATTGACAAACGATAAAAGATGTGCTATATTGACCTTACAAAACATACTTAGGAGGAAAAGATATGTACACAAGCGAAAAAAGCACTAAGCTAACACTTTATATCACCTACACCCTTATGGTACTACTTGGAATTTTAACTGTAGTTGCTGTTCCCGGTGCAAGATGGTTTTTCGGCAGCTTTGCCCTTGAAAGCACGATAAAAATTATACTCGTTGCTTTTTATGCGTCCTGCCCTGCCGGATGGCTCGCTTTGATTTTCATTATGAAAATTCTCAAAAACATTCTAAATGGAGATGTTTTCACACACAAAACCGTAAGCTATCTTCGCTATTTATCCTGGTGCTGCTGCTTTGTGGCATTGGTAGCCGGAGTGTGCGCTATATTTTATTTGCCGCTTGCAATTTTCACTTTAGCGAGTGCATTTATGGCTCTCATTTTAAGGGTACTAAAAAATGTCATGGCAAAGGCAACTGAGATTAAAAGCGAAAATGAGCTGACTATTTGAGGTGATTTTATGTCGATTATTGTTAATTTAGATGTTATGATGGCAAAGCGTAAAATTTCTTCAGGTGAGCTTGCAAATATAATAGGTATAACCCAAGCTAACCTTTCTATACTTAAAACGGGCAAGGCTAAAGCCATACGCTTTTCCACATTAGAGAGTCTTTGCAAGGCTTTAGACTGTCAGCCCGGTGATATTTTAGAATTTAAAGATGATGATTAATGAGGTGAAAACAATGAACGAAAATAATTTATCTATCCTTAACAAAAAAGAGCTTAAAGGCGACATTTTTGATTTTTTGATTATTCCAATTTCTTTTGTAACTGTTTTTCTTTTGACGCTATATATTTTCGACGAGCATTTTATTACAACCGCCTTAATTTATTTAGTGTTTTTTGCCCTTGCCACAGCTTATGTTGTTATTAAAAGAAAGAGCTTTAATTTGTCTGCTCTTTTGCCCGGTACTGCCTGCCTTTGTGTTGACGCAGCTTTAGCCCTTCATGCAAACGACTTTCTCATTCCTGTGCTAATGCTGTTTTCTGCTCTTTATTGTCTTAGCCTGACACAAAGCAATCTTCACTCCTCAGGCACCTATCTTTATGCTTTTGATTTAATTCAAAGAGGCTTTCTCACACCTATGGCAAATTACTTTTTGCCCCTTAGAGCGCTATTTAGAGCTCTAAAAACCAAAAGTGAAAAACGTCTCCGCTTAGGTGCTGTTTTAGGTCTTCTTTTGGCTGTACCTGTAATTATAGTGCTAATACTTTTACTTATTGAAAGTGATGTAGCTTTTGAAAGCTTAACCTCAGATTTTGTAAATGACATTTTAAGCGAGACACTATCTTTTAATCTTGGGCCTTTTTACTTTATTGTGGCGTTAATTTTTACGCCCTATATTGTCAGCGTACTTTTCACCTTTAAATATGATATAGACTCTCATAAGGGAAAGTCTCTTAGAAAGAATCTGTCTAAGTTTCGTATAGCTTCTTCCGGCTTTATTGGTGGATTTTTAGGCTCGGTGTGTCTTCTTTACACTGTTTATCTTATCTCGCAAACAGCATACTTCTTCTCTGCATTTGGCGGGAAATTGCCTAATGGCGCAGCGATAACCTTAAGCGCGTACGCAATACGAGGCTTTTTTGAGATGAGTATTATTGCAATTATAAACCTGTGTCTCATTGCCTTTGGTGCAATTTTTGCAAAGCGCAAGGAGGAAAGCTTCACTAAGCTTTATAAGGGGCTGTCTCTTTTCCTTTGTCTTTTCACTGAGGTACTCATAGCTACTGCCTTATCGAAGATGTTCCTTTATATTAGCGAAATGGGACTTACTTACAAAAGGCTTGCCACCGCTATTTTTGATGTGGTGTTATTCATATGCTTTATTTTCATTATGATTAGGCTATTTAAAAAGAACTTCCCATATTTTAGATATATTTATGTGCTCTCATTAGTGGTAGTCGCTGTATTTTCCCTCATAGGCTTTGACAATATTATCGGCTATTATAACACTGAAAGCTATCTTTCAGGCAAGCATGAAACCTTAGACATAGATACTATGGACTTTGAGCTTAGTGAGTATATCAATGTAAAATGCCTAAATAAATTAGTGGACGACGAGACCTATGGCAACACTGCTAAGGCAAAGCTATCCGATATATATGTTTCCACTATGGAGTATTATATGGACGAGGAAGACTTTTGTGTTGACCAGGGCTTAATGAAAAGGCATTTTAAGGAAGACTCGCAGCGTTACGAAAGCTATGTTGAGGAATTTGGCTCTGAATATGACAACGGCAATATCTATATTAAAATAGACGGAGATATGGAAATTATATCAGCCGGATTATCCTTTGGTAACGGTGACGAAAGTCAAGGCACGACAAAAGCTGACGAGATGCCATTTAAAAAGGGTGAAACCCTCATCTTTGACCAGCCGTATATTTATTATGAGGATATCACACTCATCTTATATTTAAAGGACGGCAAGTGCATTGATGTGGCACTCCCCCAGAGTGACAGAAACTGTTATAAGCTTTTTACGAGTGAAAGCGACGGCACAATAGAGGTAAAGCCGGTAGACACCTTCGCAGGGCTTTATTTATATTAAGTGGGGGTAAATTAGGGATACAAATACAAAAACAAACAGCTGACTTGTAGGGTTAATACAAATCAGCTGTTTTTTTAATTAGA
>CAZDEL010000063.1:0-8111 GCA_964504475.1 uncultured Faecalibacterium sp. | reverse complement strand
GGTCTCGTCGGGAGGGGGCGGCTGTGCGGTTATGCCCCACGAGTGGGGCATAACCGGCCATGGCAACGCCATGGCTAAAAATTCCATTTCTGAATGGAATTTTTGCACAGCCGCCCCCTCCCTCCACCCACCTCACCGCTTCGTCAGGACTCTCTCTCGGTCTCAACCTCACCAACCCCAAACTCCACCCACTTTCCGTCCTCGTCAGCCCACTTCACGCCTTCCACCTCTCTACCCCAAAACCGGCACTTTTTTCCCGATTTGTCCATATTTCTCCTTTTTCATTCTCGACAAACAAAAAAATGCCCTGTTTTTTCCAAGTGTGATAAACTTGTGACATAAGTTTGAAATTACTATTAAAGAATATTGCGTCCATATGGAATTTGTCTTTTTCTCTTGACAGATTTGTTAGTTTATAGTAAATTAAATGAACTATAACATTTGTTTAACAAAAGGAGAACCAAAAAAATGAAAAAAGTAATTTCCTTTATCCTTGTGCTCACAATGATATTTCTTGCTGCCATGCCCTGTGCTTTTGCAGTCGAGAGCACTGTAGCACCCGAGGATAAAAACCCCATAATCTATGTCAGAGGTAACGGAAACCCAATTTATGACACCTATGGCTATCAGTCCTTCCCTATGAGTCTTGACACAGATGAGCTTATTTTATCTCTTGTTGAGCCTTTAAGTGATGAGTTTTTAAAGGCTGTCACCTTAGGCAAGTGGGATGAATATTATGATGCCTTTGAAATTGAGTTCGCAAAGTTTTTTGAGGGCTGTGCTTTAGACGAAAACGGCAACATTGCCAACAACTCAGGCATAGCAAACGCCTGTTATGAAATTAACAACACAAATATGAACTCCGATTACACTAATGCAGATGGCAACTCAGATTTATTTGACTATGTTTTCTGGTACGATTGGAGACTTGATCCCTTTGAGATAGCAGACCGGCTTGACAATTACATAGAGCATGTCCGCAAGGCAACCGGTGCTGAAAAGGTGTCCTTAGTCGGCAAGTGTCTTGGTGGCTCATTTGTTTTAGCTTATCTTGCTAAATATGGCGGTGACAAGCTTAGACGAGTTGCTTTTGATTGTACTACCGGCGGTGGCTGTGAAGAAGGCAGTGACCTTTACAGCGGCAAGGCATATATTGACTTTGAGGCTATGGAAAGAGAACATATTGACAGTGACTATTTAGAGTATAAGGATGAGGACGAAAAAATCGTTGACGATTTTGTTGAGGCTTCTCTTGATTTAATAAATGAGGGTGACAGATTAAAGCTCACTGAAAAGGCGGTCAACGGAATTTACAAGCTTTTGTCCGATGAGCTTACACCGAGACTTTGCATGGCTTCCTATGGTCGTTGGCCGGGATATTGGACTAACATTAAAAAGGACAGCTATGAGGACGCCAAAAGGATTATGTTCTATGGCAAGGTACCAGAAAATGCAGAAAAGTATAAGGGTCTTATTGAAAAGCTTGACAGATATGACAGAGAGGTTCGTCAAAGAATACCGGAGCTGTTAAAGTCAATTGAAGCTCAGGGCGTAGATTTTGGTGTTTTAGCAAAGTATGGCTATCAAATCTCACCTATGATTCAAAGCCGTGATATGCTCGGTGACGCATTAGTCTCACTTGAAGCTGCGACCTTTGGTGCAACCTGCTCCTTAGTTAATGAGACTCTCAGCGAGGACTATATTGCAAAGCAGCAAAAGGCTGGTCTTGGCAAATATATTTCACCTGATAAGCAGGTGGACTCCTCAACCTGTGTCTTCCCCAATGCCACATGGATAATAAAGGGCATGGCACATGAAAACTGGGCAACCTGCAATGACGATTTGATTTATGCTGTTTGTACCTCAAAAGAGCCTATAACCATTGACACCTTTGAGCAATATCCTCAATTTATGGTTTATAACTATATGGACGATAATATTTATCCTATGACAGAGGATAATAACGATGTAACTAAATGGGACGCACAGGATATTAGCACTCACTCAATTAAAAAGTTCTTTGATGCATTAAAGGCATGGTTTGAGGCATTAATCGCTTTAATTAAAAACTCAAGAGAGACTCAGCAAAGCCTTTAATGAGTGATAAAAAAATAAGAGTAATAATAAGAGGATGGTCGAAATTGCCATCCTCTTTATTTTATTTTGCATATTAAAAATATCCGTACCTTTTACGCTTAGCCACAATAAACACAGCACTGATTATAACTGCCATAAGCTCTGCCACAACTATAGATGCCCATATACCGTTTATGTCGAAGATAGCCGGCAAAATCAAAACTGCCGCCACCTGGAACACTAAGGTACGCAAAAAGGAAATAGCTGCTGAGGTAAGACCGTCATTTAATGCGGTGAAGAATGAGGAAGCGAATATAGCGTAGCCCATAAATGCAAAGCAAAGTGAGAATATCCTAAAGCCGGAAACAGTAAGCTCCATTAGCTCATTGTCATAGCCGACAAACATTTTGGAGAGAGGGCCTGAAAGCAGCTCTGCGGAAATAATCATGGTCACGCCGCTAATGCCAAGGATAATGAGACTCTTTTTAAGTATGCTCTTAAGCTCATCACGGTTGCGAGCACCGTCATGATAGCCGATAACCGGTGCAGTACCAATAGAGTAGCCCATAAACGCTGCGGCAAAAATCATGCTGACATACATGAGCACACCATATGCCGCCACACCATTTTCACCGGCATATTTTAAAAGCTGAGCGTTATAAAGCATACTCACAAGGCTCATGGATATATTGCTCATAAACTCCGACGAGCCGTTTGTGCAAGCACGCAAAATGGCCTTGCCGTCAAAGCTTGTCTTGCCAATGCGTAAAATGCTGCTGTTTTTCCTTAAAAAGTATATCAGTGGAAAAACGCCGCCTACTACCTGGCTTAAAGCAGTGGCAACAGCCGCACCGGCTAATTTATATTCCTGTGGCAGCGACAGGACGAGAACTGCGTCAAGAACCATATTTGTGACACCTGAGGCAACGGTCACTGCAAGGCCTAATTTTGGCTTTTCGGCTGTGACAAAAAATGACTGGAATAGCTGCTGCAACACATTAAAGGGCAGTGCCAATAAGATTATTCTTGCGTACTCTGCCGCATACTCTAACATATCACCTTCAGCACCTAAGAGTCTTGCAATAGGCTTAATAAAGACAATGCCGAGTATGGCAAAGATAACGCCTAAAACAAAGGTGACAATGACAAATAAGGAAAAATATTCGTTGGCTTTTTTGTCATCCTTTTCTCCAAAGGTTTTAGCCACAATAGCACTGCCACCTGTGCCAAACATTAAGCCCACAGTTGATAAAATCATAAGCATGGGCATAATCAGGTTAATAGCCGCAAAGGGTGTTTTGCCTGCAAAGTTTGAGACAAAAAAGCCGTCAACCACGCTGTAAATGGACGCAAAAACCATCATGCCAATTGATGGGAGGGTGAAACGAAAAAGTCGTCTGTAAGTAAAATGGTCTGATAGCTGAATTTGCTTTTTCATTTGTTATTTCCTTTCTCGTTTTTAATTATAATTTTGTTTATTTGCTCACGCAAGGAGTCGTTATATTTTTTCATCAAGGCTAAATAGCTTTCTATTTCCTCGCTTGACCAATTGTCAAAGGCACTGCACTCAGCTGAGAATAATATTTCAGCTGTTTCTTTAGTTAGGCTCTTGCCCTTGTCAGTTAAATAAACACGCTTTGTTTTGCCCTTATCCTGCTTTAAAAAGAGGATATCCTCATTTTCCAGTTTACGCATAGCCGAGTTAATGGTTTGCTTGCTAAGACCGCTATAGCGGCAAATATCATAAAGCAGACAGCCGTCACCCTTTTCATATATGGCATATAAAATACGCATTACGCTGTCGGAAACTCCCAAGGCCTTTGAGCTTTGACGATAAATAGACTCAAGGTCATTAGTCAAGGCATTGATATAATTCATCCGTTCAAAGTTTTTTGCTTTCATTTCTAACCTCCGAGTACGAAATCATACTCGCATATTATAGTACCCTTTAAGGCATATGTCAAGTGTTTTATTATAGTCAGCTAAATAAAAAGTGCCGAAAAGGAGGCACTTTTCTTTTCGGCACAGATATATAAATATGCTTTTTTCTTTTAAAAATCCACCACCCAAAAGCCTTAAATAGGCAAAAGATACATTAAAGACAGAGTATCCCAGGTGAGCTTATCCACAATGCCGCTTTCCTCATGACCGATTATTTTTTGCCAAAGGCGCACCGCTTTTTGAGTACCAATATTAAAATGAGACTCAACCTCTAAGACAGTAAAATTATTAAAGGACTCCGCTATTTTATTCAGCATTAAATGAAGGGTGTATATAAGAGTGCTGCTGTCACCTAACTTTAAAGGCAAATCAGCATTAGTTATTCTCACAATTTGAATAGGCTGAGAAAAATAAAAAAGTGCCTTTGCATTTTCTCTTTTCAGGCTTTCCCATGTTTCAAAGTCCACAATGCCCGTTTCTTTAAGGTCATATTTTTTCTGGAAGCTTTTAACACCTAAGGTCGTTTCCTTGCCAAAGATGCCGTCAGGCACAACATAGCTAATATCCTTGTCAAGACGGCCTATATTGCGAAGATAGGTTTGCATTTCAAAAACTGCTGATTGTGGCATATTATTCCTCCTGTAATGGTGTGCCGGGATATTGACCGCTAAGTCTTTGCTGACCTAATCTCACTGTGCGATAAACATCGGCTATAGTGTTCCATGTGGTTTCATCTACCTGACCTGTTTGAGGCAAAGAGAATATACGCTGAAACTCTCTGACTGCGTTTTGAGTACGAAGGTCAAAGACATTATTTTGTGCCACGGGTGGAATATCAAAAAACACCCTTGCAATATAGCTGAGATAATTTTTAAAAACTCTCACACTTGGCCCTACATCGCCCCTTCTCAAGGTCACCCCGGGAAACGGCTCAGTTAAGACACCTTGCAGCTGATTTTGCAAATCAAGATAATCCACCACACCCTCATAGGCATCGTAAAGACTTCGCCATGTGCTCTCGTCAATTTCACCTGTAATAGGCATACCCTTATATCTTTGAAAGGCAGACACAGCATTTGCTGTTTTGCTGCCGTAAACACCGTCTATTGCTATTGACGGCAAAAAGTCCACAAACTGACCTAAAAGAGTGAGGAAAAACTGCACTGTGACCACAGCACCACCTGTGTCACCTTCTCTTAAAGCACCTTTAAATTGCAAGGGTAAATTTTCATATCCAATACCCTCGGAGTTAAGCTCAGCTAATCTTGTAACTGCGTCAAAAATATACACTATCCTATACCATGTGCTTTTGCCTATAATGGCGTCCACATTAAGATTAAATATATCTTGAAAGGCCTTAACTGCGTCCTCGGTGCTTTTATCAAAGGCACCGTTAACTATGGGTATCTTAGGTATAGATGGATAATTGCCCGATATACGGTTTAGATATATTTGCATTCGGCGGACACTTTCGTTAAGGTCGCCTCTTTTTAGAGCGGTACCGGGATAAGATGGTAAATTATCACCAACAGGTGCATTTTCAACTATCTCTATATCATTGCCATAATAATAGCGCAATATCTCAATAGGGCTGTAGCCCTGTGTGGCAAGTGACTGTGAGCCCCATTGAGACAGACCGTCACAGGTGACAGTTGTGCCGTTGCAATATTGTGCGAAGAAGGGATTAATATTACCCTGCTGCCTTAGATAGTTATTAAAAATATCATCTGTTATACGGGCAATATTTTCAAATACATTCCTGCCCGGGGTGAATTTTTGGTCATAGTAGGTGTTATTTGTAATATCATAGCTATAACCCATGGCAGGGTACCACTCAGTATAGACCCTATTTAAAGCAAAGGATATTTGTGCTAAGATATTAGCTCTAATGGCACTTTCATCCCATGTGGAAAAAATTTCACTTGATGCTACATTTTTAATATAGTCGGCAAAGGGTACTGTGACATTTGCCGCGTCACTGCCCGGCGCACCTAAGTGGACGGTGATAGTTGTGGGGATAACAGGAATTGAGGGCATTTAATCAATCCTTTCGGGAATGGGAATAAGCTGAGTTTCCAGCAATATATCACTGCCGCCAACAGCACAGACAATCAGACCTCTCTTAGGCGTAAAGCCGTCAGCAAAAACATCGGCTAAATAGTTAATTTGCTGATTCTCACTATTGGGGATAAGAGAGTTATCCTTAGGTGGGGCAAGGATTTTAATTTTAGGTGTTTTGCCGTTTTCGTCTGTCAACAGGAAGTGATAAAGCTTTTTGTCTTTATATAGCAATATCTTTGCCTTTTCTACCGGGTACGCGTCTTCACCTGTGAAAACACGGGCAGAAAACTCCGCAAAATCTTCCGCTTCTCCCTCGGGCAAAATGCTATCGTCTAATGAAGGAGTTTCGTTTTCGGCTTGTTCGTTTTCTGTTTTATCTTCTTCGGAGTCTTCATTTTCATTTTGATTTTCTGTTTTGCTTTCACCTTCATTTTCGGCTGTAGTCTCTTTTTCATCTTCAGCCTTAATTCCGGTCAAATCTTCTTCTTTAGCTTCCCCATTAGCCTTTATTGCCACTTCTTTTGTACCATCTAAGTCAGCAGCTTGCGTAGAAAGTGAATTATTATCTATAGGCTCATCTTCATCTTTCTTCATGTCAGTAGGCTGCTCCTGTGTTTCAATTCCCCACTTAGCCCACTTGCTTTTCATTTCCATTAAATCCTTCGAGTATTTTGATATGAGTGAATCTAAATCCATATTTAAACCCCTTTTTAATAAGCTTTTATAATATATATTCAAATATTGGGAAAAATTACACTGAAAAACTAAAGTGGGAGGTTAATATTTATGTGTACAGCAGTAAATTTTAAAGGCAATGACACTTGCTATTTTGGCAGAAACTTAGACTTAGAGCGTGGCTACGGTGAAAGAGTAGTTATAACACCGAGAAATTATAAGTTTAACATGAGAGCTACAGACAACTTAATTAGCCACTATGCAATTATAGGCATGGCTACAGTTGTAAAGGACTATCCTCTCTACTACGACGGTACCAATGAAAAGGGAGTAAGTATGGCAGGGCTTAACTTTCCTGATAATGCCCATTATAAAGACATAGTGAGTGACAAGACTAACATCACACCCTTTGAGCTTATCCCGTATATTTTAGGTAAATGCGCCAATATGGACGAGGTTAAAAGGGAACTGAAGGATATAAACATAGTCAACATAAATTTTAGCGAGGACTTACCCTTGTCGCCCCTTCACTGGATAATAGCCTATAAGGAAAAGAGTATAGTTTTAGAGAGTGTGGAGCAGGGCATAAAGATTTATGACAATGATTTTGGTGTGCTGACTAATAACCCGACCTTTGACTATCACGCAATGAATGTTAATAATTATATGGGCCTTTTTGAGGGCGCAGCGGAAAATAAAATGTCACGAAGGTTAAAGCTTAATAATTACAGCCTTGGCTTAGGTGCATTAGGTCTTCCCGGTGATTACTCGTCGGCATCACGCTTTATTAGGGCACTTTATATAAAAGAAAAGTCTCCCGTATTTCAAAGTGAAAGGGAGAATGTAAATCAGTTTTTTCATATTCTTTCAGGTGTTGCTATGCCAAAAGGTTGCTTGTTAGCTAAAAACGGTGAAAGTGAATATACTCGCTATAGCTCATGCTGCAACACGGAAAAGGGGATTTATTATTATAATACTTATGACGAGCCGGAGATAAAAATGGTGGATATGCGTGAAGTGGATTTGGAGGGAGAGGAGTTGAGGTGAAGGGAAAGAGGTTGGCTGACGAGGACGGGAAGTTGGTGGCTTTTTGATTTACCGCAGAGGAAACCGTTAGAGAGGACTGAACCTCTCCGACGGCTGCGCCGCCACCTCTCCTTTCAGGCGAGACAAGGCTGACGATGCCGTGAAAGAGCAGTTTTTAGGTTAACAAGGTGGAGGTCGTAAGGTTTACCGGCGAGGACGGGAAGTTGGTGGCTTTTTGATTTACCGCAGCGGAAACTGTTAGAGAGGACTGACGAGACGGTAAAGTTGGTGGAGGGAGGGGGGCGGCTGTGCAAAAATTCCATTCAGGAATG
>CAZDEL010000062.1:0-8114 GCA_964504475.1 uncultured Faecalibacterium sp. | reverse complement strand
CCCACGAGTGGGGCATAACCAGCCATGGCAACGCCATGGCTAAAAATTCCATTCCTGAATGGAATTTTTGCACAGCCGCCCCCCTCCCTCCACCAACTTTACCGCCTCGTCAGGACTCTCTAACGGCTTCCACCCCATCAACCCAAAAAGGTACTAACTTCCCGTCCTCGCCAGCCCACCTCACTCATTTTCCACCCCACCAAAAAAGGACGCTTCCGCTCTCGCCGAAACATCCTTTAATTCACTTATTTACACTCACCTTTATGACCCTATCAAGCCCTCAAACATCGACACATCAAAGCCCTGCTCCTTATACTTCTCATACATATCAATATTATTAATAACATTGACAATCCTTGTTACAAAGAACAAAAGCTTAATATATGGCTTAGAGTTTAACAGCTTGTGACCGCCCTCATTACTTGTCTTTTCAATAGTGAGGGAATAAAAGCTCTTATCACTGTCAACAGTGTAAGACTTAATCGTTAAAGTGTCATCTGTAAAATCAAGCAGATTATATATCTGATCTCTTTCCAAGAAGGTAAATGCCGCATTTTCACCAATAGGTGGAATCTCACCATCACTTGTAAGCAGTGGTGCAAGATTATTTAATGAGCCTGAGGCAAGGTAAATAGTACCCTGAGGGTCTTTTATCATGCTCGCACCTGCAAGGCCTTGAACAGTCTTATTGCCATAGATAACATTTGACACGCTGTAATAGTGGCTGTGACCGTAAAGGCAAAGGTCAACACCATATTGGTCAAATAGGGGTGCCCACAAAAGGCGAAGCAAGGAGTTTTCTGTGTAAAGCCAGGCTTCTCTGCCGCCAAACATATCATGGTGCATAACAGCTATTATCCACTTTGCGTCGGGATTATCCTTAATTGCCTTTTTCATAAACAGGCTGTGACCTGTCATAGATGTGTTACATGAGTCAAGCATGAGGAAAAGTGCATTGCCCTGTCTAAACCAATAGTCTGTGCCAATATATGACTTAAACTTAATAAAATCAGCTTCATTGGGCAGTGCGGTAAAATATTTATAGCCTAAGCTTTTTCTGTCATGGTTGCCAACTGTCGGCGCAAAAGCAAACTCCTTCATCATTTGCGGTGCTGCCATGCCATCAAACTCGCTGCGAAGGCCGCCTGTTGCCTGATCGCCGCCTGAGACCACAAGGTCGAGAGTACCGCCATTAGACACGGCCTTAGCCTTAGCTGCCTCAAGGGTTTTGTAGTAATTATATGAAGTCTCCTTTAAACGGTTGGGAGTCTCCTCATTGTCCTTGCCTACATGGATATCCGAGACATAAAGTGCGGTGAAGCCCTCATTTAAGCTTTCCACATTAAATTTATAGGTGGCAGAGACGCTGTCGCCGCTGACACATTTATATTGGTACTCTCCGACCGTGAGGGAAGAAAGCACGGCACTGAGTCTATAGTCGCCCTCAGGTGTAGCTTTGGCTGTTGCCTCGATTTTTGTCACATCACTACCCTTAGTCAGCTCAACATAGCCTGCGTCATTTTTGCTGTACCATGCCACGATCCTTTCACTTTCATTGGTACCGGGGAACATAGTCACTGCCATAAGGTAGTCGGCACTGCTTGTGTCTAAGGTGTCAAACCATTGCTCCTGTGTCATTGTGGCAGCTGATGAGCCAAAGCCGAGACAGCTCATAAGCATTAACACACAAAGAAGCATGCTCATTGTTTTCTTCATTTGTTTCATTGTTACATCTCTCCGTTTCAAAATTTGTAAATGATGTTTTCTATTATTATAGCAAAGTTGTTTATTTTTGTCTATAATCGGAACACAAAAACTCAAAGCTCTAACCCTGTGATGAATGACATAAAGCTACTGTCAAAACACAAAAATGGCAGTTATGAATACACAAATCCCAATTTTTGCAAAAAGTGACGCCATAACTTGATTTTTTGGAGCTTTTTCTATTTCACCCAAATTAAAAGCGGCGGGGAATTTTTCTTTCCTCGCCGCCTTTTGTCGCGTACTAATAAAATATATTTTTACTCCAAGTGAGACTTGTATAATCTACATGCTTAGATTAGTTACCGCCCATGCCTGCCGGTTGAGCAGCATACTTTGTGAGAGCTTCTTCAAGAGTAATTGTCTGCATCTCATCAAATGAGCCTGCATAGAAGTTTTTAACAACATTGTCGGCAGTGCAATTGTCTGTAACAATTGTCATTGTGGCATTGTCATAGCCGTAGTTAGCGCCGTATAAAGCACCACAATAGTCATTATGTACATTAAATAAAGCTGTGTCTTTAACCTTGCAATTTTTAAATGTAATAGTGCTGTTATCAACACTTGAAATACTGCCTACGATACCGCCGGAATATCTGCCCTGACGAATTGTAGAATTTTTAACAGTGATGTTCTCAAATGTAACGCTGCCTGCGATGTGTGCACAAAGAGCACCTGCGCTTGAGTTGCCACCATAGGTATTTGCGCCATCAAGGGTAACATTCTTAAATACAGCACCGTCACCAACTTCACCGAAAAGACCAAGACGATAGCCTTTGCCGGTCTTATTTTGATGTGTTGCGTTAAGGTTATAAATGGTGTAGCCGTTACCGTCAAATGTGCCCTGGAAACCGCCATTACCTAACCAGAAAGAATCATAGCAGCTAATAGGTGTCCAGATATAGCCGTCGGGGAAATAAATGTCTGCGTTGAGAACGATTGTCTTACCCTTAAAGTTAGGCACATTAGCCTTATCGGCAACGCCCCATGTGTATGCAGTCTCTGTGAAAGCGAGGAAATCGCTTGCGTCGTCTATGTAAAGAGTTTCAGCTTCTTCGTTATACCACTCAGCGTCAGCTACTGTGTCCTCTGACATGGTGAATGAAGGCTTTTCTTCATAGCCTGTAAGCTTACAGAATGGGCATCTGAAATCAAACATCTTTGAAAGAGTGTGAACAAGAGTATGAATAGCCTTTGCAAGAGCCTTACCAAAGGTTACAGTGTTGCTGATTGCTCCTCCACAATCATCTGCGTCGATGCTATCCTTAATGTTGCCTGCTGCGTCAATAGCATCTTGTGCTGTGTCATAAACATCTGAGAGTGAACCTTGTGTTGATGAAGTCTCATCAACTGCTGCAACTGTGCCAACCATTGAGAAGGTCATTACAATTGCAAGAAGAACTGCTAAAATTTTTTTCATTTTTAAATTACCTCCGTTTATTTTTTTGTTTTAGCATGATTATTATATAACAGTTTGTTATATAAGTCAATAAAATTTCAACAACTTTTTCAAAGTTTTTTAACAGTTGTTGGCTTTTTAGATATATGTACTATTGGCTTTTTTCTTGTTTTGGCACATATGCCTTTTCACCGTTAATTTATAATAACAAAGTGTTATATAAAACTGCGGACATTTCATCTTTTCCCTATACTTTATAATATAGGATGAAAAAATGAGGTAGAAACTAATGTATAAACGAATTCGTGACCTAAGAGAAGACCATGATTATCTCCAGCAGGATGTTGCTAACTATCTCAACTGCACACAGGTCTGCTACTCATATTACGAAAATGGTAAAAGAGATATCCCAACAAATGTACTAATAAAGTTATCCACACTTTATGACACAAGTGTTGATTACTTGTTAGGGCTTACAACAAATCCAGAAAGATATAAATAATAATCGACGGCGGTGAAAAACAGGGGTTATCAAGTCACAAATTGCAGCTTTTTTAAAATGTGACGGGATAACTCAACTTTTTGGTGCTCTTTTTTATTTAAACAAGCTTAAAGCGGCGGGGAATTTTTATCTTCCTCGCCGCCTTTTGTCGCGTACTAAAATATATTTTTATTTCATTTGAGCCTTATAGTAATTCATAAGGCAGCCTTCAAGGATAATAGTCTTTTCTTCCTGAGTCAGACCCTTGACATAAAGGGTGATATCCTCTGTGCCATCTTTGGTTATAACCTTGCCGGGGATAGTCTCAACACCGTTTTTAATAGCCTGCTTTATACCGGGTACGAAAACATAGTCACCGTGGCTATAGTTAAACTCTCTGTCCTTGTCAATTGTAAAGGGAAGTATGCCCCAGTTAATGCAATTGCTGCGATAACGCTTTGTGGCAAACTCATAGCAAATGTTAGCGAAGCCACCGAGTACCTTTTGACATGAGGCAGCCTGCTCTCTTGCTGAGCCGTCACCGGGACGCTTTGCAAATACACATGAGCCAAATTGAGTGTGCTTTGCTGCTTCATCAGGGTTGTCACAAACCTTTGAGAGCACATCTATAACCTCATTTGAGGAGTTGTCTTCACGCCTTTTAGCTTCCTCATTGGCAACTGCCTTAGCTCTTGCAACATACTCAGGCTCACGACGAGACAAAGCAAACTCTGCAAGACGCAAGGGATTTGAACGGTATGATGAAGTCTCACCTGATGGGATAAGCTCATCTGTGGTGGTAACATCGTCATGTATTACGCAAGCGAGCTTAACTAAAAGGTTATCTTCAAGAGCATACATCTTAGGCCAGTCAGTGATATTGGGGCCAAATTTCAGCTCAGCACTCTCGTCAGCCTTTCCAAAGCCTTGATATACTCTCTTGTCATAAACACCCTTTTCAAAGGTGTAGTTGCTGTCATAATCGGGAATCTCAACATCTGTTGCAGCTGTGAGCACACCCTTATTAAGAGCTGTTGCTGCGATTGAACGCGAGTCAACAAGTGCCACACCTGAAAGCTGACCGTCGCCGGGTTTACTGCCCTCTCTATTGGGGAAGTTACGAGTGGTGTGTCTAATTGAAAGGCCGTTATTAGCGGGCACATCACCTGCACCAAAGCATGGGCCACAGAAGCAGGGCTTAAACACTGCACCGGCTTCAAGGAGCTTGCCTTGAACACCGTTTTTAATAAGTGCAAGGTTAACAGGCACACTTGAAGGATAAACGGAAAGATTAAAGTAGCCGTCACCTGTGCTCTTGCCGTCAAGGATTGCGGCAGCCTCACAAATGTTTTGGAACATACCACCGGCACAACCGGCAATGACACCCTGGTCAATATAAATTTTGCCGTCCTTGACTTTATCCATAAGCTTAAAGTCAACCTTGTCGCCAAATTGAGCCTTAGCTGCCTTTTCAACCTCACGAAGAATCTCAGGGTTTGCTTGAAGCTCATGAATAGTATAGGCATTTGATGGGTGGAAGGGCAGAGCTATCATGCTCTCCATCTTTGCAAGGTCAATTTTAATTGCCATGTCATAATAAGCCACATTTTCAGGATAAAGAGCCTTATAGTCATCGGGTCTTCCATGTACTGTATAGAAATCCTTAACCTTTTCGTCTGTCTCCCAAATTGAGGAAAGACAAGCAGTCTCTGTTGTCATAACATCAATACCAATACGGAAATCCATGCTGAGATTTTTTACACCGGGGCCAACAAACTCCAAAACCTTGTTTGTTACAAGGCCGTCCTTAAACACTGCACCGCAAAGAGCAATTGCAACATCGTGAGGGCCTATACCCTTTTTAGGTGCGTTTTCAAGATAGACGAGAACAACCTGAGGCGGTGTAATATCCCATGTGTTTGAAAGCAGCTGCTTTACAAGCTCAGGGCCACCTTCACCAACACCCATAGTACCCAAAGCACCATAACGAGTGTGGCTGTCTGAGCCTAAAAGCATATTTCCGCACTTTGACATCATTTCTCTTGCGTATTGGTGAATAACTGCCTGATTTGCAGGCACATATATACCACCGTATTTTTTTGCAGCAGATAAGCCGAAAACATGGTCGTCCTCGTTAATAGTACCGCCAACGGCACAAAGGCTGTTGTGGCAGTTGGTCATTGCATAAGGGATAGGGAACTTTTTAAGGCCGCTTGCCCTTGCTGTTTGGATAATGCCAACATAGGTGATATCGTGGGAAATAAGAGAGTCAAACTTAACTCTCATTTTATCTCCCTGCGGAGCTGTGTTGTGTGAGTTTAAAATGGAGTAAGCAATTGTGCCGTTTCTGTCCTGTCTTGATTGAAGACCCATTGCGGCAAGCTTTGCCTGTTGCTCCTGCTCTGTGCCGTCGATAAGCTCTCTGCCACCAACAAGGTGCACACCGTGATTGATAATTTCCATCATAATATTTTATCCTTTCCTTTCGGTTATTTATTAGTTTATATAATAGGGTGTGGGCAAAGCCCACCCACAATTGCTAATTGCAAATTGCCAATTGCCAATTGATTAATAGCAACGCCTGTAAAGACGATTTATCTCTCTATAGTACGCCTTATCTATGGAGTTAAGGCCGTCCTCGCTTATCCTAAAGCACCAATTGTCTTTTGTTGTGCCCGGGATATTCATTCTCGCGTCCTTGCCATAGCCACACATATCCTGAATAGCAACTATAGCAGTGTTAGCGCAGCTTTTCCACACAGTTTCAATAACAGCACGACATGAGCCGCTGTACGCTCCACCGTCGCCCCAATTTTGACCGCCATAGCAGCAATAACGAAGGGCAAAGCTTCTCTCAGCTTCATTGGCATCCCAAAGCCAACCTAATATAGTGTTGTTGTCATGTGTACCAACATAAGCAACACTGTTTTTAGGATAGTTGTGTGGCAAATGAGTGCTGTCACCCATAGGGTCAAATCCAAACTGTATCACTCTCATGCCGGGGAATTGTGTATCCTCTAAAAGCTTAATTACATCTTCTCCGAAAGTGCCTAAGTCCTCGGCTATAATATCAGCGTCAGGCAATGCCTTTTTAACGCAGGAGAAAAGCTCCATGCCGGGGCCTTTTAGCCACTGACCGGTCTTTGCTGTCTTGCTGTTTGCCGGCACAGCCCAATATGATGCGAAGGCTCTAAAGTGGTCGATTCTTACCCTGTCATAAAGCTTTAAGGCGCAGGATAAGCGGTTTATCCACCAGCTGTAGCCATCCTTTTTCATTTTTTTCCAGTTATAAAGGGGGTTGCCCCAAAGCTGTCCATCCTCGGAAAAATAGTCGGGTGGCACACCTGCCACACTTTCGGGTGCAAGGCTTTCAGGGTTAATTTCAAAGTTTTGAGTACCGCTCCAAACATCGGCACTGTCACGGCTGACATAAATCGGCATATCACCTAAAATAAAGACGCCCTTCGAGTTAGCATATTCTTTAAGTGTTCTCCATTGAGTGAAGAAAATATATTGAGTGAAAATGTAAAAATCTATTTCATTTTTAAATTCGTCTTTGCTTTTTACTGCCTCACTGTAGCGCTTGTGCTTTTCCTCCCACTGCCACCAGGGCTTTTTGTCATAAAAGTCACGCAGTGCCATAAAATGAGCATAAGGCTCAACCCAAGGGTTTTGTGTGGCGAAGATTGACATTTGCTCTTTTGTGTCACTGTCCGCCTTCATATAGGCTTTTTTTAATACAGCCAAGCGAGTGTTATAGGCAAAGCTGTGGTTTGAAGAAAAAATGCTACCGTTATATTTGCACTCTTGTAGCTCGTTAGAGTCAATAAAGCCCTCGTTATACAGACCCTCGGGGTCGATTATTGAGATGTTGCCTGCATAGGCACTATATGAGCAATATGGTGAGCCGCTATCGTCCACCGGGTTAAGGGGCAAGACCTGCCAATAGCGAAAATCCATTTCCCTTAAGGTGTCAATAAATTTTTTTGCCTGAGCACCCATAACACCTGTGCCATAGACTCCGGGCAAAGAGGTTATATGCATTAAAACGCCGGAAGTGCGCTTATTATCCATTGTGGTTTCTCCTAAACTAAAATCTCATAATTATATATTATACAATCAAATAGAGTCTGTTGCAAGGGTAAAGGGAGAAAAAAAGTAAATTATCAGATTTTGGCATGGGTTGAGGTGGTGAAGGTGGGGTGACGAGGACGGAAGGTGGGTGGAGTTTGGAGTAGACGAGGTGGAAACCGAGAGTGAGGACTGGCGAGGCGGTGAAGTGGGTGGAGGGAGGGGGCGGCTGTGCAAAAATTCCATTCAGGAATGGAATTTTTAGCCATGGCTGGTTATGCCCCACTCGTGGGGCATAACCGCACAGCCGCCCCCTCCCGACGAGACCTTCCGGCATTCGTCAGGAGTCTCTAACGGTTTCCTCTGTGGTAAATTTAAACAAGGGGACGGGGGTTTTTGTGT
>CAZDEL010000061.1:3459-8326 GCA_964504475.1 uncultured Faecalibacterium sp. | reverse complement strand
GATTTATTTCGTTTTAATTATTTGTGCTAATTTTTTAGGCTGTCTTGTGGTTATGTTGTCACAGCCGAGAGACAGCACCTTGTGCATATCAAGTGAGCTGTTAACAGTGTAAACCGAAACCTCTAAGCCCTCAGCATGAAAAAGCTCCGTCATTCTTTCAGATGCACCGCCAAAGCCAATATTAATGCCAATAGCGCCGAGAGCCTTTGTCTTATCAATAAGGCCTTTTATATATTCGTCGTCATTTTTCTTTGACTTATCAATATCTGTGTTAAGATAATAAGGAACCTCAGGTGTGGCACTTTTTGCCGCCTGAACAGCGTCCTCACCAATGCCGGTGTAAAAAATCCTGTCTAAAATGCCGCACTCATTTGCAATCTCACTGACTAACTTTAGGTTTTGCGTGCTCTTGCAGTCCACATTGACTCTTATCTTGTCGTACTTTGCCACTGTCTCAAAGGCTTGCTTTAGAGTGACACTGTCTTCCTCGATTTCATCGTGAGCTAAATATGCCTCGCCCTCACTGTTAAAGCTAAGGTCAAACTCGACTATATTAGCTCCTGCGGCAATGCCCAGCTCTATAGCCTCAATGGAGTTATCCTTTGCGCCCTCGCAGCCTGTGTGAGCTGTAATAGTGAAGCTTTCCGGCATAACAGCCTTTTTACTTTTTACATTTGATATGTACCCTGCCGTTATAGCTGCGGCTGCAACTACGGTTATAGTCAGAGCACCGATTAAAATTTTAGTTTTTTTCTTCATAGCTTTCATCTCCCATATGCCTTATATTTTATCAAATAATAGAGAATAGGTCAATAGGCTTACGAGCCAATAAGCCCCTCAAAAAGCCCAATATCATAGCCCTGTTCCTTATATTTTTCATACATTGAAACATTATTTATAATATTGACAATCCTCGACACAAAATGAACAAGCGGGTCAAGAAAGCTAAGAGGTGAAATATAGGTGTGACCGCCCTTTTTATCACTTTTATTAATAGTGAAGGAGTTTATCATTTCGTCACTTTCCACAGTGTAGGACTTAACTGTTATGCTCTCTTGCCTAAACTCTAAAAGGTTATATATCATCTCATTTGTCAAGTAGCTGTAGCCAATGTTTTCACCGACAGGAGGCTCGTTGTCCTCAGAGTCGGCCACATCACGAGGATGATTTATTGAGCCGGACACCATGTAAACAGTACCCTTAGGGTCAGTGATAGCAGAGTCTTTGCCTAAGGTCTCAACAGTTTTGTTGCAATAAAGCACATTAGACACAGTGTAATAATGGCTGTGACCTAAAAGACAAAGGTCTATGCCAAATTCATCGGCAATATTAGCCCACATAAAGCGAAGGAAGGCATTTTCACTTTCTCTATGTGGTATTCTGCCACCGTAAAGGTCGTGGTGGAAAACGGCAACTCTCCACTTGCAATCCTTATTTTTTGCCACTGCGTCCATGGCAAAAAGTCTGTGACCTGCCATTGAGGCATTGTTTGAGTCAAACATAAGGAAAAGCACATCGCCTTGTCTAAACCAATAGTCAGTGCCTATATATGACTTAAACTTAATAAGAGAAGATTCATTTGGCAAGGCTGTGTAATATTTATAATCAACGCTTTTTCTGTCGTGATTGCCAATGCTTGTGGCAATTGGAAGGGTCTTTGTGACCTCATTTGCGCTAAGACCAACATACTCACTGCGAAGACCTAAGGATGCCTGATCACCTGCGGAAAGAATAAGGTCAAGGCTGTCACCGTTGGCTTTAGCTTTATCTGCCGCCAATGAAAAGGTCATGTTTGTCCTGTAGGCTTCTTCACACAAGGTGTAGCTCTCGTCCTGCTCGCTGACATGGATATCTGTCACATACATAGCCGTAAACACTTCGTCCCTGCTTTCCACTGTGAAGGAATAGGTCTCACTCACATAGTCGCCGCTAAAGCATTGATAGGTATATGTGCCCTCATTTAGGTTTTCCAAAGTAGAAGACAGTCTATAGTCACCCTGAGCTGTCTTTTTAGCTTTTGCGGTGACTTTTTCCGTGGCGTTTTCGCCTGTAACAAGGACATAGCCCTCATCGCTTTCACTATACCATGCGATGCTTCTGCTGCTCTCATTAGAGCCGGGGAACATGGTCACTGCCGAGTTAATTTCATTTTCCTGCTCTTTCCAGTTTTTCTCCCAGCTTGCCTTATCTATACTAACCGCAAGGGCATTGCCGCAAAGGGCAAAGACCATAATAAGGCTCATAAAAAGCGCCAAAAATTTCTTTGCTGTTTTCATTATACTCTCTCCTTATCTTTTTACTCAAAGTCAAACTCGTCTTCGTTTTTGATTTTGAATATCTCAAATATTTCCTCAGCTGTGTTGTCATCCTTGACTCTATCGTAGCTTTCCTTGCCATTAGAGTCAACTATCTTAAAGATATCCACATAACCGTCAGCGTCTAAGGGCGACACAACAGCATATTCACTCCCTTTATAAAGGACTATGTCAAGAAACTCATACTCACCCTTTACTCCATCAGTGTCAGTGAAGCGAACAGTAAAGTCAAGCTCCTCATCCTTTAGCTGGTCTAAAAGCTCAGACATAAAGCTACCCCCTTATTGCTTGCCCATTTCCATGCGATATATTTCCTGATTTTCAATGTTAACATTTTGAAGGAAAATAGGCGGTATGCCCGCATTAGTTGACAGAGTTAAAACAAAGGCCTTTGCAATGGGGAAAAGCTCGTTAAAGGTCTCAACATGAATAAACTCCTTTTCCATGTTTTTGAGTATATCAAAAGCACCCATAACCGAGACCTTGACGCTTATGGTGTCAGGGTTTTCCTTATCGTATACCTCAACGCTCAGAGTACCCTCACAAAACTGTGTGCCGGAATATCTAACATTGTAGGACACCTTATTGCTGAATTTAAGCTGCTGCTTGCCCTGCACCTTGTTAAAAAAATTGACCTCACTGACCTTATATGCCTTTAGTTGTACATTTGCCATAATTATTTGCTCCTTTTCATTTTATTAAAGCCTCAGGAAGACAAACAAGCTCCCTTAGGTAGTTTTTAATTTTAAGCTCTTTTGGGCTGCCCGATGCAACTGTAGTGGCTTTAAGACCACATTTTTTTGCAATGATATTTGCACGCAAAAGGTGAAAATCGCTGGAAAGTATTGCAACGCTCGCCTTTTGCGATATATCTTCCATGAGCTTCATTGCATTAATAAAGTTTTCTCTTGTGGTGGTGGACTTATCCTCGAGGATTATCCTGTCCCCGTCAATACCCTTAGCTGTGAGACCTTCATATATAGCCTGCGCCTCGCTTTTGCTTTGGTCATTGTGGACTATGCCGCCACAGGCTATGGCAATGACATTTTCGTTTTCCCTCAGGTACTCTGCCGCCTTATTTATACGCATTGTAAGAGTTTTTTCGGGAGTGTCACCCTTGACCCTGCAACCGAGAATCAGCAAAACATCAGGTGCTTTTTCCGTGTTGCCCTTTGACGCCTTTACCTGTGCGAAGGTAAAAACAGTTAAAGCTGCTGATAAGCTCACGCCTAAAATTTTTCCTGTCATATAAATTTTCCTCTCAGCTTTTTATTTAAGTATAACATAAAACAATTATTATAAAAAGAGTTTTTTTAAATTTTTATTTTAAGAGTCCATGTCGAGACTGTAAGCGTCTATGATATAAGGCAAGTAAAAGCAGCCCTAAAGAATAATAAGTGCTTTCTTTTATTAAAATTTATGTTAATTAGGTTGAATTTTCTCGGCTAATAAGGTATAATTTCAAAGAATGGATTATTATGATTATTTTTTAGGGAGTGTAAAATATGTCTGAAATTAATTTTACTGTTACAGAGCGTGGCTACGACATTACCGAAGTTAATAAATATATAACCATGATTCAGCAGGAATATGCTAACGCTGTTGCCTGGGGCGAAGAAATGGAAAAGAAATATGAGGAGCTTAAAAAAAGCGTAGATGATTACGGCCTTTATTTCACCATAAGCGAGGAGAACCAAAGCGATGTTATTGCCAATGTTTTCAACGAGCTTTCTAAGACAGTGGCTCAGTCAAAGGCAGAGGCAGACCGCAGAAACCGTGAGATTATACAGTCCGCTCAAGAGCAGGCAAGAGAAATCAAGCGTCAGGCCATGGAAAACAGTGTTGAAATCAGAACCCAAAACACAACTATTATGAATAACCTTAAAGCAGTAAATGAAATGATAAGCGTTGTTATCGAAAAAGGACTTCAATACTAATCGAGCCTGCTTAATATTAGAGCAAAGGAAGTGATATAAATTGGCTAATTACAGACCAAAAAGTCTAAATGAGTTAAATCAGGTCTACGGCAAAGCAATGAAAGCCGAAAAAGCCATAAAAGAAGGATCCTTAAGTCTGACTAAAGAGGATGACCACAAAGAAAATCCCTCTGATAATATATTTATGCAGATGCAGCAGCAAGCATCTAAAGCACAAAAAAATGAGATATACGATGCGGATATTGCAAATATCGCAAACGATTTTATAAAGCGCTTCACTGAGAGTGATAAGCCTAAGGTTGACTCAGCCCCAAAAGAGCTGAGACGACCGGCACCAAGCATAAAGAGCCTTTATCACACTCCCGTCCAGCCACAGCAGGAACCGCAGACACCTGCACCTATAGTAAGCCAAGGTGCTCCTGCGCCTAAGGCTGCTGCGGCAGTGAAGCCTAAATCACCTGAAATCATAACACCGGCTGCGGCTATGAGCCAAGGTCAAGTGGCAAATGACAATATGCCAAAGGCGGCACAAGCACCTATAGAGCAAAGCCCTGTGCAGCCTTCCTTTACAGCCGAAGCACCACAGGTTATCACAAAGGCTACACCTGCACAAAA
>CAZDEL010000061.1:0-3359 GCA_964504475.1 uncultured Faecalibacterium sp. | reverse complement strand
CTTCCTTTACAGCCGAAGCACCACAGGTTATCACAAAGGCTACACCTGCACAAAATCCTGTGCAAAATCCTGTGCAAAGCCCTGTGGCAACTCCTGCACAAAGCCCTATGGCAAGCTCTATGCCTCACCGTGAGGTCAGCCCCACAGTACACATAACCAGCACTGAGCGCAGCAGCCTTATGGAGGAATATCAGCGAGTCATGTCCGACGAGGACGATGATGACACCTATTTAGAGAAGAAGCCTAAAAAGCGTAGCCTTTTCTCAAGGAAGAAGAAGTATCGTGAGGAAAACGAAGCTCCCTTTGACTCTTTGGATTATGCCGAGCCTGTAAATAACGAGCAGCCCAATGAGGAAATGGCTGAGGATATTCCTGTTGTTAAATTTGACTCAACAAATGTTAAGCTTTCAGATGACCCTTCAGAGTACCCTGCCGAAGAAAAGCCCATGAATCTTTATGATTATATAGATGAGGACTTTGAAAGCGATGACAGCGATTTAGACCTTGATGAAAAGGACGACTCAGCTAATATTGATGAGGACGACTCACTTCCCATGTCACAGGACGATATTGACCTTGCACAAAAGGAAAGTGAAAATGATAAAGTTCACTCATATTCTCAGGATATCTCCTTTAGTCAAGATGCACCTTTTGACGGTACAGCCGACGAAGGGGTGGAAATTGAGCCGGAGTCTCAAATAGAGGAAGAAGCCCAAGAGGAAGTAGCCGAGGAAGAAGTAATTGTTGCTCCTGAGGAAATCGAGGAGGAAGAAGAAGTCCTTGTGCCGGAGAAAGTCGAGGACGAGGAAGTAATCCTTGTGCCGGAGGAAGCCGAGGAAGAAGAAGTCCTTGTGCCGGAAGAAGCCGAAGACGAGGAAGAAATCCTTGTGCCGGAAGAAGCCGAAGCGGAAGAAAATATAGAGCCTGAGGAAAATCAAGACGAAGACTTGCCAACATCGGGCATGGTCTTTGATGATGTTTTCTCTGTCACAGACGAGAGCAAACGCAGCTATAGCGGCGGCAACTGGGCAGATGTTTTCACAAATGAAGAAGATGAGGCAGCCGAGGAGGATTATTCACAGGAAGAACTCCCACAAGAGGAAGCCGAAGACACTTATGACGAAAACGAAGACTATGACGAAAGCTATGACGAGGACGAAGACGAGGACGGAGACGAGCCTTACGACTTTAACGAAAGCTTCACCTATGCTCCTGCGCCAAAGAAAAAGGGCAATATAGCAAAAAAGATTTTGCTTTCCCTTTTGACTTTAATCTGTGTAGCCTTGTCCTTAGCTGTAGTATTTTTAGGCAGCTATATTGCTCCTGATACAGGCAAGCTCTTCCTTAATAAATACAGAGCCTTCACCTGTGAGCAGGATTTTGCCTTTATAGGCATTAGTGACGGCGATCTTGTTGTGACTGAGGATTATAACAGCTACGCCTCTGAGGGTGACGCATTTGTCTATGTCAATCATGAGTTTGAGAGCTTTATGATGGGCAAGCACAGTGGCAGCACCACAGACTCAGAGGGCAATGTGCTTTTCATTGCGGAAAATGAAGCAGGCAGAGTCCTTGTTTTAAGAGAAGACACCCTTGGCACTATTGTTAAAACCTATGGCGGTATAGGCTCAGCTGTGTCATTTGTAAGCGATAATTATATTTTAATTGTGGCTGCACTGCTGCTTATAATCCTTGTATGTATTTTGTTAATGGTTATCCCCTCACTTAAAAAGCCCGAAAGCAAGCAAAATAAAAAGACAGGTAAAAAAGCAAGCAAAAGGACAGATAAAAAGCAGGACTTCACTCCTGCGCCCACTTTACAGTACCAAAACGGTGACGAGGATGACATAGATGTGGACACTGACGACTTTGACCCTGATGGCATTGAGGAAGGCATTTTCAGTGAAATTTAACAAAGATTTATATTAAAAATGCTTATATTTTTTCTAAGCGTTTGACTTTTAAATCTTCATAGTGTAAAATGATAGTGCGACAGTTTTGCTGCCGCACTATTTTAATGGAAAGAGGTGCGTTATCTTCAAACACTCATTTTTTTAACAAACAAGAAAGGATAAAGCGTCGGCTGCTGAAAGCCGAAAATTAGGTATTGATCATGGAAAATGACAGAAAAAAGGTTTTACTTATAGTTAACCCTTGCGCCGGAAAAAATAAATCAAGAACCGGCACTTTTGATATTGTTGACAAATTTTCAAATAACGATTATGAGTTTACGGTACGCACCACAACATGTCAAGGTGATGCAACAAATATCGTAAAACGCGAGCTTGAGGGCAAGGATATGGTTGTTTGCTGCGGCGGTGACGGTACCCTTAACGAGACAATAAACGGTGTTATGGATATGCCAAAGCGTGTGCCCATAGGCTATGTGCCAACAGGCACTACTTGCGATCTTGCCTCAACTCTTAATATACCCACAGATGTTAAAAAGGCAACGGATATTATTATTAATGGCAACACAAATGATTATGACATAGGTCTTTTCAACAACAGATATTTTTCCTATGTTGCTTCCTTTGGTGCTTTTACAAAATGCTCCTATGCCACCCCTCAAAAGCTGAAAAACCGTCTTGGTCATGCGGCATATATCCTTGCTGCCTTAGGTGAGATAAACGATGTACACGGCACATATTTAAGAGTCGAGCATGACGGTGGCGTTATTGAGGGCAAATTTTGCTTTGGCTCAGTGTCAAACTCAACCTCAGTTGCAGGTCTGTTTAAGCTCAGAGAGGAAGATGTGCGTTTAAATGACGGCATATTTGAGGTTTTCCTCGTTAGAGAGGTTGGTGTTGCGAGCATTATCCCAACTATCAGGAAGGTGCAAAAGCAGCAATATGACGGTGAGAGGATAATTTATCTCAGAACGACTAAGATTAAAATAACCTCACCTTATGAGGAGCTTGACTGGACTCTTGACGGTGAATACGGCGGTAAGCACAGCGAGGTTATGGTGCATATTTTGGAGAGAGCCGTGCGTTTATTTACAGGTGACAGTCACTTATTTATTAAGCATCCTGACCCGGAGCCGGACAGCTTTAATATTGAAGCGCCTGAGGAGAAAAAGCGACTGAAAAGACGCAAAAAAAGTGAAGCAGATGTAAGTGCTTCAAGTGAAAAGGTCAACGAATAATTTAGGAAAATGGCGGTGCAAGGCGAACTTGCATCGCTGTTTTGTTTGAGGTGGAGAGAGTGAGGTTGGCTGACGAAAAAGGAAGGCAGTGCCTTTTGGGGTTTACCGTGGTGGAAGGAGTAAGAGAGTCCTGACGAATGCCGGTAGGTGGTGTCCGGGAGGGGGCGGCTGTGCAAAAATTCCATTCAGGAATGGAATTTTTAGCCATGGC
>CAZDEL010000060.1:0-8384 GCA_964504475.1 uncultured Faecalibacterium sp. | reverse complement strand
ATTCTGCGTTCTATGGTTGCACTGGCTTAACAAGTGTTACAATCCCTGGCAGCGTGACAAGCATAGGTGATTATGCGTTCCGTGGTTGTAGCAACTTAACCAGCATCACAATCCCCGACAGTGTAACAAGCATAGGCGATTATGCGTTCAGCTATTGCACTAATTTAACCAGCATTACAATTGGCAATGGCGTAACGAGCATTGGTAGTTCGGCTTTCTCCGGTTGCGATAAATTATCAGCTGTTTATATAAGCGATATCGCAGCTTGGTGCAATATAAGCTTTTCAGATGAGACTGCAAGCCCATTGTATAATGCTAAAAATCTTTATTTAAATGATGTGCTTTTAACAAATCTGGATGTTCCTAATGGCACAACGAGTATAAAATCATATACATTCTATAATTGTATTTCACTTGAAAATGTAACAATTCCTGATAGTGTAACAAGTATAGGTGTTGCTGTTTTTACTGGTTGTAGTTCTTTGAAGAATATAACAGTTGATGAGAATAATGAACATTATTTAAGTGATAATAGTGGAGCTTTATATGATAAAGCTCAGACAAGTCTTATAACCTATCCTGTTAAAGCCACACAAACATCGTATGTAATACCCAATACAGTAACAGCCATAGGCGATTATACCTTTTACAATTGTTCTTATCTTGAGAGTATATCAATTCCCGATAGCGTTACCTCTATAGGTAAAAGTGCTTTTTATGGCTGTAAGTCTCTAAAAAGCATGACAATATCAGATAATGTAACAAGTATTGGTGACGAGGCTTTGTATGGATGTGATAATATAGAATACATTAGTGTGCCTATGAATTTAGACTATTCAAAAGTAATTCCGCTTGATGCTTCTGAGGTTACAATTGGCAATGGTAGAGTTGTTTTTAAGTGGTCAAAGGATACAGTTATGACAACACTTAATATTGGTGCTGATGTTACAGAGAAAGATATTGAGGTCTTACATGATATCATTTATTTATCACTTGAAAAAATAAACTTAGATGAAGAAAATGAATACTTATCAATAGTTGACGATGTTCTTTATAATAAAGATATTACAACTATGATCCTTTACCCAATCGGAGCAGCTAAGACTTCATATGTGATGCCTGATACTGTTGTTTGGACTAGGGAAACTAATGAAAACTATAATATCCTTTTCTTCGCCCTCGATTTAAAGAGTATTACTATTGGAGCTAATTTTAATATAGGCTTTGGCTCTGCTGATGAATATGATAACTTTTTTGATGATTTTTCTACAGATGAAGAAAATATCGTGAGAGCTTATATGGCAGGACATTACATATTTGGTTTTGGTGATGGTGCATCAGGTCAAGGACTTTATCTCTTTTCCGAGCATTTAGAAGAAATTAAGGTTTCACCTAATCATCATTATTTAAAAGGTGTTGATGGTGTTCTCTACTTAAAAGATGACAATTATGATGTAATTTTGGCATACCCGGCTGCTAAAGGAGGCGATATAAAATTAGATGCAAATAATATGTGTTATGATTTCGCTTTCATTGCACCTCAAGATGGACACAAAGTTGAAATAAGTGATGGATATTATAATAATTATTGCGAATTAGCAAAGGCGTGGTTGACTTATAAAAGTGAAGTAGCTGATGATGCTGCAGTAAAAAAACAGGCAGATAAGTATTTTAATAATTTCTTATATTATTTGAATACTAGCGAGTTTGCAATTTCACAAGGTAGTGAATTATTTTATACGGATGAATACGGTGCGTTGTACAATAAAGACAAAACAGAGCTCATTAAGTTCCCGTCTGATTCTGATGCAGAATTTTATGTTTTCTCTGATGATTTAAAATACAACTCGACAACATTTGTAGCTTTTACTCCTATTACAATGTCTTTGTACTATCCCAAAAACACAGTAATTCATTTTGAAGGTAAATTTGATGATATTCCAATGATTCCATGCAAAACCGTTTGTGTTGAGGTCAATAAGGATGAAATATTTGTTACTGAAATTGGCGAAGATGGTGAAGAAATAACTCATACATATGGTGAATTTGTAGAGCTTTATAATGAAACAATCGAAAAAACTATCGCTGAGTATAATAAAATGTTTGACTATGATATAGAAGCAGGTGTAGAGAATAGTAATAAGTATAGCCAATATATGTTAGACTATACTATTAAAACAATGGAAGGTCTGTTCTCATCTGTGTTTGCATACTTAGTTCCGCTCTCAATTTGCGAAGGTCATGATGGTCACACCCACACTAATGCCGACCCCGTAAAAGAAAACGAAGTATCTTCCACTTGCCAAAAAGCCGGCAGCTACGATGAAGTAATTTATTGCACCGAGTGTGGCAAAGAGGTTAGCAGAAAAACAATTACACTTTCAAAGTTAGACCACAATTATACAACCACACAAGTCGATGCTACTTGCACCAAGGACGGCTCAATCACCTACACCTGTACTTGTGGTGACACCTACACCGATACAATCTCAGCTACAGGTCATAAGCTTGGTTCATGGTACATATCAACACCGGCAACAGTATTTGCCGATGGCGAAGAAAAATGCGACTGTGCAAATTGTAATTACTATGAGACTCGCAAGCTTGATAAGCTCACAAATGATACCGCAAAGGACGAAACTTCAGGCGTTGGCATTACATATACTGCCGATAGCTTTGAAGAAGTACCAAATGTTGTTGTTTCAGAAAACAATGAGGAAATGGAAAACGCTAACTTTGTTTTAGGTTGCTTCGGAAAATTTAAGGCATTTAGCATTTCTATTGAGGTTGACGGCGAAAAGGTACAGCCAAACGGCAAGGTAACAGTTAAGCTGCCTATCCCTGCCGGCTATGACGCTGCGTCAACACAGGCTTATTATGTCAACGAAAACAACGAAATGATAAAGCTCGATTGCTATATCAAGGGCGGCTATCTCATTTTTGAGACTGACCACTTTAGCGTTTATGCTATCGTTGACGAGAGCACCGAGATACATATTCATAACTATGAGATTTCTGCACAGGTTGAGGCTACTTGCACCAAGGACGGCTCAATTACCTACACCTGCGTTTGTGGTGACAGCTACTCGGAGCCTATACCCGTTATAAGTCACATCGACTCAAACGCTGACGCATATTGTGATGTTTGCGGTACTGACCTTAACCCACAGGCACATTGCACTTGCAACTGCCACAAAACCGGCATAGTTCACTTCTTCTTTGTCATTGCAAACTTCTTCGAGAAGCTCTTTGGCAATAACAAGGTTTGTGCTTGCGGTGCTATCCACTAATAATTAGTATATTCTCACTTTTAATAAAAACAGCTGATTTTGCAACCACCGCAAAATCAGCTGTTTACTTCTTTTTAAAGTATAATATTTATATTCACACAATATTATGCTACCCTTAAATTTATCTCACTTATAAAATAAATCTCATTTGCTTGTAAAATGGGAAAAGCAGAGCGGTTTTCCTTTAACTAAACCTATACCTCTTTCCCTTTTCCGTCTCAAACCTCGTCACGCCGTCACTAAACTCAGTTTCAATCTCGTTGCCGTCCTCGTCTGAGATAAGCATAATCTTGCCGTCATATTTAAGGGCACATTTTCCGCCAAGATTAGACTTGACGCTGCCTTGCTTTAATTTGCCATTATTCCAGCTAAGATTAAACTCAAAGTTGCCCCTTGCCATAATGCCCTTGATTTCACCCTCTTGCCAAGTGTCGGGCAATGCAGGAAGAACTCGTATATAGCTTTCGTGGCTTTGAAGGAGCATTTCACAAATGCCGGCAAGAAGGCCAAAGTTGCCGTCAATTTGGAACGGTGGGTGAGTACCGAAAAGATTTTTAAGTATAGTGGTCTTCATTATTTGTGAGATGATCTCGTCACACTCATTGCCCTTGAGAAGTCTCGCATAGCTGAGAAGCCTTATAGCAAGTCCCCAGCCGGTGCTCTTGTTGCCCCTGTCTTTAAGTGTGGTGAGTGCCGCAGTCGCAAGCTTCTCATTATCGGGTGATATCTGCTTAAAGGGGTACAATGAAAGCAGGTGTGAAATATGCCTGTGCTTTTTTTGAACACCGTGGGTGTAAAAGCCTCGCATGAAGAACTTGTCCTCGTCGTACCACTCTTTAATTTGACCCCATTTGCCTATGTGAAGGGGCTTTAAAAGTGTGATTTGCTCTTTGATTTTGTCAAAAAGCTCGAGGTTTACGATATTGTCATAACCGTTTTCTTTTAATGCCTTTGCAGCTGAAAGATAGTCCTCATAAAGATTATAAATAATGCACTGGTCATAGGTGTTGCCCGCAGACACAGGCCCATGCTCCGGTGAGAAGCCCGGTGAGCAGACGAGTCTGCCGCTTTTTTTATCCTCAACTAAAAGCTTTGACCACAAAAGAGCACACTCCTGCATTGTGGGGAAAATGTCATTTTTAAGCTTTTCTATATCGCCTGTGAAAAGATAATAGTCATACATGCCCTGAATTGCCCAAGCACCGTTAGCCGGCGCCCAGCCCCATCTCCAATCGCTTCCTGGGCCGACAAAGCCTAAGGGTGAGACCATTGTGTGGAGCATAAAGCCTGTCTCTTTATCTGTGTCAGGGGTACCGTCAGGCTTGTTGTCGCCTATGCCGAGAGTCTTATTTGCAACGAGTCTGCCGGGCTTTTTAAGTGAGTTGACAAAGTCAATATAGGGCAGTGCCATTTCACTGAGATTTGCCACATAAGCGCACCAGTAATTCATTTGGACATTCACATTAAAGTGATAGTCGCAGCACCAGGGTGGGTCGTTTTTAGCGTTCCATATTCCTTGAAGATTAGCCGGCAATGAGCCGTCACGAGATGAGGCAATGAGAAGATATCTCGCATATTGGAATAGAAGGGTAATAAGATTCCTTTTGTTTTCGCCTTTTTTCTCAAAACGGCTGAGCATATAGTCAGTGGTGAGAATTGCGTCACTCTCGCCTAAGGTGAAATTAACTCTGTTATAAAGTGGCTTATAGTCGTCAAGATGTCGCCTGTAAAGCTCACCAAAGGTCATTTCACAAGCTGAGTTAACACAGTCTAAGACCTTTTGCAATGGGTCTTCCTTTGAAAAATAATTCGGGAAGGTGTTTTGATAATTTGTGGCGAGAGATGCCACAATAGTTACGCTGTGTGCCTTTCTTATTATAATGTGTCCTTCGGCAGTCTCTTTAATAGTACCGTCAGTGATAAACTTAAAAGCACCTGCAAACTTCATTGAGTTTTTGTCCTTGCCCTCGTCGCCGTCAGTGCCGATATTTGCCATAACAGTGCCGTTAGTGGTGATGATACCGTTTTCCGCTGTGCTTTTAGCTTTTTGGTCGGAGATAAAATATGCCTCAAGGTCTAATGTCACATCGGGCACTTCTTCGCCCTCCTTGCCGGGGACAGGCTCAGCCTTAATCCTGCCGACAAAAACATTGTCGGGATAGCTGATAAAATAGTGACGAGTGTAATTGACCTTGTCAAGATGATAGCTCACCATAGCCGATGCTGTGTCAAGCTCTAAGTCACGAGTATATTTTTCCTTTTCGTTTTTAGGCTTTGGGAATTTTATATAAAGATTGCCAAAGGATTGATATGCACCAAAGCCTGTCATATCACCTTCGAGATTTTTCATTTTAGCTGTGGCTGCTTTTGTGTCGCCCTTTGCCAAAAGGCCTTGAATCTCTTTTAAAGCAGCACCGCCATCACTGTTTTTAATTCCGTAATTGAAGCCCTCAATGTCTTTGCCGCCTGACCAGAGAGTTTTCTCATTAAAATGAATAAGCTCACATTCCACGCCGCCAAAGACCTTTGCACCTATTTTGCCATTGCCCAAGGGGAGTGCTTCGTTTTCCCAACCAAAATAGCTCATGTGTGCCGGCTCTTTATAGCATAAAAACATATTTTCACCTCATAAGTTGTAATAAATTGCCCTAATTATACCCTTAAAGTGTTCTTGCTGTCAAGAAGTGTAAAAATATATGAGAAAAAATTAATGAATCTCTTTCAAAATTTTAAATTAAAATTGATTTTTTTAAAACCCTGTGGTATTATATATAATGTATAGTTATCTTTAGGACGAAAGGACAAAGGAAAATGGATTACCTTGTAAAGGTCCGTAGTGTTGACACTGAGCAGATGGAACACGAAATTATAACTCACGGTGAGCTTTCCGGAGAGGAAAATGATTATATCTTGACCTATAGTGAAACCACCGAGGATGTTGTTTCTCAAACCCGAATAAGAGTTTTAGACGGTGAATGTGTTATAGTCAGACGCACTTACCCTATGGAAACAGATATGGTTATCGAGGTGGGCAAAAAGCATATATCAGAGCATAAGCTTCCCTTTGGCAGCTTTAACCTGGAGGTTATAGGCAGCCACATAAAAAGTGAGTTTGATAAAAATAAATCTAAGCTTCAATTTGCCTATGCAACATATCAGGATAATGAGCTCGTAAATAAAATCGAGTTTGATATAACAGTTAAGAAAAAAAGGCAAATAACAGCTAATGTTTAAGAGAGGAATTTAAAAATGTCAAAAACCGTAGATAAAGCACAAAATCAAATTAAGCACCTTGTTACAAATGCAATTGAGTGCGCCATGGCTAAAGAGCTTTTGGTACGCGCTCAGGTGCCTGCCTTTGGTATAGAAGTACCCGCCGACAGAGCAAATGGTGACTTTTCAACTAATGCCGCAATGGTTGGCGCAAGAGCCTTCCGTTTAGCACCGAGAAAAATTGCCGAGATTATTTGTGATAATATTCTCCTTGATGGAACATATTTTGAAAAGGTTGAAATTGCAGGCCCGGGCTTTATAAATTTCTTCCTTTGTGCCGATTATTACAGCGATATCCTTTTTGAAATAAATGAGGCAGGAGACAGCTACGGCAGAAGCGATTATGGCAAGGGTCAAAAGGTTAATGTTGAGTTCGTTTCAGCAAACCCCACAGGCCCTATGCACATGGGCAATGCAAGAGGCGGCGCTTTAGGTGACTGCCTTGCAGCAGTTCTTGACTATGCAGGCTATGATGTGTCAAGAGAGTTTTATGTCAACGATGCAGGCAATCAAATTGAAAAGTTTGCACTTTCCCTTGATATTAGATATCGTCAGCTCTTTGGTGAGGATATTGAGCTGCCTGAGGACAGCTATCATGGCGAGGATATAATAGAAAGAGCCAAGGAGTTTAAGGACGCCTACGGTGACGAGTTCATTTCCAAGAGTGAAGAAGAAAGAAAGAAGGCTCTTGTGGATTTTGCACTTCCTAAGAATATAGATAATATGAAAAGTGCTATGGCAAAGTACCGCATAGATTATGACCTGTGGTTTAGTGAGCTGACACTGCATAATGGTGGCGAGCTTAAAGAAACTATTGACATACTCACAGAAAAAGGGTACACTTATGAAAAGGACGGAGCTTTGTGGTACAAAAACATTGAGGTGCAAACTCAAATGCTTCTTTCACAGGGCAAAACCCAGGAATATATTGACAAATTAGAGCTTAAAGACGATGTGCTCATAAGAGCAAATGGCAACCCCACATATTTTGCCGCTGATATTGCGTACCATAGAAATAAGCTGGAAAAGAGAAAGTTTGATAAGGCTATTGATGTTTGGGGCGCAGACCACCACGGTCATGTGGCAAGAATGAAGGGCGCAATGAAGGCTGTGGGCATTGACCCTGAAAGATTGGATATTTTGCTTATGCAATTTGTGCGTCTTGTGCGTGACGGCGAGGTTGTCAGAATGTCAAAGAGAACAGGTAAGGCAATAACCCTCGTTGACCTTTTAAATGAAGTGCCAATTGACGCAGTAAGATTCCTGTTTAATATGAGAGAGCCGGGCTCATTAATGGACTTTGACCTTGATTTGGCAGTTGAGCAAAGCTCACAAAATCCCGTTTACTATTGCCAATATGCCCATGCGAGAATTTGCAGCATCCTTGCAAAGCTTGAATCTGAGGGCAAAAAGGCGAGAATGTGCACTAAGGATGAGCTAAATAAGCTCACCTGCACTGAGGAAAGAGAGCTTATACGCTACTTGTCAACTTTAGGTGATGTTATAATAAACGCAGCTAAAAATTATGACCCTGCGAAGGTTACACATTATGCCGTTGACCTTGCAACACATTTCCATAAGTTCTATAACGCCTGTCGTGTCAGCACTGAGGACGAGGAGCTTATGCAGGCAAGACTTTTCCTTTGCATATGCGTTAAGGATACCATGAAAAGTATACTTAATATGCTTAAGGTTGACTCACCTGAAAGAATGTGATGAATTTTTCCGCTCAAACAAGAAAAAATAAAAATAATTTAAAAAACAATTTAAGTAATTAGGGTATACTTTGATAAAATAAAAGAAGTGTACTTGATAAAATAA
>CAZDEL010000059.1:0-8600 GCA_964504475.1 uncultured Faecalibacterium sp. | reverse complement strand
GCGGGCAAATCCTTAATTTCAAGCTTAGTGCCATCATCTAAGGTCACATCACCGTGCCATATGCCGTGTACTTGATGAGTATGCATTCTTGCAACACCCACATTCATATCTGTGTGGTGGTCAAAGCGAGGCTTCATTGTCATGTTAAATCTGCCATCCTCACTGACAAATACCCAGTCATTCATAAACTTATCGGGCTTCGGGAAGACCTTGACATCAACTGCGCCGAATTTATGCGCCTTGCCGTCATAAAAGATTGCTGTCTCAGTGGCATTGCTCTCGTCACCGATTGCCCATGTTATTTCAAAGCCGAAAATATGCTTTTCGCCCTTTTCGTCAACTATATGCTGTGAGCCGTTGCCCCAGTACCAAACCATTTTATGGGGAGTGTTAACTCTGCCCCAGTCTAAGGTAGCAAAGGCGTTGTCCTTAGAGAAAATATAGGTCTTGTTTCCTATGCGATAGTTGCCCTCACAAGGCATACAGTTTTGCTTTGTGGTCATAAAGTATTTTTTGTCGTCACCCTTAAATGGCAGCACTGTTGTGATGTTTTCCAGGCCGGGCATAATATCCATTTCAAATTCGCACTCGACTATCTCACCCTTGACAGGCATCTTAAACCAAAGTCTTCTTGAGTTTTCCTTAGTGTCAAAGTCAAACTCCGCCTTGCCTATTTTAGCCTTAAAGCGGTTTGGCACATCGCCCTTCTTTGGCGGCACATACTTTTTACCGCCGAGGAAAAGCTGAGTTGCGTCACAAATAATTTTGCCGTTTTTAATATCCACAAGCTTTGCAGCCACATAGCCGCCTATGCCAATATTGGCAAAGCTCAGCTGCACCATATAATTGTCATCTGCAATTTGGTAAAAATCCCATTCCTTTTTGCTCATGGGGCTGCCGGGCTTTACGAGAGTTCTGTCATAATCAAAAACATTGTGTCTTGCCCAGCCCTTAGCTAAAAGAGTGCCGTCAGGTGCTAACAAAGGTGTGCTTTGTGTGTACTCAGTTTGCTTTGAACTTTGCGCCCACTCGTTATAGGGTACATAGGTTCTTGGTGTTTCCATAATAATTTCTCCTTTTCTTGTTTTCTTCATCTTAATTTTAATGCTTTTTGCCTTTAATTGCAACTGTTTTGTTAAAATTTTACTACTTAGATTCAAAATAAAATTGATTTTTCTGCCCTTTAGTTGTATAATCAAATCAAATAATAAATGATAAGGAGAAAACTATGGAGAACTTTTCACAGCGTTTTAAAATCGACTGCTCACCAAAGCCCTATATAAGCAGGGTAATTGTCAGAGGTCACACTCGTTTTACAGTTTTGACACCCTGCCTTTTAAGAGTTGAGTCTCAGCTTTTAGGCAAATTTTGCGACGAGCCAACGCAAAGCGTTTGGCACCGCAGCTTTGACAATCCCGACTTCAAGGTTGTTGACGGCAAGGGTACAATAGAAATAATAACAGCAAAAGCGAGCTTCCTTTACTCATTGACCCTTAATAAAATGCTGCGTGTCGCTTTAGCTGACGGCAGAGCAGTTACCGACTATAAAAAGGGCAACCTTAAAGGTACTTGCAGAACTCTTGATGTCTCTGCCGGCATAATTAAAATAGGTGACGGTGTCTGCTCAAAAAACGGTGTTGCCGTCCTCGATGACAGTGACACCCTTGCCATAAAGCCCGACGGCTCAATTTTGCCGCGAGAGCATAAGGAGAAGGATATTTACTTCTTCGCCTATGGCTATGACTATATTGGCGCAACCACAGACCTTTATAAGCTCACAGGCAGAGTTCCCCTTATCCCACGATATGCCCTTTCAAACTGGTGGAGCAGATATAAGGCATACACCCAAAAGGAATATTTAGAGCTTATGGATATGTTCAAGGAGAAGGAGATACCCATAACAGTGGCAACAGTCGATATGGACTGGCACTGGGTCAATGTCACCGAAAAATTTGGCAAGGACTGCTGCAAAAAGGGCTTTCACAAAAACCTCATGGAATATGTTTATGACTTTTTGACCTTGGGCTGGACAGGCTACAGCTTTAACACTGACCTTTTCCCTGACCCCGATGCCTTCCTTAAAAAGCTTAAGCAGGACAATTATCATGTGACCTTTAATGTCCACCCCTCAATGGGTGTTCGCCCCTTTGAAAATCAATATAATGATATGTGCCGTGCCATGGGCTTAAATCCCAAAGACAAAAACACAGTTAAGTTTGACTTCACCGATAAAAAATATATTCAGAGCTATTTTGACATTCTTCATCACCCATATGAAAATAAGGGCGTTGATTTTTGGTGGATAGATTGGCAGCAGGGCAAGCGCAGCAATGTGCCCGGTCTTGACCCATTATGGGCACTTAACCATTATCATTTCCTCGACAATGCAAGAGACAACCACAGACCTCTTATTCTCTCACGCTTTTGCGGTGCAGGCTCACAGCGTTATCCCTTGGGCTTTAGCGGTGACACCACTCAAACCTGGAAAAGCCTTGACTTCCAGCCGGGCTTTACTGCTACAGCCTCAAATATAGCCTACCCATGGTGGAGCCACGATATCGGTGGCCACTGCATGGGCGAGAAAAATGATGAGCTTTATGTGCGTTGGGTTCAGCTTGGCGTATTTAGCCCAATAATGAGACTGCACTCAACTAATAATGACTTTGCAGGAAAAGAGCCGTGGAATTTCAGCGGTCCTGCCCAAAAGGCTGCAACTGACAGCTTAAGATTAAGACATAAGCTTCTGCCCTATATTTACACAATGAACTATCGTACCCACGCTCAATGCAGAGCTATTTGTGAGCCTATGTACTACGCTCACCCAAAAAGAGACGGTGCATATAAGTGTAAAAATGAGTTCTTCTTTGGCAGTGAGCTTATTGCAGCGCCAATCACTGAGCACACTGACCCTGACACTAATCTTGCCTCAGTTAATGTTTGGCTTCCTCAGGGCAGATATACGGATATTTTCACCGGCAGAATCTATCAAGGCGAAAAATTCATTAAAATGTATCGTGATATTAACTCCTTCCCTGTACTGGCTAAGGAAGGCGCAATTATCCCCATGAGCAAAAACTCACGAGTCAATGACTGCTCTAACCCTGCCGACTTAGAGCTGCTCATATATAGAGGCAACAACACCTTCACTCTTTATGAGGACGATGGCGAGACTCTCTCATATAAAGACGGAGAATATCTTAAAACTGACTTCACTGTCAAAGAGCGTGGCAGAGAGGTAGTTTTCACCATAAACAAAAAGGAAGGCACTACGGCAGTAGTACCGCAAAAGAGAAGCTATAGTCTTAAATTTAGAGATATAGTTGATGCCGAAGTTAGCATAAGGGTTAACGGCAGGAAGGTAAATGCCAATAAAATTGACTCTGACACCCTTGAAATTAATATAGCCTGCGCCCCCGACGCTCAGGTTGAGGTAGTTTTAAGTGAGTGCATCTTCCTTAAAAATGAGGATAAGAAGCAGGCCTTGACAAAGGTTATTTCAAAGTTCCAGATGTCAAATGACAAAAAGACACTTCTTTTCTCAGCCTTTATTAAGGGCGAAGTGGATATGCCTAAAAACATCTCAGATAGCCTTGCAGGGCCTATAAAAGAGATTTTAGCTATGGATTAAAGGTAAGAATAAAGCAGCCGTTCGGTTTTGTCGAATGGCTGCTTTTAGTATGGTATAGTTTATTTTTTTCTCTTATTTAAGCTTATATTTTAAGACGGTGTAATCCCCTTTAATGCTTTCCCCTGTGATAAACTTGCGTGCGGTGAAAATGACCTCATTGTCATAAACCTCACAAATATATCCCACTCCACAGTCCTGAATACCAAAATTATTTGGCTTTCTATAGCCGGGTATGCTTATGGAGTAAACACCATTTTCTTCATTTAAGGTCTCGGCAGTTTTGTCAAATATTCCGCCGTGAAGATGACCGTTAAGGAAGAAGACATTTTTATATTTTTCCATGACGGCTCTGACCTCATCGTTTTGCTTTCCCATGTCGCCGGTTCTCCACACTTCCGGAAGACCATGTGTAAAACCAAAGGGCTGGTGACACATGACAAAGACAGGCTTATTGTCCTTAGTGCCTCGTTTTAGTTCTCTGTCAAGGAAGGCAATTTGCTCTTTAGAGATATATGCCTTTTCCATTACTCTTTTTTCAGTGCATAAAACTATTATAGTGTAGCCCTTAACATCGTGGGAGTAGTAGATTTTTTTGCTGTTATCCTTTAGGTACTCTGCCGTTTTCTTGAGGATAATCTTTTTATTTTTATTATAAAAAAGTCTCGCATCGTGGTTGCCCATAGTGACGAAAATATTTTTTGTCACATTTTGTCTGTCTAAGGCACGGAAAAATCTCTCATATTCCTTATTCGTTCCATAATCCACAATGTCACCTGCCATAAGGAAGGCATCAAAGCTCTCCGGTGAATTACTAAGGTCCTTAAAGATGTTGCCCAGATTCTTTTCTGCACTTTCCCTATTTGGCAAATGAGTGTCAGCTATAATTGCCATAGACAGCCTAATATTATCACTGTCGGAAAATCTAATAGGCTCATCTGTTTTCACATCATAAACAGTGTCATATTTTGGCAACGCAGCTTGAAATTGCTTTTTGTACTTCATTAAAGCTAATCCGATTCCCATAGTTTACTCCTCTTTTCTAAAAATATTACTCCTTATATTTTTCCGCTTGAAGCTTGAACATATAAGCATAAGTGCCATTTTTTTCCATTAGCTCATCGTGAGTGCCGCTTTCGATAATTTCACCCTTTTCCATAACATATATCCTGTCCGCATTAACTGTTGTGGAAAGCCTGTGAGAAATGAAAATAACGGTTTTATGTTTAGCCACATCCATTATAGCCTGATTAAGATTATACTCGGCTATAGGGTCAAGGTTGGCTGACGGCTCATCAAGTATAACATAGGGGCAGTTTTTATAAAAGGCTCTGGCAATTGCCACCTTTTGGCTTTCACCACCGGATAGCATCCTGCCCTCATCGTCAAACTCTCTTAAAAGCTCTGTGTCCACACCGTATTTAAGCTCCTTATTAAAGCCGCTGTGCTTTAGTGCTTCTTCACATCTGTCCTTGTCACCATCTGTGCTAAGTGACACATTTTCTCTTGCTGTGCAAGCAAAAAGCTGAAAATCCTGGAACACTGCCGCAAAGCGGTCACGGTGAGATTTTATGGTGAAGTCTCTTATATCCTCACCGTCAATATCAATTTCGCCCTTTGTGACATCATAAAGTCGCATTAAAAGATTGGTAAGAGTTGTTTTGCCGGCTCCATTATAGCCAACGAGAGCAATCTTTTCATAGGGCTTAATTGTAAGGTTAATGTTTTTTAATGTAGGCTCACTGCCACCGGGATAGGTAAAGCTCATGTTTTTAATTTCTATTTCCTTAGGCTCAGTGATTTTTGCTGTTTTTTCACCGTCTTTAATTTTATGCTTCATGGCTAAAAATTCTCTATACTTCTCTATCATTTTACCACGCTCTGAAAAAATTGCAACTGCCCAGACTGTGAGAAAATTAATTGACATGGCAATAGATGATGCACCGTTAAAGGCGGCAACAAAATCACCTGCCCCAAGGCTCTTTTTCACGAGTACACAATAGCCAAGATAAAGTGGCAGGACAAACATAAAGCCAAGCACCTGTATACCTGCGTCCTGAACAAAAGAGACTGCGGCTATTTTTTTCCAATATCTCTTTTGATTCATTATAACATCGTCGGCAGCGTCGTTATATCTGTCAATGAGCAAGGGGTGGATATTATTCATACGCACCTCTTTTGCGTACTCTTGAAAGTAGAAAAGCCTTTGAAAATAGTCGCTTCGTCTGTGGTACTCTGTGTTGTCTCTGCGCCTTCCCATTTGAAGCTCACCTAATCTATTGCTAAGAGGAAGAAAAGCTCCTATAAAGGCGAGAATGATAACAAGACATATGGGGTCAATTGTGAGCATTACACCGGCAATGGCAAAAAAGGAAATCAAGTTGCCCACATAATCTCTCACAAGACCTATAAGCCCTGTTATATTGTCAGACGAGGACTCGATTGTCAAAATAAAGTTGTTGTAAAACTCCGGATTATCATAATTTTCAAGATCAATTTCCTTTGCCTTATCATATAAGGTTTTGTTAAGACCGTAATATGCCTTCTCTCTTGCGGGGCTGGAAAACAGCTCTTGTAAAAGCCCTGACAGCACCTTGCTGAAAATAAGTATCAAGGCAATAATTATAACGGCAAGGAAAATTCTTTCTAAGCCTTCCCCCTCGGACACAACATCAATTATATACTTTAGACCCACAACGCTAATGAGTCTCGTGGGCAAAATATTTAATATGCCCATTATAAACTCGACAATAACGAGAGTCGGTGACACCTTAAAGATTAGTCCCACAAAATATAATATATTGGAAAAGGTGGAGTGAGCCTTTATTTTTTTAGCTTTATTTTCAGTCATTAGCTATCTCCCCCTTTTCCTCTTTATAGCTCGATGCCTGTAAAGTAAACATCTGCTTATATTGACCCTCACACTCCATAAGACTTTTGTGTGTACCCTCTTGCACAATTTCACCGCCGTCAATGACCATGATTTTATCAGAGAGAGTGGCACTTGACAGCCTATGGGAAATATAAAGCACAGCCTTATCCTTTGTCACATCAATAAGGTTTTCATACATTTTATACTCGGCAATAGGGTCAAGAGCGGAGGACGGCTCGTCTAATATAGCACATTGAAAATCCTTGGCAAAAAGTCTTGCAGCAGACACCTTTTGGTTTTCACCGCCGGAAAGGCCTGCACCGTTTTTGTCAAACTCTTTTGTCATAACCGTGTCTCCGCCATTTTCAAGTGAGGCAATTTTATCCCAGACACCGCTTCTCATAAGGGCATTCTTCGCTCTTTCCTTTTCTTCCTCGCTGCACTCGTGACATATGACATTTTCATAAACGGACAAGGCAAAGTTCCTGTAATCCTGAAAAACTGCACCGTAAATATTGCGATAAGCTGTCAGGTCATACTCCTTAATATTGACTCCGTTATAAAGTATCTCACCCTCAGTCACATCATAAAATCTTAAAAGCAGCTTCACTAAGGTTGATTTGCCTGCACCGTTGACACCCACAACAGCGAGAGTCTCACCCTTATCTAACTTAAATGAGATATTTTTAAGTGTGGGCTTTTTTGCGGCAGGGTACCGGAAAGTGACATTTTTAAATTCAAGTGACTTAAATTCTTCGGGCATTTTCTCACCCGAAAGGATTTTTGGCTCATAGTCAAAAAATTCACGCAAATTTTGGAAATAAAGAGATAGACTTACAAGCTCATTAAAGCTTCTTGCTATAAACATAGTAGTCTCTCTGACAGAGTTAATGGCAGACAGTACCACAGAAAAGCCGGAAACAGTTAAAAGATTTGTATAAACAAATTGATATGTAGCGTAGGCATATGTGCCGACAATAGGGATAAACTCACTGAAAAGTGATGAAACAAGGCTGTAAATAAAAAGCTTAACACCGTACTTTTTTAAAACCTCAACATTTGAATCAATAGCAGCCTTAAATCTAAGCATAAGTACAGCAAAAATATTAGATGTGCGAATATCCTTGGAAAAGTCCTTGAGGAAAACAGTGCGCTGAATATAAGCCTTTATTCTGTTGTTTTTGGTCATTTCCATTTCACGCTTAAAGACAACCTTACTTTTAAAGGTCTCTATGACAAAGACAAAAGCCACAGGCAAAAGGAAAATAAGATAGTGTGGGTCAATGCTTGTCACAGTACCAATAACAAGGCACAAGGCTAAAGTGCTGCTGATTATTGAGGCAACATTTTGACACACGGCATCAAAATAGCCCCAGGCAAGGACATTTATCGCTCTTTGATATTTATCATAAAACTCAGGATTTTCATAGCATTCCACATCAAGAGTTATGGCCTTTGAGAAGACCTTGTTATTAAGCTCCTTTAAAATGTTTTTAGTTGCCACATGACATATATAGCTTGCAAGCCATGTTACACCAATAAGAAAAACGCTGAAAATTAAAAAGGTTAAAAGGGATTTAAAATAGCTCTCAAAGGTGCCGTTTGAGTCAAGGATACCGAGTATCACCCTTAAAAACAATATATTTTGAATGAAATTTTTAAAAACATCATCAGCGAGATAATGGATAATATAGCCTATGAGGAGTCTTTTATCACATTGCCAAACTAATTTTAGTGCATAGGCAATGTTTTTAAAAACAGGCACTTTAATATTAGGGTCTCTCAGCCTTCGTGTCGGCGGCGGGCCCATAGGTGGTGGACTCATAAATATCATCTCCAAAAAAATAAACCGACAGATATTTCCGTCGGCAAAAATGAGTATAGTAAAATTGTTGCATTAAGGCAAAAATATATTACTTGCATAGTTGCTGGCAGAAAAACGCTTTGTTGTTGTCGTAACGGTATAATTGTGGGTACACTTTTCCTGCCTCCTTTAAATGGATTTTTGCTAAAGCTTGATAATATTAACATAAAATGGAAGGAATGTCAATATTTAAATGGACGAGGTTTAGGTGGAATGTTTACTGTGGCAGATGGGAGTAT
>CAZDEL010000058.1:0-8621 GCA_964504475.1 uncultured Faecalibacterium sp. | reverse complement strand
GCCTCATTATCAGCAACACGCAAGATAACATATGCCTTCTCACTCTTTCTTGTGATAAACGCATACATATACTCAACATCAATGTCTGCCTCGGATAAAATACGCATGGGTACTGAGAATGCACCGGGCTTATCCTCAATGCCTATAGCAATGACATTTGTTACGGAAACAGTTATACCTGACTCCTTTAGAGCTGCAACTGCACAGTCAACCTTGTCAACTATGAGCCTGAGTATGCCAAAATCTGTGGTGTCGGCAATTGATAAAGCTCTAATGTTTGCACCGGATTTTGCAATTGTTTCCGTAATCTCGGCAAGTCTGCCTTTTTTGTTTTCAACAAAGATGGAAATTTGCTTGATAATCATAGTAATGTCTCCTTTATATTTTAATTAAAATTTTCTATTGTCAATTACTCTTTTTGCCTTACCTTCACTCCTCGGCAGTGTACCGGGCTCCATGAGTCTAACCTTAGCGTGAACATTAAGAGTGGACTGTAATGCGTTCTCAATCATCTTCTCTGTTGTCTCAAGAGACTTAACTGTGTCTGAGAACATATCCGGTGTCATTTCAACCTGAACCTCCATTGTGTCAAGGTTGTTCTTTCTATCAACAATAATAAGATAATTGGGAGCCATATTAATTGACAGCAGCACATGCTCAACCTGTGATGGGAAAACATTGATACCACGAACAATAAGCATATCGTCGCTTCTGCCCTTTGGCTTTGCCATTCTAATGGTTGTTCTGCCACAAGAACACTTTTCTCTCGTTAAAGCACAAATATCTCTTGTGCGATATCTAACAAGGGGAAGTGCTTCCTTGCCTATGCAGGTGAAAACTAACTCGCCATATTCACCGTCGGGGAGTACCTCTAAGGTGTCAGGGTCAATAACCTCAGGATAGAAGTAGTCTTCACAAACATGAAGGCCGTTTTGACACTCACAGTTATATGCAACACCCGGGCCTGCTATCTCTGAAAGGCCGTAAATATCATATGCCTTAATGTCAAGGAGTCTTTCGATTTCCTTTCTCATTTCATCTGTCCAAGGCTCTGCGCCGAAAATGCCTGCACGAAGGGGAAGTGTCTTAGGGTCAATGCCCATATCTCTAATAGTCTCACCTATAAACATAGCATAAGATGGTGTGCAGCAAATAATATTTGAGCCAAAATCCTGAAGAAGCTGAATTTGACGCTTTGTGTTGCCTGTAGAAGCAGGTAAAGCTGTTGCGCCTAAACGCTCTGCACCATAGTGAAGACCTAAGCCGCCTGTGAAAAGGCCGTAGCCATAGGAAACATGGATAATATCATCCTTTTTACCGCCGGCTGCACAAATTGCTCTTGCCGCACCGTCTGCCCATACATCAATATCATTTTTTGTGTACCCTACAACAGTTGCCTTGCCTGTAGTGCCTGATGAAGCATGTAAACGCACAATCTCACTTTGAGGTCTTGCAAAAAGACCAAAGGGATAGTTGTCTCTTAAATCAGTTTTAACCGTAAAGGGCAGCTTAGATATATCATCTATTGATTTAATATCCCCCGGTTCGAGTCCCATTTCATCAAATTTCTTTTTGTAGAAAGGCACATTGTTATATGCGTTTTCTACCATTTTTACGAGCCTTTCAGATTGAAGTGCATGAAGATAGGTTCTTGAAGCGCACTCAATCTCAGGTCTAAAAATTGCCATTGGTATCAGTCCTTTCCTTTTATGCTTTATCAGTTTGCATTATATCCAAGCTCGAAAGCTTTAAGATTAACTTCAATAGTTTTTTTCGGTACTGTTGAGCGGATAATATCCACCCACATCTCCTTATCAATGCCAAGGAAGTGGACAGCTGCGCCTAAAAGCACCACATTTGCACATTTTGGTGTACCTGCCTCAATAGCAAGTGAGAGGGCATCAAGACACACAAGCTTAATATCCTTTTCCTCCAGCTTTTCAAGTATATTTTCAGGGTAAGTTGCCTTGCCCATAATAACGGGCATTGGGTCAATTCTTTGGGTACTTGAAATAAGTACGCCACCCTTTTTAAGATATGGCAGCCATCTTGCACTTTCAAGCTGCTCGAAGGAAATTATAATATCAGCTTCACCCTTTTCAATTACAGGTGAATAAACCTTCTCGCCGTATCTGACATAGGTCACAACACTGCCACCTCTTTGGCTCATGCCGTGTACCTCGCTGACCTTAACATCATAGCCCTTTTCCACAAAGCACTTTCCCATAAGCTTAGAGGCTAAAAGAGTACCCTGACCACCAACACCGACTATAAGTATATTTTTAGTTGCCATCAGTTGTTACCTCCCTTTTCAATTGCGCCAAATTTACAAGCTGAGGCGCATACACCGCAGCCTACACACTGGGTGTTATCAATAACAGCAAGGAATTTGCCATTTTCACGCTTTGTCTGTGAAAGTGCCGGACAGCCAACATTTAAGCAAGCCTTACAGCCGATGCACTTGTCTTCATTGACCTTAACCGGTGCAGAGTGCTTAACTGTTTTAAGAAGGGCACAGGGTCTTCTTGATATAATAAGTGAGGGAGCTTCCTTTTCCAGCTCCTCTTTGACCACTGCCTTTGTGTTTTCAATATCAAAGGGGTCAACTACTCTAATATTTTGGAAACCAATAGCTCTGGCTAAGGCTTCAAGGTTAACGGCAACTGTTGGGTCGCCCTTAATTGTAAGGCCGTTTGCAGGGTTGTTTTGGTGACCTGTCATGCCGGTGATTGAGTTATCTAAAACAATGACTGTTGAAAAGCCCTTGTTATATGCAATGTCAATAAGTCCTGTTATGCCTGAGTGGATAAATGTGGAGTCGCCTATAACAGCAACGCTCTTTTTAGCCTGCTCACTGCCTCTTGCAGTGTTAAAGCCGTGAAGACCACTTATGGACGCACCCATACATACGCAAGCGTCCATCATTGAAAGGGGTGCTTGTGCGCCAAGGGTGTAGCAGCCAATGTCACCGCTGACATAAAGGCCCATGCCCTTGAGAGCGTAGTAAAGTCCTCTGTGAGGGCAGCCTGCACAAAGCACAGGTGGACGAGAAGGAATCTCCTCATCGAAGACCTCACAATCAGCCTTTTCACCCTTTAGTGCGGCACTGACTGTCGCTTGTGAAAACTCACCAAGGCGTGAGAATAAATCCTTGCCCTGAACCTTAATGCCAAGCTTAATGCAATGAGTCTCAATAATATCATCAAGCTCCTCAATAACTATAACCTTGTCAACATTTTTGGCAAAGTTCTTAATAAGCTCCTTTGGTAAGGGGTTGACCATGCCAAGCTTTAAATAGCTTGCCTTATCGCCCATAGCCTCATGTGCATAGGCATAGGCTGTACCGGCCGCAATAATGCCAAGGCTCTTGTCGCCGTACTCAACGGAGTTAATGCCTAAGTCAACTGCTTTAGTGTCGGCAAAATCAGTCATGTCAAGGAGTCTTTGCTCCACTCTCACATGAGCGCCCTTTGCCATTGCAGGCATCATAACATTTTTCATTACATCCTTTTTGTACTCTTTTACGCCTACCTCATTTCTATCTGAGAGCTTTACAATTGAGCGTGCGTGTGATACCCTCGTTGAAAGGCGAAGAAGGACAGGTGTGTTAAATTTCTCTGAGATGTCATAAGCTATTTTTGCAAAGTAGGAACACTCAGCTGAGTCTGACGGCTCAAGCATAGGTGTCTTAGATGCAATAGCATGATGTCGGGAATCCTGTTCATTTTGGCTTGAGTGCATACCCGGGTCATCTGCAACAGCGCAGACCATACCGCCGTTAACACCTATGTATGACGCTGTGTAAAGTGGGTCAGCGGCAACATTAAGGCCGACATGCTTCATAGCGCAAAAGCTTCTTGCGCCACCTGTTGCAGCACCAAATGCCACCTCAAAGGCAACCTTTTCATTTGGTGCCCACTCAGAGTAGATTTCATTATATTTTGTTACATGTTCTGTTATTTCTGTGCTGGGAGTGCCCGGGTAAGATGAAACCACCTTAACTCCTGCCTCATAAAGACCTCTTGCAACAGCCTCGTTGCCGAGCATAAGAGCTTTTTCCATTTGTCTATACTTCCTTTAATTATTTATTTCTTAAATCGAGAACTCTTTGTGCCTTGCCTGTAAAGCGTTCAATTGTTTTAGGCTCAACAAGGCTGACTTTAATTTCAATGCCCAAAATAGTCTTGATTCTGTCGTGGATATTTTTCCTAAGCTTTTCAAGCTCGCTGTACTTTTCAAGAAGTGAGCCGTCAATAAGCTCAACTCTAACCTCTAAGGTGTCTGCAAAGCCTTCTCTGCGAACAACAAGCTGATAATGTGGGCTAATGGAGTTTATGCCGATAAGGGCACTTTCAACCTGTGACGGGAAGACATTTACGCCGCGAATTTTAAGCATATCATCGCTTCTGCCAATGATTTTGTGCATTCTTGCTGTAGTTCTGCCACACTCACATTTTTCATAATTGATTTTAGTTATATCCTTAGTTCTATAGCGAAGAATGGGAAGTCCACGCTTAGTAAGGTTAGTTACAACCAATTCACCCTCACTGCCCTCAGGAAGCACCTCCCCTGTGTTGGGGTCAATGATCTCGCAAAGGAAGTGGTCTTCATTTATATGAAGTCCGTTTCTCATTCTGCACTCACCTGACATACCCGGGCCGTTAAGCTCACTCATGCCATAGTTATCTGTGCAGAAGAAGCCGCTGCCCCATCTTTCCTCAATTTGGCTTCTCATTTCAGGGGTACAGCCCTCGCTGCCTAAAAGACCAAGCTTCAGCTTATAGCTATCCATGGGGAATTCTATTCCTCTCTCTCTTGCACTTTCGGCAAGATATAAGCAATAAGAGGGAGTTGCAACAATGGTGTCAGTGCCAAAGTCACGCATAAATTTAAGCTGCTTTTCTGTGTTACCCGATGATGTTGGTACTACTGTAGCACCTATTCTTTCAAGACCGTAGTGAAGACCTAAAGCACCTGTAAACATACCGTAGCCAAAGCAAATTTGCACAATGCTCTCATCTGTAGCACCGGCGGCATAAACAAGTCTTGCCACCTGCTCTGCCCAGTTTTCCAGGTCTTCCTTAGTGTAAGCCACAACTGTTGGGTTGCCCGTTGTGCCCGAGGAAGCGTGAACACGCACGATTTTTTTCTGTGGCACTGACAGCATACCAAAGGGATAGGTGTCACGAAGGTCGGCTTTAGTTGTATATGGGATATATTTTATATCTGATAAAGTTTTGATTTTATCAGCGGTTATGCCATTTTTTTCAAAACGCTCATGATAAAACTTACTGTTTTTATCGCAGTAATCAACAAGAGCCTTTAATCTTTCTAATTGTAGTGACTGCAAATCCTTACGATTCATACATTCCATTTCCGGATTCCAGATACGATTTTCCATTTTGCTTTCCTTTCTTAATTTCGTATTGCTATATATAGCACAAATAGCATGTAGATATTAAATTATTATACTATAACAGGCTGAATTAGTTTTTCTAAATTAGAAGCTAATATCTTAAACAGCCTTTTTGTCATAAAATTTCTCATTAGTTTCATTCTCTTTATTAGTAAGAGCACTGACTATAAGGCACATTACGCCTGAGATTATCATAGCTGCACAGGCAAAGTGAGGGCCTAAATCCTTTATTGCACCTAAAGTGCCAAGGTTAACCTGCGGTAAAAACAGCTTACAAATAACAGGAGGCAAGGCGGTTACAAAGCCGCTTATCATTCCTGCCCAAGCACCGGCTTTATTAAGCTTTTTCCAATAAAGTGAAATAGCATAGGGTGCAAGGAAGGAGCCGGAAATTATGCCCCAGGAATATGACATCATATCAAGTATAGGTGTGTTGCTGTTTGCAATAAAATATGACATGACAACAAAGACTAAGCATACGAGCTTTGTCACTTTAGCTGTCTTAATCTCGTCCATATTTTTCATAAGCTTTGCCTTAATAAAGTCCATAGTGAGAGTTGAGGACGCTGTAATAGTAACAGATGCCAAGGTCGATACAGATGCAGCAATTAAAAGCACAAGGATAATGCCGATTAGCACCTGAGAAATATTGGACATCTCAAGCATATTAGGCACAAGATAGTCGGTTTTGCCACTTCCCGAGCCGGGTATCTCAGATAAATCTGTGAAGAAAAGTCTTGAAAGTGAGCCGATAAAATATCCGCCGCCGGCAACTACAAGGCAAAACAGTGTTGATATTACTGTGCCTCTTTTAACCTCACGCTCATCCTTAATGCCATAATATTTATGTACCATTTGCGGCAAGCCCCAAGTACCAAAGGATGTCATAAGCACTGTAGATATAAGACCTAAATAGCCCGATGCGTCAAGACCTAATTCCTTTGTCTTTTCAGTAATACGGCTAAGACCCACACTAAAGCCGCCTACGATATCGCTTTTCATAACGGCAATAATGAGCAAAATAACACCCACGAGCATAACCGCACCCTGGATAACATCAGCTTTAAGAGTAGCACCATAGCCACCCAGTACAACAATAACAGCGGCGGCAATGGCAATAACTATCATGCAAACCTCCTCGTCAATGCCTAAAAGGACGCTGCAAACACTGGTAAGACCTTTATATACGGAAGCGGAATATGGTACAAGAAAAATAAAAATAACGGCAGTGGAAAAGGTCTTCATTTTATCTGAGCCAAAGCGCTTTTCAAAAAGCTGAGGCATCGATTTAATTTCCAGCCTTCTTGTGACCTCTCTTGTACGATTAGCCAAGACGAGCCAGGCAAGCAGTGCCCCAAAGACAGCGTTGCCTATGCCGGGCAATATGCCCCAAATGCCATACTTCCAGCCTGTTCCGCCGGCATAGCCGATAAACATAACAGCGGAAAAATATGCTGTGCCATAGGAAAAAGCAGACAGCCAAGCTCCTGCATTTCTGCCACCGACGGTGAACTCTGTAATGCTTTTAGATTTTTTTGAATTGAAAAGACCCACAGCAAAAATAAATATAACATATATTGCAATTGTGAGCCAGATTATGGTTTTGTTTTCCATGGATTTTACATCTCCCATTTAAAGCTTTAAAGTAGTGAAGATATAATAGCACTTTATGGAGATAATGTCAAGAGGGGAAAATAATAAAGGGGATATTTCTTCCCACCCTGTAAAATCAGGTAATATTTATAAAAATATTGACAAAATTCACCGCATATTATAATATTATCTTAAGGTAGGTAATGCCTGAATTTATTTAAGGAGGTCGTTAAAATTGAAGGAAATGGCTTTGCTTTGGCTCGTTGCTATGATAGCAATGTTTATAGTCGAGGCTTTGACAGTGAATCTCGTATCCATTTGGTTTGCCTTTGGTGCTTTAGCTGCCCTTATCACATGTCTTGCAGGCGGCACAGTATGGCTACAGGTTGTCATGTTTGCTGTCGTGACCCTCATTAGCTTAGTACCAACAAGAAAAGTAGCCAAAAAGCTTTTGAAAAACAAAAATCAAGAGGCGACCAATGCCGACCGCGCAATCGGTAAACTCTGTACCGTGACACAGACTATTGATAATCTTTCCGGTACGGGAGCAGTGAAGTGCCTGGGGATAGAATGGAGTGCCCGCAGTGAGAAGGATGAGATTTTTCACGAGGGTGACATTGTTACCGTAGTGGCAATTGAGGGCGTAAAGCTCATAGTAAAATAATTTTTAAAAGGAGATTTTAAGTTATGTCCGGAATTATTATTGCAAGTGTTATCATTATTATTATCGCAGCTATACTCATTAAAAATATTCGTGTTGTTCAGCAGGCAAAGGCCTTTGTCATTGAGCGTTTAGGCGCATATAGCACCACATGGACAGTTGGACTTCATTTTAAGATTCCCTTTATTGAGAGAGTCGCAAAAATCGTGTCCTTAAAAGAGCAGGTAGTTGACTTCCCACCTCAGCCTGTTATTACAAAGGATAATGTTACAATGCAAATTGACACAGTGCTTTATTTTCAAATCACTGACCCCAAGATGTATACCTATGGTGTTGAGCACCCCTTGACAGCTATTGAAAACCTTAGCGCAACAACCTTGCGTAATATTATAGGTGAGTTAGAGCTTGACCAAACCTTAACCTCAAGAGATATTATCAACAGCAAAATGCGCTCAATTCTTGACGAGGCAACAGACCCATGGGGCATTAAGGTCAACCGTGTAGAGCTTAAAAATATTCTTCCTCCCAGAGAGATTCAAGATGCCATGGAGAAGCAAATGAAGGCTGAGCGTGAGCGTCGTGAGTCAATTTTAAAAGCAGAGGGCGAAAAGAAAAGTGCTATCCTCATTGCAGAGGGTGAAAAGGAAAGTGCAATCCTCAGAGCTGATGCACAAAAGCAAACACATATCCTTGAAGCTGAGGGTCAAGCACAGGCAATTATTAAGGTTCAGCAAGCTACTGCCGAGGGTATTAGATTGTTAAATGAAGCAGGAGCAAGCGAGGAAGTTATTAAGCTTCGTGCTCTTGAGGCATTCCAGGCAGCGGCAGATGGCAAGGCAACAAAGATTATTATACCGTCGGAGATTCAGGGCTTAGCAGGCCTTGCGACGGCGTTTAAGGAGATTGTGGGGAAGGATGGAGAATAAGGAAAAGGCACGCTGAGAGGCGTGC
>CAZDEL010000057.1:0-10125 GCA_964504475.1 uncultured Faecalibacterium sp. | reverse complement strand
TGAGGAGCACCATAGCCCTGTTGAGGAGCACCGTAAGGAGCACCATAAGCCTGCTGTGGCGCGCCATATGGCTGACCATAGCCGCCACCTACACCGCGTACACGGTCAAGCTCACGACAAATCTCGTTGCCCATCTCACGATATCTGCAATAATCAAGGCAGTTTTCGGGGTTAGCATTTGTTGTTGTGGTTGAGCCGCCACCAAAAATTGAAATTTGAATGGTCTGCTCAGGCTCGTAGTAAACTGTCACATCGTTAAGCTTAAACTTGATCTCGTCAAAATATGGGTTAGCGACATTGATAATTACATAGAAGTTATATGAATACTTATATCTTGGTGGATTGTAGCTCTCTCTATTACCGTCTGTGGTTGAGCGATAAATCTCGTTTCTGTCCTCGTCAATGTCTAAATGGCAGCCTGTAATGTCGCTGAAATTAAGGATATCCGGATTTTCAGCGGTGCTGGGGCTTGTTGATTTTGAGACAGTGAACCAACGATTGCCTTCGTCTAAAAGGACTCTCCATGAGTTGCCGAGGGTACGGCTAACACGGAACTGACCAACCTTTTGCTTGTTTTCTTCACGGTACTGGAGCTGAGCCTTAATGTCCTCTATGCTTGAATGACGACGCTCATTAAACCAGGGTGAAAGCTGGCTGGCGCAATCCTTACAAAGGTTGCCATCCTCAAGTTTACGGTTACCGAGAAGACCGATCTTCTCACCACATACGTCACAATATTTTTTGTCAAATAATCCCATGATAATTTCTCCTTTTATAAATTAAATTTTATTTTTTGTTTTTTATTTTATATCATTTGCATCAAATAAGTCGCCACATTCCGGGCAGAACTTAGGTGGATTCTTAGGGTCAGCAGGCTCCCAGCCGCACTTGTCACAGCGATAAAGAGGTGCGCCCTCAGGCTTTTTGCTGCCGCAATTTTGACAGAACTTGCCTTTGTTTACAGTGCCGCATGAGCAGGTCCAGCCGTTATCATCTGCCGGCTTAGGTGAGCCACACTCAGGGCAGAATTTGCCGCTAACAGTTGCACCGCATGAGCACTTCCAGCTGTTAGCTGCTACAGGCTCAGGCTTTTTTGTGCCACATTCCGGGCAGAACTTGCCGCTTACAGTTGCGCCACAGCTACACTTCCAGCTATCTGCTGCCGCAGCAGGTGCTGCTGCTTGCTGTTGCTGCATTTGTTGCTGCTGCATTTGCTGCTGCTGAACGCCCATGTTATAAAAGCCCTGTGCCGCACCGAAGCCGCCTTGACCGGCGCCGCCCATGCCGCCCATGCCACCGACCATGCCCATGCCCATAAAACCGGTCATAGCACCGGCCTCATTTGCAGCGGCGGTTTCCATAGCATTAGCTGTTGCATTTGTCATGCGTCCTGCCATCATAAACGGATTAGAGCCCATGCTTGCAGCATCCTCCATCTCGTTTATCTTCTTCATGTCTTCCTCAGTTAAGGTGATGGGGTTAAGAGCAATTTTACCAACTGAGATACCTCTGTTGTCAATCCACTCCTGCTTTAAGGCATCATTCATAGCTGCCTTAAGCTCATTTGCCTTAGAAGGAATTTGTGCCGGTCTTAACTCCTGCTCAGCGAGTGCGCCTAATGCAGGCTGTAATGCGTCCACAAACTCAACCTTGAGCTGGTCGTCAATTTGATCTCTTGTAAACTCGTTTTCAACATTGCCACAAAGCCTTGTGTAGAAAAGCAATGGGTCAGAGATAACATAGGTGTAAACACCGTTGCAGCGTACCTGAACGGTTCTGCTAATGCCTATGCGCTTGTTGACAACCTCAAACATAATCGGGTTTGGTGTACCAAACTTATTGCCAAGGATTTCCTTTGTGTTAAAGTAATAAACACGCTGATCCTTCGCAGTGTCACCGCCAAAGGTGAAACGCTTACCGATTGTTTGGAAGGTTTGCTTAATGCTTTCACCGAGATTTCCTGAGAAGATACTCGGCTCTGTTGAAGTGTCATATGTATATTCACCCGGCTCAGCACAGATATCAACTACCTTGCCTTGCTCGACAATGATCATACATTGACCATCTGCAACAGCTATACCGGAACCGTTTGTGATTATATTGTCGTTTCCTCTTGTGTTAGATGAACGTCCGCTTGTTTGCTTTTGTCCTTTCCTCATAAGAACATCGTTTGGTAATGCATCGCAATAGAAAAATTCTTTCCATTGATCTGCTAATGTGCCACCTAATGCTCCTAATCCGGCTTTAATCAGTCCCATAATAAAGACTCCTTTCGCTTAATTTATTATTATTTCCGACTTAATATCGGTAATTTACTTAATTTTCAACTATTAACCTACCCTCAACTTCCCTTGAAAGGTTAGGTGTAGCTGACATATATTCCTCGATAACACTGCGGAAGGATGTTGCGAGAACTCTAACATTTCCGTTTTCCTTAATCTCATCGAGGGTTATATTAAGGAACTCATGTAAATTCATATAGTGATAATTTTGTATGGCAATGGTATAAACCTTACTGTCATCTATATCTTCGCCATTGAGTGAAAACTCATTAAAGCGGTGCTCCTTACAAGACCAATTGATTTTCACACCCTTGGAGAATTGATAAAACTCTGTATGGTCACCTCTGAAGGCTTCATCACGCAAAATGTGAGAGACCATCTTTTTAAGCTGCGCTCCTGTAACCGGAAGCATATAAACTGCATCGTCATAGGGCAAACATTCAGTGAGATCAGCATAGGTTACAACAGGGCCCAATTTTTCATTTCTTATTGCACCTGAGCCCATAAGCATTATGTCAATGCCAAAGCAGCTTTGTAAAATATCGGCAATAAGGTCGCCCAGAGCAGTCTCTCTGTTACGAGCAGGGTGAGTCAGCTCCTTGGCAAATCGAGTTATTATGCGTGAGTATTTCTCATCGGTTTCCTTCTTGAAGTGCTGGATATAGTTTTCCATCTCAACATCAACAGGGCAGTGCTCATTGTCAATGGGAATAGACCTCCACTCAAAGGTGTCAATGGCATTTTTATCGGTGTCAACCATAATATCAAATCTGCCTATTTGGTCGGTACCGGTGCCGGCTTGTGCTATGTAAATGCCGTTCACCTTCGCAGGCTCAGTTATAAATGTATGAGAATGTCCGCCGATAATTAAATCCACGCCCCAATCAGGGTCAAGCATTGCGGCGAGCTTCTTATCTTCCTCAAAGCCGATATGTGTCAGCAGTACAGTAAAATCAATATCTATAGCATTGTATGTGTTACAGATGTTTCCTATTTCCCGTGCCGCTTCACATATATCCACAAAGGAGCCAATAAGCTCATCTGCTTTTGTCTGAGATAAAACATCCTCGGTTATAATGCCTATAAACAGGATTTTCATTCCGTCAATATGGGCTATATGGAAGGGCTGGAACATTCTTTTGTGATTAGACTTTATGTGGAAGTTCGCATTGATAATGGGGAAGTTTGCACATTTTTCAAGGAAAAGCAAATGTGCAAGTCCATAATCCACCTCATGGTTTCCGATTGTTGCCACATCGGGTCCTAAAAGATTCATTATTCCGATTGTGGAAACGCCTTTATATTCCGAGTCAATTACAGAGCCTCTAAACATATCGCCGGCAATGGCATAAAGGACATTTTTTTCTTCCTTACGGGTTTTGGCAACATAGCCGGAAAGCAAAGACACACCGCCTACAAGCTTTTCGTCAATGTTTTCAGCTAAAAAGTCACCGTGCATATCATTGGAGTGTAATAGTGTTAGTTTCTTCAAATTTTTCATAAGTCGTTCTCCTTAATATACTTAACCAACTGCGTCAATGGTACCGCCAAGGGTCTCTAAGTCAAGGCCTCCGCAGACTACTTCCCAGCCTGTTGCACCGTTTTCATCGTCGGGCATATTAAACACTAATGTGTAATACTCGTCAATTAAATACTCTCTCTTGCAGATAAAATTGGCGTCATCGTCATATGTACCGAGCCTATATTTTAAAGTGAAGTGATTATACATAAACACCTCTGAATCATAGCAAAGAGTCATGCCGTTTGCTATGCCTTCACGAATCTCGTCAACATATGTGGTGAGATAATAAAAAGCTTCATCGGAGTAGGCACGCATATCATGATAGGTGAAATCATAGCAGCCCTCGGTTAGTACAATGTCACGACCGTTTTTTAAAGACATTGTTGGGTGGAACTCAACGACCTCATCGCCGTCTTCAACACAAACTAAAATATTTGAGTAGTTTTCGTTTTCGTTACAAATAACGACAATAGGTGAGCCGTCTTCGCTTTTAAATAGAGGCTTATCCCTTTCGTCCTTAGTCATACCCTCCTCGTCAATTGAAGAGCGATAAATTGTTATAGTTGCATTTCGGCTTGCCGGCACAATAGCGAACATCTCATAGCCGTCAATAAGGGAAATGGGGCATCTTTCAAGGAAAGGATATTTGTCAAATGTTGCACTCGCTGAGCAGTCCACAGCAAGGGAGTATTCTGAAACATTTTGGGTGTCCGGCAAAAAATCAAGATAAGCCACACCGACTAAGTCATTATTTTCCTTCATTTGTAAGCGAAGATATGTCAGCTCAAGCGGCTCGTCATAGTCATCTGTGTCAGGGTCAGCTTTTTTGCTTTCGGTGGTGTTTTGTGTTTGATCTGAGTCCGGATTTGTTGTGATAACATCATCCGGTTCTTTTCCGCCGGTTAAGGAGCAGCCTGTCAAAAGGGAAAGGACTAAAAGTGTACAAAGAATAGTAGTGAAGATGTTTCTTTTTTTCATAATTTCCTCCGTTTCTTAAAACAATTGCCATAGCTATTGCACCCTTTGGTGCATAATTCATTAAAAAAAGGCAACAGTTTTCCTCATTTTATTTGATATACCTATTATATTTTGTTTTTCTATCTTTTTCCCCATACAAAAGTACAGTTTTTCCAAAAAAAATACACCTGCAAACAGCAGATGTATCATTATAATCAGTATGTATCAATAAGCTCGGCAATCATTTTTTCATTGCTCACAGCAAGAGCCAATTGCAATTTGTTTTCGTAATTTGTTTTATGCAGCATATTTGTTATGTGGTACTTCACCGTAGTGACCTCAATTCCCATTTCCTTTGCGATTTTTCCATAGGAGAGGCCTTTAACTAAATATCGCAGGACAATTAGCTCGGTCTTTGTAAACTCAGTGCTTTTTGCCGTACCAATCTCGACAACCGGCGGTGAGTCAGGAAAAATATGCTCACCGTTCATTGTCCTTTTTATAATGTCCGTTAAAGTCTCATCATAAAATTCCTTGTACCATAAGCTGTCCGCACCATTTGCCTTTGCCTTTTTTAAAACATCTATATCAACAAGAGAGGTTATGACGATGATTTTTATGTCGGGGTGTTTTTGCTTTATCGCTTTTACGGCAGTTAAGCCGTTTTCACGGTGCTCAGTTTGCACATCCATAAATATTAAGTCAATGGGCTTTGTCTCGCATATCTCCAAGGCCATAGATGCCGCAGAGACAGAGGAGACTAAGTTAAAGCCCCTTTCCTTATTAACATAGCTCTCCAAAAGACTTCTTACCATCTTTTGATCCTCGACTATCATAACATTTATCATATTTAAACCTCCCTAAGTGAAACAGTAAGGGTAAATCTCGGTACAGAATCCACGGCCATTTTTCCGCCATTTGTTTCAAAGCTTTTCCTTAAAGCGGATAGACCGCCGCCTTCAATAACTTTTTTTGATGGCATTTTGCCGTTATTTGTGATTTGCAATATATACTCTTTATCAATGTGACGAACTGACACATAAACCTCATTGCCGCCGGCATGCTTAACACAGTTGTTAACACACTCTCTTATTGCAAGAGAAAAAAGATAATGCAGCTTTTCCTGCTGTGGAAAGGTACCGTCAATAATGACCTTAACGCCTAATGCCTCAGCTCGCTTAAAGGCGTACTCTAAATCATCGGCTTGCTCATTGTCAGTGTTTGCGTGATATAAAAGCTCTATAGAGTTTTCCCATGCGGCTGCATTTTTCTTGAGAAGCTCAATATCATTGTCATCTGTTAAAGCTTGTCTTGCCATAATAATACTGTGACCGATATCATCGTGTACACGCATTTTCATAGCGAGGATTTCCTCATCACGGACAATTTCCGCCATGTTTTCATACAGTCGTCGTGCTGCGGCATTTACCTGCGTCAGCTCCTCATTTTCCCTTTTAAGCTCCTCTTGCCTTTCAATAAGTGTGGTGACATCGACGGCAGTTACCTGAGTGTAGGTGTCACCGTGCTCGTCATTTATAATTGTTTCCTCAAACTTTAATATAGTACCGTCGGAGAAACGATATAAGGGAAGGCCTCCGTCAAGTAAAACAGCCTTTTTAGGTGATTTTAATCCCTCTCTCAGCTCCCAAAGGGTTTGGATTCCGTCGCCGAAAAGCTCACCGCCTATGGATAGCATTTTGTGGTTTATAAGTCGCACCACACCACGCTTGTCAAAAAAGCAAACTGCAATGGGCATATTATCAAAGCTTTCTTTAATATGCTTCATATGTTTTCACCGCCTTTATCAAATAATAAAGACAAGCACCATGTGTCATCATCGTCATATTCCCACATAAGCATGGGGATTTTTTCCTCAAGAGAAGACATATCCTCCCTGCATTGAACGCTGATATTAACGCAATAGTTTTCGTCTTCCTCTCCGATAAAAAGCAAAATGCTTTTCATGGATTTTAGGCAGTGCTCTATAACAGCCTCAACAAAATCATAAATGCCGTTAATGACCTCAGGTAGCAAATAATCGTTAAGGGCGAAATTTATTGAGCAATCAACACCGTAAAGCTGTAAGCTTCTCATAGTTTCTTCGAGGCAAAGCTTAAGCTCACGCCCGTCAACTCTGTCATTTTGTCCGCAAATAAGTATAAGGTTGCTTTTCCTTTTTACATATGTACCAACGACCACTATCTCACCTAAAAGCCTTTTAGCCTGAGTTAGCTCATTTGCATCTTTTAAGCTTGCAATTGCTTTTTTTAAGTGAGCAACCTGATTTGCTGTTTCCTCCTCAATTAAATCATAAAGTCGATTTTCTTCTACGATTCTCAGCCAATACTCCTTTTGCTCACTTTCGGCTTTAATTATGTCACCTGTGTCAAGAAGCTCCTCTTGTATCATCTCTAACTCATGAGATACCTCTACAAGCTCACTTACATCCTCTTGCCAAAAGACATAGCCTGTGCGTATTTCCAAGCCTTTAAGCACAGTGTTTTCGTCAAGGAGAACTGAGTCACCCACAGCCTGCATCATAGTGTCCTTTGTGATAGGCTTAGCTGTTGAGGAGGAATGTATAACATTAAAATCCTTGTCTGTTATTTGAGACGCTATAGTTGTGGCGGCATATAAGCAGTCGTAGCCCACATTGGATTGGATAAGGCCATATTGTATACAATATTCAAAAATAATCGTTACAAACAGGCAAAGTGTAACTGTCATATCACCCATAAAAAGCTTAATAAACTTTAAATCGAGGGCATAAAGCAGTGTATATATCATAGCGCCGACTAAGGGAATCATAGGCATCCAAAGCTTAGATTTGCTCATAAGTATTCTGCATTTTATAATGATATTGGCGACGGCAATAGTACCGCAAATAATCTGCCAGCCCACAGCTAAATATATGCCAAAGCCGTAGTCATAGCTGCCGTCAATAACATATTCACCCTCGGGGAAGACGAAAACCAACTCATGTAAATCGTTAGTGAGTATTAAAAGCAATATCAAGCTTGCGGGTATGCAAAGCAGCAAAAACTTTTTAGGCAGACGATAGTCGTCGGGCTTGCCAAGGGAAATGGAGACATATAGTGCCATTAACGGTATAAACAAAAGTGCAAAGTAGTACCAATACCAAAGTTGATGACTTAAAACGGCGGTGTGTGCGAAATGATATTTAACGCTTCTGATTATTAGCCACAGTGCCATTAAAAATGCGATAGCCATAAGGTAGCGGCGAGTTTGCACCATAATTATCCTTTTTTTAACGGAAGCACCCCAGGAAATAATCAGCCCAATATAAATAGCTGACCTTAATAAATCTAAGGGCAGGGTGCGATAGTTAAATATTGTGCCTGAGACACGAATACCGGCGGCAACAGCGACAAGCAAAACGGCTATTATACGCAAGAGTTTTTTCTTGTTAAGGGATTTATTAAGTGGTTTGCTAAGTGATTTGCTCATTTTCTTCCCTCCGTGGCAGGTGTCATACTTTTATAATAGCACAAATTTTTATCTTTTTCAACTGCAAGAGCTTTGAGTGCTCTTTTTTCGACAGCCTTTTATTGGTACTCTTAAAGTGCCACCTTTAAAAAACTAATCAGCCCGACGGTTTCCGCCGAGCTGAAGCTATTACCAGATATAATTTACCCGTTCTCCATCAATAAGCCAAGCTTGAGGAGTTTTTGTGTCGTACCAATCAAGAGGCATAATAGTGTGCTCATTTTGATAATCTTTAAAGGCGCAGGAGATGTCATTTTTCTGCTCAGGGGTGACCTTACAGCAGGATAAAAACAGTGCCGTATTGCTTTTAGAGAGAAGGTGAAGCCATTGCTTATTTTTCTCCCAGGGTATCTTATCATCGAGAATCCCCACACAGTCGGCATCTACCACATAAAAAGCACCATTTTGTGCAAGACGGAAGGCAAGAGTATTAACGCCCATTTTTTTAGTTCTTTCCCATTCTACACCACTTGTGTCATCGCCTGTTCTGTTTATTTGCACCAGACCGGCACAAAGGTGTGATATAGTGTTGCAGCCTATAATGAGCATATCACCGCAAGACTCTTTAATGAGCCTATATAAATCCAAAACGATTTCAGCGTTAGTTTTTGTTTGGTCATAAAAATGCCAATTGTCTATTTTAGTGATAACTTCATTTAAGTCCTTGCCATAATCGCCAAACAGGTCAACTGTTGTAAAATCATGCTTAATAAGCTCATATCCCCAAGACTTGATTTTATCAATATCACTTTTAATCAGCTGTTGCACTTTTGGATGAGTTGGGTCAAGATAAACTCTTTTTCCCTCTCTTTCAATTCGCATATCCTCAGATATTGACTCGTCATTATTATGCAAAAATCTTATCCATATGCCGGCTCTTGCTCCGGTACTCTTTATGTGGGAGCACAAAGCGGCCATATCCTTAAATTTTTCATTTGGTACCCAAGGGCCAACATTGCCTTGCTTTTGCCAGCCGTCATCAATCACCATAAAGGGTGGGTTATTTATACCCTTTGCGAGGTCAACTTGCAGCTTTCCATCAGCGACAATTTCTTCATAATTGTTATTTCCATAGGCATAGTACCAATCATTGCCGCCATAAACCTTAAACTCAGGCAAAATAGGCTTGTCACAAAGTGCTTTACAATAATCGCAAAGGCAAAGATAAGGCTCACGATTTTGGTACTGTTTAAGTAAAAATGTAGCCAGATGGATTTTTCTTCCCTTAAGGTGAACGCCACAGCCACCGTTGCGGCAGTCGATTAAAGCTAAGATGCCACTTTGGTCGTACCGAAAGCTAATAAAAGCATTGGGCTGAGTTTTGACACCGAAGCAAAAGCTATCACTTTTGTCAGTGGCAAGGAAGTACCAGGGCATAAAGCGGTGATTATTTTTAATGCTGATAAACTCCAGCTCACCATAGCTGCGTTCCCAAGCATCACCAAGGACGATAATATTATCATCACTTTGGAATTCCCAACGCAGCTCAATGAATTTCACTTCGCTGACATTGGCGCTCAAATATAAATCTAATTGATTGCCGGTGATTTTTGTGTCAACGACTGCGTCGATGTTAGGACTTTGGCAAATTAGATTTAATGTGAAGTGGTTTAGATTAAAAATTGGATTAAACATTTTCTTACCTCGATAGCAAGTGTTGTGCGTTTATAATAGCATAAAAATTTATAATTTTCAACTGTGAGAGGTGAGGGGGTGGGGTGAGGTTACAATTGATGTGAGACTAAAGGGTAGAAAAAAGTGATTGAGTTTGTTAAAATAAGGGGCTCTATAATAAATGTTGGGGTAACCAAATATAGCCTAAAAAGGAATTCCGAGATTTTCCTAAATTGGACTTAT
>CAZDEL010000056.1:0-10369 GCA_964504475.1 uncultured Faecalibacterium sp. | reverse complement strand
CCCATTCGCACCGCTGCCCACAATGTAATATAATATGCCTAACCTTTAGACTCTTGGAGCTGCCACAACAGTAAACTCTGCTGTGCAAACTACCTTTGGCACCTTTGCCATAGTCTCTGCCTCAAAAGCAGCCCTTGCCGCTTCCTTAGCCTCATCATCAAGATTTTTGTCAGGCACAAATTTAGCAATATCATCTAAAGCCTTTGTGTATTCCTCGTTGGGCATAAGAACCTTGCTTATACGATATTCACCCTCTGAGAGTGTGTCAGCAAAAGCGTTAATAACATCAATGGAAAGTGTAACCTTTTGACGACTGCTTATAATATAAGCCACATTGGAGAACTTATAAAATGGGCTAAACTCAACCTCTACCCATTCATTCTCCACCTTCTTTTCCATAGTGAAGTCACTAAGAACGGTGTAATCGTCACTTGTGTAATTTGTAATCTCAACTTGAATCAAAGAAGTAGTTGAGTTAACATTGTTTACCACTTTCATCTCAGGAGCTTCAGTGAGAGTTCCGGAAAGAGATGCTATAACAGCAAGAATAAATGCTATTATCTTTGAAAATAAATTTTGAAAAATTTCCGACATAAGAATACCTCCAAAAAGTTTATACTTCAATTATACCTTTTTCTTCCATATAAAGCAAGATATTTTACAAAACTATTTTCTTTATTTTACAGGAATCCATACACGCATTTCATTTTCGCCCCTGTTGCCCCATAAATAATATGGGATAGCCTTAATTTGCACTGCCTTTTCCTCCGGCTTATTAAAGGAATAAAGCTCACCGCTGCCTGCGACTCGTGTGCCGCTAAGACTCAGGGCTATAGTACCGTCTAAGTCGCTCACAAATGAAGGCTCGACCTTTTCATTTGTGCAAAGTCTTAAAGACAGCACATCATTTTCATTGTCCACACCCTCAAAACAGTAAACAAGGGGTCCTCGCATTAAGGCGGCATAGCCTGAAAGAGTGGGAATTTTACTTGAGGGATAAATAAATTTAGCTCTGCTGTCAAGGTCTATGACTATTTCGTCGCCGGCATTTGCCGTGAGATAGATATATCCATTCTCCCTTTTTTCCTCTTGTACTCTGCCGAAAAGCTTCACCCTTGTGTCTTCACTCCAGGAAGGTATATGAATAGCCATTTTGCCCCCATTAAGCACCTTATATTTAACTTCAAAGCCGTAAGGGTATTGGGTGTCGCAAATGAGCTTTACGCCGTTTTTAAAGGCAATTTCGCCGCTTGCAAACATATTGCAATATGCTCTGTCACCCTGCTGCATATAGGCATATTTGCCAAAGGAGGATATGAGCCTTGCCACATTTGGCGGACAGCAGGCGCAGGCATACCAGCCGGGTCTTTGAGGTAAAGCGTGTCTGTGAGTCACCGCCTTGCCGCTTATGCCCGGTACGACCTCAAGAGGGTTGACATAAAAGAAGCTTTTGCCATCAAGAGCCATGCCTGCCAAAACAGTATTATAAAAGGCTTTTTCCATAATGTCCGCATATTCGCCTTTGACCTGATTTTGCAATAGCCTTGACATAAAAAATATCAATCCGATTGACGCACAAGTCTCGCCATAGGCTGTGTCGCCGGGCAAATCATAATCCACTGTAAATGCCTCACCGTGTACCGTAGAGCCGATTGCGCCGGTTATATACATACGACGCTTTACTATGCTCTCATAAAGCCTGTCGCAGGCATTTTTCAGCCCCTCGTCATTGGTCTTTGCCCCTAAAGCCGCCATAGCCGTATAAAGATAAACAGCTCTCACACTGTGCCCCACTGCGTCCTTTTGCTCTCTCACCGGGGCATGACTTTGCTGGTACTCGTGATTTTTCCCGTCACCGTTCCAAACTGTCCAGCTGCGGCCTTGCCTTTCCTTTTCATAATAGTGTGGGTCAACACCTCTTATGTCAATAAAGTGCTTTGCCAATTGGAGATACTTTTCATTTTTTGTCACTTCATAAAGTCTTATGAGTGCTAACTCTATTTCAGGGTGACCGGGATAGCCCTCGTGACCCTTAGTGATAAAAACATCATAAATATGCTGTGCGTTTTTCTCCATGACATTAAGGAGCTTATCCTTGCCTGTAGCCTCGTAATATGCCACAGCAGCCTCAATCATGTGTCCGCTGCAATAAAGCTCGTGACCCTCTAAAAGGTTAGTCCAGCGCTTATCCTTATCCTTTATGGTGTAATATGTGTTAAGATAGCCGTCCTCATCTTGGGCGGCAGCTATAATATCAATTAGCTCGTCGGCGGTTTTTTCAAGGTCTTTGTCGGGAAAAACAGCAAGGCTATATGCCACCGCTTCAAGCCACTTAGCACCATCACTGTCTTGAAAGACCATTCCGTAAAAGCCGTCGTGTGCATCATCCTTTAAGAGGGCTTTTCCTGCGTTGACAAAATTTTTCACCACATGGCTTTTTTCTGCGTCCGGCAATTTGTCACACATGACCTCATATTGGTACGGGATAACGGCATCCTTTATCAGCCTTTGATATTTTTTAATAAAGCCGTCTGCCTTATAATTTTTTATGGGTATAGGTTGCATTTCCATTATTTCAAAAACATCTTTGCAAATTCTTTAATTTTCTTTTCATAGCCTTCTTTATCCACACGATAGCTCTCTGCATGGTCAGCACCCTCAACGATAAATTTATCCTTATAAGGTGAGGAGCAATTGTCAAAAAGCTCATGAACCATATATGTTGGCACAAACTTATCCTTAGTACCATGAATAAAGAGCATGGGGATTTTAGCTCTGCCAACGGCAGAAAGTGCGTCAGTGTCCTTTTGGAAATCATATTTAGCTCTTTTTATGTTTTTCCTTGACAAATAGGGCACAAGAGGCCATGTGGGGATATTTAAAGCTTGAAGCTTATAATTAAACTCATTGAGAGCTGAGGTGTAACCGCAGTCAGCTATAGTGAATCTTACATTTTCGGGCAAGTCCTTATCCCCTGTCATAAGCATAACTGTTGCGCTGCCCATTGATATGCCGTGAAGGAAGATTTTGATTTTATTGCCAAACTTATCGTTCATAAACTTTAACCATTGTATGCCGTCTCTTGCCTCAAGAGAGCCAAAGCCTAAATATTGACCTGTGCTCTTGCCTTGACCTTGATGGTCAACAACAAAAAGGTTATAGCCTAATTCTTCCACATAATATTTAGCGAAGAAGCACCACTCACCAATTCCATCACTTCTATAGCCGTGAGAAGCAAAGACATAAACATTGCTCTTTTTCTTTGGTCTGAAAAGATATGCGGTGAGCATATTGCCGTCTGCGTTTAGCATATTATACTTTTGATAGCCGTGGTTGTACATCCACTCTTTGCCGACAGCTGCTAAGCTTGAAGCGTCGCTTGCCTTGTTTTCACTTATTGCCTTGCCAAGACTCTCGGGAACCTTAAAGTCTGCATGAATAAGGGCACGATATGCCCACTCGTGAAAGCCGTAAAAGGCTGCTGCTCCAACAGCGCCTGTTAATGCACCTAATGTGATGATTGCTTTTTTCATAATGTTGTCTCCTTATAAATTTTAGTAAAAAAGGGCTGCCAAATTGACAGCCCGATTTTTATTTAAGTTTTGATTAAGCGTATGTAAATGTGTATAAGTCATCAAGTGAGCCTTCAAGACCAAGAGTTGCGGACATGAAGCTGAACTTACCTGTACCTGTACCTGAAAGAGGAAGCTTAACTGATAATAAAGTCAATCTGCCCTGACCGTCAACTGTTGCTTCAAGAGTAGCACCGGGATAGGTCATATCAGCTGCAGTGATTGTAAGAGGATTAACATCAAGAGTTGCAAGGTTAAGAGGATCAAGACATGACTCGTGGTGAGCAGGGTTAACGGTGTTTGTGCCGTCAAATGTTGCCTTCTCTGAAACGAGTGTGATTGTCATCTTATAACCATCACCCTCTGCTACGCAAGTTGCGTTAGCGATACCGGCCTCTGTGAGAGCTGAATCTCTGTCACCCGGGGTGATGCGGTTATATAACTTGCCGCCTTCTGCGTCAACACCATTGTTGTAATCTAAGTCCTTTGTAGTTGTACCGGTAAAGTTATCAACAACAGGTTGAACGATATTCTTTACTGTGTCGCCACCCGGGCAGTCAGTAATTTGGATAGCTACAGTACCAACCTTGTTAAGATGAACTGAACCTGTGTAGTTCTTTGTGTCATTGATAGCCTTGTTGTAAGCTGCAGCGATTTCTGCGTTGCCTGTAGGAATTGATGATGAGCTTGAACCGCTGTCACCGCCTGCAGGAGCAGCTGTTGTGTCGGCTGTGCTATCACCTGAAGGTGTAGGAGCCTGTGTTGTTGTTTGAGGCTGAGTTGTTGTTGGAGCTGCTGTAGCGCCTGTGTCAACTGAACCTGAAGCACCGTTGAGCTTGAGATCACCTGCGATTGTAATCTGGATGCCCTTTGTTGCGCCGAGACCGAAGCCGCTTAAGAAAACGATAAGAGCTACAAGTACAATAGCAACAACCTTAATTTCTTTTTTCATGGTTAATATAACCCCTTTCAAAAATTTGCGTTTTTTCTTATAACGCGTTTTCCGTAATAATGGCTGTCTCGGTGTCAAACACGTGCAGTCATTTACCTAATAAAGTTACAATATTTTTGAGAAAAAGTCAAGTCATTTTCGTGCTTTTTACGAAAAGATTTTAATTTTTTATAAGAGATAATCTCAAGTTCGACTTTTTTCACAAAATTGTCTGTTTTATAATGTGCAACTTGACGAAAAATAAAATGCTAAATGTTAACTAACACCGAGTGCCTTGTTTTTTGTGTCCTTTTATGCTGTAGCCTCAGCAGCCTCAGCGGCCGCATTTTCACGCTTATCACGAATGAAGCTGTAAATAGGCTCAAGTCTTTCCTTTGTAAGAGGATAGCCGAATCTCATAAGAACCCACACACCTGTGTAAACAACAGCAGGAATTATAGTGCAAATGAACATGATCTTTTTACTTGTGTCATTGGCTGTGATAAAGCCGTTGCCGGCTGTTTCACTGTCATACTTTGCCCATTGGAGAAGGAAAAGACCTGCACCGTCGGCAATAGTTTGACCGAGCTTTCTTGAGAAGGTGTAAACTGCATAAACAGCACTTTCATTTCTCTCGCCTGTTGTGTACTCCTGATAGTCGATGACATCCATAACAACTGCCCAGCAGGTAAGGCTTACGAAGGTGTAGCCGAAGCCAATGAGAAGCAGTGCGAGCATAAACAGCCAAGCGGGGAATATGCCTGTCTTAGGATTGATTGCGTCAATAATGCTTTGGTTATTAGCGCAAATTGCAAGGACGATTGAGGTTATAGCCGCAACAATTGAGAACTTGCCGCAAAGCTCCTTTTTGCCAAATTTAGCGGAAAGCTTTGGTGTGAAGAACACAAGGCAAACCATTGGCAGATAGTTACAAATAGTACCGATAACACCTAAGTTAGTGTCACAGAAATAGTTTTTGTAAAGGTATGTATTAAATGAGTTAAATTGGAGCTGACCGCTAATGAGTACACCTGCTAAAGCAACTGTAACAAAGGGTCTTGATTTGAGAAGTCCAAGATAGGTTTTCTTTAAATCTGTTTGTGGGTCTGCCTCTGAGGGAACTCTCTCCTTTGTGGTCTTATAACCGGCAAGATATGCTATGATGGAGAACACGCCCATTAAAAGGCCGAAAATAAACATTCTGTTGCCGTCAGCCTGCTTTATGACCTCACCTGTCACCTGGTCAATAACCTCAACGGTGTTGCCCGATGCGTCCATGGTGGTCTTAGCGGTGTAGATAATAAAGGGAGCGACAAGTGACACCACTGCACCGCCTACACCCGTACCAATGCTGCGGAAGGTGGAAAGAAGGTTTCTGCCGTTGGGGTCATCTGTGATAACACTCGCAAGTGAGCCAAAGGGGATATTCATACCCGTATACATCATTCCGTAGAAAATGTATGTCACATAGCAAATTGCAAGAAGTATTCCCTGATTTGTTGTCAATTGATTATATGGCAAGAAGCACAATATAGTTGAAATGCCCAAGGGCAATGCAACCCATTTAAGATATGGGCGGAACTTGCCGTCGGCATTAGGTGCTTTTTTTGCCACCATAGCGCCCCAGATAGGGTCGTTGATACAGTCCCATAAACGGGAAATGATAAACATAACGCCTGCCTTTGCAGGTGAAATTTTAAGAACGTCCGTCATGAACATTTTAAGATAGCTGGAAATGTAGTTAAGGTTAAACATATTACCTGCCTCGGCAACAGCGTAACCGGCAGCATCCTTTATGCCTATCTTATTAGGATGTTCATTTTCAGGCTGTTCTGCTTGCTTTTTTTCTTTAGCCATTTGTTTTATCTCCTTTTCTCCTAAAAATTAACCGAAGAGTCCTTCTTTTAAAGTGATTTCTCCCGGGGTGAAGCCTGCTTTTTCAACAGCCTCAATAAGCAGCTTGTCATCAACATCTGTTTTCATATTTACTGTTGCTGTACCCTTTTCGTGGTCTGCTTTGGCTTTGCTCACACCGTCAATTGCCTTGAGAGCATCTTCAACAGCCTTAGAGCAATGGGTGCAATGCATACCGGAAACAGCGATAATCTTCTTCAAGTTTTCACTTCCTTTCTCATAGAATATATGTCACCATATAGAATACACCATAAGGCAGTTAAAATGCAAGAGAAAACGAAAAAATTGTTTTGATGTTTTCCTCTTTGTCAATAAGTACCCTAAAATAAATAAAAATCAAAAGTGAGCAAATGCTATGAAAATCGAAGAAAAACGAAGAAAAACGGAGAAAGTAAAATCTAAATTAAAAAAGTTTTCAAAAGTGCTTGACAAAGACACTTCCATGTGGTAATATATCTCAGCATTAAAAATAAATTATTGGAGGAAAAAGTTATGTCAACTTATATGCCAAAGGCAGCAGAGCTTACACATCAGTGGTATATCATTGATGCTGAAGGTAAGACTCTCGGTCATGTAGCTGCAAAGGCTGCTGAGCTTCTCAGAGGCAAGCACAAGGCTACATTCACACCAAACGCAGACTGCGGCGATCATGTTATTATCATCAACGCTGACAAAGTCGTTTTATCAGGCAAGAAACTGGATCAAAAAATGTATTATCATCACACAGGCTATATCGGTAACATGAAGAAGGTTAAGTATTCAACCCTCATGAGAACCAAGCCGGAATTTGCTATGACAAAGGCTGTTAAGGGTATGATCCCCGACTCAGTTCTCGGTCGCACAGCAATGACAAGACTTCGTGTATATGCAGGTGCTGAGCATCCTCATGCTTCACAGGCTCCTGTTGCAGTTGAACTTTAATAGAAAGGGAGGAAAAGAATAATGTACGAAACAACACCGTTTTTCTATGGTACAGGTCGTAGAAAGAAGTCAGTAGCAAGAGTACGCGTTTACGCAGGTACAGGTAAAATCACAATCAACGACAGAGATATCGACGATTATTTCGGTCTTGAGACACTTAAGCTCATCGTTCGTCAGCCTCTCAATCTCACAGGTACAACTGAGAAGTTTGACATCGTTTGCCGTGTTTCAGGCGGTGGCGTAACAGGTCAAGCCGGTGCTATCCGTCACGGTCTTTCAAGAGCTTTACTTCAATACGATGAGGAGCTTCGTGGCGCACTTAAGAAGGCAGGCTTCCTTACTCGTGACCCAAGAATGAAGGAAAGAAAGAAGTACGGTCTCAAAGGCGCACGTCGTGCACCCCAGTTCTCAAAGAGATAATTCAAAAGAGAATATGCAAATTTTACAAAAAAACCCCGGTGAAATATCCGGGGTTTTTTCTATACTTGACTATTGGTAACGAATAGTATATAATAAGCTTGAAAAAAATGAACGCAATTCAAAGGGGCGGTGAATATGGAAAGCAGAAAAGCCAATGTTATATTTGGAAAGGCGGGCGGCAATGCAAGCCGAAATTCATATACTTGTAAATTGTCTATCCCGAAAGCGTGGGTTGACCGTATGGGATTAACCCCGGAACAAAGAGAAGTTGAACTTGCTTTTGATGGGGATAGAATTACAGCAGAAAGACCGCAAAACAGCCCCGTAAAGCACACACCATTAGCAAGCAATCAAAAAATTCGGCGTTTTGCTTTGATATGGCAGCAGATGTATCAAAATCACACTTCTATTCCTTACAACTTCTTTGATGATATAGAATTCCTCGCAGAAGGACTTTCCGATTTGGGTTTTGTTATGGATTGCGGGGAATCTATGAAAGAACTTTTCCCTGATTTGAATATAGGCGAACTTGAAGTGTGGAAGCGGATTTTGCCACAGATTGATGATATACGGATTTTGGGTAATGCGATTTACTCACAGTGGAGATATTGGAATCATTGGAGTATGTCACCAATGCAAGAAGATGATTACCAATGGTTTGTACTTGCCTTTGCTCGGTTGGCTGAACTAACAGAATAATCATTGAAAGCACTTTTGAAAGTTAATTTTCAAGAGTGCTTTTTTCGTGTGCTTTGTGTGGTAGGTATAAATTATCAAGGATATTGAAAAAACCATTATATAAGCCTTATATAATGCCCTGATATAATATTCTTGCCGTTTCACAATGGTAAAAATATATTCAGGAGGTTCAATGCTTTTGATAATTTACATTTTATAGATAACTTTGAACATTACACACAAATGACACAAAAACGCTTAAAAGCCTTGAAAATCAAGGGTTCGGAGTTACCAAAGAGATAATTGCTTATCTTATCAATTTCAAAAGATATTACAAAAAGATGGTTTTCTCAAAACGGAAAGCCATCTTTTTTATTATGTGTTTAGTTTTTCATATCCAAAATGGAAGGCGCTTAAAGCTAATCTTCCCCTTTGATTTTTTTCCAATACTCTCTTGCTGCCTGCTCATTTTTATTGTCGCCATATTTATAATATACCCTATCCTTTATGGCATCGGGCAAATATTGCTGCTCAACATAATGATTTGGGAACTCATGGGGATATTTATAAAACTGCCCCTTATTATTGTTGTCTTCGCCGTCATAGTGCTTATTTTGCAAGGTACGCGGGATAGGGCCGCTTTTGCCTTGACGAAGGTCTGTCACCGCCGCATCATAGGCCTGATAAGCGGAGACGGATTTAGGTGAGTTACACACTAAAACAACTGCATCGGCAAGAGGTATCCTTGCCTCAGGCAAGCCCACCATAAGCGCCATATCAACTGCCGCCTTAACAATAGGAAGTATCATAGGATAGGCAAGGCCTACATCCTCGGCGGCACAAACCATTAGTCGCCTTGTGGCAGAGGGCAAATCTCCTGCCTCAAGGAGTCTTGCTAAATAATGTAATGCTGCATTTGGGTCAGAGCCACGCATACTCTTTTGAAAGGCTGAAAGTATATCATAATGCTCATCACCCTCACGGTCATATTTCATTGCGCTTTTTTGTGTTAACTCATTTGCTTTATCTAAAGATATATGCACTACACCCGCCTCATTTGGCAAGGTACTCAAAACACAAAGCTCTGCGGAATTCATAGCCTTCCTCACATCACCGCCGCATGAGCGAGCAATGTGCAAAATAACCTGTGGGTCAGCGTCAATGGTGATATTTTTTTCCTTCTCTAAAAAGTCAAAGGCTCGTTTTACAGCGGGTATAATATCCTGGGAATCAATGCTCTTAAACTCAAAAACAGTGCAGCGGCTGAGAATCGCACCGTGAATATAAAAATAGGGATTCTCCGTTGTGGAAGCAATGAGGGTTATTTCACCCTTTTCAATGTGGTCAAGGAGAGTTTGCTGCTGCTTTTTGTTAAAATATTGAATCTCGTCAAGATATAAAAGTATGCCGTTTGGGGCAGCGAGGGTGTCAAGCTCGGCAACAATAGCTTTAATATCGGCAGTTGACGCCGAGGTGCCATTGAGCTTGTGAAATTTTCTGTTAGTACGAAGCGCAATAATTGAGGCAAGGGTGGTTTTGCCCACACCTGACGGCCCATAAAATATTAGATTGGGAAGCTCACCGCTTTCTATGATATTCCTAAGGGCTTTACCTTTATCTAAAAGGTGGTGTTGACCAACAATGTCATCCACCGTTTGAGGACGCAGTCTGTCTGCTAAGGGTGCTTTCATGTTATCACCTGATTTGAAATGATTGATAGTGGATTTATTTTAGCATAAAAGGCGGAGAAAAGCAATATTTGAAGTGGTAAGAGGATTTAGGAAGGCGAACACAAAGGGGACAGGTGATTTTGTGTTGCTGACGAGGGAGGAAAAGAATGCCTTTTTGATTTACCGTGGTGCAGAGTGCGAGGTGGGCGAACCTCGACCACGGCTGCGCCGCCACCTCTCCTTTCTTGAGAGACGAGACTGAC
>CAZDEL010000055.1:0-11049 GCA_964504475.1 uncultured Faecalibacterium sp. | reverse complement strand
ATTTTAACTTGACCTTTTCCCACCACTGCGATATAATATCCCGTGACAAATGATAGATATGAGGCTAAATAAATGAAAGTTAAATTTTATACCCTTGGCTGTAAGGTCAATCAATATGAAACTCAGGCAATGGGCGAGGCTTTGAAAAAAAGAGGATATGAAATAGCGCACGAAAATGACAGTGCCGACGTGTTTATAATCAACTCCTGCACCGTTACGGCAGAGTCCGACAGAAAAACGAGACAGGCGGTCAGACGCTTTAAAAGACAAAACCCTCATGGCATTGTTGTACTCACCGGCTGTATGCCGCAAGCGTACCCCGAAAAGGCAAAGGAGCTTATTGAGGCTGATATTATCCTTGGCAACAAAAATAATAAGGAGCTGCCCAATATATTGGAAAGCTTCATAAAATACGGTTCGAGGACATTTAATGTGTGCGAGCATAAATCAGGTGACAGCTTTCAAGGCGACACAATCACTTCCTTTGACGAGAGAACGAGAGCCTATGTTAAAATTCAAGACGGCTGTAACCGCTTTTGCTCCTATTGCATCATACCCTATTCCCGCGGCAGGGTACGCTCAAAGCCACTGAATGAATTAACCTCTGAGCTTAAAACCCTAAGTGATAACGGCTATAAGGAGGTTGTACTCGTTGGAATTAACCTTTCCTCCTATGGCAGTGATATTGGCTGCACCTTCCCTGACGCTGTTAAAGTCGCTAACGACACCGAAGGCATACTTCGTGTTCGCCTTGGCTCACTCGAGCCGGATCACCTCACAGATGAGGTCATTGAGGCACTTTCAAAATGCGAAAAGCTTTGCCCTCAATTTCATATCTCACTTCAAAGTGGCTGCGACAAAACTCTTAAGGCGATGAACCGCCATTATAGCGCAGAGGAATACCGCCGAATTGCTTCTAAGCTGCGTGAGTGCTTTAAGGATTGCACCCTTACAACGGATATTATGGTTGGCTTCGCAGGGGAGACAGAAGAAGATTTTAACGAGAGTCTCAATTTCGCTAAGGAAATAGCCTTCGAAAAGGTGCATATATTCCCCTATTCTGTCCGTCAAGGCACAAGAGCCGAAAAATTTCCCGACCAAATCGACAAAAAAGTTAAAGACGAGCGTTGCAAAATATTAACAGCCGAAACGGATAAAATCAGGCACGAGTTTTTCCGAGCACAAATTGGCAAAACCTATGGCGTATTAATAGAAAGCAGTCACGACGGCGACGGCTACTATATGGGCTACACCGCAAATTATATCCCTGTAAAAGTAAAACTGCCACAGGATTTCTGCGGCAGCATAGTAGATGTAACTATTAATGAAGTCAGCTCCGACGATTATTGCATCGGTACATTAGTACAATAAGATTATTTAACAACGATAATAGAGTGTGTTTCCTCAAGGTGACACGCTCTTATTTTTTCGCTCATTAAGGAGAATAAGTCTGTGTTTTGGCACTCTAAATCGTATATCTCTTTAGCTTTTCCCGTGAGCTTTTGCGCCTCACAGTGCTTTGTGATTATGGGCAAGGATGTGTTTTTCTTAGCCGAGGATAAAAGTGACAGTCCCCTTTCATTTGCTGCGATAATCTTAATATAGGGCGGCACACCTTGACTCAGATTTTTTTCTATACCAAGATAAACATTCATCACTTCTCGGCGTACTCTCGACATGGTGTAATTTTTGCTCTTAGCCTTGTCATATAAGTCTTCGAGACTAATAGCTTCTTGCACCGCCTCATAAAGCCTTGAGGCAAGACCCGATTCATCGCTGACATAAAGGTCATAATCCTCTTTTTTTGTTTTGCGAAGGCAGGAAATTATCCCTCTTTCACTGTAAGTAAGAGAGCATGGAGCATAACCTTTGTTGTTAGCGTCTTTATATAGGGCATAGGCTTCCTTTGGCATAAAGCTTTGCCACTCACTAAATTTGTCGCCCCTTATTTTTGATGCACTTGCGATATTGCCTTTTGTGGCACTGCTGTCGTGAAGTGCACCCTCACGCTTTATAGGCAAAATATTATCCTGTTTATTATAGCGTCTTAGCTGCTTTATATACTCAATAGCTAAGGTGTTGTTGGGTGTTTTTAAGGCTTTTTGGTACTCCTCACCGTAGACCTCGCCCACCGCTTTACTTACCGCTGCAGGGTAGGTCAAACCCTTTGCCGCTTCTTTTTTTAATATGTCTGACACTCTTTCGTCATAAAGAGCCTCAGCGCATTTTATAAGCAAATCCTTGTTATCGCTTTCACAGCCAAAGGACAAATAATCTATGCCAAAATTTATTAAAAGACCAACACTGCCTCTTGCAAAGGTTTCCGCTGAAGCCATACTCCACGGTGTAGGCAAATCTATAACTAAATCTGCTCCGCTGAGTATAGCAGCCTTTCCCCTAAGCCATTTGTCAATAGCGGCACATTCCCCTCTTTGCACAAAATTGCCACTCATAACAGCCACAATATAATCAGCACCCAGCTCACGGGTTCTGTTAATATGATATAAATGTCCGTTATGGAAGGGATTATATTCGCAAACAATACCTGCTATCACTGTGCTGTCTCCTTATAAATTAATAATCTATGTCACAACAAAAAAATCAGGGGTCATCATAAGACAACCCCTATATAGCTTTTGCTATTAGCCTTCGCTGATTGCCTCAACAGGGCAAGTACCTGCACATGAGCCACACTCAATGCAAGCATCAGCATCGATAACGAACTTGCCGTCTCCTTCGCTGATTGCTTCAACGGGGCAGTCTGCTGCGCAAGCGCCGCATGATAAGCAGTTGTCGCCAATTACATATGCCATGATTGTTTCCTCCTAACCATAGATTGTAGTCTAATTTTAACACATAAATAAAAAATATCAATACCTTTTTTAATGTTTTAACCATTTTTATGAAAAATTTTTTCCTTAAACATAGCTTTATTTTTCCGTATAGAATAATAATTTAGATTTACTGTACTGTTAGTTTTCACTAACTTATTTTGCACTTCTAATGGAATTTTTTGACCTTTAGCTATTGTAAAAATCCCCTTTTTAATGTATAATAATTTGAAGTATAAATTGTTATGCGAGGAATAAGGGTGTTTGAGGATATTAATATTAGTCAATCAATTAAAAACAGCTTAATAAATGCAGTGGAAACTTCGAGACTTTCTCACGCTGTCATAATCGAGGGCGCAAATGATAAAGCTCGTGAGCAGGTGGCAAGAGAGCTTGCTATGGCACTTCTTTGCAAGAGTACCAATAAGCCCTGCGGAGAATGTAACGCCTGCATGAAGGTTAAAAATTCCTCCCATCCTGATCTTCACATTCTATGTAAAGATGAGAAAAGCTCCATGATAAAGGTTGATGCAGTCAGAGATATAAAAGCTAAGGCTACAGTGCTGCCTAATGACGGTGACAAAAGCGTGTTTATTATAAATGATGCACAGCTTATGAATGTGCAAGCCCAAAATGCGCTGCTTAAAATCTTTGAAGAACCGTCAAAGCATGTAAGCTTCATTCTCACCTGTAGCTCTAAATCGGCTTTGCTTGAGACAATAACATCAAGAGCTACAGCATATTATCTGGGTGAAAGCACTGACACTGTCGATGATGAGACAGCGCTTCTCGCCAATGAGACAGCAATAAAGCTGCTTCAAAGCTATATAAAAGAGAGTGAATTTAGCTTTATTGCAAAAACCGCTCCCCTAAAAAAAGATAAGGCTATGTTTATTTTAACCCTTAAAGCCATGTCTGCCACTGTCATGGATGCGCTCTTGCTTTCAAGTGGCGGCAGAGTACCAACAAAGGAAAAAGAAGAAATAGCCAAAAGCTTAAAAAATGTCTTAACTCAAAAAAAGCTCCTGGAGCTTTATGAGGGCATTGATGAAATAAGTCAAAACACTGAAAAGTCGGCAAATTTTAACTTGAGTCTTACAAGGCTAAGTGCCGTGCTTTACGCTATAAAACAGAAAGGATAACACACTATGGCAGAGGTTATATCAGTCAGATTTAAAGAGGTGGGTAAAAATTATTACTTTGACCCTCAAAATAAGCAATACAAAAACGGTGACAAGGTCATTGTGGAAACCGCCAGAGGTCTTGAATTTGGTGAGGTTTCAATTGGCAACAGAGAAATCCCCGACGAAGAAATATCTGCACCACTGAAAAGCGTTATTCGCAGTGCCACACCTAAGGATTTTGCCGTTGTTAAGGAAAATAAGGAAAGAGAAAAAGAGGCATTTGATATTTGCCACAAAAAGATAATTGAGCACGGTCTCGTTATGAAGCTTGTGGATGTGGAATATACCTTTGACAGAAGTAAAATACTTTTTTACTTTACTGCTGACGGCAGAGTTGACTTCAGAGAGCTTGTAAAGGACCTTGCAGGTGTCTTCCACACAAGAATTGAGCTGCGTCAAATAGGCGTTAGAGACGAAAGTAAAAAGGTTGGCGGCCTTGGCATTTGCGGCAGACCATTTTGCTGCAGCACCTTCCTTGGCTCATTCCAGCCTGTGTCAATTAAAATGGCTAAGGAGCAAAGCCTTTTCCTTAGCACCACAAAAATCAGCGGCACCTGCGGCAGACTTATGTGCTGTCTTAAATATGAGCAGGATTCCTATGAGCATCTTTTCAAGGTTACGCCTAAAATCGGTGCAATTGTTGACACCGCAGAGGGTCGAGGCACTGTGGTTGACTTCAACCTTTTAACAGGAATGCTTAAGGTAACTCTTGACAAGCGTCCTGAGGCTGCACCTATTGTTGTTCATCGCAAAGATATAAAGCTCATTAAGGATAATCAAATCAAGCTTGACAAAAAAGAGCTTGAGGAGCTTAAGGCAATGGAGTAATATCCCTTGGACATAAAACTTTAAAAATTAGGGGTTATAATAATCCCTGATTTTTTAGTTTACCACTTGACCCCGGTGGCATAATATTTTATAATATAGCTGTAATTAATTCTGCTTAACTATGTACATATAAACCGAAGGAAAGGAAAATCACAAATGGAAAATGTATTCTCAGGTGAGATTTTAAATATCACGCCCTTTAAAAAGGGTTTTGTTTTTGCCACAAAGAGCGTAGCTGCCGACGGCAGATTAAAGGCTAACTTTTACGGTTATGATGCTATTAACGATAAATTTACACACATAAAAAAATCTGTATATCTTAAAATAAAGTTTGGTTATGAATATGAGGAAATCGCCGAGCAATTAGGTGACTATGTTTCATGTGATGTTGGTGTGCTCAATGACAATAGGATAATGGCAATATTCCCAAGCGGCGAATATAATATTTTTAACACTGACGGCTCACTTAATGTTTCATCGCTTTTAACCTATCACGGTGCTCCTGTTTGCGATATAGCAGTTGACGGCGCACATGTTTGGTGTGCTGTACCGGGAGAAAATGCAATTATAAAATACTCCCCTCGTGAGGGCAGAATACTCCTTCGTGTCGGCGGCGGAGATGCTACTGCCTTTGAAAGCCCATGTGCTGTTACCCTTCATGGCAGTACCCTTTATATTTGCAACCAAAACTCAAAGAAGATTAGAACTCTTAACATTCAAACTAACTCAGTTAGAGATTATCGTGTGTTTAACGAAAAGGTTTATAAATATATTAATGTCATGGGCAGAGAGTTTGTCTGGCTCAAATCAGGTCTTTATATCTTAGACTAATAATCAGCATAAAAAATCAGAGCTTCTTTTGTCATTAAAAGAGGCTCTTTTTCATTTTAAAAAGGCAGTGTAAATGAAAGAATTTACACTGCCATAAATTTTTACTCCTCAACCTTAAAGCCCTTTTTAATAAGCGCAATAAGCGGTACGAAGATAAGAAGTGCTATTATTGCACCGTAAAGGAACATACTCGCTGAGGGCACAATGGTTTCCACACCGTACTCATTAATATATGTGATATTTGAGTTGCGGCAAGCAATATCGCCCACAGCCGGGCCAACAACCATAGGAATAAGCACATAGAATATCATTCTTATGCCCTGGAAAAGGCCAGCCTTGCCCACGGGGATAAAGTCACGAATTGACGCATTGAGCTGAATTGACAGCACAAGGTAGCCTATAAATGTTGGGGCAACGCCTATGATTATGGTGACAATACTTGTGCCTGTGGAAAGAATGAATAAGCCTAAAGCAAGACAAATTGACGCAGGTATATAAGCATATGCCTTGTTTTTATTAGCGAGCTTTAGCAATACTATTGTACCGCCGGCGAGAGCTGCAACTGACAGCACTGCCGGAACAATAACGCCCGCTGACAGGAAATTCACACCTTCATTTGCCGGCAATATAACATATTGTAAGTAGACAAAAAGATATGGGAAGAAAACCTGAAAGGCTGTGCCGAATATGCCCATGGCAACGAGAGTTAGATAAAGTCGAGAGTTTTCCTTAATGACAGACGGTCTAAAGCCATAGAAAAGATCGCTCCAATAGCTGGTCTTTTTTTCGCTCGGCTCTGCCTGCTTAACATTAGACTCCTGCAAAAGGAAAAGGCCTATAACACCGCAAACGGCTACAATTGCACCAAGGCCAATGAAAAATGCCTTGTAAGTGATTGCACCTGACTGTGCAAAGGTACCAACACCCATAACCACACCCATGGCAATAAAGCTAATAAAGGTGAAGGCTGTCTCAACCTTTGGTCTTGTGTGAGTGTTTGTCACCTCAGTTACCCATGCGTTAAAAACCGAGTCATTACTTGTCGAGCCCATAAAGGTCATAATTATATCCATTATGATAACTGCCCAAACAGTGAAGGTGAGAACCTTTGCCGCATCATTAATGCCAAAAAGTGAGGCAATGTTATCTCTTGAGATAAAGCCGAAAAGTCCTGTGACAATACCCCAGGCTATGTAACCGACGCAAATAAATATTTTACGCTTTTTAATCTTATCGCTTAGAGTACCCATAATAAATGTTGTGAGCACTGCTGCAACTGCCGATAAGGCAACCATGCGGCTAATAGCTGTTGTTGGTGCCATTGCCCCTGCCATAGCTTCAGCGGAAGCACCTTGATAAACTGAGTTGTAAAGGAATGTGTTGAAATACATATTTTCAACATTCCATGCGACTGCACCTATGAAGTTGAAAAGTAGAATATTCACCCACAAACGCTTTGAGAGCTTGTTTTCCATGTTTTAATCTCCTTTGTTTAAAAAATCTGCTCTACTATTATAGCAGAGCAGAGAAAAAATTTAAATAGTATTTAGATATTTTTCTAATTTTTTATTTTTTATTGCTTTTGTAAGTAATAAGCCTAAGCTTAGACATACACCTAATTCACCCAATGCAACTAAGGAAGCTTGAATGAGAAAGCTGCTAAAATTAAAAGGGCCTTCAATAAAAAATATTTCTATTTCCATACCAACAATAATCCCATTAAAAATTGCAGGCATTAATGCGGAAACAACGGGCAAGCCCTTAATAGTGATTTTTCTCGTCTTATAAATGGACACAGCGGCTAAAAAGGATGCCAAAGTACCCATTATCATATCTATAGGCAATGTGCCGGCTGAGACAATATTTGCTAACAAGCAGCCAACTGTAAGCCCGGGCACTGCGTAAGGTGTAAAAACACACAGCATTGTTAAGGCTTCGCTTAGGCGAAACTGCACAGCCATAGATGTTGTGCCGGGAAGAAGCGCCTCCTGCGCATAGGTCAAAGCCACATACAGCGCAGCAATTATAGCCCCGACAGCCAAACCGTAGGTCTTTTTTTGATTATTCATTTTTCGTCTCCTTTAGTTTTGATTTAAAACAATAATTAGGCTGATTTGACTTAACCTTATTGTTTAGGTCAGGAAGGTCTCGAACTGACCGTTTAATAAAAACAAGGAGATTATACTACATTAAAAGGCCTAAAGTAAGAACTAATTATTAACAATACTGTTTTCGACTGCCTTTGCGATTGTTTTGGCTAAGCTCTCACAAAGGCTCTCATTTTTTGACTGAACCATGACTCTTATAACAGGCTCAGTACCCGACTCTCTTAAAAGCACCTTACCCTTTCCGTTTAATAATTCCTTTGCCTTTTCAACTTCTTTTTGCACCTTAATGTCATTCATAGCTTTTTCTTTATTGTTGACTCTTACATTTATAAGGCTTTGTGGATAGGTTGTCATTTCCGACGCAAGGTCACTTAGCTTTCTCTTGCTCGAAAGCATTATCTCCATTATTTTAAGGCTGGTCAATATTCCATCGCCCGTTGTGGCATATTTTGAGTAGATAATGTGACCCGACTGCTCCCCGCCTAATTCGTAGCCTTTCTGCTTTATTCTCTCATAAACATATCTGTCACCCACATCTGTCTGTGTGTAATCAATGCCCACCTTATTTAATGCCTCATAAAGGCCTGCGTTGGACATAATAGTTGTCACCACAGTGTTGCCGCTTAGAGTTTCCTTTTCCTTCATATATTTTGCTGATATATATAGTATTTTGTCACCGTCAACAACATTTCCTTTTTCGTCAACGCAAAGGCACCTATCTGCGTCACCGTCATATGCGAAGCCCACATCGAGACGCTTTGCCTTAACAAAATCTCTGATTTCGTCCATATATGTTGAGCCTATCATATAGTTAATATTTGTGCCGTCAGGCTGTGCTCCAATCATATAAACACTTGCGCCAAGAGCCTCAAAAACAGATTTTGCAATATTCCACGCACTGCCGTTGGCACAGTCAAGGCCGACTCGCATACCCTTAAAGGAATATAGTCCAAGGGAAATAAGATAGCCTATATAGCGGTTTCGCCCTGAGACATAATCAACGGTCTTTGCGATTTTATCACCTGTTGCAAGGGGTACTTCTCCAAGCTCGCCATCAAGATAGCTTTCGATTTTCTCTATTAGCTCATCCCCCATTTTTTCGCCCTGTGAGTTAATAAGCTTAATGCCATTGTCATAATAAGGGTTGTGGCTTGCTGATATCATTATGCCACAGTCAAACTCATCGGTTTTTGTGATATATGCCACACAGGGCGTTGTGGTGACATGTAATAAATAGCAATCGCACCCCGAAGATGTTAAGCCACCGGCAAGGCAATATTCAAGCATATAGCTTGAGCGTCTTGTGTCCTTGCCTATAACTACTCGTGGTGGAAATCTGTCTGAGCCTTTGTCATGCTTATCTTTAAAATACCAGCCTAAAAATCTGCCAATCTTATAGGCATGCTCTGATGTCAAGTCAACATTTGCCTCGCCTCTAAAGCCGTCTGTACCAAAGTATTTTGCCATAATATCAAACCTTTCTCACTGTAGTTTTCTCGTCTTTGACAATACTTGAGCCTTCAACACTACCTCTAAGACGCAAAAGTGGATAAACAGTAACATTCCTTCCTATCACTGTGCCCGGGCAAATAACACTGCCGCAGCCTACCTCCACATTGTCGCCTACAATTGCACCAAATTTTTTAAGTCCGGTAGCCACTTTATCAGTACCAACAAAAGCAGAGACCTGACTCTTGTCGCTTTTAACATTTGATATAACTGCCCCTGCGCCAAGATGAGCCTTATAGCCTAAAATGCTGTCGCCGACATAATTATAATGGGGCACCTGTACCCCGTCAAAAAGAATAGAGTTTTTTATCTCAGTGGAGTTGCCGACGGTGCAGCCCTTGCCGATAATCACTGAGCCTCTTATAAAGGCCGAGTGACGCACCTCGCTGCCCTCCCCTATTATGCACGGCCCTTTAACAAAGGCAGTGGGATATATAACCGTGTTTTTGTGTATCCAAACATTGCAGCCGTATCTGTCATATTCCTCCTTATCAAGACCTTCGCCAAGGCTGATAATATATTCGTTAAGGCCTTTTAAGGCTTGCCACGGCTCACTAAAGGATAAAAGATACTCGCTGCAAATAGTGTGCTCTAAAGATAAATATAAGCCTATATCCGTTTTAATCACCTCACAAAAATATGCGTATAAATAAAACAACAAGCCGGCAAGGGTCGAATACAGTACGGTATTGAGCGTATTGTTTTCGGCCTATGTCAGCCTGTCTTTCCTATAATTTTTACATCATTTGCATTTTGCTATTGTGGGCAAGGTCTGCTCTAAGGTAGCCTTTGGGTTATACTCCATCATCATATGACCACCCTCGGAGAACTCGTAAGTATAAAAATCCTTTGGTGCGTTATCAATAATGCTGTCAAGATTAGCTTTCATTGCCACCATATCATTTTTAGCTGTTATTATTACGCAGGGTACATCTAAAAGTGACAGCTTATCCAAATCGCAGCCTCTTGCGTGAGAGGTCATTATTGTGATTCCGGCTCCGGTACCCTCAATGGAAAGAGAGTCGGAAATTTTAGCTAAGTCATAGTCCTTAGCGAACTCTGTGCTGCTAAAGCTCATGGCAACGAGTGCCTTAACCAATATGGGAGCTTTAAGTGCAGCGGACAAAATCAGATCATACATTTTTTGCATAAGAGCCGATGCGCTGAGCTTTGCCATAAAGGGCGACATCTCACTTGAGCTTTGAGGCGCAAAGAGCACTAAGCCGCTGACGCTTTCAGGGTGATCGCAGGCAATGTTTATTGCAATGCCACCGCCCATTGAGTGACCGCCAACTATCCATCTGCCGCCTAAATGTGTCATGAGAGCATAAATAAGCTCCTCTCTGGAAAGCAAGTCAGTCTCACTTGTCTCTCTTGAAGAATAGCCAAAATTTGGCACATCAACTGTCACAACATCATATCCGCTTTTTTGGTACTCTGCCGCAATGGGGTCAAGAGACTGTGTTGACAGACAAAAGCCGTGAAGCAAAAGTATTTGATTTTTCTTTTCGGCACTTTCATAGGTTCTATAGTGTAAGGTATAATCACCATAGGTAAAATAATTGCTGTTATCAAAGGGCGCACTGTCCTTCGCGGCAACACCGACAAATGAAAATGTGAAAATTAGAACGAGGGTAAGAATCAAAGCACAAAGCTTTTTCATAGGAATATCCTCCTTATATATTATTACTTCTTATAGTGATATAATACACCATTTCAGGTATATTTTTCAAGCTATTGTGAAATTTAATATAAAAA
>CAZDEL010000054.1:0-11149 GCA_964504475.1 uncultured Faecalibacterium sp. | reverse complement strand
GTAGCGTAGGCAATCGCAAATCAGACGGTCCTTATCATAGATACGAATGGTATGACCATCCATGGTTCCGGCTGTCATACCCAATTCCAACAGAGAAGGCTCCACATAATACGGCTTTACAAAGGGATAGTCAATTTTAAATCGGGATTTTCCGGAGTCTTTGCTGACTGCCAGGTGCCAGTCGCCTGGAGTACGATCACTATAACCGTAATAGCGAAGCGCTGTGTCCATGCAGAGTATGGCATCAGGAAATAGGCGAATCACGGTTCCCGCTTCGCTAAAATCATTCGGATTTATCCACTGATAGTAGCCTCTGCGGATTTTTTCCACATAGCCGTCTGCGATCAGCTTTTCGCGTTGCGGATAGAATATCTTTTCCTCTGCAAGTTGTGTGGTGCGCATCATGCCGCCGTACTTATCGAATATGCTCTTATAATATTGTACATCGTGCATAGAACACAGTCCTTTCTAAATTCACTCTGATTGACCGCCAAAGCGGATACTTTTGTATTATCTATTATAACCAAAGAGTTCCGAAGAGTCAATACAATTTTGAGAACAAATTCACTTTTGAGCGGATGTTTTGAAAATGCTTTGATTATCATGTATCGATCGTAAAAACAGAAAAAGACGCGGGCGACGCGTCTTTGAAGTAGCGATTCCGTTCTATTTTGAAAAATGGTGCCACGCGCTCAGAACTGGCTGTGAAATCTGCGAAAGTTACGGAAAACAGATCGGTTTTGACCCTAAACCCCCGAAAATATGGATTTTACGCAAGAATCGGATGTTGCAGACCCCACAGAGGCAGTAGCTCTGTTCTCCTAAGGGTTAGTTGTGAGTTCGATTCTCGCAGGGGGTGCCAAAGGGAAAATTCCGATTGTCGGGATTTTCTTTTTTTCTTTTTAAGATTTCCTCATGGCTTGACATGACAATTTAACGCTTCCAACAAATATTCGCTGTAAAAAGTGTTGTTATTCCACAAAAATTCGTTGTATTTTTTGTAATTACGTGCTATACTATACTTGTATTATAATGATGGAGGTGCGCATATGTACCGAATTGCAATTGAAAAGCTGCTTAAATGGAAACAAAGTAAGCGCCGCAAGCCTTTGATTATCGAGGGTGCTCGTCAAGTTGGCAAGACTTGGCTAATGAAAGAGTTTGGCAGGCAGGCGTATGCCAATACTGTATATATTAATTTTGACTCCAACTCAAAAATGGCAGAGCTGTTTGCCTGCGATTTAGATACAGAGCGCTTAATTATGGGCTTGGAGCTGTATGCAGGTCATAAAATTGATCCTGACAACTCTTTGCTGATTTTTGATGAAGTGCAGGAAGTACCGAGGGCATTGTCATCTCTTAAATATTTTTATGAAAATGCGCCACAGTATCACATTATATGTGCCGGTTCCTTGCTTGGTATAGCCTTGCATCAAGGCACATCTTTTCCTGTTGGCAAGGTGGATTTTTTAAAGCTGTATCCACTTTCCTTCAAGGAGTTTTTGATGGCAACGGATAAAGAGCACTTTGCCGAGCTGCTTGATAAGCGAGATTTTCAGATGATTACAAGCTTTAAGCAGGTATATATTGATGCCTTGAAGCACTATTACTTTGTTGGCGGTATGCCCGAAGCAGTGCAAAGCTTTGCAGAAAGCAAAGATTTTAATGAGGTTCGTCAAATTCAAAAGCGAATCCTTGCAGCTTATGAACAGGACTTTTCCAAACACGCTCCCAATGAAATTGTGCCGAGACTTCGTATGCTGTGGAACAGTATCCCTTCTCAGCTGGCGAAAGAAAACAAAAAGTTTATCTATGGTCTTGTACGAGAGGGCGCTCGTGCAAAGGATTATGAAACTGCTATTATGTGGCTTAGCGATTGCGGTCTTGTTCACAAGGTCAGTCGTGTCAATTGTGCAGGTATCCCTTTGAGGGCATATGAGGACTTAAAGGCATTTAAGCTTTTTGTAGTAGATGTTGGACTTCTCGGCTGTATGGCCGGACTTCGTCAGCGCACCTTGCTTGACGGCAACGACCTTTTTGTTGAGTTTAAGGGTGCTCTTACAGAGCAGTATGTTTGCCAGCAGTTAAAGACTCTTGAGGATTTGGATATTTACTACTATACCAACGACAGAGGAAACTGCGAAGTTGACTTCGTTGTTGATACAGGTGAATTGATTGTGCCAATTGAAGTAAAGGCAGAGGTCAATCTTAAAGCTAAGAGCCTGAAAACCTATGGAGAAAAGTTTTCACCTGAAATTTCCCTTCGCACATCTATGGCGGACTATAAAAAAGAAGAATGGCTTATTAATTTGCCTCTGTATGCCATAGACCAAATTAAAGCTGAGACTGATGCTTAACAAAAGGTAATAACTAATGCCCACTCACCTCCCACACCCCACCCTTTCCCACAAAAAAAGCTACACTGTGCCCTTTGGTCAGAGTGTAGCTTTTTAAATTTACATCATTTTTTATCCGGCGTAATGTCTTAAATAAATTCCCACTGCCTTATCATAATCTATAATATGATAAAGTGAGCCATCTGCCATTGGATACACTGTCATTCCCTCAGCCTCATTGCCTGCAAGACCCGGCAGAGTACGGTCAAAAAGAAGCTGGGTATCACCGGTACTAACATCAATAGCATAGACGGAATCTGTGTTGTCTTCGTTGTCAATGGAAAGATAAAGCTTGCCATTATAAACCTCGCCGCCTTGGATTCTCGTAATGCCTTGAGACAGGTTTATGTAATGGGAAAACTCCATTGTATCAAGGTTAAATGCGGCTATCTTATCAACATCACGGAAGGGTGAGCAGTAAAGAAGACGATTTTGAGCATCCACTGCACACCATGGTATGCCATTGGGCAAAACCTCTATAGGCATATCATAAATGTTGACCGCTTCAAGAGTTTCACAGTCATAGGTGATAACAAGGGGGTGATCCTTGCCCTTATTTTCAACTGAGGCATAAATAAGGCCGTTGTAGTAGCTTATGCCGCCAACATGGTTGCTGCCGTAGCTATCGCTGCATTGCTGAGGTACAACACCATATTTTGACTCCACAAGTGAAAAATCCTCCACCTTCCATTTGGCAAGACCCGTCACCTTTAAGGCTGTCATTGCACCTGAGGTGTAATAATATTCACCGTCAGTTGTGATGCCTTGACCTGTTACAAGTGCCTTTTCAAGATAAACCTGATTTACACCAACAAGCTCAGTGTCAGGTGATGTGGTGGCTTCGCCTAAGTCAATAACAAAGGTTAAGGCCATTGCAATAACTGTTATCACTGCCCACAGGGGTGAAAGAAGCTTTAAAATGCTGTTTTTCATTTTGTTCATCTCCATTTAGTTTTTTGTTTACTTAATTGTATCAAAATTCCACCTTGCAGTCAACACAGACTAATAAAAAAGTCGATACCGTTTTTTGGTACCGACCTTTAATTTTACCTTAGTGGATAAATAATGAAAGTATAATAAGTATAACAGAGCCAAAGGCAGGGACAAGTATTGACGCTACAGACCATGTTTTAAGGCTTGTCTTAATATCCATGCCGGAGAAGTTTGTCACAACATGGAAATATGAGTCGTTCATATAGCTGGGGCACATTGTGGTAAGGCAAAGTGCAAGAGCGCAAATATAGGGGTTGATGCCAAGAGTTGACATCATGGGGGCAATAATTGCCGAGCCTGTTATCATAGCCGTTGTGCCTGAGCCTTGTGGGAAACGCATAACTACACCGATAATAATTGGTATAAGTATCGCGGGTACACCTGCTTCAACAATCCAATTAGCCATAATTCCTGCTGCACCTGTTGCGTTGATAACTGCACCGAGTGCGCCACCGGCAGCGGTGATAAAAACTATAGGGCCGGCATCACGGCAAGCTTCCTGCATAAGATCAACACAGGTCTTTTTGTCGTACTCTTTGCAAAGGAGAAAGGCACCCATGCAAAGGGAAATGAAAAGTGCCACGATAGGTTGACCCAGGAAGGTGACAATATTAGCGAAGGCTGTGCCTGAAAGGGAGTCGATTTGACCAACAAGAGTGTTGGCGAAAATAAGTAAAATGGGAACGAGGAGAGTTGCAAAGGAAAGAAAAGCGGAAGGGAGCTTTTCAGAAGCTAAAAGCTCTGCAAAATCCTGCGTTGTAAGCTCCTCATCTCTTTCCTGCTTAGCTTGAATACGGTCGAGGACTGTCAGCTGAGCCTTAGTATATTTTGAGCGGTCAAGCTCATGAGCCACAACAAGATCGGGATATTTCTTTCCGAAATAACGGAAAAGGAAAACGGAGAATATAAATAAAGGAACAGAAATTGCAATACCACAGAGAATGAATATGCCTAAATCAATGACTGAGCCGTTTTCCTGAAAGGTAGAAACTACAGCGAGAGGGCCGGGCGTGGGTGGTACCATAAAGTGAGTTATATAAAGGCCCATGCCTAAAATTCCGCCAAGACCAACCATTGACTTTTTAGTCAGTCGTGAAAACTCCTTTGCAAGAGAGGAGAGTATAACAAAGCCGGAATCACAGAAAACGGGAATAGACACAATAAAGCCCGTAAGGCCGAGAACGATGTCACATCTTTTAACACCGACAAGCTTGAGAATTGTCAGAGCCATGCGCTTTGCCGCACCACTTTTTTCAAGAAAGATACCCATTATACAGCCAAAGCCTATAACGATACCTATGCTGGTCATGGAGTTGCCAAAGCCTTTAGAGACAGTGCTGACACAGCCGGTGAGGGTGTCAACAAGAGAAGCGTCTGTGCCGAAGGGCATTGCGAGAACTGCGATGAGAATTGCCGAAATAATGAGTGATGGGAATGCGTGCATTTTTGTGAAGATGATAAGCAGCATCATAACCAGGATGCCGATTGCCATTGCCAAAACGGGATGTAAAGCCATATAAAACCTCCAATATAAAATTCGGTTAAGTATAGCAAAAGTAAAGACAATTGTCAACAATTTATGACAATGTGTGTCAATAATTGATAATTTGCTGAAATCTTGTCAATAAAACAAGTAAAAAATGTTGAAAATGTATTCCTTTTTTCCTTTAGATTTGTTATACTTAAATAACAGTGTAAATAATTTAAGGAGAGAATTTAAACATGGGAAAACTAAAAGAAAAGGCGAAAAACGCCATAACCCTTGCCAAAACCTATTGGGAAACTCCCGCCAAAGGAAATTACATACCATATAAGGAAGTGGCAAGTCTTAGCGGAGCGGGCTTCGGCTATTATTGGGTGGTGCTTCTTGCAGGCGCAATTGGCCTTGACGCATCAAACTTTATTGTGGGTGCAAGTATAGGCATAGAGCCTATGGATTTGCAAATAATGTCAATTGTGGCAAATTTAGTGGGCATACCTTTGGGAATATTCAGAAGCTGGTATTATGACAACCACCATTTAAAGGGTGGAAAATTCTTGCCGTTTTTGAGAAAAACAGCACTGCCAATGGCTGTTATATCTTTGATATTTGTTTGGCTGCCTTATGAAAACTGGAACTATATAACAAAGGCAGTTGTTGTGGAAATCATGTTCTTATTGCTGAATATTTTTCTGTGCTTTTACAATGAAAGCTACACCTATTTTCAGCAGATTATCAGCCCCAACGCTCAGGAAAGAGCAAATGTACTGAGTATATCACAAATTATCTACTCTCTTGCGCCGTCGGTTACAAATTTAGTTATACCGCTGCTTGCAGGCATGACATGGGGTCTTAATAATATTTGGACATACAGAGTTATTTATCCTGTTTTCGTTGTAATCGGCTTAATACTTAACACTATATTTTTCCGCAAGGTCAAGGAAAGATTGGTGCTGCCGAAAAAACCGCCCGAGCCAATAAGAATAATTGACGCAGTCAGAGAGGTGGCAAAAAATAAATACTACTGGATAATTCAGTCAGCCGCCTGGATAGGCTTCCTTGAGGTTGGGTACGGGGTAGTGCTCAGCTGGTCCTTCGTTTATGGCTATGGGGGAAAGTATGAGTCATATTTAGGTCTTGCTAACACAGTGATAGGCAACGCTGCCTTGTGGTCAATGATAATTGCACCCTTCGCAATTAAATTTATGGGTAAGAGAAACCTTTTAATAGCTGCCAACTCCTTTAATGTGCTGGTGCTTATAGTGCTTTATTTTACCTTTGACAACCTTATAGTCATATGTGTTTTATGGTTCTTAAATAATTTTGTCAACACCTTCTGGAATATAGTCCAGCATAATATTCAATCGGATATGCGTGACTATCACCAATGGAAAACAGGTGTTAGAGTTGACGGACTCTTTGGCCCCTTAGGCATGATTGGTACTGTTTTAGGCTTCTTTACGGGAATGTTTTATCCTGCAATTTATGAGAAGATGGGCATTGGCTCAGATTACAGTGTCCTTTATGATGACACCATAAGAAATAACCTTTTCCAGGTTATAATCATTTGCTCTGCTGTTGGTGCATTTTTAAACCTTGTGCCATACTTCTTCTATGACCTGACGGAAAACAAGCATAAGGCATATGTTGATGTGCTGAAAATTCGTGCCATGTTTGAAAACTACGGCTTAGGCGTACTCGATGACGAGCAGCTTAAGGAGACTATGGAAATCATACATAGCTCACGAGAGCTGGAAAATAAAGAGAAGCAAAAATATGATAAAGCTCTTTTAAAGCAGGCGAAAAAGCTGCCTAAGGCTACTGCCGAGGAAAAAGAAAAACGCCATGAGGAAATAAAAAAGGCAAAGGCAGCCCTTAGAGAAATCAAGGAAACTAACCTTGCAATTGACAGAAACTATATTGTAATAGAGGACCTTGATAAATATAATGGTGAAGCGGCAAAAATAAACCTTGCCTTAGCTGAGAAGATTATAGCTCTGGGAGAGGGATATATATATTCTGACGCTAAAGCTGACCTGCAAAAGGCAAAGGCTATGCCTAAAAATACGCAGACAGAGAAAAAGACAAGAGACTTTGCTATAAAGCTTGCACGAGCCGAAAAGGAATCAGCTGCCCTTATAATGAAGCATGGTGAAGCTTGCCTTAAAGCGCCTGACTCAAAGGAAAAAGAGGAAATCATAGCAAGAGAGACTCCGTCCTTTGCCGACACCTTAAAGCAAAGACGAGACTTGAAGCGGTACATGAAAAAAGAGTCTGTTTACAGCAGAATAACAAAGCCCTATAGGGACGCACAAAATTATGTGACTCAGTGGGAAAACTATACCCATTATGAGGAGCTTGAGGAAAGATATTCTCTTTTGTGTCAAACAGCATAATTTCAAAGGAGCTTTTTAGGGGTTTTCGCCCGAAAAAGCTCCTTAAAATATAGTAATGTTACATCAATGTTGTGCAAAAATTAAAATTGCGCCTAAAATTTGACAAAGGAAAGAGAAAAATATATAATGCAATTAGTGATAAATTTTTAAAGAAAGAGGTTGATATAACATGAAAAAGCTTTTATCACTGTTAATGAGCGCCCTTATGCTAATTAGCACATTCGCCTTTGGCGCAAATGCAATTAGTGTAAACAAGGGTATTGACGCACTTAATGATCAATTTCTCTATTGTGAAGGGGTAATGGACTATGTCTATTATTCACCTGTCAAAAGCACAAGAGACGACACAAAATATCCCCTTGTCATTTGGCTTCATGGTAACTCATCAGGTGACTATCCCGGTCATCAGCTGAAAAATTCCAACATTGGCCTGTGGTCAAGTGACGAATATCAAAGCCGCTTTAAGGGTACTAAGGGAGCTTTTCTGTTTTTGCCAAGATATCCAACCAGCAGCTCTCTTGCAATTGCCTGGGAGGGTACAACCTTAACATTGAAATCCTCAATAGACGCTTTTGTTAAGGAGCATGAGGACAATATTGACACGAGCAGAATTTACATAGGCGGCTACTCAATGGGCGGCAAAATGGTGCTGAGAATGGCAAGCACATATCCTGATTTATTTGCGGCAGCCTTCCCATTGTCACCTGTTTATGCGCCAACAAACACAGAGCTTAATAATCTTATAAATATGCCCATATGGTTTGCATGGTGCAAAAATGACACCTATATCTCACTTAACCAGAGCACAGTTAAGAGCAATTGGGAATATCTTATGAAAAACTCAAATTGCAAAGAGGATTGTAGACTTGTCACCTTTGATAAGATTTATTATCCGGATTATAATCTCAGACACGCCGACGACAAGCCGGACACCCATAACACATGGGACGCTGCAACACATGACTTCTTCATGAACGATGGCGCACATTATAAGGATGTCACCATAACAGACGGCAACGGTGATCCGGTAGTGCTCAAATATCCCGACGGTCTTATTTCATGGCTCTCATCACAAAGCAAGGGCGATATTAAAGACGATGACAAAACAGAGGGCAACATTATAACAAGGCTTCTTTTAAGGATAATGAAAATCTTTGATAACTTAATTAAATCTCTTTTTGGCAGCTTAGTTTAAATAATAAGGCACTGTAAGGCTAATAACTTTACAGTGCTGTTTTTATGGGAAGAAAAGAGCTTCTCGGTTTTCTGAGAAGCTCTGAAATTTACTTTAACTAAGGCTTATTTAATTAAGTCACCAAAGCCCTTGATGCCAATTAGCCTTAGAATAATATAAATCTTTGATAACTTAATTAAATCTCTTTTTGGCAGCTTAGCTTAAATAATAAGGCACTGTAAGGCTAATAACTTTACAGTGCTGTTTTTATGGGAAGAAAAGAGCTTCTCGGTTTTCTGAGAAGCTCTGAAATTTACTTTAACTAAGGCTTATTTAATTAAGTCACCAAAGCCCTTGATGCCAATTAGCCTTAGAATAATATAAATCTTTGATAACTTAATTAAATCTCTTTTTGGCAGCTTAGCTTAAATAATAAGGCACTGTAAGGCTAATAACTTTACAGTGCTGTTTTTATGGGGAATAAAAGAGCTTCTCGGTTTTTTGAGAAGCTCTAAAATTTACTTTTTTACTAAGGCTTATTTAATTAAGTCACCAAAGCCCTTGCCACCAAAGAGGCCTAAGAACAAGTTGCTTACAAAGCCAAGGATTGCTGAGATAATCTTAAGGAAAAGATTTTTCTTAGCTGCCTCATTTGCTGCTTGCTGCTCCTCCTGCTTTTGCTCGGGAGTTTTTTGACTTTCCTTAATAGCGTTTACGGCATTTTCAAAGCGAGCTGCAATTGCTGCAAACTCCTCTGTAGGCATACAAGTGCTCTTAATAGCGTCACCTAAAGCGTCTCTTGAAGATATAAACTCTGCTGCTAAATCCTCATCAAGAGCGGCAGTGTTATAGTTTTTATAGCTGTTATAAAGGTTGATAGCAGCTCTTGAGTCTCTGCCATAGTTAAACTGTGGATAACCCGGGTCAGAGTAAACATCATTGAAGCTTTCGTCTAAGAGTATTCTTACAGCAAGGCGCATAATAACATCATTTCTTGCTGTTGTCTCATGGTTTTGACCCTTGAAGTAGAAGGTTCTGTCGCAAAGAATACCTGTTGAAGCGTCAACGAGTCTTGCCTCGTCAATGTGGTTATGTGTTGGGTCGGTGCAATAGGTGTTTTTCTGTGTATAATCCTCAGGTAAAGAAACATCAACATTTACACTTGTTGCGCCAAAGGATTCGGAATCCATATGGATAATGCCGTCAGCGTTAACCTTGTTCCATGATGTGCAAATCTTATAAAGAGGAACATTGTAGTTAACAATATCAAAGCACTTAACGCCCTTAGCTTCCATGTCAAGGATATTCTTTCTTGCGTTCTTTTGTGCGTTATAGTACCAGTCAGCCTGTTCTCTGATTACAGCGTCTTCCTCGTCCATGAGGTACATCTCACGGCAAGCCTCATAATGAGTTGAAGGGATAAGACCCCAAAGGCAGGTTGAATACTCAAGATATTCCTCTATCATATAGTGAACGGCAGTGTTCAAAATATTTTTAACATCTTCCTCAGGGAAGATTCTAAGAAGAATATTAACAAGGTAAGCGAGATATTCCTGAGCTTCGCCTAAAAGTGATGGGAAAATATAGCCGTAAAGGGCATCTGCATCACTAAGGAAGCCGTCACGATAAATATCACCTAAAAGGTTTGAGCCGTCAGCGGCAGGGATAACATAGCAAATTCTGTTAACATCCTGTGAAATATCAAGACCGTTGTCAAGATAATATTGAACGAGGGCATTACAAATTGATCCTCCCTGGCTAATGGGAGCAAGGTTGACCTTGTCAAGACCGGACTCTCTCTTAGCTATTTGGATAAGGTCATAAAGCTCCTTTGCAAGCTCCATAAGGTTGCCTGTTGAAAGGTATGAGAAGAAGTACATCTTTTCATAGCCTGCTTGATTGGCATACTCTGTCAAGGGTATAGCCTGCATAGCATAGTTTCTGTCGGAGGCAGAGACATTTGCAAGATTAGTCATATACTTGTCAGCGCGTACATCTTTAATGGGGTGACCCTTTGAGTCCATAGCGATGTTGCCTAAAAGAGCCTCACCGATAACCTCGGCTATAGCCTTAGCGCAGCGGTCTTCCTTATCCTCTTGAGTGATAAGCAGCTCACCTAATGGGATAAGAGCCTCGCTGAGAGCAAGCTTTACAATGTCACTTGTGGACTCCATGAAGAAGGGGCCTGAATAGGGCTTACCCTCTGCATTGAGCTTTTCATTGCCGTTTTCGTCATAGTATCTAACCTTTGACTGGAAAAGACCGGGGATAACGATGGATGCATATTCTTCGCCCTTTGATGCCACAGCAGACGCAGGCAAAACAGCGCATGAAAACGCCATTATCACAGCTAAAAGAACAGCAAGAGTTTTTTTGATTACTTTCATTTTTCTGTTTCTCTCCTTTAAATGAAATAGTTTTAACAATTGTAACACAATCTTTATTTTTTTTCAACACAAAATGAATAAAGAATCATTAAAAGAGATGAAAATTTTGCGATGATATTAATTTTTTAAGTGGTTTAATCTAAAGGTCTTCAATATCTTTGGGAAGACCGGCTCATGTGGTGTGGAGCATTGTGACGGTCGTCTTTTATGGGTCGGTGCGAGACTTACGGCAAACGAGGGGTCATATATAAATTTTAGATAAGCCACAACAAAACAGGCTTCCCCGCCTTCCTCTTCAAAATACTCAACTTTTTCCAAAAGCT
>CAZDEL010000053.1:0-11541 GCA_964504475.1 uncultured Faecalibacterium sp. | reverse complement strand
AGTTTACAGTGCCATAAAAATATCCTTATAATTATATCACATGAGCCTATCCTTATGCAAGATTAAGATATACAATTTAAAAGGACTTTAGACTCTGTTATAAAAATGGGATAATTTCTCAAATTTGTTAAATTTGGATAAAATCACAACAACTAAACGAAAAATCAAGACTCAAAAGGGTTTTTACCAAGGCTTTTGGTTAAATTACACAAAGTAAAATTGCCCTAAAACACAGTCGATTTTGCTAAAATAAGTGCCGAAAATTACAAATTTTGCACCCCAAATATAAATTTTTTGAAAAATTGTCCAAAAAAATCACTCGTTTATATTGCAAAATGCCGATAAAATGTGTATAATGGTAAAAATGACGATAGTCAAAATATCCAATTAACGAAAATTAAAGTTGGGGGGACATTAAATATGTCTAACAGGTTATTTCAGGGAATTATCCATCAAATGAAGGATGCTATTGATCGCACAATCGGTGTGGTCGATTCCACAGGCACAATTGTTTGTTGCAGTGATCTGGGCAGAATCGGTGAAAAGGGTATAGCAGATGTAAAAGAGGTGCTCATGTCAGCAGATGTTAAGGTTGTCGGCTCAAAGACCTTCCTCGCAGTGGGAACAAACAATCATCCGGACAGTGCCATTTTTGTTGACGGCGATGATGAGAATGCCGCTGCCTTTGCACGCCTTATCTCGATTTCACTCGGTGGCATAAAGCAATATTATGATGTGAAGTTTGACAGAAGTAACTTCATTAAAAATGTTATTCTTGACAATATCCTCCCGGGTGATATATATCTTAAAACTCGTGAGCTTGGCTTTAATAACGAGGTCAGCCGTTGCGTCCTTTTAATTAGAACTGCTGAAAGATCAGAGCTTTCGGTAAGTGAGTCTATTCAGGCTCTTTTCCCCGATAAGAATAAGGACTTTGTTATTAATATTAGTGAGACTGACATTGCTCTTGTTAAAGAGGTCAGAAGCGGCAACGATATTAAGGACCTTGAAAAGCTTGCAAGAAGCATTGCCGACTCACTTCATACGGAGTATTATGTCAATGCTGTTATCGGCATTGGTACTATTGTCAGCACCATCAAGGATTTACCACGCTCCTTCAAGGAGTCACAGATAGCTCTTGAGGTTGGCAAGGTTTTTGACACAGAGAAGACTATTGTCACATATGAAAATCTTGGTATTGCAAGACTTATTTACCAGCTTCCCACAACTCTTTGCGAGATGTTCCTTAAAGAGATATTCAAAAAGGGTTCAATTGTGGGTCTTGATAATGAAACACTTTTCACTATTCAGAAATTCTTTGAAAACAATCTTAATGTTTCCGAAACATCAAGAAAGCTTTTTGTTCACAGAAACACACTTGTTTACAGACTTGAAAAGATTAAAAAGCTCACAGGCCTTGATCTTCGTGAGTTTGACGATGCTATTGTTTTTAAGGTTGCTTTAATGGTCAAGAAGTATCTTGATGCTAAGCCGGTTAAATATTAATGTGTGCTTTGATTTTTTGCGGCTTAACAAAAAAATGAAAAGAGAGAGATAATATGATAGAATTTAACGGCGTATCAATGAGATACAAGACAAACGGCGTCGTGGCTCTTGACAATGTCAATGTCAAAATAGACGCAGGTGAGTTTGTCTTTATAGTCGGTGCCTCGGGTGCCGGCAAAAGCTCATTTTTAAACGTAATTATGGGTCAGGAGAATGTTGACGCAGGCTCAGTTACAGTTGGAAATTATAATTTACAGCGTATGAAGAAAAGGGACTTACCTTATCTTCGCCGTATGTTAGGCATAGTTTTCCAGGACTTCCGTCTTATTCCCAAAATGACCGTTTATGATAATGTTGCCTTTGCTTTGAGAGTTATCGGCATGGGCGAGAAGAAAATCACAAAGAGAGTTCGCTATGTTTTAAAGCTTGTTGATTTGTCGGACAAGCATGATTGCTTCCCAAATCAGCTGTCCACAGGTGAGAGACAGCGTGTGGCTATTGCGAGAGCTCTTGTAAATAATCCCAGTGTTATTATCGCAGACGAGCCTACAGGTAATCTTGACCCTGTGCTTTCAAGTGATATTATGGGGCTTTTTGATAAGATTAATTCCCTTGGTGCAACTGTTGTAGTCGTAACTCACGACTTAGAGCTTGTGCATCAATTTGACCATAGAATAGTCACTATCGAAAACGGAAAGATTATTTCCGATGTACCTGCAAGAAGTAAAACAGATGTGGCACCTCACAGACCCGAGCCTATGCGTAAGGTCAATATGGTGACGAGTGCCGAAAACAATGAAGTGCCGGCGCAAAATGCCCCTAATGAGCAAGCCGACGGCGGGTACAGTGAAGCACAGGAGGTGAGTGACAATGGCTGATAAAAAACCAAAGAGTCAAAAGCGCACACGCAGATCAGGTGGCCTAAACACAGGATATCTCACCAAAATGGGTATTCACAATATGATAGCTAACCGCAGCATGTCCGTGTCATCTATTAGTGTACTCACAGCGTGTCTGTTGCTGGTAGGTCTGTCGATGATAATACTTTTAAATATCCAAATGCTTGTTAAGGATATGGAAAAGCAAAATGTTGTCGTTGCCTTCGTTGAGGATAATGCAGACGATGCGGCTGTTATAAAGGTGGGTGAGGATTTAAAAAGCATCCCCGATGTTATTGCCGTTGATTTTGTCTCAAAGGAGCAGGGCTATGAGGAGCAGCTTGAGGAGTTCGGCGTTGATGAGGGCCTCTTTGACGGAATTATAGAAAACCCCTTGCCTGACTCTTATAGGATTTCCGTTGGCAATTTGGAAAACTTTAATCAAACCCTTGCCACTATTGAGGCTGTGGAAAATGTGCAATCTGTGCGAGAAAGTCACGAGCTTGTAAATCAAATTTCCACCCTTCAAAAATCTGTGACAGCAATTTGCCTTGTGCTGGTTATTGTCCTTGGCATTGTGTCACTGTTTATTATTTCAAACACAATCAGAATCACCATGGTGTCAAGAAAAATAGACATTCAGGTCATGAAAAGCGTTGGTGCGACCAATATGTTTATTTGCTGGCCATTTATGATTGAGGGCATTTTTATCGGCATTGTTTCCGGTACTCTTGCACTTATCATAACTGTTGCAGTTGAGCGCTTCGAGGGAATATCCATGAATTCCCTTCTTCAAATGTTTGGCAGCGAAGGCATATCCGTTATGGATTATCTGCCCCTTCTCGTTTTAGGATATTTTGTTTCCGGCATACTTTTAGGCTCAGTGGGCAGCATTTTCTCAATAAGAAAGTACCTCAAAAAAGAGGGCAGTGAAGCAAACGATATATAATTAAGTCGGCAAGGATGGTATAGCTTATCATCCTTGTCGGTGATGTTCGGGAATATTATAAATGGAGGAATTACAGTGAAAGCAAACAGGAAAATTATCAGCTTACTGCTGTGCTTTATCATGGTTCTCACTTTATCGGTACTCACTCCGGGCGTATCGGCAAAAACTAAAAATGAGCTTGAAAATGACATTAAGGAATATGACAAACAAATTACTGACGCAGAAAGCAAGTTAGATGATTTAAAGAAAAAGAAAGAAAAACAGCAGGAATATTTAGAAACTCTCGAAGAACAAATTGGCGTTATGAAGGCGAAGGCAAGCTTAATTCAGACCCAAATCAATGTTATCGACGAGGAAATAGATGAGCTTAACACTCAATTAAAGCAGCTTGGCAGCGAGATAGTTTTAATTGAGGAGGATATTGAAAAGACCGAGGAAAGCATAGAGGAAAACGAAGCTAATATCGCTTCCTCAAGTGACATCCTTGCACAAAGACTCAGATCAGAGTATATGAAGGGCGATGACTCGACCTTGCAAATACTTTTAGGCGCAGATTCTCTTGCCTCATTTCTTACGAGACTTGAGATGATGAAAAGAACCTCTCAGGCAGACAAAAAGCTTATAGACGAGTTTAAGGCTAATGTTATTGAGCTTGAAAAGGACAAGGCAAAGCTTGAAAAAGACAAAGAGAAGTTAAACGGTAAAAAGACGGAGCTTGACCTTAAAAAGGACGAGGCCGTCAACAAGAAAAAAGATCTTAAAGCTAAAAAGGCTGAGCAAGATAAAGCAAGAGTAGAGCTTGAAAAAAATTATAAGAGAATAGATGAGTATGTTGCAGAGCTTGATAAGTCAAGCAACGCATATAAGTCATATATTTCAAAGCTTGAAAATGACAAAAAGAAGGCTGACGCAGAGATTGACAAAATACTCAGTGAGTATTATGCCACATCAAATAAGCCATCAACAACTCTTGCCGGCAATAATGCTAATCCCACAGCCAAGCCATCAAGTGGTGGCAGCAGCGGTGGTGGCTATAGCACAAGCGACACCTGGGCATGGCCTATAGGCAACCGTTGGTGCTATATAAGCTCAGGCTTTGGTAACAGAGATGCCAGCATTAGCGGCTGGAAATTCCACGGAGGCATTGACCTTGCAGGCGGTAACGGCGCACTTGAAGGCGCACCTGTATACGCCACAAGAGCCGGTAAGGTAATTACGGCTATTACCAGTAACACAGGCTATGGTATTCATGTGCTTATTGACCACGGTGACGGCTATTCAAGCCTTTATGGACATATGTCAGTTAGATATGTCAATGCAGGTGACACTGTTGCAAAAGGTCAAATGATAGGCAGAGTTGGCGACACAGGCAACTCAAGAGGAGCGCATCTTCATTTTGAGATTCGCTATTATGGGGAAAAGAAAAATCCACTTAATTATGTAAAAAATCCAAATTGACAAATAAACGAACAGGAGTGATTAGGTGACTAAGAAAATCCTCAGCCTTATGCTGAGCTTTGCTCTGGTGTTTACAGCACTTGCGTTTTCTGCACCCATAAACACAGCTTCAGCGACAACTAAATCAGAGCTGGAAGACAAAATTGACGAAATAGACAGTGAAATTGCGGCAAACAAAAAGAAGCTTGATGAGCTTAAAAACAAAAAAGAGTCGCAAAAGGAATATCTCGACACCCTTGAAGCTCAAATTGAGGCCGTTGAAAGCAAGGCAATTAATCTTCAAACTCAGGTGAGTGTTGTTGACGAGGAGATAAGCGAGCTTAACAAGCTTTTAAAGCAGCTTGGCAGCGAGATAACAATCCTTGAAGAAGAAATAGCCAAAATTGAAAAGAAGATAACAAAGACGAAAAACAATATTGATGAGACGAGTGACCTTTTAGCTCAGCAAATCAGAGCCGCATATATGGGCTCAAATGAGTCAACACTTAAAATACTTTCAGGTGCTGATTCACTTGCATCATTTTTAACAAGGCTGGAAATGATGAAGCGTACCTCAGAAAATCAAAAGCAGGTCATTGATGACTTCAAAGCCAAAGTAATCGAGCTTCGTGCCGAGGAACAAGAGCTTGAGGAAGACAAAAAGACATACGATGACAAAAAGTCTGAGTTAGAGCTTAAAAAGGATGAGAAGCTTGAGAAAAAAAGTGAGCTTCTCACAAAGCAGGCTGAGTATAAAAAGACAATGAACAGCCTTGAAGGTAAATATGAAGAAATAGAAGATTATATTGAATCTCTCGACAAATCAAGCGGCGCATATCAAAGCTATATTAAAGAGCTTGAGAGCGAAAGACAGGCAGCCGACGCTGAAATCGACAGAATACTAAGCGAGTATTATGCCACATCCAATAAGCCGTCAACGACTCTTGCCGGCAATAACGCTAACCCGACAACAACCACCACAAAGCCGGCCGGTGCCGGTGGCAGCTACACATCAAATGCGTCATGGGGTTGGCCCTTGGGCAATGCGAGCTGCTATATTAGCTCAGGGTACGGATATAGAAGTGCAAGTATTTCAGGTAACAGCTTCCACGGCGGCATGGATATTGCAGGTGGCGGAATAACAGGTAAACCTGTTTACGCTTCGAGAGCGGGCAAGGTTATCACCGCTATCACAAGTAACTCCGGCTATGGAATTCATGTGCTTATTGACCACGGTGACGGATATTCCAGCCTTTATGCTCATATGTCAGTTAGATATGTTAACGCAGGCGACACTGTATCAAAGGGTCAAATGATAGGCAGAGTCGGCAGCACAGGCAATGTAACAGGCCCTCATCTTCATTTTGAGATTCGTTATTATGGCGAGAAAAAGAACCCGGCTAATTATGTTAAAAAGCCGTAAAGCTTTAGTTGAGGGATAGACTAACTATCCCTCAGTTTGTCTTTTTTGAAAAGGGGAATTGACATTGAACAAAAAAATATCAGCAGGCGTCTGCTTGGGAATATCGCTCATAGTTGCGGTCATTTCCTGCTTTGGGACATATTTTTATATAAAAAAGCAATATGATAATACTCTAAAGGGAATGCCCGAAAAGCTGAAACGCTATGAATATTTTGACGAAGTAGCTGACATTATAGACGAAAATTATTATGGCGAAGCTGATAAGGGTACGCTTAACAGTGCTCTTGTCAAGGGCTACATTAACGCTTTAGGTGATGGTGCCGCTTATCTCAATGAGGAGCAGTACAATCAATATAAAAGAGAAATTAGAGGAGATATGGACGGTATAGGTGTAAAGTATACTAAGACCTCTAACGGAAAAATTAAGCTTACCAATGTTTATGACGGTTCGCCTGCAAAGCTGTCCGGACTTAAAAAGGGTGACATTATCACCGCCTTTGACGGCATTGAGGTTAACGAGGATAACTTTGACGAGATGGCTGCAAAGCTATCTGACACATTGACCCAAAGCGTAAACATAATATATAAAAGAAATAAAAAAGAGACAAGTGTTACAATTAAAAAAGGCTATGAGGCTCAGTCTGTTGTCTCTGATGTTTATGAGGGCATAGGCTATATTGACATAAGTGAGTTTTACACCGAGACAGCCGATAAGCTAAATGAGGCACTTGACACCTTTTTGCTCTCAGGGATAAAGGGCGTAGTCATTGACCTTCGCTCAAACAAAAGCCAAAATTATGACAATGCAATAAAGGCTCTTGATGTTTTTGTACCCATGAGCTATCATGAAAAAGGTGCAGCAAGCGTTGTCAACGAAAAGGGTGAGGTTATTAAGACCTATTCCACCACACCCGGCGAGTTTAACTTTAAAATGTGCGTGCTCATATCAGACGAGACCTCAGGTGCTTCGGAGCTTTTTGCGGATAATATGAGGAGCTTTTCAAAGGCTGTGCTTTATGGCGGCACAACTGCGGGCAATGCAATTGTCAAAGAGGTGTTTGAGCTTTCCGATAAAAGCGCACTGCTTATATCAACGGGAAAAATTTTGCCCTATAGTGGTGTTTCCTTTGACGAAATAGGCATAACGCCTGATGTGCAAGAGGACAGCACAGAAAAAAGTGACAATTTTAAAGAGGATAAGCTGTTTTTAAAGGCGGCAGCTTCCCTCATAGAATAAAGAAGGAGGGGTAACAGTGGCAGTTAAGGTATCAGTTATCATGGCGATTAAAAGCTGTGGTTTAAATCTAAAAAATGCAATAGAGTCTTTAAAGAGCCAAACCTTTAAGGATATTGAGATACTCTTATGTGATGCGGCAACAACTGACGAGACAGCCGAAATAATGAAATCCTATCTTAGCGACTCACGCTTTAAATATATAAGGCTGGACTCTACAAGCATATCCGAGGCGAGAAACTATTGCATTGATATTGCACAGGGAAAATATTTGGCTTTTTGCGACCAAAATGTTGTCTTTTCCAAAAACTTAATAAGAAGGCTTTATGAATGTGCCGAGCGTGAGCAGGCAGACCTTTGCATCGCTCCCATGGCAAGCTCCGACATTTACGGCAAGCACGAGTTCTCCAGTACAGATATAATGCTCAGAAGAAAGAAAATTAACAAATTTAACACTGACATTATTTGGAACCCTGCTGTAACAAATAAGCTCTTTTTAAAAAGTAACCTAATCGAAAAAAATATACGCTTTAAAAAATATGGCAAGGCGAGAGAGGCGGCCTTTACTATACCCTGCGCCTTTGAAAGTGACAATATCACAGTTTCGGCAAAGGGTCTTGTGTCATACATAAATCCCGTTGACAATGAGGGTGTCTCCGAGGTGCCAATTGAGCATTATCTCGACGCTTATGAGTATGTAATAACCTTGGCTAACTCAGCCTTTGAAACAGCAGCAGAGAAATGCGTAACCGATTTTGATAAAAAAGAGCTGAAAAAGCAGTCTGTTTGCTATATTGACCAGATATATCATAAGGAAATTACAGTTTTACTTTACAGCTACTATAGACATTTTTGGTCTCTTAAGGAAGACGAAATAGAAAAGTATGCTAAGGTAATAACTCAGCTTGTCTCAAAGCTGTCTAAGTCAGGCAAGCGCGCTTTATTAAAGAAAAACAAGGATATCTTTTTTGACGGCGACAGACTTATTGTCTCCAAAAAGGAAATGGCACAAAGACCAAAGGCAACTGTTTGCATTGGCATGAGTGATGACGAGCTTCATCACAAGGCGCAAAATCTTGAAATACAGGTTGACTCTATCTTTATGCAGACTATGCCCTCCTTTGAGCTTTTAGTGGATATCCGCTTAAAGGATGTCTTCCCTGAAAAATGGAAAAACAGCGAAAATGTAAGCTTTATACCGGCTCAAAGCTTAGGTGAGTTTAAGGAAAACGCTTTAGAGATGTGCAAGACCGACTATATTATGTACCAGGACGGCTTTGCACGACTTAACCCGAAAATCCTTATGAGACACTATTGTGCCCTTGAGGGAAAGGATAAATACGGTTTTTCAACTTCACCCTTGACTCAGTTTGATGGCAAGACTGTCTCCGAGTATTCCTTCTCGGATTTAAGCTATTATTCCGACATTAAGCAAACTCGCACTAATCCTAAGGATTTCACCTATGCTCTTGACTTGTTCTTTTGCAATAAGCTTTTCAGAACGGAGCATTTAAACGGTATACACTTCTCCTTTAGTGACAATGCTGTGGCAGATATGTATAAGCTTTATTCTCACTCACGCTTTAAAAAGCTTTCTCACAGAGGCGCATACTTGCCTTATTCTGAGGATGAAGCAATGTCATATCTTAAAAATAATCAGCAGGCTTTGCCTTTGGATTGCAGGAGAATGTACCGTGATTATAAGCAGATATATTTTAGACGAGTCACCCTTAAAAAAGCAGGGGATAAAACTAAAAAGATATTCTCAAAATTAATGCAGGTTATTATAAATAATCTTTGCCTTATTGCAACAGCGTATTACAAAAAGAAGATATTAAGACGAAGGGTTTTATTTTACTCTACGAGAGCAGACGGCCATTTTTTGGAAAATCTGGACACAGTCTATAATGCATATAAGGGCGAAAAAATAGCCTATTGTAAGAAGAATCCCAAAAAGCTTAAGGATATGCTGAGGATAAGACGCTATGTGCTCACAAGCAAGGTCATTGTGACAGATGACTATATTGATTGCCTTTTAAATTGTAGGCTGAGAAAAGAGCAAAGTCTCATTCAGGTGTGGTACACCGGCGGCGCATTTAGACGCTTTGGCCTTGACGCTTCAAGTCTTGTGTCACCTATAAATGAATATAAGGCACATTCTCAATATACTGATGTGTGTGTCTCCTCGGAATATGTAAGACCCTTTTACAGTCATGCCTTCGGTGTGGATATGGATATAATTAAGCCTACGGGTACTCCCAGAAGTGATTTAATTGTCAACGACACAAAATATAACGAGAAGCGCGAAGAAATTTGCAAAAAGCATCCTTTATTAAAGGATAAAAAGGTTTATGCTTATTTCCCCACATATAGAGAGGAAGACGGTGAAATAGCCGATTTTGACCCGAAAATTGATTGGGCAAAGCTAAATGACGAGCTTGAAGACGACGAGGTCTTTATACTGTCAAGACACCCCTTTATGAGGCAAAAATATATTAAGGGAATGTTTTATCCAAGGGTTAAGGATTACACCGATGACCCGACTACAGAGCTTTTATCCATAGCAGATGTGGTTGTCACTGACTACTCATCAATTGTTTTTGATGTTTCACTCATGGGAAAGCCTATGGTTTTTTATGCGCCGGACTATGATAAGTACGAAAGCGAGTTTTATTTTAGCTATGATAAATACTTGCCCGGTGAGATAATTTATTCCGGTGACGATTTGCTTTCTGCCCTTCGCAGAGCCGAAAACGCCTCACCTAAAAGCAAAATCGAGGAGTTTTGCCGCAAGGAGACAGAGGCCTGTGACGGCAACGCAACAAAGAGAGTCGTTGAGCTTATTAATATGCGACTTAACGAAAAATAAAAAAATTGGCGGCTGCTTATTTTGCGGCCGTCAAATTTTTTTGTTAATTTTTATAAATAATATTTTTTACTCTTTGAGCGAAAATATAATTGCGGCTTAAAAAAAGAAGTCGCTTTGGGGGTGAAAAATGGTTAAAGGAATAAAGCTTATAAAAAATTTAATCATAGCTATCACCGTTTTAACGCTCTCACTTACGGTATACGGCTTCTATACTGTGCCTGATGAAATATATACGGTGTCAGGTGAAGAAATAGGTGTAAACAGCCTATTTAAAGTCACCTATGTCCGGCAAGAAGACAACCTAAAGCGCAGCACAGGTACACAAAAGGAAGGCAAGTATGAAGTAAATGTCAGCCTTTTAGGGGCGATACCCATTAAAAGCTCCTCACTCACTGTCAGCAGCAGATATTATGTTGTACCCTCAGGTGACATATTTGGTCTGCGACTTTTCACCGAAGGTGTAGTTATAGTTAAAATTGAAAATGTTGACACGGCAACGGGCAACTTTTCGCCGGCGAGTGCAGCAGGGCTTGCAGTTGGTGATGTTATAGTTAAGGTCGATGAAAGCAAGGTAACGAGCAGCAACGAATTGTCAAATCTTCTTTCTCAAAAGGATAAGTCCTCCTTTAATATTTCCTTTATAAGAGACGGCAAGGAGCAAAAGACAACACTAAATACAGCCATGAGTGTAAGCGAAGGAAAAAACAAAGCCGGTATGTGGATAAGAGACAGTGCAGCAGGTATAGGCACGCTTACCTTTTATGAGCCAAACAGCAAGATTTTCGCAGGTCTTGGTCACGGTGTGTGCGATATTGACACAGGCGAGATATTGCCACTGAGTGACGGAGATATTGTTGCGGCAAAGGTTTGTGGTTGCTATAAGGGTACCAGCGGCAAAGCGGGTGAATTATGCGGTAGCTTTTTAAATGAAAGCATAGGCATATTATACTCCAACAACTCAAAGGGTGTATATGGCCTTATGACAAAAAAACTAAAGTGTGATGGGGCAATGCCCATTGCCTTTAGCAATGAGATTGAGTTAGGCAAAGCGCAGATAATTGCCAGCGTTGACGAAAATGGGCCAAAGTATTATGACATTGAAATAACAAGAATATCGCCGTCAAACGGGGAAAATAAAAACTTGGTTATAAAGATTACAGACAATGAATTAATTGAGAAAACCGGCGGTATTGTTCAGGGAATGTCAGGCTCACCCATTATTCAAAATGAGATGTTGGTCGGTGC
>CAZDEL010000052.1:0-11839 GCA_964504475.1 uncultured Faecalibacterium sp. | reverse complement strand
AGGACTCTCTTACTCCTTCCACCCCATCAACCTCAAACTCCACCCACCTTCCGTCTTCGCCCGTCAACCTCACTCCTACCTCCCCCAACAAAAAAAGAGAGAGCCACCCAATAGCAGCTCTCTCAATTTTAAAATTTCAAATTTTAAAACCGCTTTAAATCATTAAGCGTCAGCTTCTTCGTCTTTACCGAGAACGATGTCCTTAACGAATGCCCAAATCTGATCGAAGAAATCAACGATATCTGCCCAGTTAGCAATGATCCAATCCTTCATTGTAAAGCTCCTCCTTATTAAAATTACTCAGAGTTTCCTCTAAAGTTCACCCTTATTATATATCTTGCTTTAAACAATGTCAATAGTTAATTCAAAAAAAATTCATTTTTAACACGCCAAACTTTAAAGCCCGCTTCAATAAAATAAAAAGCAGAAATGAAAAGCCACTCACTTAAGAGCGGCTTTTTTTGATACCTCACATGAGGGAATCTGTTTTAAAATTTCAAATTTTAAAATAGGTGCTAAATGTTAATTATTCAGCAGCGTTTTGTGAACGGATATAATCTCTGATTGCAATGTAGATTTTGTCAACGAGTGCAACGATGTCATCCCAATACTCTTTAAGGAATTCAGCCATTTTCTTTTCCTCCTTTAAAAATTAGCTTGAGGTTTTACCCTCTTACTTAGCTTAATTATATATCTACTTTTAACCTTTGTCAATATTTTTTTCATAAAAAATTCATTTTTAGCCCCTTAAGGCCTGCCTATAAGATGATGAAAAATAAAAAATTTCTCTATTTTTTTAGTTTTGTTGCATATTAGGTACAACTATACGGCCGCTACGCCCTATTAGTGGGAGGCAAAACTCTAAGACAGCAAATGAAAGGAGCGATTAGTATTAAAGAGTTAACTTCAAAAGAGAGACTGTTTTGCACATATTACAGTCTAAACAGAAACCCCAGAGAGGCAGCTGTAAAGTCAGGATATTTATTCCCTGAAAAATCTGCACTGCGACTTTTAAAAAAGCAGGAGGTAAATGAGGAAATAGCTCGCATTGACAAGCAGCGAAGGGCCACTGACAATGATGTTGCCTTAGGCTTTGCACGACTCGCCTTCGGCTGTGTCAGCGATGCCATTACCCTCATGTTTAAAGACGAGGTGACTGAAAGCGATATTGAAAAGATGGATTTATTTAATATTGCGGAAATCAAAAGGAAAAAAGGCGGAGATATTGAAATTAAGTTTTTTGACCGCCTAAAGGCACTTCAAAGCCTGACAGATGTAACAGCTCACAGTGGCGAAAAGGAAAACTCGATTTTCTCAGCAATTGAAAAGGGTGCTCTGGCTTTGTCAGATGAAAAGCGTGAGTAATAACCAATATGAGTCCTTTTCTAAAAAGCAACTAACTGTACTGTCATGGTGGCACCCTGAGTCACCCTATAAGGACTATGACGCTATAATCTGTGACGGTGCAGTCAGAAGCGGAAAGACCACCTGTATGGCACTTTCCTTTGTGGTGTGGGCATTTTACGAGTTTAATGACACTTCCTTTGCACTTTGCGGCAAAACAGTTACAGCTCTGAAAAGGAATATAGTAGTTCCACTTTTAAGCACACTAAGAGAGCTGGGTTTTGATTGTAAGGAGAAGCTGTCACAAAAGCTCGTTGTTATATCCTATGGAAACAGGAGCAACAGATTTTACCTTTTTGGCGGAAAGGATGAAAGCTCTGCCGCACTTATACAGGGCATGACCCTTGGCGGAGTCCTCTTAGATGAAGTCGCCTTAATGCCACGCTCCTTTTGTGAGCAGGCTCTTGCCCGCTGCTCACTTGCTCACTCAAGGTTTTGGTTCAATTGCAATCCGGAAAATCCCATGCATTGGTTTTATTCCCAGTGGATTAAAAAGGCGAAGGAAAAGAACTGCCTGTATCTTCACTTTTTAATGAAGGATAATCCATCCTTGAGCGCGGATATTATAAAGCGTTATGAAAGCCTATACAGCGGCACATTTTATGAACGCTTTGTTTTAGGCAAGTGGGTAGCTGTTGACGGACTTGTCTACCCGGAAAATGCAAAAGGCAAATATATTGAAAAGCCTCCCGTTAATTTTTTCGACAAATATTATGTCTCTTGCGATTATGGTACTGTCAACCCAACCTCAATGGGTCTATGGGGCTTATATAATGGTGTGTGGTACCGATTTGATGAGTTTTATTATTCCTCTAAGCTTGAGGGCAGGCAGCTCACCGACGAGGAATATTACGAAAAGCTCTTGGAGTTTACCGAGGGCTTGGATATTGAGGCGGTGGTCATAGACCCATCTGCCGCCTCATTTATTGAGTGCATTAGACGCCACGGAAAATTTAAAGCCGTGAAAGCGAAAAACGATGTGACAGACGGTATTCGCAAGGTTCAAGGTGCTTTCAGGCAAGGGCAGATAATTATTTCACCCTCATGCAAGGCGGCAATAAAGGAGTTTTCCCTTTATCGCTGGGATGAATCTGCGGCGAAGGATGTGCCCAAAAAGGAAAACGATCACGCTATGGACGAAATAAGATATTTCGTTTCAACTATTCTGTCACAGGAAAATTGTGAGGACTTCTTTGTTATTTCCGCAAAGAGGTCTTAACAGAAAGGAGATTGCTTTGGCATTAGGTAAGCACAAAAAACAAACTCAAAGCACTGAAGCCTTGGCAGTGCCCCAAACAGGCAAAAGCTCACATCCCTTTTTTGCCCTCGGCTCATATGCGCCTGAAAATCACTGTGACATGGCTCTTTACAGGGCACTGCGTGAAGCAGTACCGGTAATAGATGCAGCCATAATGAAAACCGTAAGGCTATTAGGCTCATTTGAGGTCAAGTGTGAAAGCAAGGCGGCACAAAGGCAATTAGATGATTTTTTGCAAAATGTCAATGTGGGCGGTACGAGACGAGGCATTGAAGCCTTTTTGGCCACCTTTTTTGAGCAGCTTTTGACCTATGGCACAGCTGTTGGCGAGATGGTACTTTGTGCAGGTACTATAAGCCACCTGTATAATAGCGACTTAAGCGATGTCTCACTGTCCTATGGTGACACACCCCTTGAGGTCATTGTCTCATCAAAGTGCGCTGACGGCTCCTTCGCGCCTGTTGAATATCCCTCACTTATATTGCTGAGTGCTCACAACCCTGAGCCGGGTAAGCTTTACGGTACATCTCTGCTTAAGGGTCTGCCCTTTGTCAGTGACATACTTTTAAAGATTTACAACACCATTGGCATAAACTGGGAGAGACTTGGCAATGTACGCTTTGCCGTAACCTATAAGCCACAAAACGACACTGTTGACAAGGCATATGCTAAGGAGCGTGCCATGCAGGTTGCACGAGAGTGGAGCCGTACCATGCAAGACGGAGCAACAGTGAGAGACTTTGTCGCTGTGGGTGATGTGAGCATAAAGGCAATTGGTGCAGACAACCAGATTTTAGACAGTGATGTGCCTGTAAGACAGCTCTTAGAGCAAATAGTGGCAAAGCTTGGCATACCGCCCTTTTTATTGGGCTTGAGCTGGTCAACTACAGAGAGAATGAGCTATCAGCAGGCCGATATCCTCACGAGTGAAATTGACTTTTATCGCCGTGAAATTACTCCCGTAATAAGGCAAATCTGCCATATGTTTTTGCGACTTAACGGCTTTGATACGCCCTTCACCGTTGAGTGGGATGATGTAACGCTACAGGATATTGGTGAAATAGCAAAGAGCAACTACTATCAGGCTCAAACACAGCAAATTTTATCACAGATTGGGGGAGACGAGACTGAATAACTATAACCTGACAACAAAACAGGAGCTTGAATTAATTAACTCCTACACGAGGACAGCTCTCAAAGAAGAAGATGTATATATTTTCACAGTCACCTTATGTGACAACGAGGTGGACAGAGACTTTGACTGCTTTAGCCGTGACTCACTAAAAGAGCTGGAAAAGCTCTTTGTGGGCAGAACAGGAATCTTTGACCACAGTATGCGCTCAAAGGATCAAAGCGCAAGGATATTTTATTGCTACATTGACGAGGACGAGACGGCACTTACTTCATACGGTGAAAAATATGCCGCATTAAAGGCGAGAGCTTATATGCTTAAAACCGACAGCAATGCCGAGCTTATTAAGTCAATAGACGGCGGCATTAAAAAGGAGGTCAGTGTGAGCTGTAGTGCCGGCAGTGCCCTTTGCAGCATTTGCGGCAAGGACATGAGAACCAACGAGTGCTCACACATTAAGGGCAGAGTCTACAACGACTCTCTTTGCTACTCTAAGCTGGAAAACATAACCGACGCTTATGAGTGGTCCTTTGTGGCAGTGCCGGCACAAAGACAGGCAGGGGTTAGCAAGTCCTTTTCCCGTAAGGCTAAAAAGGAAAAGGCTGCAAAGGAGATAATCAAGACCATGACTGAGGGCACAGTGCTCACAAAAAAAGAGATTGAAAAAATCAGGGAATATGTCAATAAAGTGGCAGAGGACGCAGCTGTTTACAAAAATCACCTCATTGATGAGATTTCACGCTATGCCCTTATAATTATGCCCCAGGTGAGCACAAAGGGCTTTATATGTGCCTGCTCAAACATGGACATAAACGAGCTTAAAAGCCTTAAGGATGATATGGGGCGACAGGCTCACGGTACTCTGCCGCTGAAAATGCAGCTAAAGCCCTATGAGGAAAAAAGAAACCCTGACAACAACGATTTTATAATTTAAGGAGGATTTTATTATGTACCCTAAAATTGACGGCTTTAACACAAAAGCCATAACACTTTATGCAAACGATAACATTAAACCCGGAACACCTGTGAAGCTCACAGAAAATGCCGGTGCTGCACCTGCCGCATTAAATGAGAAGTTTTGCGGCATTTGCATTGACCAAAGAGGAAACTATGTGACAGTGGTTTTATCAGGCTGTTGCGAAACACCCTATAGCGGCACAGCGCCAACTATCGGCTATAACAATCTTGCGGCTGACGGCAACGGTGGCGCTCTCACACATAAGGACGGCAGAGAGCTTTTAGTTTTCCAGGTTGACTCGGAAAACAAAATGATTTCCATTATGCTTTAATTTAAGGGAGGTAAATAACATGACATTTGACAATATTAAACTTGAAAAGGGACTTTATAACTCAGGCAAATCACTGACCCAGGCATTGCAAAGCATTGACCCTGACGAAAACTATAAGGGTACAGCCTTAGAGGGTCTTGACGCATATCAGCGTCAGCTTAAACGCTTTGACATTAAGGTCAGCGGCAAAAACTCAGACACCATTGAGAAGTTTTTTAAGACCTCAGACTCAGCGGTGCTTTTTCCGGAATATATCTCACGAGCTGTCGCTCAGGGCATTGAGCAGGCAGACCTTGTCTCCAAGATAATTGCAACCACCACAACTATTGAGGGCATGGATTATCGTACCATTGCCTCAGTGCCAAGTGACGAGCATATGCCAAAGGTTGTAAACGAGGGTGCTGCTATTCCGGAGACAAAAATCACCACACAGGAAAACCTTGTAAAGCTTCACAAAAGAGGCAGAATTTTATGTGCCAGCTATGAGGCAATTCGCTTCCAGCGTCTTGACCTTTTCACTGTCACCTTAAAGCAAATCGGTGCTGCTATTGCGAGAGCACAGCTTTCCGACGCAATATCTGTGCTTAAAAACGGTGACGGCAACAATAACCCTGCAAAGAGCATTACTTTTACAGGCAGCACTCTTACATATAATGACCTTGTGGATTTCTGGAATGAGTTTTCACCATACACTCTTACAACTCTTATTGCTGCACCGGACACACTCTCTCAGATACTTAAAATGAGTGAGCTTAGAGACGCATATACAGGTCTCGACTTCCATGCAAGCGGCAAGCTTGTCACTCCCTTTGGTGCAGAGCTTTATAAGGACTCACAGGTCTCAAAGGGCAGTGTTATAGGCCTTGATAAGAGCTGCGCCCTTGAAAAGGTTGTGGCAGGCAATGTTATCACAGAGTATGACAAGCTCATTGACCGTCAGCTTGAAAGAGCTGCAATAACCTCAATTGCAGGCTTCGCAAAGATATATGATGACGCATCTAAAATCCTTGCAGCGGCCTGAGGGTGATAGACAATGATTACTGTCAGCGATGTTTACACAGTGCTTTGCTCATATGAAAACACACAGGAATATAAAGGTGACCAGCTTTTTCCCTGCTGTGAAAAGGGTCTTAATTGGGTCAAGGCAAGGCTTAAAGACAGCGCAGATGAAAATGACCCTCTTATTGCTCAAACTGCCGCTGCCATTGCCCAGTTTTATCTTTTTATAAGGCGCACCTGTGATGTGGACTCCTTTGAGAGCTATAAGGCAGGCGACATGACTGTTAAAAGAGACCCGGAAAAGGAAATGAGACTTGCGATTAAAAGGCGGGCAATAGCCATAGCCGAGGCAAGCTCAATTTTAAAGGACGGAGGCTTTTATTGCTGTGGCAAATAAGATGCTTAAAAATTCTCTTTTTGACAGATATGGTGTCAAAATGACCTATGAGTGTGCCACAGATGAGGGCAGCTTTGACTTCCACGCCTTTTTACAGCCCCTGAGATATAAAAACAAGCTATATCTCAGCGGTGTTCCCACAGAGCTTGGCTATGACGGCATGAATAAATATATGCTGCTTTGTGACCCGTCAATTAATATGGAAAATATTGACGGCATAAACTATCGCCTTTGCTTTGAGGATAAGGCATATGGAGTTGACCACTATGAGGTAGTCTATCGTCTTGGCGCACCCTTATATATGTGGGCAATAATCCACAGGGAGGGATAACATGGTTTTTTCCACAAAGCTTATAACGGAGCTTATAGAGTTTATTAACAAGGATGACAGGCTCTCTGCCTTAGGCAAGGCAATAAGGGCATATGACACCGAGGGCTTGCCCGTACCAATAAGAGAGACCTACTTCTCTTTTTCCTGTGAGGAAAACAGTGTCAGCATAGTAAAAAAGCAGGACGGCACTAAGGGCGAGGAAAACAAAATCTCCATAAGGCTAAATTGCTTTTCGCCTCTTAGCAAGGCGGCCTATGGAGCCCACAGCATAGCCGAGCAGGTGACAAAGGGTCTTTGTGACAGGTTTAACAACGCAGTGACTTCCTTTAGTGTAGGTGACACCCAATATGATGACGATGTTAAAAGCTATAAAATAAGCGCAATTATAAATTTTATGTATAGTGCATAAATTAAGGCTGTGAGCTTTTTGGGATTGCTCACAGCCTTTTCTTTATTCTATTTTCAGGCTTTGACAGCATTTAGCCTTGACAGAGCCTTTATTAAGACCTGCATTTCCCATAATGAGGATATTGTCTGCGCTATAGGCACTCACACAGCACTTGGCATTAGTCGGGAAGGTGTTATCAATTATCCTGATGTTTTCGTGAACTGCGCCCTCATAGCTTTTGTTTTCGGGCTTAATAAGGATAGTCGGCTCACCTGATTTTTTAAAGGTGTTGTCCTTAATTAACACATCCTTACACATACCGCTTTCGTACCAGCTGTTTGCGTCATCTGATATTAATATGCCACTCATGGCGTTTGAGATAAAGGTGTTGTTTTCTATTTGTACCTTGCCACGAGTTGTAAGCAGAAGTCCTCTTGTGACAATGCGTGATATCTTGTTGCCTTTAAATATAACCTGAGGGCAGGCGGTTACATTTTCCAGTGCGTCACCTGTCTTTGCGTTAATAATTTCATCTAAGGTCAAAAGGATTTCATTTTCGTTTAGGCTGTCGCTGCTTATAACCTTGGCACTTGACTTTTCTTTTAAGGTTTTTGTGTCAATAAATGACACGGTGTCACCCTCTTTAATAGGATTAAAGCCGTGGGTTTGAGGGTGCATAAACTTTATTTTAATGGTGTTGCCTTTAATTTCAGCGACCTTAAAATGTATGCCGTGAATGTTCATACAGTCATCACCTGCGCCAAGGAACTCACAGCCCTGCACATGGATAAGGCCTTCACACATACACCCTTGAATAAAATCGGCACATGAGCACATGAGCATTCCCGAGTCCTCATCCGGAGCAAAGACGGAGTCTTTTACTGTGATATTGCTGCTGCACTGTAAAACTAAGGCAAGGGAATAATTAAAGCACTGCTTAATGTTATATAGGCTTATGTGCTTGCATTTATTTATAAATATTCCGGCGAATTGTCGTCTGACATCATAAATATAAAATCTGTCACCCACCTTAAAAGGCGAGGTGTTAAGATAGTGGCAGGAAAAGCCCTTTTCCTCCTTTTTATACTTAAATGCACCTGATAAGGGGTGCTTAACACGGCGGCAAAGGCTAAGGTCATCTTGTCTTATTAAGGGTATCCAATTAGCAGTAGTGGCACCCTTGTCGGCAGGGTACAAAAAGCCCTTGCCCTGAAAATAAGGCTTGTTGTCCTTGAAGATGATGTCGGTGCTTTTATCCACTGCGAAGGTGACGCTAAAGGCCGTCTTTTTTGTCACACGCAGCTCGTGCATATCAGGGTGTGAGTGGCGAAGCTCAATATTTTTAAGGCAGATATTTTCGCAATTTTCCATGACAAAATTAGTCATTTTTCCTGAGATAACAAAGACCGAGCCACCGCCGTCAATGGTTAAATCAGACAGGTTGTTTAAATAAAATGCCGCCTTTTGCAGGTGCGGAGTCTCACCATTGGTGTATTCACTATCACCGGCAGTGTTGGTGATATAAAGCATATGCTCCTCACAGGAGTCAGAGTCAATATAATATGTGCCCTTTTGAAAGAGAATCTTAGTTGGGCTGTCATTTTTAATTTCCGAAAAGAGCTTTGGAATAAGCTTTCCTATTTCCTTTCCCGGCACAATGCCAAGGGTGGCTGCGTTAATAATATTCATAAATTTTCCTCTTTAAAGATTTAGTTAAAGTGTTTTGCTTTAAGTAAAAGTTGAACCCGAATATCACCTTTTAACGGGCAACATTCGGGAACAATTAAGTCTTAGGGAAGTTAATTATTCTGTTGTTGTGTCGTCTTCGCCTGAGGATGCTTTGTCAAAGAGAGCCTTAACAAAGTTAACAAGAGCCTCAAAGAAAGCAACGATATCATCCCAATAAGTCTCGACGAACTTGAAGAAATCGTTATTCATAGTATGTTTCCTCCTATAATCTTTGGTTTGATTATATTACACTATTTACAAAAAGTCAATAGTTTTATCTGAAAGTTAATATTTTTTCACTTAGAAAGTTAGATTGACTTAAACAGTGCAGGCATCTTCTTTATTGCCGGAATAATGCCGCCGAGGATTTTGCCTACGCCCTTGCCGGGAGCTTCATCATTGAGAATAAGCAGAAGACCATTTGCCATTTCCTCTGAGAAGACACCCATACTCATGGTGATGAAGTTTCTAATGGGTATTTCAAGAGCCATAGCCTTCATCATGCCACCGTTTGGATCGTCGGGCTTGAAAATCATATTCATGATTTTTTCAATTAAGCCGTTTATTCTGCCGCCCCACTTAGTGTGCTTTGCGTCACCTAAGGAGTTAGCCACTGTCAAGCGCATAGATTTATCCATGTGCCTTGCCGGAAGCTTGTGACCTAAAACAGCCTCAAATGCGCTGTCGGGTACTGACTGAACATCAGCTGCGTAATAGCATGGGGCACTCTCTTTATAGTCCGGTACTACTGCCGAAACTGTTGACTCAACATTAACTGTGGCAGAGAGTTTAATATCTCTTGAGGATGCACCGACGAGAATATCAAATTCACCGCTTTCAACATGCCAATCGTTAATATTAACATTAAAGTAAGCGAATGCTCTTTTTGAAAGCTCAATTTTAATTTCCTTTTCTTCTCCTGCTTTAAGGAAGACCTTATTAAAGGCACGAAGCTCCTTAGCCGGACGGTAAATTGTGCTTTCCTTGTCGCTGACATAAATTTGAGAAATTTCAGCACCGTCAACATTGCCGGTGTTTTTAATTTTATATGTGAGAGTTAAGGTGTCAGTGTCCTTAATATTATTTGAGCTAAGCTTCAGCTCGCTATATTGGAAGGTAGTATATGAAAGACCGTAGCCAAAGGGGAAGAGTACCTCTTTATTAGCGCTGTCATAATATCTATAGCCTATGTAAATGCCTTCGCTGTGCTCTGCTAAAAGCTCTGTGCCGGGATATTTATTTACACAAGGCACATCTTCAAGGCAAAGGGGATAGGTTTCAGCTAATTTACCTGAGGGGTTAACCTTGCCTGTGAGCACCTGCGCTATAGCAGTACCACTTGCCTGACCGCCTAAATAGCCATTGAGCACTGCCTTGACACTGCCGAGCCAGGGCATTGTAACAGGTGAACCGCCTGAAAGGACAACAACAATATTTTCGTTGACCTTAGCAATCTCCTCAACAAGCTTATTGTGTGATGTGGGGAGATTTAGGTGCTTTCTGTCATAGCCCTCTGATTCGTACTCCTCAGTAAGACCAATGAAAAGAAGAACAACATCGGCATCTGAGGCAACAGTCTTAGCGTCAGCTAACATTGTATCGGAAAGTATATCCTTTTTCTTATCATAGCCGGGAGCATAGCTTGCCTTAATGCCAAGAGAGGTTAAGCCCTCAAAGGCATCGGTGAGCTTATGCGGGTTAAGAAGTGAGCTGCCTGCACCTTGATAACGAGGGGCACGAGCCATTTCACCGATTACGGCAATCTTTTGAGTGTCCTTAATGGGCAATATGTTATCACTGTTTTTAAGCAGCACAACACTTTGTGAAGCTATTTTAGCAGCGAGGTCATTGTGAGCGTCCTTATCATAGGTGTAGTTTTCTTTAAGAGCTGCCTTTGATTTGAGCATGAGACTTAACATAGCGTCGGCATTTTTATCAACTACGCTCTCGTCAAGCTTACCGCTTTTAACTGCGGCAATAACCTTATCGTCATTATAGCCGCCTGATGAGGGCATTTCCAGCTCGTTGCCGTTTTCAAGACCCATAACTCTGTCGTTAGCTGCACCCCAGTCAGTGACAACTATACCCTCAAAGCCCCACTCGTCACGCAAAATCTCCTGCTGGAGATGCTTGTTTTCTGAGCAATAGGTACCGTTAAGTCTGTTATATGCGTTCATAACAGTCCAAGGTTGAGACTTTTTAACAGCAATTTCAAATGCAGGCAAATAAATTTCACGCAAGGTTCTCTCGTCAACAACGCTGTCAATAGTCATTCTGCGAGTTTCCTGTGAGTTAGTGGCAAAGTGCTTAATTGATGCACCCACATTTTTTGATTGTACACCTGCTATCCAGCCGGCGGCAATTTCACCTGCAAGGAGTGGATCTTCCGAAAAGTATTCAAAGTTTCTGCCGCAAAGGGGGGAACGCTTCATATTTACACCGGGGCCAAGGATAACGCTTACCTTTTCCTGTAAACATTCCTCGCCTAAGGCCTGACCCATTTCATATATGAGTGCCGGATCCCATGAGCAGGCAGTTGTTGCCGCTGTGGGGAAGGCTGTGGAGACAACAGAGTCGCTCAAGCCGCCCTGCTTACCTTCGGGATTTTTCTTTCTCAGACCATGAGGTCCGTCTGTCAAGGTTATCTCAGGGATATCTGCCTGAGGCACTGCTCTAAGACTCCAGAAGTCTTTACCGGAGCAAAGTCTAACCTTTTCTTCAAGGGTGAGCTTATTTAATATTTCTTGATTTTTAAGCTGTGACATTTCTTTCCTCCTTAGATTTTGAAAATCATAAACTAATATTACCAAAAAATTAATAAAACTGCAATAGGTATTTGGGGATTAGTGGGATAAATTTTAAGGGTGGGTGAGATTTGGGAGCTGGTTTGCCCTGAAGGGCAGCTAATTTCGC
>CAZDEL010000051.1:0-12248 GCA_964504475.1 uncultured Faecalibacterium sp. | reverse complement strand
TTAAGCTTTGACTGTAACAATATTGCCGCACCGAAAAACGGGAAGAATATAGCTAAAATCAAAGTAGAGACAGCGAAGGAAGATGTGTTTTTGTTTTCTTCGTAAAAAAGCTTTTCAACTTTTTTCGCCTCGGAATAAAACCAATATATTTGATAAAAGGGCACAAAGGCACACAATATCACCTTTAAAAGCTCCTCTTTGTCATATTCCTTATAAAGAGCATTAATTCCCTGAGTGGTCTTATATATCCACACAAGATTATAAATGCCAAAGGTGAAAGCGAGTAGAAGTATATGCTTTGTCATATTGACATAAACATCGCTTTTCTTTAAATACTCACTTTCCGGTACCTCAAAGCAAGGCAAAGGATTTGAGGCACGGTACAGTGCAAAGCAAATGCCTATTTTTACGACTATATCAACGATAACCCCAAAATTTGATGATACAAGAGAGGCCGCGAAGGAGACAATATCAGGTGTAACTTGCCATATGCCTTTTGAGCTGAGATATATGCGATAGCCTTCACAGCCAACAATTAAAGCAATAGCCGCAATGAGAAACACCCTTGACGCTTTTTTGCCCTTTATAAAATAAATGAGGATTGTGGATATAAGGCTCAAAAGATTGAGTATGCTTAAAATGTCCATCGGACTTTGCACCATTTGCACTACAGAGTAAACGCACCTTAGTGTAAGTGCGCCGACGACAAGCTTTAGCCTTCCGCTTAAAAGGCTCACGGCAATAAACATATTAAGCCCTAAGGTAATATATGTTTGCCCAAGTGTCACTGTACCAAAAGCTGTAAAATAGCTCATTAGCTGCATTGCGAAAACTATAATAAGGCTCAGGCAATAAACTGCGCCAAGACCTACGGGCAGCATTTTAGTATATTTTTTATTAGGGTCAATTTTTATCATCACAGGTGAAGGCTCTTTTTCTTCCATAGGCTGTTCGCCATCATTACAAGAGTCCGTCTGCTCAGCTGTGGCGCCCCTTGCGATATAGTCAACAGTAACATTAAAAATATCGCAAAGAGCAATTATCTTATCAAGCTCAGGTACACTTTGATCGTTTTCCCATTTTGATATTGTTTGCCTTGAAACATCTAATTTTTCCGCAAGGTCGCCTTGTGAAAAATGATGCTTATTTCTTAGCTCATAAATTCTTTGACCCATACTTGTCATATTGTTCACGCTCCTTTGATATTTGTGTCTAAATTATAACAGTTTAATTAGTCTTTGTCTATCAAGTGAGCTTTAACTTTTAGCAACTGACAGTTGCACATGGATTTTGCAGCTTTATTTTACCTTTACGCTGCTGATTTTTGACCAGCCGGAGTAAACATTTAACTTTGCGGAGTTAAATTGAGTCGTCTTATATGTCCTTATGCGAACATAATATGTTTTGCCGCTACTAAGTTTACTTATAGTCTTTGAGACTGATTGTGCGTCCTTAACAGATACGGCCTTTGCATTTTTCATATTAGATGAGGTACTGTATTGAATAACATATCCGCTGGTCTGAGTTGCCTGCTTTTTCCACTTAACAGTGAGAGCACCTTTGCCTGCTGTGAGGGAGGATATGCTTGTTGTCTTGGGCACAATATAATATGTAAGCTCTGCTGTGCCCTCGTAATCACCCTTAAAGGTAACTGTAACAGTATATTTGCCCACATCAGTGCAGCCCTTTGAATACTTCACTGTGTAGTCCGTGTTTTTCTTAAGAGTAGCGCCGGTCGTAGACACTGCCTTAACAGTCGGCCTTTGCACCTCACCGTTATAAACAAAGCTTGTGGCAGAGAGCTTCACTGAGCCAACCTCCGGCACACCGTAAAGAACATCGGCGGCCTGACAGTTAATAACATATCCACTGGTGTAAGCATATGGGCAAAGGAAATATGACCAGCTGCCATCCTTGCCATAGTTGCCTGTTTCCATTATATATCGTCTACCCTGGATATTGACCTCACACCAAAAATGCTGCCAACGGTTGCCATAATAGCTGCCTCTGTAGCCTTGTATAACACAGGCATCATAGCCTAAATAAACCATCATAGCCGCCATAGCACCGTTATATTGAGCGCATTGACCAAGCTTCATTTTAAATATTGCCTCGACCCATGATTTGCCTGATATTTTATTCCAGTTAGTGCCTGTTGCATAGGTGATGTTTCTGTTAATCCATTGCAAGGTTGTGTAAAGCTTATCAGCGTCACTCATGCCGCTTTTAAAGTTTTTGGAAGCAAAGTCCTTTAATATTTTAATGTCGTTGCTGCTAAGATTATAGGTGTAGCTTGTGCTTGTCTTGCCCTGCTTGTTATAAACCTTAAAGCTGGTTTTTGACTTTTTAGTAGCACCTCTTAATATAACATCAGCGTCATAGGTGCTATAATAGTTGCCTTCCTCACCAAAGACCTTTTTGCCATCGGTGATTTTATAGGATTTTATCCAATAAACATATGCGCCATAGGTGCTAACGCTCTTATCTGTGTATGAACCGGCGGCATTACTTGTGAGTGTCTTAATGCACTTTTCCCCACCGTTATAAAGGCTGGCACGATATATAGCGTAGCCGTCTGCCTTACTGTTCTTTTTCCATGTTATTTTTACGCTGTTTTTCAAAAGGGTCAACTCAAGTGCAGGTGAAGCCAAAAGAGTCGTGCACTTGACGGTCTTTGATTTGCCCTTATAATAGGTCTTTTGACCGTCAACAGTCACTCTCAGCACAGGCACAACCTTATAAGCATAGGTTTTGCACTGTGTGAGCTTCTCGTCATAATAATAGGTGCTTTGGGTTTTGCCTATAAATTCATACTTCTTTGTGCTTGAATTGTATCTGTAAACATAATAGAAATACTCCTCGTTATCGTAGCCCCAAAAGCCGTACCAATCTAAGTATATACTTGAAGATGAATCTGTTGAGGCAGTAAGCTCGCTGACAGTACCTAAATAAATCTCAAAGCTCACTGTGAGAGTACCGGTAAAGTTGCCCTTAAATGTAAGCTCAGCACAAGCCTTGCCCGGATAGATATTGTTTTTGTACTCGAGAGTGTAATCATCGTCCTCCCACAAGCGCTCATCACCAAAGTATGCGCTAATATATGGCTCTTTTTCATAGCCGCTATATTCTTCGTCTTCGAGCTCGTTAACTGTGATTAAATTAGCGGGAGCAGGCTCAATGGTAAACTCCACTGACTTTTCGCCTATATAGTCACCGCTGCCGGCTATAACTAATTTACCTGTACCGGCGTCAACATTATCATAGCAATCATAGCAATAATAGTCCTTGCCACTTTGCAAAACCTTGCCATCATACTTCACTGTGATATTAGGTATTATTTCGTCGCCTGTATAGGTATAGCTGCCCTCATTAAAGGAAACCTCAAAATCAGCGGCATATTTTACTGTGCTATATTTAAAGCCCTGTTTTATTGCGTGCTTTTGAGCATAGCTGTCTTGGGTGCATTTGATTTCAAAAACAGTGCTTTTCATATATAATAATACTTCTTCCCCTGTTTCGTAATCATAGACATAATCTCGGCCATAGCCCACGGAATACTCGTCAATGCTTGTAACGCTATCCGGAATGATTATGCTGTCATAATCCTCACAGTCAATAAAGCCCTTAATTGATGTTACAAGAAGGCTAATGGATTCTCCGTCATCGTAATACTTAACATACTTGGGAATAATCGCCATTGAGGTATAGGAATCATAGCCAACTATTGTGGCGGTGCAGTTTACAAGGTCAGGCTCATAATTCACCGTGTAGTAATCATCTGCCTCATAAAAGCCATAGCGTTCATATGCCGAAGCAGAAAAAGCCATAAGCACCATGAGGGTTAAAGCTGTGAACAAAATCATTACCGTTTTTTTCATAAATATCAACTCCTTTATTAGTTTAATTATAGTAAAAAACCAATATATAGTCAATAGAGAATTTTGACTTTATCCCCTTTTTTGACATTTATCTCATAAAAAACAACCGACTGTGTCTATCAAGCCTGACAGACGCAAAGTCGGTTATTCCTTTTTCTTTTACAGCTTTTGGAACATATCCTTAACTATGCCGCAAACAGGGCATACCCAGCTTTCGGGTACATCCTCCCATTTTGTGCCGGGAGCTATGCCGTGAGAGGGGTCTCCTTTTTCCTCGTCATAAATATAGCCACATGGGCAAATATATTTTTCCATGATATCACCTCATAAATAGTCTTGCCCAAAATCGAGGAAATATAAAAATCAGTGATAATTTTTATTCGCTTCTGAGGGCTATGACCGGATCTTTTTTAGCGGCCTTTTTAGCCGGAAGCAAGCCGCCTATAACGGTTATGACTATGCTTATGGCAATGAGGATGGCACAGGACTCTAAGGGCAAGCGAGCACTAAGACCGGTAAGTCCTGTGAATTTATTAATAAGAGCATTAATGGGTATTGTCGCAAGAGCTGATATGCCAATACCTAAAAGGCCGGCGCAGCAGCCAATTATAAAGGTCTCAGCGTTAAAGACCTGAGATATATTATGCTTCGATGCACCTAAGGCTCTTAAAATGCCTATTTCCTTAGTACGCTCCATAACGGATATATGCGTGATAATGCCTATCATTATGCAAGACACCACTAAGGATATGGCAACAAAAGCAATAATAGCATATGAAATAGTATCAATGATTGTGGTTATTGATGATGTCAACATAGAAACATAATCTGTATATGTAATTTGTGAATCCTCGGGCACTGTCTCGTTATAATTTGCAATGCACAAATCAATTGCGTCTTTGCTGTCAAAGCTATCTGTGTAAATGCTTATTGATGAGGGTGAATCATAGTTTACCTCACCAAAGCTTTTCATATTGTCTTCATAGGTGGAGTAGCCTATATACTCGTCAAATATTTTAATGAGTATTTCCTCGTCCGGTGAGTTTTCCAGCCAGCTGTCAAGCATTGAGGCAACATTTAGCTGACCTGATGCCATACCTGAAGCTATGCCGCCTGACTGCATAGTACCAATCAAGGATGAAATATCTTTAAGGGTCTGTGGGTCTGCTGTGTCAAGATTATAGTTTTTAATCAAAGTATAAAGCTGTGCCTTTTGCTCCACGCTTAAAGATGCGGCATATTGCTTAATCAAGGCTATTTTTGCGCTGTCACCAACAGAGCCTGTATTAGATGTGGTATCACTTGACTTGCCAAAAAACAGCTCAGTTATTTTTGAAAGAAACTTGCCTATAAAGGAATCGTTTAATTTACTTAATATGCTGTTAGTACCGCCCAAAGCAGAACCGTTGCCCTTGGCACTTGAGCTATCTAAAGCGCCCATAGTCGAAACAACACTGTCAAACAGCGCCAAAAGCACCTCATCATCAGCCTGCTCCAGCCACTTATCAAACTCCTCTGCCTTTTCGCTGTCACTCATATTTGATATATCGTCAGCGTAATCATTAGTTGAGCTGTCCTTATTCATTGTCTCATAATACTTTATGAGGGTGTAAATCGACGACTTTTCGCTGTCATCAAGGCCTTTAATATAGGCTATAGCCTCCTCGACCTTTTTGTTGTCATCGGGCACTTCAAACTCAACACCGTTTAACACATTTATTTTGCTGTTTGCCTTTTGAGCTTTAACAACCTCACTGTCATTTGTGTGAGTGATAATATAATCCTTCAAAAGTGAGGTGTAGGCAACGCTTGTTGAAATTGTGGCATTTTCGCCACCGGACTTAGGTCTTATGACTCCCGTGATTTTAAGCTTTAAGCTATGGTTTTCAATTTCACTGCCTAAGAAGGTCTCGTCATCTATATAACTAAAGTTGCCGTTTTCGCTTTTAGTATATCTGTCGCTTGCGGTGACTAAATAAAGCTCATGTGAGTCAATGGCAGAATAATCTATAACTGTGTCAGCGACAATTTCCTCGTCCTTAATTTTTTGTGTGTTGCTTTCATATTCCTGCCTTGTGATAAAGCCAAGCTGATAAAGAGTCTCAGCTGATATTTCATTGCCGCTGCTCAGCACAAGGACAACCTCGTTATATTTTTCCGGCCAAGTGCCATATAAGACATCATAGCTTTCCTTTACTGCTTCACTTACGGTACCCGTGTTAGGTGAGCATAAAATTTCAGAAAAGTTGTCGGCACTTGAAGAAGTACCACCCAGCACACTCGTCAAGGCTTTTAGCCTGTTTCCTATGCCCATTCCACCTGCGAGCATACCGCCTGCGCCTTGTGAGATATTATCATTGGTGTCAACTAAGTTGCCGTCCTTGTCACGAGAGTAAACGCTGAAACTTAAATCATAGGAGTAAGTGATTCCTTTTTCACCAACATAATTGTTGATTTCGCTATTAGGGTCATCGAGATATTTTTTAAAGGCACTTAAATCATTTTCCTTTATGCTTGAGGATAAAGCGGTGCTGTTTTCAGTCTGCTCATAGCCGGCATATATACCGTTTAGATTTTTGTCCGAAGTTGCACCTTGATTATTCATATTGCTAACCATTTGCTGCCGTGCGCCCATCACATCTGACATATCCACCGCCTCCGAACTAATGGTTATGGGATAAGATGACATGGTATCTCGCTGAATAGATGCAATATAATCGTTTAGGCCTGAGGATAAGGACACCACTAAGGCAATTCCTATAATTCCTATTGAACCGGCAAAGGCAGTTAAAAGAGTCCTGCCCTTTTTGGTGCGAAGATTATTAAAGGAAAGAGACAAGGCAGTAAAGAAGGACATGGATATTTTTTTGTTTTTAGTTCTTTCTCTTTCGGGGATAGTATCTATATAAGGGGCGCTGTCACTTATTATGTTTCCGTCAAGGAGCTGTACTATTCTCGTTGAATATCTTTGGGCAAGCTCCGGATTATGTGTGACCATAATAACCAGCTTATCCTTTGCTATTTCCTTTAGCAGCTCCATTATTTGTATACTCGTTTCGCTGTCAAGTGCGCCTGTAGGCTCATCAGCGAGTAAAATATCAGGATTGTTTACAAGGGCACGGGCAATGGCGACTCTTTGCATTTGACCGCCTGACATTTGATTTGGCTTTTTATGAATGTGATCACCTAAGCCCACCTTTTTTAAAACCTCAATAGCTTTTTCTTTGCGCTCTTTTTTTGACACTCCTGCTAAGGTCATTGCCATCTCAACATTTGAGAGGACACTTTGGTGAGGGATGAGATTATAGCTTTGGAAAATGAAGCCTATGGAGTTGTTGCGATAAAAATCCCAATCACTGTCCTTATATTTTTTAGTTGACACCCCATTAATAACAAGGTCACCTTGTGAGTACCTATCAAGGCCGCCAATAATATTAAGCATAGTTGTTTTGCCTGAGCCGCTTTGACCTAAGATAGACACAAATTCATTTTCTCTAAAAGTAATGTTTATCCCTTTGAGTGCATTTTGCGTGACATCACCTGTCACATAGGTTTTGACAATGTTTTTAAGTTGCAACATAGAACACACCTCACAATTAATTCCTTAGAGTATAGCACAAAAAGATAAACTCAAAGACAATTATAAGGGCATTTTAGGCAAAGAAAAAAACAGCCGAAGCTGTTTTTAATAGGATATTATATTAAGTATTGTTTATTTTTCTTTTTGTTCGTCAAAATATTTTAGCAGGCTATATATTAGCTCGATTTCTCTATTGCTGTACCCGTCAAGGACAACGGTTCTATTGCTGCTTATGCCGGCCAAATAGTCTGTTGAGACATGAAAGATTTTAGCAATCTCAACCATATAAGGCGTAGTTGGAGTTGACAAACCCATTTCCCACGCATTGACGGAGCTTCTTGATATGCCTAATTTTCTGGCTAATTCCGACTGCGAATAGCCGGCATCTTCACGCAAATTTTTAATCGTGTCACCAATCATAAATTACACCCCCTTTTGTAGATTATAGCCTGCATTGATAGACAATAAATTATCACTATGTGTAGTGTTTAGTTGACAAATGCAAAAACTTGTGATATTATGGTGGCAATAAAAAAGAAAGGGGTGTTTCGATATGAAACCCAAAAAAATCAATGGCAAAAAAATCATCTCACTGCTGCTAAGTGTTATTATGCTTTTAGGTGTAATGCCTATGGCGAATATGGGCATGAAGGCACAAGCGGCATCCTACTCAAGCGATTGGCGATACTGGTCACAAGCAGCCTCTGATGTTGGTGGTATGCGATCATATGGCTGCTGGGTTGTTGCACAATCAAAGCTCCTTTATGAAGCAAATGTTGACAGAAGCAGCTCATTCAATCCCGACTCATATTATTGGTGGCAGGTAAACAACGGATATATAAACAGCAATTTTTATCAGACAAACGGAGCAAATGCCCCTGTAGCTTATGCTAACCAAAAAGGTAAATCCTTGCAATATCTCGGATATTGGGACGCAAGTGATAACCAACTTTGGTTCAATATAAATGCCGGATATTACACCATAGTTAAGGTTAACAATGGTGGACACTATGTCTATATAGCTAACGACCTTTCAAAGCAAAAGGGTCAGATATATTGCTATGATTCATGGACAACTAAAACAACATCTAGTCCAATGTTATTAAGCTATTATGGTGTTCACAATGGCGGTTATGTTTATAAGGCAAATAATTCAGGCTCAAGCTCATCAAACAATGGACCATCTACAGTTATATATCCCACTAACGGCTCAATAGTTAAGTTGGCTTCCGCTGTTGGCAACAATATGTATATGGACTTTGTTTGTGAAAATAACAATGTGCAAATATTTGAAAACGCTGATTACTCCGGTAATCCTGCTTGGGTTAAGAGCCAATATTTTAAACTCATTCATGTCAGAGACGGCTGGTATTCAATCGTAAACACAGGTAACGGCTTAGCTGTTGATGTTACAGGAGCAAGCACAGCATCCGGAACCAATGTTGAACAGTGGCAACACACAAACGGCGACGCACAGCTATTTAAATTTTACGATGCCGGCAATGGCTATTGCTATATTAAGTCAATTCTCGGCTGCTATATTGATGTATGTTATGGTGCAAACCGCAATAACACTAATGTATGGGTTTACACCTTCGACGGCTCTAACGCACAAAAGTGGAAAATCCAGTATCATTCACATACAGCTGCCTCCAGCAGCATTACCACTCAGCCCACCTGCTCTAAAACAGGTGTAAGAACCTGTAATTGCTATTATTGTGGTGTCAACTACACCGAAACTGTTGCCAAAAAATCTCACAACAGCAACACAAACATTCCCGCAGTTGCACCTTCTTGTACCGCCACAGGTCTCACCGCCGGTAAAAAGTGCTCTATGTGCGGCACAGTTACAGTAGCTCAGCAAATAGTACCTGCCAAAGGACACGCTGATAATAATGCTGACGGCTATTGCGACTCATGTGGTGCTAACATAAATCCACAGGCAAATTGCACTTGCCCATGTCACAAGACAGGCCTTCCTAAGCTTTTGTTTACTATTGTCAACTTCTTCCAAAAGCTCTTTGGTCAAAACACTGTTTGTGCTTGCGGTGCGGCTCACTAAAAAGCAATAAATTTTCCTACTATATTCTCACTTACCAAAAGGACGCGAAGCTTGGCGATTAAGCCGGACTTCGCGTCTTGTGGTTTATGATAAGGGGCAGCAAATATCTTAGTTACAGCAGCCGCTTTTCTTGCGTACCAAAAAATCTCAATTTTTTTCAAAAACCCCTTGACAAACCCTCTCCTATAGGTTATACTATAGTCAAGTTAATGATAATGATTATCATTACTAATAAGAGCAACAAAAACAATCTGAAAGGCGGTAATCTTATGGCAACGCTTCGACACAGTAACCAAAGAGATGCCGTGCTTAAGGATTTGATGGCAAGGTACGACCACCCAACTGCTGAGGAAGTCTATCTCAGTGTAAAAAAAGATATCCCTTCTATTAGCCTTGCGACGGTCTATCGTAACCTCAAGCTCCTTGAAAGTGAAGGACTCATACTCAAAATCACAACCGGCGACAGTGACAGGTTTGACGGCCACACTCACAATCATTACCACTTCACCTGCAATAGGTGTATGAGGGTGCTTGATTTGGATATTGGTCAATGTAACCCTAACAGCCTGCCGATTAATTTTGACGGAGTTATTACCGGCCACTCTCTTATGTTTTTTGGCTTATGCTCAGAGTGTAAAAATAAAATTTAATTTTTGGAGGAAACAAATTATGAAAAAGTATTATTGCCCCGTATGCGGTTGGGAAAGCGACGAGCCTGTTGAGAAATGTGCAATTTGCAAGGCTACAATGAAGGAAAGAGAAAGCAGCGAAATGTCATGGGCTGCTGAGCATGTTGTTGGTGCCGGCAAGCAGGACAATGTACCTGAAGAAATCATCATGGGTCTTCGTGACAACTTTAACGGCGAGTGCTCAGAGGTTGGTATGTATCTTGCTATGGCTCGTGTGGCTCACAGAGAGGGCTACCCTGAAATCGGCCTTTATTGGGAAAAGGCTGCTTATGAGGAAGCAGAGCATGCTGCTAAGTTCGCAGAGCTTTTAGGTGAGGTTATCACAGACAGCACAAAGAAGAATCTTGAAATGAGAGTCGCTGCTGAAAACGGCGCAACCTTAGGCAAGTTTGAGCTTGCTAAGAAGGCTAAGGAGCTTGGCCTTGACGCTATCCATGACACAGTTCACGAGATGGCAAGAGACGAGGCAAGACACGGCAAAGCATTTGAGGGACTGCTTAATAGATATTTTGGTTAATAATTTTAAAGAGTGGCTGATATGGTCACTCTTTTTTTGTACGCAGGTAAGATATTGCCAAAGGATATGAAGTGCCTGCCGAGTAGACATGGCACTTAGCTTGAAAATGTTTTATACCCGAAAGGGTGTAAATTTTCACTTTAAAAGCAAACTATACCCGATAGGGGTTGTTTTCATGAATTATCTATTGACACAGTACCCGAAAGGGTGTAAAATAAATTTATAAAATTAGCTATAAGGAGTAAACCCATGAATCCCATTGCTGAATTTGTCAAAGAAAACAGGAAAGCGGCAGGTTTAACACAAGAGCAATTTGCTTTGCGCTCAGGCCTTGGACTTCGCTTTGTGCGTGAGCTTGAGCAAGGCAAAGAAACAGTGCGTATGGATAAGGTAAATGTTGCACTCTCTATGTTTAATGCACAAGCCGTTGCCGGAAAGAAGGAAAATAAATGAGTGTGTTCAGAGCTGCCTATGTTTGGCATTCTTGAAGAAACAGATGAAAGAGCAGAAGCGTTGAAATAGCAAAGCACAATGAAGATATAACTGTTATTAGTCGAGGGGCAAAGTGGTAGTAAAATTAAAGCTCCTCTTGCCAATAAAGCATGAGCATATATTAAATAAAGACAGGTGATTTTTCTCCTTTACGGTTTAAAATCACCTGTCTGATTTTTTATTTTAATTATCTTTTATATCCTGCTTTTTATAAATAAACATCACAAATTCTGTTGTTATATCCATAGAGTCAATGCCCTCGAGCTTTAATTTGTCTTCACTTTTTGTGTGATAATAATATGGTGTCATTTTAAATAAAGACATTATATCATCCTTTGTTTTTAGGTGTACTCTTGCCTTTATCTTGCGTTTATCAATAAGCTTTAGCTTTTTAGTTTCAGGTGGCTTTTCATCATTTTTATATGGTGTGTCATATAAAATCTCTTTTAATTCAAACAGGTGCTCCTGCCCTGCAACAACACTGACAATATAGCCGTCATCTTTAATTATACGGCTAAACTCCTTTTCGTGAAAGGGCGCAAACAGATGTAAGGCAATATCTATACTATTATCCTTAATGGGAATGTTAGCTAAATTGCCCACAAAATATGTTATATCATTTTTCCTTTTAGCTGCAAGGCGAACCATTTCCTTAGATAAATCAAAGCCTATCATTTTGCAATCAATTTCACCTTTGATTTTATCGCCATAATAGCCCTCACCACAGCAAATATCCGCAATCATTGGGCGGGAATAGCCCTGCTCATTTATAAACTCAACTAAAGCGCGTACCAAAGCATCAAAATAGCCCTTAGTGAGAAAGTCACGGCGGTTAAGCGCCATATCCCTGTTGTCGCCTATGGAGCTGCCGGGCTTGTGCGCCGAGGTGAGAAGGTTGACATAGCCCTCTTTAGCCTTGTCGAAGCAATGATTATTTTCGCACACATAGCTTTTATCTTTTTCATTTAAGTCTTTGCCGCAAACGGGACAAATAATTTCCGTCATTTTGTTTACCTCTTTGATTAAAAAA
>CAZDEL010000050.1:0-12344 GCA_964504475.1 uncultured Faecalibacterium sp. | reverse complement strand
GCTCGCTTTAGCGAAATTAGCTGAAGCGTCTTGACGCTTCAAATTAGCTCGCCTTTAGGCGAAATTAGCTCAAAAAGAGCACCCACTCATCGTAGGTGCCCTTCATTTTCATTCATTCAATTTTCGTTTTTCGTTTATCTCTTACGCCTTATCGCTGCAACCTAATACTGTCTCAATCTTATGTGAAACAACACCCTCAATTGCATCTCTTGCCGGTGTGAGATATTGTCTTGGGTCAAAGTGCTTTGGATTCTCAACAAAGTGCTTACGAACAGCTGCTGTCATAGCGATACGAATATCGGAGTCAACATTGATTTTGCAAACAGCCATTGTTGCAGCCTCACGAAGCATATCCTCAGGGATACCAATAGCGTCAGGCATCTCACCACCATAAGTGTTGATTGTCTTAATATCCTCTTGGTTAACTGATGATGCACCGTGAAGAACGATTGGGAAGCCGGGAAGCTTTTCCTCAACAGCCTTAAGGATATCGAAACGAAGCTGTGGCTTTTGACCGGGCTTAAACTTATATGCACCGTGGCTGGTACCAATAGCAATAGCAAGGGAGTCAACGCCTGTCCTTGTTACGAAATCGTAAACCTGATCAGGGTCTGTGAAGTGTGCGTCCTCTGCGCTAACATTTACATCATCCTCAATGCCTGCTAATTGACCTAACTCACCCTCAACAACAACGCCGTGTGCATGAGCATAATCAACAACCTTCTTTGTAAGAGCAACATTTTCCTCATAAGGAAGGTGTGAGCCGTCAATCATAACTGAGGTAAAGCCACCGTCAATACATGACTTACAGGTCTCAAAGTCAGGACCATGGTCAAGATGAAGTGCGATGGGAAGACCTGTCTCCTCAGCAGCAGCCTTAACCATTGCAACAAGATAGCCATGAGAAGCGTACTTTCTTGCGCCTGCGGAAACTTGAAGGATAACAGGAGCATTGTGCTTCTTTGCTGCTCTTGTGATACCTTGGATAATTTCCATGTTGTTAACATTGAATGCACCAATAGCGTAGCCGCCCTTGTATGCATCTTCAAACATTTTCTTTGTTGTTACTAATGCCATAATAGACACTCCTTTATAATAAAGTTTTTTTCAACATATTAAGGAAAGTATAACCTATTGTGCTCCACTTGTCAAGCGGTAGGCGTATAAACAAGTGCAAAACAATGGGAACGAATCCTGCCGCCGAGAACCTTAATGCGGAAATCGTAGCCTGATATAACCTTTCCACCCACATTTATAGTGGAAACATAGCCTATATCCTCTCTGACAGCCTGGTCATGTGTAACTATTGTCAGCCAGGTTGATGGGTCGCCGGTGAGCTTAACACCTAAATCGGAGTTGCTTTCAACGAGGGATTTAAGGTCTTCGCTGGAAATTGAGTAAACACTCTTAAACTCATCGTCAAGATAATCGCCATAGCTCTTTCTGCCACCGGCAAGATATGAGACATTAGTGCTGCCCCAAACATTATAATATGATGTGGTCACACCTGCGCTCATAGCATGGAAGGGAGTAAGTGCTGTCTCATTGCCATGTGCAATATAAAAGCCGTTTTTCATTACATCGTCAACAACCTCATAAACTGCTGTAGAGGGACTCGTTGAGGAAAATGCGTGAGCATCCTTTGAAAGGTTATAGTTATAATATTTTGCAAAGTTATAAATTGCAACGCATTGTGCCTTTAATGCTTCCTTATGGAAGGATGAGCCCATTTCACTTTCAAGTGCTCTTGCAAGATACTCTCTTGTGTCATATTGTGCCCCTGCATAGGTTACCTTTTGTGGGTAGGGGTCACCTGTTACAATTGAGGTATCCTTATCGTAATAATAATGAGCTAAGATTTGTGCCCATGTCCAGCCCTGATTTGCCAGATAATTAGCACCTGTTTGGCTAAGACCTACACCATGACCGTAGCCGAAAACATAAAAGGTAAATATACCCTTAGTTGAGGGCTGTGGTGCTGTGGTTTGAGTTGCCGAAACATCTGCCGCTGTAATCTCCGGTGCTGCGTTTGCGACTCCTGCTAAGGTTGTGCCGCCGAAGGGGTCCATATTTGGAGCTAAGGTTGTTGTGTCACCTGTTGCTGTCGCGTCTGCGTTAATATATGGTGCTCCTGTTGTGGTATCACCACCGTTGTCACTGAAAAGTGTTGTGACAAGGATGACAGGTGCTATAATTGCCACAAGGATAATTGCTGCGGCTATAGCTATCATTTTTTTGTCCGGCTTTTTCTTTTCAGGCTCTTTTATTTGTGGTACTTCTTCTGCCTTCTTCTCCCCTTCAAGCTTTTTGCAAACCATGTCACAAAGCAGTGTCAGGGCATGAGGTAAAATTATACCTAATTTACTCGGGTCTGATATATTTATCTTTTTAGCCTTTGCATTGTCACCGCCAACGAGAGCAGCATAAACAAAGTAAACTGTTTTGCCCTCAGTGTCCTCGGCAGAATATATGTCGGATATAGCACCACCAAAATCAGTACCAACACTAAGCATAGCCTCTCTTGCGTGGCGGATAACCACTGCGCTCTCTGTCTCCGCTGTGCCCGGCTCTGTTTGCTCAGGGTCATTAATCTCAATAAACTTCACTGTGTCAGTGAGATAATCTATTTTGTCATAAAGGTTATAAACCCACATTGAGGCTTCACCTGTGGCAAGGGCAATGTTTTTTTCCACATCAGACAATGCCTTGACCATGTCACTGACAGCAGGCACAAGGTCATAGTCGGGCATCATTATTTCCCCTGTCTCCACACCCTTTTGCTGCAGGGCTTCACCTCTGTCAATTATCTCTGCGCCAAGCTTTTCGAGTATAGTGTCTATTCTCATAAAGTCCAGTGGCAAGCAGGTAACTCTGCCTGCAACAGCCTGGAATGAAAAGGCTGAATAAAGTCCGTCCGGGCTTAAAAGAGGCATTGCGCCCTCAGTGATAAGACAGTGACCGGGAAGGTCAATTTCCATATTGGCTGTGTCTGAGCTTTTTGCTATTGCCTCGGCTATCTCACTTGAGGAGGCCTCAATGCCGCCTAATGTGCCAATAACAGCACGCTTTAATGAGATATAGTCGTTGTTTTCCGCACCAACGAGAATGTGCTCACCTTGCTCAAGAGCCGGTGTAAGCGCATCAAGCAATGCATCATAGCTGTCAAATCTGACAATGTTTTCCTCTGACAATCCCTTGTTTTCAAGAGAGAGACAGATTTTAAAGACAGTATCAGATGAGAAAGCCGAAATGTCATTTAAAATAAACAGTTTCATTAATTTTTTACCTCCGATTAACCTACTTGCCATTGGCTTGCGTTTTTATAGGGGTTATTTTTTATCTTTTTGGCATTATAATATGCCTGTGGGTACCTGGGGCTTGAGTTGACAACAGCCTTTGATGTGTCAACATCTGTGGTCTCTCCATCTCTTACAAGGCGAGCCACAACAACAAATCTTGCATCTGTGAACTCGTGGGAGCAGGTGGAAAGAGTGAGTATCTTATCCGTTGGCAGCACATCAACGCCTGTGTCATAAAGGGAACGCTGTGACAGCTCATTGAGATAAGCTGAGAAACGCTCTTGTGAGCTAAGAGATGTAAAGTAATATTGGAAAAGATATCCGTTGTCATCCTTAGCGTAGGCATTGGTAATAAACGCTGCAATAACCTTCCAGCTATAATCCTTATAAAGAGTATTAAATGTGATAACAGGGGCTTTTTTAAAGCCGTCTATTTTTTTATAAGCGTCAAGTGTACCGAATATTGTATTATTATTCATGTGATGGCCAAAGATAACTGTGTTCATATCAAGGGGGTCAATGGAGTTAAGATGGGTCACAAAGGGACAGCCATATTTTGTGCTTTGACCGTAAAAGTTTTTCTTTAAATATTCCTCATCGTTATCTGTTTGCACCACAGGGAGATTTAAGCCTACTCCCTTTGCGGTGAGATAGCCTACAAAATCTGTGTTTTCAGCATAGAGCTTTGCATATTTAAGCTGGATATTAGACGGGAAAATCACATTGGGATATTCCTGCTTTATCTTTGCCCATTGCTGCTCAGGTGTAAGAGGTTCTTCTTCCTCTTTGGTTTTATCGTCCTTATTAGTTGTCGTCTCGTCAATAATTAAATTTGAAGCCTTGTCCTCTATATCGTCATTTTGCTTTGCCAGTCGCCACTCATTAATAAGCATACCGGCGGATATAACAATTGCCACAATAGCCACAGCTAAGACAACTCGTCTTATTATTTCACCCTTGGATAAGGGCTTTTTTTCACCGTCTTGCGCTACATTTTCTTTTTGTGCTTTTGGGCTTTCCTCTGTCTCACTATAGCCAAAGGTGTCAAAATCTATCTCGTCAACCTCAACATTTTCTTCATAGGTTATCCTGGGCTTATACACTACCTTAGGTGAGGTGCTGTCCTTTAAGGAGACCTCCTCAAGCTCAATATCCTCTTGATATATCTCAGCTGAGTCATTATCATTAGGGTGATTGCTTTTTGCAAAGGATGCACCAACCTCTGTATTTTGACTTTGTGGGTCATTTAAATCAAAGTCGGGGCTTTGATAAAGCACTCTCATGCCGGGGTCTGCCGCAGCACTTCCTGCACTTTGTTCAGCGGGTACGGGAGAAGTGGGCTGCTGAGGCATAGGCTGACCCATTATGGGCTGGGTCATCATAGGCATGCCCTGGTTCATAATTTGTACTCCCTGAGGGGGCATTTGCACACCCTGTGGGGGCATCATTTGCACAGGCATATAGGTGTAGCCCGGTACATTTTGTGGATAAACAGGCATATTTTGTGCATAAACAGGCTGACCGTTTTGGTCAACACCCACCATATAAGCCGGATAAGGCGCTCCATAAGGCGGCATCTGCATTGACTGCTGACGCTGCTTTTCAATTTGCATTGGCGTGGGAGTCACCTGCTTGCGAGGTCTTGTTGGCGGTGACGAACCCTGCCGCTTAACCTGATGTATGTCAGGCTGCTCGGGCATTGTGCCATCTTCATAAATATTTTTCATAGCATTTTCCTCATATATAAATTAAACTTTTAATCTTCATCATCATCTAAAATTGCGAGTCTCAGCTCATTAAAGGCATTTGACGCAGCAACAAAGCGGTTATAGTCACGGCAGCTTTTGCCCCTGTGACCTGTGACAAGCTTTTTAATTCTCGTCTTTTTCTTTCCGTCAACAGCGATATAGATAAGACCAACCTCGTCCTCATCGCCGGGGCCCGCATAGCCTGTTATGCTGACACCGTAGGTGCTGCCGCTGAGAGCCTTTACACCCTGAGCCATTTCCTCAGCTGTCTGCTCACTTACAGCAGTATATTTTTCCAGGGTTTCTTCCTTTACGCCTAAAACCTTGTTTTTAATGTCACTTCCATAGGAGACAACACCGCAGTGGAAAATCTCAGACGCTCCGGAAATATCAGTCAACCTCTTTGCACAAAGTCCACCTGTGCAGCTTTCGGCGAAGGCAACTGTCTCATGTCTTTCCATGAGCATAGCCGCAGCAGTTTCTTCAATGCTGCTTTTGTCAATGCCGTAAATGCTCTCTCCGAGTATTTCCTTAATTTCCCTTATTACCGGCTTCATAATTTCCTCTGCCGCCTGCTCACTCTGAGCCTTTGCCGTCACACGAAGGAGGGCTTCGCCGCTTTTAGCGTAGGGGGCAACTGTTGGGTTAGCTCCATTTAGCAAATGAGCTACACTTTGTGACATATAGCTTTCGCCTATGCCAAAGGTGCGAATATTATGTGAGACAATGACCTCATTTGTAAGGCTCTTTAAATAGGGCTTTACTCCCTCATAAAACATGGGGATCATTTCCTTTGGAGGGCCAGGTAAAATGATAATAATTTTGCCGTCCTTTTCCATAATAAAGCCGGGTGCTGTGCCGTTATTGTTGTTTAGTACCCTGCCCATATTGGGAACAAGAGCCTGTTTTTTATTACACTGTGGCATTGGGTCTATATTTTTAAGCTTAAAGTAATTTTCGATTTTACTTAATATTTTTTCATCCTCATAAAGCTCTGCACCAAAATATTTGCAGCAGGTCTCTTTAGTTAAGTCATCAGGCGTTGGGCCTAAACCACCTGTGAGAATAACAGCTTGACTGCCCTCAAAGGCACTGTCAAGAGCACTTATGAGTCTTGCCTCATTGTCACCGACAGTTGTGTGACGCATAACACTTATGCCAAGGCTCGCCAATTCCTTTGACAAAAATTGCACATTGCTGTTAAGAATATCGCCTAAAAGTATTTCAGTGCCTACGCTGATAAGCTCACAATTCATAATAAAACCTTCTTTATACAAGTAAATGAAAAATCAATCTACGCTTTCATAGCGTACTGTGCGTATAGCCTGCTCAATAAGAGGGGCAAAATCAAAGGCATTTTCAGCCTGCTCAACCATCTCTAAGGATGGTCTTGTTCTCGGGTGCTTAGGTGTGAAAACTGTGCAGCAATCCTCATAAGGGAGAATTGAGGTTTCAAATGCACCGATTTTCCTTGAGATAGTGATTATCTCGTCCTTATCCATACCGATTAGTGGTCTGAAAACAGGAATGTCTGCCACAGCATCGGTACAAGCAAGAGCACCTAAGGTTTGTGATGCCACCTGACCTAAGCTCTCACCTGTGACAAGTGCGCCGCACTCATCTCTTTTTGCTATTATCAAGGATATTTTCATCATGAGTCTGCGCATAATAATAGTGAAAAGCTCCTCAGGGCAGTTTTCCTTAATAGCCTCTTGAATCTCAGTAAAATTAACTATGGCAAAGTTTATTCTGCCGCTGTACTTTGCCACAATGGAAGCGAGATCTCTTACCTTCATCTCAGCTCTTTGTGAGGTGTAAGGCGGTGCTGCAAAGTGGATAGCCGTAAGCTGAAGACCACGCTTTGACATCATATAGCCTGCAACAGGTGAGTCTATGCCACCTGAGATAAGAAGAGCCACTCTGCCCGCTGAGCCGACAGGCATACCGCCTGCGCCCTTAATCTGGTTGCCATGGATAAAGACATTATTGTCTCTTACCTCAACTGTGACTGTGATATCGGGGTTATGCACATCAACGGACAAGGTTTTAATGTTCCTTAAAAGGTGTGCGCCCAGCTCCCTGCAAATTTCAGGTGATGTCATAGGGAAGTGCTTATCACTTCTTTTTGCGTTGACCTTAAAGGTCTTAACCTGTCTAAGGTCATCACCTAAATATGACAGTGCCACATTTTTTATATCCTCAAAGTCCTTTTGAGCGACAGCCGCTCTCGAAAAGGCGGCAATACCAAATATCTTTTTAACAGTTTCAACAGCCTCATCAAAGTCAATATCCTCGTCCTTAGGCTCGGCAATAACTGTTGACTGTGATTTAGTGAAGGTAAATTTGCCCACACTATTCATAAGTCGTCTTTTCATATTTTTAACGAGTATATCCTCAAAGGTGTTTCTGTTAAGACCCTTGAGCACAAGCTCTCCGTTTTTTATAAGCAATACTTCTTTCATTTTCTTACCTCTTAATTAAAGTTGACAATGCCTTATTTATGCCAAGGATAAAATAATCAAGCTCCTGCTGTGTAGTAAATCTGGAAAGAGACACTCTGAGTGCAGAGTCAATTTGTCTGTCACTAAGACCTATTGCGCTTAAAACATGGCTTTTATGCCCCTTAGCGCAGGCTGAGCCTGAGGAGACGAATATCCCCATTGAGGATAAAAGGTTTAGCACTGTCTCAGAGCGAAGACCCTCAAGGGAAAGATTGACTATATAAGGCAGGGCATTGTCGGGGCTGTTTATGCTAACCTCCGGAATTTCACGAAGCTTTGAAACAAAGCTGTCTCTAAGAGCAGTGATTTCACTCAGACTCTCTTTAATATGCAACGCCTCAACTGCGCCGTAAAAGCCGGCAATTGCCACCATTGGCTCTGTGCCCGGGCGTATGCCCTTTTGCTGTGAGCCGCCAAAGACTCTCGGGTTAAGCCTTGTGCCCTCCTTGACATAAAGAGCACCAACACCCTTTGGGCCGTGAATTTTATGTGAGCTGATGCTCATTAAATCCACACCTAACTTTTTAACATTTAATGGGAGCTTGCCAAAGGCCTGGACTGCATCAACATGAAAAAGCGCATTAGAGCCTTTCCTTTTGATTATGCTTTTAATTTTGTCAACAGGCTCAATTGTGCCAACCTCGTTATTGACACACATAATGCTCACAAGGACGGTGCTATCGTCTATTTCTCTTTCGAGCTCATCTAAGTCAATGACACCATATTTATCCGTCGAGATTTTTTTAACCACAAAGTCCTCTTTTTCCAAATGGTCAAATGCCTTTAAAACACTGGGGTGCTCTATGGTGCTTGTTATAACCTTGTTGCCCCTTCTTTTCATTGCGAAGGCTCCACCTAAAACTGCAAGATTATTACTTTCCGTTCCACCGCTTGTGAAGAATATTTCCTTTTCATTTGCGCCAATAGCTTTGGCAACACACTTCTTTCCGTCTAAAAGAAGATTGTCTGCCTCAATGCCTTTAAGGTGGAGTGATGAGGGGTTTCCCCAGCACTCATCTATGCTGTAAAGCATTTTATTTTTAGCTTCCTTACAGGGCTTTGTTGTTGCGCTATTGTCAAGATAAGCTGTCAATGGGCATACCTCCTCATGATAATTAATCCTATTATACTATAATTGTGCCTTTTATGCAATGAATAGCATAAAAAATAAGGGATATTTTTTTAAATAAACCGTAAAATAATTTTAGCTATTTTCAATAAAGCAACCTTAAAATTTCACTTATAAGGAGAATAATCAAATGAAAACCTCAATTAAACGACCTATCATTAGAGTTATAAGCTTTCTTTCAGTGGCGGTGATTGTCTTAAGTGTCACCACCGCCTACTTCGCGTACCAAACAAAAATATATAAAAAGCAATATGAGCTGTCATATCAAAAGTCAATGAACGAGCTGTGTGAGGCCTTAGACAATATCACTGTCAGCTTGCAAAAGAGCATTTATTGCGGCAGTAAAAAAAGGCTCACCCATGTGGGTAACGACCTGACAAGACAAGCTGCTGTGGCAAAAATCGCCATGTCTCGCCTAAGTGATGAAAAGCTCATTAGCGATGAAATTTTTAAGTTTCTGTCACAAATCGGTGCTTATACTCTTTATTTAGCTCAGGGGGACGGCGACACTGACCTTAGTGATAAGCAGCATAAAAGCTTAGATGCTCTTTTGGCGTACTCTAAAAAGCTATCCGGGTCAATTGCCGCTGTTGTTGAGGGCTATGATAATGGTACTGTCTCCATTGAGCAGGTAAAATCAACTCTGAGTCTCGAAAGTAAGGAGCTGCCGGAAAGTCTGTCTTCACGCATGATTGATGCCGAGCAAAGCCTTAGTGATTACCCGACACTTATTTATGACGGCCCTTTTTCCGACAATCTTTTGAACATCAAGGGTGGAAAATGTTTAAAAAACCTTGATGAGATAACACGACAGGAGGCAAAGGAAAAGGCGGCTAAAATCATGGGCACTTCCTCAGGCAGTCTAAGACAAGAGGAGGACACCTCATTTTCCGTACCACTTTATTGCTTTTCAAAAGGAGATGTGAGCCTTGGCATAACTAAAAAAGGCGGCCTTCTTTGCTATCTTTTAAATCCCACTCGTGCCGGTGAAGAAACAATAAGCGAAAAGCAGGCAATAAAAAGAGCTAAAAAATATTTAACCGACTTAGGCTATGAGTCCATGAGTGAGAGCTATTACAGTGTTTATGACGGCATATGCACAATTAATTTTGCATATGAAAAGGAGGATATAATTCACTACCCCGATTTAATTAAGGTCAGTGTGGCTCTTGACACAGGTGAGGTGACAGCCCTTGACGCAACGGATTATCTCGTCAATCATGGCACTACCGTTGACTATAAAGAGGAGATATTAGAGAGTGAAGCTATAGAAAAGCTCAGCTCCGCCTTATCTGTCATTGGCACAAGGTCTGCTGTTATCCCCCTTGACACAGGGAAAACGGCATATTGCTATGAGTTTCATTGCAAGGACTCTCAGGGAAATGAGGCCTTAGTTTATATAGATAAGGCTACAGGCGAGGAAAGAGATATACTTTTACTTCTTTACTCTGACGGCGGCACTCTCACAAGATAAAAAATTAAGGGCAGAAAAAATAACTGCCCTTTTATATTACATATTAAATTAAATATTAAAGCCACCGTCAACACCAATAGTTTGACCGGTGATAAACTCCGCTGAGTCACCGCATAAAAACATTGCCAAGGCTGCTACATCCTCACCCTTGCCTTTTCTTCCCATTGGTGTCGCTTCAACTATTTCATTTACACTTTCTTCGTCAATATTTTCATTCATCCTTGTGTCAATAAAGCCGGGGGCAATGCAATTGACTGTTATCCCCGATGGGCCAACCTCTTTAGCCAATGCCTTTGTAAAGCCAATAAGTGCCGACTTTCCGGCAGAGTAGTGTACCTCACACGATGCGCCTGACACACCCCACATAGAGGATATGTTTATAATCCTGCCATGGTGATTTCTTATCATTCCCGGCAAAATCTCCTTAGTGAGTCTCATGGCACTCATAAGGTTCACATCAAAAAGCTCTTTGACCTTATTGTCATCACAGCTTTGAAAAAGAGAAAAATATGACATACCTGCATTATTTATAAGCACATCCACATTCCCGAATATTTCATTGGCTTTTTGACCTAAGGCTATTACTTCCTTTTCATTTCTCAAGTCGGCTTTAATAAGCTCCACCTTTATTTTGTAGTCACTTTCCAGTGATTTTTTTATTTCCATTGCCTTATCTTCACTTTTAAAATAGTGAAGGATAATATTATAGCCTAATTTTCCGCTCTCATAGCAAAGAGCCTCACCTATGCCCCCTGCACCACCTGTTATGAGTATAGTTTTATTCATGGTGTCACCCTTCCTATTTGCCCACACAAAAGCGTGAAAAGACCTCATCTACAACGCTTTCCTTAGCTTTTTTACCTGTAAGCTCCATGAGCTTATCAATTGCAGTGTCAATACATACATTTACAGCGTCCATAGTCATGCCAATATCAATGGCATCTATAGCTTCATTTATGCTTTGAAGTGCCCCCATAGCACTAAGACGCTGTCTCTCTGTTGTGAGCATTGCCTTTGAGGTGTCTATTTTGTCAGTACCGAGGACAGTCTCTATTGCCTTTGTAAGCTCACACTCTCCTTGATGGGACTTAGCCGATATAAAGACAGTATGACTAAAGTGAGACTTAATATAATCAATATCGGCCTTACATGGCAAATCCATTTTATTTATAATGGCAATAACCTCTCTGCCTTGGCAAAGTTCAAATATCTCTCTGTCACTATCATCAAGCTCCGCCGAGGAATCAAAGACAGCTAAAATAAGACCGGCACGCTCGATTTTAGTTTTAGCAAGGTCAACACCTATGCTTTCCACTACATCGGCACTTTCTCTTATTCCTGCTGTGTCGGCAAGGCGCAAAATAACATCACCCACTCTCACTGTCTCCTCGACTACATCTCTTGTAGTGCCTGCAATATCAGTGACTATTGAGCGTGAAAAGCCTGAAAGCATATTCATAAGTGCAGATTTTCCCACATTGGGCTTGCCGACTATAGCCGTGTCAACTCCGCTTGTGACTGCTCTGCCGGCATCAAACTTATCTAAGAGTGAGATCAATTGCTCCTTCACATCTGTCAAGGTCACTTTCAAATTATCAAAGCTTATCTCCGGAATTTCCTCATCGGGATAGTCAACCCATGCAGCCATATTTGCCGAGGCAGCTATAAGCACACCTGAAAGCTCATTAATTTTTTCGCTAAGTGCCCCCTCAAGAGCAGTCATAGCAGCTCTCATGCCCTGCTGACCCTGTGCGGATATAAGTGACATAACAGCCTCAGCCTCAGATAAATCCATTTTGCCATTTAAAAAGGCTCGCTTAGTAAATTCACCGGCCTGAGCAGGTCTTGCACCGGCTGACAAGGCAGCACGAAGTACCATGTTTGTTACATAAATTCCGCCATGACAGGAAAGCTCCACAACATTTTCACCTGTGTAGCTTTTTGGCGCACGAAAGACAAGGGCTACGCACTCGTCAATATCCTCATTGTCTTGCTGTACCTTGCCAAATGCGGCAGAGTACCCCTTAAGAGCGGAAAGGGGTTTGCCTGAAACACCCTTGAAAATTTTATCGGCAACGGCTATGGCATCGTCGCCGGATATTCTGATTACGCCGATACCGCCAGCAGCTATGGGCGTGGAAACGGCTGCAATTGTGTCTGACATAAAAACACCTCGTATGTGGATTTGAAGCG
>CAZDEL010000049.1:0-13022 GCA_964504475.1 uncultured Faecalibacterium sp. | reverse complement strand
TCTGCGTTGTAAATAGATGTGACCTGTATATATTAAAGCAATATGATCTAATAAAAGCATTTGAAAATTATCCCCCCTAAACAACACCATTTTCCCCGAGGGTATCGAAACAGCGCCAAAACGCTTTGCCATATCGTGGCGAAATAAGTGGATGCTGAAAAGAGCAGATGTAGTAGTGACCTATGTGACACATAATTATGGCGGCGCAGCACAATTCGCTCACATGGCAAAGCAACAGAATAAGGAAATAATTGCGCTGGGGGAGAATAGTACACAGAAAAACTTTATGAATTAATTGAAAAAAATTCTTTTATCTATTTACTTTTGAAAATTACTGTGCTATAATATCAAAGCATTCTGCCGATTTCTCGGTTTACGGGCTTTGCTCTAAGAGCCTTTCACCAGCCGTATACTGGGGTCGAGCATAGCAAATAATATTTTAGAGGTGAAATGTCATGATGACAAAAGAACAAAAGACCGCAATTATCGCTGAGTACGCAACTCACGAGGGTGACACAGGTTCACCTGAAGTACAGATCGCTCTTCTTACTTACAGAATTAAGAACCTTACTGAGCACCTTAAGACAAACAACAAAGACCATCACTCACGTCGTGGTCTTCACATGATGGTTGGTCAGAGAAGAAACCTTCTCGCATACCTTCAGAAGAATGACATCGAAAGATATCGTTCAATCATCGCAAGACTTGGTATTCGTAAGTAATTGCAACCCACTCGGCAGACATGATATAATTCGTGTCTGCCGTTTTTCGAAAAGGTAAAAACGATACGAGGTAAACCACTTGGTTTTAGCACTAAATTGAGCTTTGGGCTTCAAGGCTGAATTTAATGCTAAACCCTACCTCGTACCGAAAAAATATAAAAAATAAAAGCGAGGTAGAAATTATGTTCCCGGAATTCAGAAAATTTGAAACTACTCTTGCCGGCAGACCTCTTGTTGTTGAAACAGGCAAAATGGCAGGTCTTGCAGGCGGCTCATGTCTTATTAGATATGGCGAAACAGAAGTGCTTTGCACAGCTACAATGGCAGCAAAGCCAAGAGAAGGCGTTGACTTTTTCCCTTTAAGTGTTGACTTTGAGGAAAAGCTCTATTCAGTTGGCCGTATCCCCGGCTCTTTCCAAAGAAGAGAAGGCAAGGCAAGTGAAAAGGCTACTCTTTCATCAAGAGTTATTGACAGACCTATTCGTCCTCTTTTCCCAAAGGATATGAGAAACGATGTTGGTGTTGTTGCTACAGTTATGTCCGTTGACCAGGATTGTCTTCCTGAAATCACAGCTATGATCGGTGTTTCCGTTGCTATCTCAATTTCAGAGATTCCATGGGACGGCCCTATTAGTGGTGTGTCCGTTGGTCTTGTTGATGGCAAATTTGTTATCAACCCCACAGAGGCTGAGAGAGCTAAGTCAGAGATGGCTGTTACAGTTGCTTCAACAGCTGACCTTGTTGCTATGATCGAGGCAGGCGCAAACGAGATTGACAACGAGACAATGTTTGAGGGTATCATGTACGCTCATAAGGTAAATCAGGAAATCGTTGAGTTTATTAAGGGTATCCAAGCTGAAATCGGCAAGGAGAAGGTTCCCTTTGAGTCACAAGATCCTGCACCTGAAATGTTTGAGGCTATTAAAGAGTTTGCTATTGACGATATTAAGTTCGCTCTTGACACAGATGATAAGAGAGTTCGTGACGATAGACTTAAGCCTGTTTATGATAAGGTACATGAGAAGTTTGATGAAGAATATGAAGATTGCATAGAAAAGATAGACGAGTGCCTTTATAAGCTGCAAAAGTTTGTTGTTAGACGCTGGCTCCTTGACGAGGGCAAGCGTGTTGACGGCAGAGGCATTAACGATATGCGTCCTCTTAATGCACAGGTTGACCTTCTTTCCCGTGTTCACGGCTCAGGTATGTTTACTCGTGGTCAGACACAGGTTCTCACTGTAACCACTCTCGGACCTATGAGCGACGCTCAGCTTCTTGACGGTCTTGACAACGAGAGCAGCAAGAGATATATCCACCATTACAATTTCCCATCCTACTCCGTTGGTGAGACAAAGCCATCAAGAGGCCCCGGCAGACGAGAGATCGGTCACGGCGCTTTGGCTGAAAGAGCACTTGTGCCCGTTATCCCCAGCGTTGAGGAGTTCCCATATACAATCAGACTTGTTTCTGAGGTGCTTTCCTCAAACGGTTCAACCTCACAGGCTTCAATTTGCGGTTCAACTCTTTCACTTATGGCTGCCGGTGTACCAATTAAAGCTCCTGTTGCCGGTATCTCATGCGGTCTTATCACTGAGGGTGATCGCTTCATGACAATGGTTGATATCCAAGGTCTTGAGGACTTCTTTGGCGATATGGACTTCAAGGTTGCCGGTACTAAGAAGGGTATCACTGCTATTCAGATGGACCTTAAGGTTCACGGTCTTACACCGGAAATCATTAAGGAAGCCTTTGAGAAGACATATATAGCTCGTTGCAAGATTCTTGACGAGGTTATGCTTCCTTGCATCGCTGAGCCAAGAGCAGAGCTTAGCAAGTACGCTCCAAAGATGCTCACAACTAAGATTGATGTTGACAAGATTGCCGAGGTTATCGGTAAGCAAGGTAAGGTTATCCAGAAGATTTGCGCTGAGTGCAACTGCAAGGTTGATGTTGAGGAAGACGGTTCAATCTTCGTTAGTGCTATTGACCTTGACGATGCAAAGCGTGCTATCACAATCATTGAGACAATCGCAAATGACCCTGAGGTTGGCTCAATCTTCCGTGGTGTTGTAACTCGCCTTATGAGCTTTGGTGCTTTCGTTGAGATTGCTCCGGGCAAGGAGGGTCTTGTACACATTAGCAAGCTTGATGTTAAGCGTACAGAAAAGGTTGAGGACTGTGTAAATGTTGGCGACGAGGTAATCGTTAAGGTTATTGAAATCGACGACCAGGGCAGAATTAACCTTTCAAGAAGAGATGCTCTTATTGAAATCGAAGGTCTTACACCTGAGGATGACGGTGAGGAAGCTCACAGACGCCCAAGAGGTGGCAGACGCGACGGCGACAGAAGAAGAAACAACAGAAACTAATTTAAGTTAAATATTAAAAATCCTCCTTTGGCATTAACCGCCCGAGGAGGATTTTTTGATGCTATGCTTAGTTTTCCTTTGTCAACACTTTTTTAAACCAGGTGTGCTTTTTACACTCAGGACATTTAAAGTAGCGAGTAGTTCCCTTGTGAATTGCCCACATAGCCTGTGAAAAGGTTGGCACAAGCTCATGACCGCAATGCTTGCATTTATATGCGCCTACACTTATTTCAAGCTTCAACGCATAAAAGTTTGGCACGAGAAAGACGAGGCAAATTCCTAATATAAGCACAGTTTGCAATGTTCCTTCCGGTAGTAAAAAAGCTGTCAGAAAAATGCCAACGAGCATTGCCACGGTACTAATAATTATAATCATCCACATAGATGACCATATTCTTTTGTCTTTTTCTTTCATTTCCTTTGCCATTTGAAGCAAAAGCTGTTCATTTTTTTCGTTCTTGTTGTCCATATTGAGTCTCTCCCCACATAATAATTCGTTTACAGTAATACCAAGGTTTTCGCATAAATCAAGCATAATAGAGGCATCGGGCAGTCCTTTGCCACGCTCCCATTTTGAAACGGCACGGTCAGTGATTCCCAGCTTTTCAGCGAGAGCTGCTTGAGTTAAATTTTTGTCTTTTCTCATGTGTGATATAAATTTGCCAATTTTGATTTGATCCATCACATAAACCTCCTTTGCTATTACTATAGACGAAACAGGTGGAAAAGTACACATACTAAGCGTTGAGTGGGGATACAAACGATTAGTTGAGTTCTCTTTAGGCTTAATTTACCTTTACTAATTCACTATATTTCATAACTACACCGTACCAGTTGCTCATTACAAGATAATTTGCTCTTACAGTTACCTTATCGCCTACAGACACTTTATCATAAAAATCATCTGAGGGGAAAATGCAAAGAGCATAGCATTGACCGCCAAGCTTATCGGATATTTCAATAGAGGGCTTGTTGTGAATATCAGGGCCGATTTTAGTGGCAACACCCGTAACCTCAAAACGCTTATCCTCATATATAGCTAAAGCACCATTTAAGTCAGCACAAAATTCACCGCTGAGAGCTTTTACATCAAAGGGCTCACTTTGTTCTAATATAGGCATTGGCTTTGTTTCAATTTTATGTGTCTTTAAATTTGATGGGTGCTTTGGATAAAATGTAAGCTCATTTTGATTCATGTCGCTTTCTCCGTTCACTAAGACGATTTTGGTACTATCTACATTATCATTTGTAATATCGTCGGCAGTTTCTAATATAGGTTTTCCATCAACCCAAATTTGCACAATTTTAGTGCTGTCGGTGATGCTGCGATCAGGTCTGCCTTTAACTAAAACCATAGTCGCTTTCATTCCCGAGGCGATTGTACCGACTCCATCAATATCAAAAGCTTCGGCTGCTTTTGTTGTTGTACCCTGTAGCACCTCTAAAGGTGTCAAGCCAGCCTCAACAAGAAGCTCCATCTCCTTATGGAGAGTTTCACCGTGTTTGAGCTGGGGCACAAAAAAGGAATCACTGGAGTCAGTTGCCACGAGAATTGGTACATCTAAAGAGTGCAATAAATTAACAGCCTGCTTTGCGTCATCATAGTCGGATTCTTCATAGCCATATAACGGTGAGTTGGCGAAGGCTTGCATCATAGCTAAAGTGGGCATAACAGCGATGTTTTGCTCGGCTATCTCCTCGGCAAGCTCCTTTGGAAATTCTTCCCCAATGGGAATGTGAATCAATAAATCTATCCCTGCATCCACTGCCATTTGAGTACCTGCCACAGAGATAGCATGAACCGCAACCTTTAAGTTGTTTTCGTGAGCGCATTTGACAAGCTCATTAAGGACGGCTTTTTCCATGATTCCGCCACCCATGATTTGCGGCAAATCAGCGACCACCTTAATATATTTTCCGCCTTGTGAAATGGTACTTTTTACAAAGGACTCCACATCATCAACATCCAGCCAAATGCTTGTGCGAGATGACCAAACATTTAGGGCATCATATGAGCTTTCTAATTCTTTAGAGGCGGAAACATCACAAACTGTCGTTACGCCGTTTTTTACTAACAGCTCCATTTGATAGGGCTTTGTCAGATGTGCATGAGCGTCAATTAATCCGGGCATTAAAAAGTATTCGCTGTCGCTGCTGCCTTTTTTAAGAGATGTATCTTCGGTTATGATTCCATCCTTAATAACAACAGTGGAATTTTCCCACACCTCTTTGCCGTCAAACACAGGGCATGATAATGTTACAGTGTCAGAGGACAGCTCACCTAAGTTAATATCGGTGTGGTTTTTGCGTATAGAAGAAATGCCAAGCCATGAACACGCCGCCACTATTATTATCAATATAACAATAAGCACTTTCATTAATCTTGATTTCCTTTTAGATTTTTTCTTCATTAATATTTCTCCCATATTTTACTTTGTGGATATAGCAATAAGATTATTTATAAGTCTCATTACATCATTTTTCCAACACCGTTTTCAAAGACCCATTTACGCATAGTGAAACCTTTTATATTTTCACCGCAAACAAGGCTTTCAATTTCCGACACTGTGCTTTCGTCTAACTGTGTCTCTATTGCTTTGAGGGAGCTTAAGAAATGCTCAGGCTTAGTGGTACCAATCAAAGACAATATATTATCGTATTTTGCTTGTGTCCACGCCAAGGCAAGCTCACTCATTGTAAGGTCAAGACTATTTGCAATTTGAGCAAATTTATTCAAGATTTGCAAGTTATGCTTTTTATTAAATGGGGATAATATACCTCTTGACATCATAGGGTTGGCAAGGCCACCGCTTATAACCTTATCAGTTAAAATGCCATGACCCACTGCTCCATATGCAACGACCTGCACACCAAGCTCTTTTGCCGTTGGTACTAATTCACCTTCGATTTCACGGTTAAGTAGGGAGTATTCAACCTCCACGCTGTGAATAGGATGAACCTTATTAGCTCTTTTAAGGGTGTTGGCATCGACCTCGGAAAGGCCGATATTTTTAATTAAGCCTTCGTTTTTCAGCTTAACCAATTCTGCCATTACATCTTCCACCCCAATAGCAATATCCTGTCTTGCAGGCTGATAAAGGTCAACATAATCAAGACCCATTTTCTTCAGCGCACTTACTAATTGAGGTCTAATGTTCTCCGGTCTTACATCAAGCTTAGCTCCGGTGAGTGAGAAGGTTACACCAAATTTAAGAGAGACAAAATAGTCATCTCTTGAAAAGCTTTTTAGAGCTTCGCCTAAGACAACCTGTGATTCACCTCTTTGGTAAAAATCACCTGTGTTAAAAATATTAATGCCGTTTTCCATTGCTGCATTAATTGTTTGGATTGAGCTTTCTTTGTTTGAAAAGTTCATACCCATTGTTCCAAGTGCAAGTTTTCCTATACCGTTCATAATTATTTCTCCGTATCTATTTATTTCCTTTTAAAAAGGATTATTAACTTTAGGTGGTGAGGAGTATTCGTATAATAAGATTTTTCATTGACTTTCCTACCCATGAAATATCGCAAAGTAAATTGGAAGTTAGAAGTTACTTTTTGACTTCCTTTGTGATTTCAGTTGTCTCTAATTGTACCTGATAAATATTTTCTTCTCCGCTCAAATTAGTTGTTTTCAATTCAAGCCACAAATTATCAGTCAACTTATCAGCGTCACTATCTTTGAGAATGTCACCGGAAACTTTTCCAATATTTCCTGAAACATCAATTGTCCCACCTGTTAGATCATCAACACGATTAGAAAGCAAAACACTTCCATTGATATAAATGGTAGTTAAGTATGAGGTAATATCAGCAAAATCGCTTGACAACACTTTTAAATCTCCACCATAGCAAATTTCATCTTCGCCGTCTAAAACAATTACACCATTCGACACGCAAATGTATTCATTTTCTCCACTAAATGAATATACCTTTAAGGATTGTTCTTCATTGCTTTTGGGGGAAGCACTGCACCCTGCAAGCAGAACTGTACAAGCAAGCAACGATAGTATAACTTTCATTATATTTTTCATAATATCATTTTCCCTTCAAATTTCAATTTATAATTTAGTTCATTATACCACATTTTGGTTAAAAAGTCATCAATTATCGATGAATTGATAAAACACTAAAAAAGGATCTGTATTTTATCTACATTGTTTTCCAACAGCGCTCTTTCATGAAAGTAATGATAACAGAAATGTCTTCCCCCTCATAATATTTTACAAGCAACTGCTTGAACTCAGGCACTTCCTTTTCGGGAATTACCAAAAAGCCACCACCGTGTGCAATAAGATAATGATTTGCAAAAATTACAGACGCTCGTTTGTTACCATCCGGAAATATCTGTGTTTTCATACAATACAAACACAGTTTGATAGCGATATTGATAGCCTCATCATTTTCTTCGATAATCTCACGGATTCTGTCCTTTACATCTAACTCATTAGGTAACGGCGGAACATAGAATGAACCACCAATTGTGACAGGTACTCCACGAATTCGCCCGCCCTCGGCAAAAAAGCCCTCATTAACAAGCTTCGCAATGTGACAGAGTACATAGTAATCGGAACGACTTGCAACCACATCACGGTCAAGGATAAACTCCCATGCGTGTTTTAAGTTTAAAATTTTTTGAACATCAGTAGCTGTCATACCGGATACTTTTCCGTTTTCTATGATTTCTTCTGTCTGTGGGAATGATGTAGCAACGCCCTCCAAAACAGCCTGATCATAGATATTCATTTTCATATTAGCTCGTGCAAATGCAATATTGTTTACTACCTCAGCAGATAGCTCATCCTCCGAATATCCGGCGGCAGCAAGCTGTTTTTCTATACCACGAAGCTCTTTTCTGATTTCTCTGGCTTCTCTCGCATTACGAAGGAGCAGATTATATAGTTCTTCGGTATATACACCTACATAAGTCGATGTTTGTTTGCTTGCCACACGCTTTCTAACATAGAGATATTTTCCATCGCCACGCTCTTTGATTTCAGGTGTTCCGTCATAAGGCATTAGATTCAGCCTTGCATGAAGGTCTGCTCGACTTCTTAGTAATTCCTGTATATCTTGATATTGTACTGCCATAGCATTTTCTCCTTTGGGGAACAAATCATAAAATTATTATAGCACAATGCTCCCCAATAATCAATAAAAATTGGGGAGCTTTTTCCAAAAGAATCGTACAAAAATGCTCCCCAAATTAAGGCTCATGGGATATAATATCTACAACCGGACTATAGTATCATAAACAAAACCGATAAAAAGATTCCGAGTTTCCTAAATTGGACTTACACTCGGAATCACTTAATTTCAGTTTGTTGCTTTACTTTTTTGCCGGCAGACACACGTACTCACAGTGGGGCAAGCCAATGCCGTTAATGTCATAGGTTGACGGAAACAAATCAACTCCTTATGTTGTAGGGAATGTGTCTATCTCTATAAATTGGAAGCCGGCAAATATTTATTACTTACTCACTTAATAATTTATTCAGCAAAGCCTGTCTGTTATTTATAAACATTTCTGTTATTTGATAACTATCTGTTTCTTCATATTCGCATAAATGTATGCGTCCGTTATCAAAACAATAGATATCTGCATCCGGTATGCCTAACAAAATAGGAGAATGCGTAACTATAAAAAACTGTGCTCCCTCTTTTGCAAATTTATATATTAACATTAACAATGTAAGCTGTCTTTGAGGTGACAACGCGGCTTCCGGTTCATCAAAAAGATACAAACCCTCTGAATTTAAATTATTTTGTAGTAATTTTAAAAAGCTCTCTCCATGTGACCTTTCATGATATTTATCGGAAGGATGTGCAAAATCTGCATATTTTTCTTCCTGCGTTGCAACATTATAAAAGCTCTCAGCTCTAAGAAAATATCCCCACTTTTCTTTCCGATAGCCTTTTGAAATTCTTATGGCATCACATAATTCTGAATGTGTATCACGAGTAGAAAAAGCATAATTCTTTGTCCCGCCCTCAGGATTAAAACCATGTGCTACAGCAAGTGCTTCCAACAAAGTTGATTTACCGCTGCCATTTTCTCCCACAAAAAAGGTAATTGATTTATTGAAATCGATTTTTTCAATACCTTTGAAAGCCTCTATTCTCTTTAAATAACTATCGTTATCGATTTTGTTCCAATCGAATATTACTCTTTGTATAAATTGATTATTCATCAAATCGCCTTCTACAATTTTTTCTATTTCACATCTTTTTGTTCTTCGGACAAGAAGAACTCCTCACTAAAAGATCTTGGTCGATTCCTATTCGTAATTCTCATTTATTATAGCATGTTTTAGTTAAAAGTCATCAATTATCGATAAATTGATAAAACACTAAAAAGGATTCTGAGTTTTTCCAAATTGGACTTACACTCGGAATCTCTTAATTTATGTAATTTTCAGCCTATTATTTCTCTTTCTTTGACAGCAAACAGACCGTCTCCACATGTACCGTCCTCGGAAACATATCCACCGCCGTATACTCCTTTACCTCGTACCCCAGCTCAGAAAAAATCTTGCAATCCCTTGCAAGGCTGCCACTGTCGCAGGAAACATAAACCACCCTGTCAGGGCTCATGCTTGCCACAGTTTCAAGTACATCTCTGCTGCAGCCTTTTCTCGGCGGGTCGAGTATAACCACATTTGGACGAATACCCTCATCATAAAGAGTCTTTGCCGCACCGGAAGCGTCGTCACAAATAAATCTTGCGTTTGTAATAGAGTTAAGCCTTGCGTTTTCTTTCGCATTTTCAATAGCTTCGGGGATAACCTCAACGCCGATAACTTCCTTTGCGTCCTTTGCCATGGTGAGGCCTATTGTGCCGGCGCCACAGTAAAGGTCAAGGAGGGTTTCCCCGGGTACAAGACAAGCATAATCTCTCGCCTTGGAGTAAAGTATCTCTGTGCCCTCGGGGTTGACTTGATAAAAGGATAGGGGAGATATCCTAAAGCGAAGGGAAAGAAGCTCATCTTCAATATAATCCTTGCCGTAAATCGTGATACATTTTTTGCCTAAAACTACATTGGTATCCTCTTTATTTATATTGAGGACGATTGATTTAATATTCTTATCGGTACTAATAAGGGAGTCAATCAGTCGGCCTTGTCGTGGCAAAGAGTCAGCGTTAATAACAAGGCAAACCATGATTTCCCCTGTCTTTGCACCTCGCCTGAGATATATGTGTCGTACTGTGCCCAGGGAGGTAGCCTCGTCATATATTGTTACGGGATTTTCGGCAATATACCTTTTGATTGCCTTTATAATTGGCGAAAACTCCTTCATTTGGAGCTTGCAATCATCGCAGTCAACTACTCTGTGAGTACCCTTAGCATAAAAGCCGGCTTGGATTTTTCCGTCGGAGGATAAGCTTAAAGGTATTTGCGCCTTATTCCTGTAGTGAATAGGCTGAGCTATGTGAAGAATATTGGCAGCTTCCTTTTCTATACCGCCGATTCTTTGCATGGCATCGGTGACACTTTGCTTTTTTTCTTTTAGCTCTGCTTCATATTTAATATGCCTGTAGCTGCAACCGCCACATTGTGTGGAGACTTCACAGTCAGAGACTATCCTATCCTTTGAGGGCTTAATTATCTTTTTAATTTTACCCACAGCATAGCTCTTTTTCACCTTGATAATGTGTGCAATTATCTCATCTGTCGGGGCTGTACCCTCAACAAAAATTGCCATATTATCATATCTGCCAACACCGCTGCCCATAGATGTCAGTGAGTCTATTTTAAGTCTAATATCGTCATTTTTTTTAATTGCCATAAATTAACCCTTTCGCCTTTTTTTAAGCCTTTGTTGAGCGTAGACCTTTTTTGTCTATTCTGTCAAGCTCCATACAAATAGCAAGTCCGTCAAACTTTGACTTTTTGCCATAGATTTTGCCACCGTGACCGTCTATAATTTCACGGCAAATGGAAAGGCCTAAGCCTGCCACCTTTCTGCCCTCATCTGAGGTGTAAAGAGGCTCAAATATCATGTCGAGCTTGCCTTCCTCAACGCCCTCACCACTGTCACTGACCTCGATATAAAGCTTATCCTTGTCGCAGGTAATGTCTACGGCTATTATGCGTATGTCAGATTTAAAATGCTTTAAGGAGTTGGCAAAAATATTGCCGAAGACACGCTTAAATTTTTGCTTGTCAACATATATGAGGGCGTCCTGTGCAAAGTTGTCCACTGAAAAATCAACGCCGTTGTCTTGCAATTCATCAGCATATTCGTTTATAATGCACTTTCTAAAATTCTCTGCGCTTATTTCCTCAAGACGCATAGCACCAGACATATTAAAGCTGAGATACTCGTCAAACTCATCAACTAATTGCTGAATTTCAACGCTTTTATCATAAACTGTGTTAAGATATCTTTTGCGTCTTTCCTGATTTATAGTGTCCTTTTTAAGCTGCTCGGCATAGCCCATAATAGATGTTAGCGGAGTTTTTATGTCATGAGAAATAGAGGCAATTATCCTTTGCCTGTTTTCCTGTTCTCTTTCAAGCTTTTTTGTCAAGGATAGAAATCTATTATAGATGCTGCCGGCATAGCCTTTTATGGTGGTCTTTTTAGGCTGACCTGTTTTGTCATATTCCTCTATTGCCTTATATAGCTCCTTATATGGGCGCAGCATAATAAGATATATGACAAAAATCAAAAAGCACAACGCAGACAGTCCAATAAGAAACTCCATAAAGATAAACTTGACCATGACCCTTACATCGCTGACATAGTCTCTCAAAAAATATACCGACGATTTTATTAGGTACGCTTCACCGTGGTACTCAAAGGGAGTTTGCACCTTAACATCAAGGGTTGACCATGTCCTGCCTATGGATTTAGTTACTACCTTATTGGAGCTGTTTTCTATGACAATGACAACATCCTCATATTGCTCCACAATATCAGACCAGCCGGCAATAGACTCCTCCTCAACAAGCTTTGATATTATCTCAGTGTTATAGCTGTAAAGGATATCTCTGTCGTTATACATTTCGTCAGCGACAACAGTTGTGACATAGGCATTATAGGAGTAAGCGAAGGCTGCTATTACGCCTAAAATAGTTAAGGCGACTAATAAATTTGCTTTGTTTAACTGTTTCATTTAGCTATTTGTTTCCTGTTTAGCAACCTTGACAAATTTATAGCCAACGCCCCAAACTGTTTTGATATACTCGTTTTTCTGGTCTATTTTGCCTCTAATGCTTTTTATATTAACGGCAACAGTGCCTATGTCGCCAAACTCCGTATCCCAAACATGGCTGAAAATTTGCTCTCTCGTGAGAACCTTTCCTGCGTTTTCCATAAGATATTGAAGCAGCTGAAACTCTCTTGTGGAAAAAGGAATAAGCTTGCCGCCCTTGAAGACCTCATATGAGCCGGTGCGAATTTCAATATCACCGACCTTTATGTTTCCCTCTTGAGTCTCAGGGGAGTTTCTCTTTTCTCGTCTGAGATGAGCCTTTACTCTTGCCACAAACTCCTCAACAACAAAGGGCTTTGAAATATAGTCGTCTGCACCTGTCTCGAGGCCTAAAACAGTGTCCATGGTTTTGCCCTTAGCAGACACAAAAATTATAGGACAGCTGACCTTATCTCTTATAAATCTGCAAAGGTCCATTCCCGAAAGCTCAGGCATCATAATATCAAGAGTTATAAGGGAAATGTCGTCGGCATTTTCCGTGATATAGTCATAGGCGCTTTTGCCATTGGTTTTTATAACTGTGTCAAAGCCCTCATCCTCGAGAGCGTCGGAAATAAGCTGAGCTATGGAAACATCGTCGTCAACAATAAGTATTTTTGCCATAATCTTTTATTCCTTTCTTTTTGTCTGAAAATCCGTATACATAATACAATAATAATACAAAACCAAATAAAAATAAAGACCTATGGGGATTTTTTTATAAATTTAAAT
>CAZDEL010000048.1:0-13323 GCA_964504475.1 uncultured Faecalibacterium sp. | reverse complement strand
CTTCTATTTTTGTTTTTATCAAATTAGTATGTAATTGTGTAATCCTTTTCAAATGTCATACCAACCTCTGCGTGCAAAGAACCAAAAAGCTTTGCCTCAACCTTGAGGAGGATAGGTGAAGTGTAATTTGACCATGTGGTGTGACCTGTTGCCTTGTCAATCTTGCACTTGATTACGCAATCATAATATTCAGCTGAGAAGCTCTGAACAATGAAGCCTGCTGCGTCCATAACGTCCTCTGTCTTAATAATCTCAAAAGCAGAAGCAACGCCTGTGCCCACTGCCGGGTCAACAGATGTGTTAAGCTTAATTGTGATTTCGTACTCTGAGCCATTGTCAACGCAGGTAGCGTCTGCAACATCAGCCTCAGTGAGCTTACTTGTCCAGCTTTCGCCGGGTACAGGATAAGATGCAATAATAGCAGCGTTGTCACCGTACTCAATAGGTGTTTCGTCCTTTTTAAGGAAGGTAGAAATAAGAGTTGAGCCTGTTGACTGGAGAGCTGAAGGAACTACAAGCTTTTCCTCGTCATGACGCAGGTCTTCATAATTTCTTACAACCTTAGTTGCGTCTGTCTTAATCTTGTTGGCACTCTCGTTAAAGTATGCAATAATCTCAGCCTTTGTCTGAGGAGCACCTGTTGACGGAGTAGCTGAATTATCACCGGGGTTTTCGTCGCCTGCTACAGGAGCAGCTGTTGTGTCGCTGTCACCTGAGGGAGCAGCTGTTGTGGGAGCTGTTGTAGTAGGTGCAGCTGTTGTGGGGGCTGCTGTAGCTGTTGCACTTGTCTGAGGTTCCTCAGGAGCGCTTTCGGCAGTTTTAACATTCATAAGTGAACCTAAAATGTTACCTGTTGAGAAAAGAATGATAACAACAAGAGCAATTGCAAGAGCTTGCATTATATCATCCTTAAAGAAGCTTTTCAAATTATTTGAATTGTTTTCCATAATCTGATTTCCTTTCCTTTTCAATACGCAGATGTGTAGCGCACAATTTTTTATAATTATATTACATTTTTATTCATTCTTCAAGAGCTAAAGCACAAATAATTAGCAAAATTTGCAATTTTTTTAAGATTTTTTAAATTTTGTCCATACTATAGTTAAAAGTTTTTTATTTGATGTATGGTAAATGTAGAGATAATATGATATAATGGTTTGCAATTAGCGGAGCTAATTCATAATTGCTAATTGCTAATTGCAAATTGCAAATCCCCCTCCAGAGGTATATAAATGAAAAAGCTTAATAAAATTCCTCCCCTTGCTAAAGGGCACATAATAACCTGGTATGTCTGCCGTGTCCTTTTATTTTTTTGGGGCTTTTGGGGTATGCTTCACGGCTATACCTCAGAATTTATACAGGCAACCTTTGCCATAATATTTACCCATTTATGGGATATGTTTCAGCTTTTTGGCGGCAGAAGCTTTATAACAAAATATCCTGCTTATATGCAGACTCTTTTAAATGTGTTTATTTGCTTTGGCTGTGTTGTGGGCACAACTCTTAACACACGCACAAGCTTTACAGGTATAGATGTACCAGAGCATATTTTTGCCGGCTATCTCGCTTGCACAGGCGGCTTTGTCTTGTCAGAGATTATGCAAGGCGAAAAGCAGCCTATTAAAATATCCGTTCAAGCTCTTTTCTCTTTAGGCTTTGCCGTTGCAATACTCGTTGGCTGGGAATATTACGAGTTCACCATGGATAGACTTTACGGCTTTGTTATGCAACACGGTCAGCTCCCTTACAGCTATGGCCTTACAGACACTATGGTTGACCTTATGCTTGGAACAGGTGGCGCTTTAGTCGCAATGTTCATTGAGGCATTTAGGCGAGTGGGCATTATCGGCGGCAAGGGCAGGCACGAAAAAAGAGCAAAATATTTAGCTGAGCGTGCCGAAGTGAAAAAGGAAAAAATGCGTTTAAAGGCTCTTGAAGATGAGTCAAAGGAGTAAGATAAAATGGAGCTTTCTCAAATATTAAGCGGTGTCACCTATGAAGGCGACATATGCCCACAAACAGAAATTAAAGATATAGCCTATGATTCAAGAAAATGCGGTGAAGGCATACTTTTTGTTTGCTTGGTGGGTGCTTTCACTGACGGACATAAGTACGCTATGAGTGCCTACGAAAAGGGCAGCAGAGTGTTTTTGTGCCAAAGGGCTATTGACTTGCCCGATGACGCAACAATTATCACTGTGGAAAACACAAGGAGTACCCTTGCGAAAATCAGCTGCAATTTTTTCCGCCACCCATCAAGGGATATAAGTGTTATCGGCATCACCGGCACCAAAGGCAAAACCACCTCGGCTCACCTTATTAAGTTTGTTTTAGAGCAAGGTGGCATTAAAACCGGTATAATCGGCACTGTTGGTGCTTTTTACGGTGACATATCCATTCCCACAGTTAACACCACACCCGAATCCTATGAGGTACAAAAAATGCTGCGTGAAATGGCTGACGGTGGTTGTAAGGCAGTGGCTATGGAGGTCTCATCCTTAGGTCTTAAGCATCATCGTGTTGATGGTACTCGCTTTAGCTATGGCGTATTTATCAACCTTTATCCCGACCACATAGGCACAAACGAGCATGACACCTTTGAGGAATATGCCTATTGGAAAACTCAGCTTTTCCCCATGTGTGACAAGGCTATAGTTAATATTGATGACCCATTTTCAGACAGTGTTATAAAGTGCTGTAAGGGTGATGTTATCACCTACGGCTATGACAATAAGGCTGACTATGTTTTAGAAAACGCTCAAAAGGTCAAGGACGGCAATTTGCTTTCCGTTGCCTTTGATATGAAGGCTCTCGGTGAAGAAAAGAAATTCACTGTTGCCTTGCCCGGCGAATTTAATGCACACAATGCTCTTATTGCTGTGGCTATTGGCAAGGAGTTCTCCATAAAAGATGAGGATATCTCCATGGGGCTTCGAGAGGTTTTCGTCAGGGGCAGAGGTGAATTAGTACGAGAAAGTGATGAAGTGACAATTATAATCGACTATGCCCACAACGGCATAAGCTTAAAGAGCATAATTGACACAGCTAAGGAATATCATCACGATAAAATTATAACACTCTTTGGCTCTGTTGGCGGCAGAACTGAGTGCCGTCGTGAGGAGTTAGGCACTGTCTCAGGCAAAATGAGCGACTTCACAGTTATAACAAGTGACGATCCGGACTATGAAGACCCGCAAAAAATATGTGATGAAATCGCCTGCTATTGTGAAAAGGCAGGTGGCAAATATATAGTTATTCCCGACAGGGCTAAGGCAATAAATTATGCTGTTAAGTTGGCGCAAAAGGGTGACATACTTATCCTTGCCGGTAAGGGTCACGAGCAGTTTATGAAAATCTGCGGTAAAAAGCTTCCCTTTAGTGAAAGGGATGAGGTACTAAAAGCTCTTAAAGAAAAGAAAGAAGGCATATAAATGTATACATTCAAAAAAGAAACAGACCTTAAAGCCTATGATGACTTTATATGTGAAAACGGTGGACAATATATCCAGTGCAGTCTTTGGCAAAATGTTAAAACCACATGGAGCTGCACCTATTACAGCGGCTTTGATGGGGATAAAAGAGTCCTCGCCGTCCTCGTCATGGAGCGTACTCTCCCTGTTGCCGGCAAAATTTGGTACGCCTCAGGCGGTGCAGTTTGCGACTATGACAACACGGAGCTTTTAAAGGAATTTACTGATTTTATGAAGTCGGAAATGAAAAAAGGCGGTGCAACCTGCTTTATTATGGACCCACCTGTTTCCCTTCGTATAAACGGTGAGGAGCAAAGCTACGGCCACAAAATGCACCGTGTACTCACAGAGCTTGGCTATGAGCTTAACCCCTCAATTGAAAATTACACCTATAAGCAGCCTGTTCAGCTTTTTGTGCCCCTTTATGACGGTGACACAGCACTTTCAGCTGATAAGATACTTAAAAAATGCGACAAGGGTGTTAGGTACAGTATACGCATAGGCGAGCAAAGAGGCTTAGTTGCTCACAGCTATACATATGAGGATGTGGAAAAAAATCCTCATATTATGGATGACTTTATGGCTGTTATGCGTGACACCAGTGAAAGAGACAGCTTTGTTGAAAGAAATGGCGATTATTGCACAAAGCTCCTGCGTGAATTTAAGGGCTTTAGTGATTTAAAATTAGTTTATTACGACAAGGATCTTGACGAGAAATTACAAGCTGAGCGTCTTATGAAAAAAGAAAAAGCCCTCTCGGAGCTTGATGGTGCTCACGAAAAAAAGGCAAGACAGCTTAAAGAGATTATTGACAGTGTTGACAAGCAAACAGAGCACTTTAATAAGAGAATGGCCGAGGCTGAGGAATTTACAAAGGATAGACAAATCTGTGTTGCAGGCGGTCTTTCCATATACTACGCCGGCATGGGCTCATGTCTTTTTGGCGGCACAAGAAATGTTATAAGAAACAACACACGCTCCAGCCACTATCTTAACTATTTAAGGCTTTGTGAGAGCATAAAGCGTGGCTGCAAAATCCACGACTTAGGCTATGTTATTGTTAAAACTCCTGAGCTTGAGGGTGACGGCACCTTAGGTGAGTTAGTGCCCCAGGATAACTTTAAGGGCATTTATGACTTTAAAAAGAGCTTTTCAGCTGACTATCATGAGTTTATCGGTGAGTATATTTTAGTTGGCAACTCACTTAAATATTACTCCTATGCTACTCTTATGCCAAAGGCTAAAAAGGCTAAAATCAAGGCAATTAAAATGCTCAGACGATAAAAATAGAAATTAACGCAGACTTTAGTTTTCCCACTAAGGTCTGCGTTTTATTTTAATTAAACCTTTCTTTCATCTGCCTTAGTTTTAGCTGTGCATTGCCTTTTATATATAAGATAAAAGATTACAGAGAACACCATTGCCGTGCTCCAGCCAATAGGCCAAGCGCACCATATGCCTGTTGTGCCAAAGGGTCCTGATAAGATTTTGGCTAAGGCGACTCTTAAAAACAAGTCCACAAAGGTTGCGACCAAAAATTGATTCATCTTGCCTGCGCCTCTTAAAACACCGTCCGCCACAAGCTTCGTTGAGATTACCACATAAAATGGTGACAATATATAAAGTATCTTCGTTCCCACACTTAGAGCCATTTGAGTTGGTGAGTCAAGGAAAAGCTCAATGAGAGTGCCGGGGCACAGCATATAAAGTGCCACAAAGGGTATGCAAACAATCCACATGAGCATGACGCCTGCCTTAAAGCCTTGATGAATCCTATCAAGCTTTTTAGCACCTAAATTTTGTGCCGTGAAGTTTGAAATGCCGTTGCCAATAGTTGTAAATGAGGTTATAACAAGGTTATTAAGCTTAATTGCCGCACTATAGCCTGCCATAGCACTTGAGCCAAAGGAGTTAATAATGCCCTGGATAACTATATTGCCCACGGAGACAAAGCTTTGCTGCAATATACTGGGCACAGCCACAACAGCTATTCTGCCAAGCATCTCCATGGAAAAGACCTTTGGCTTCTCATCGGTTTTGATTTTGCTAAACCTTTTAAACACCACCACTATTGCCAATATGCAGCTCACGCCTTGACAAATGAAGGTTGCCCAAGCGACACCGGAAACGCCCATATTAAAGGCGGTGACAAACAATATATCTGCACCAATATTTGAAATTGATGAGCAGGCTAAAAATATAAAGGGTGTCTTCGAGTCACCTAAAGCGGAAAATATGCCTGTTGCAATATTATAATAAAAGACAAAGGGCAAGCCCAATATGTAAATGTCAAGATAAAGCTTCGAGTCTGCCATAACATTTTCAGGGGTGTTTATCATGTGAAGAAGCTGACCTGAAAAAATGCCGCCAATTATCATTAATGCTACACAAAGCACACCGCCGGCGATTAGTGTTGTGTACACTGCCGTCTTGAGTTGACTTAGCTTTTTTGCGCCAAAAAGCTGAGAGACCACAACGGAGCAGCCAATATTGCAACCAAAGGCAAAGGCTATAAATATTAAGGTTATCTCATAGCTGTTGCCCACTGCCGCAAGAGCGTCCTCACTGACAAATTTGCCTGCAACAAAGCTGTCGGCAATGTTATAAAGCTGCTGGAAGATTATACTTCCAAATAGAGGAATACAAAATTTCCACAGCACTGTCCTCGGCTTTCCTACAGTAAGATCTTTATTCATTTTTACTGCGCCCCCTTAATTTTAAACGGTCATATGATAGCACAGCAAAAGCAAAAAAACAAGAGCTAAAAAGAGCAAAAATCATGTGGAATTTTACCTCTTTGTTATGGATTTTGTAGAGAGATATATTACACTATATAAGCTTCACTCTCCTTATTTTTTCGGCAGAGTACACTATAGCAAAATGAAAAAACGCAGAAGCCCACAAAAGACCTCTGCGTTTAATTCAAGTTGATTATTTAGCGAGTGCGCCAACCTCGAGCATAAATGCACCGATTTGTGCGCCAAACTCAGGACCGCCTTCCATGATAAGCTTGCCCTGCTTTGTGCTCTCGAGCATATCGTCAATGCTCATGAGTATGCCAAGGGCACTGTCAAGGCTGTCAAAGCGAAGGGTGAAGAAAGGCATTGCTCTCTTGTATTCGCCTCTGCCTGCACGAGACTTACCGGCTTTGATTCTGATATATGCGCCAATTTGAGGATAACCGTTAACAGCAAATGCGTAAACACGGTCAGGGCTCTTTGTTGTCCACTCTTTAATCTCAGTGTGACCCATTTTATTGAGCTGGCTGATACCACTGGAGAGAAGATAGAAATAGCACTTAACTAAAAGCTCTTTTTCATCCTCGCCCTTTGGTGGCTCAGTTGCACCTAAGAGATTTGCCATCTTGAGCAGTACCATAACAAATGACATAAGCACTCCTGCCTTTTTAAAGCCCTTGATTTTAGGGATACCGGCAAGTGTAATGTGACCCTTAAAGAAATCGTTGAGAGACTCAATGCTCTTAAACTCAAGCTCTATTTCAGGGTCAATTGTAAGTGCGGTGTGAACCTCCCACTCACCCTTGTTAACAACGAAGTGCATACCCTGCTTGCCTGCCGCACAGTCGGGGTCAAGGCAGCTTACCTGGATAACAGCACTAACATTTTCAAATTTCTTCTTAAGAGAAGGCACATCATTTGCAATAACCTTCACAAGCGGCAAAGCTGCATTAAGGAATATTTTGTTTGAATATAAGGCTTCTTTTGTATGAGCCATAATCTTTGCCTCCTTGTGTTAATTAAAATTCGTCATCCCAGTTGTCGTCTTCTTCAAAGTCCATGTTCATAACTTCACGAACTGCGGCTACGATGCCATTGGTGTCGATGCCAACCTCTGACATGATGTCTTCCTGAAGACCGATGGGTGCAAACTTATCCTGATGACCGAGCATCTTAAATGCACAGCCCTTACCTGCCTTAGCCATTACCTCTGCAACAGCTGAGCCAAGACCGCCGATAACACTGTGGTCTTCAACGGTGATAAGTCTTCTTGTGTCCATAATAGCCTTAAGGATAGCTTCCTCATCAATAGGCTTAATGGTGTGCATATTGAGTACACGAACCTTAAGTCCGTCTGTGTTCTCAAGGAAATTAGCAGCCTGGAGAGCCTGGAAAGCACATGAACCGCAAGCGATTACTGTGATATCTGTACCCTCATGAAGCTCAACTGCCTTACCAACCTCGAAGCCGTAATCAGTGCTGCTGTAAAGAACACGGTCAAAGCCTCTGTTAATACGGATGTAGTAAGGGCCAAAGTTTTCATAAGCTGCCTTAACTGCGTTAGCTGTCTCATAGCCGTCAGCAGGAACGATAACTGTAAGGTTAGGCATTGCTCTTGTGATAGCAAGGTCAACTATAGCGTGGTGAGTTGAGCCGGCCTGACCGAAGGATGTACCTGCGTGTGTAGCGATGATTTTAGCGTTAACATTTTGATAGCAAATGTCTGTGTGAAGCTGATCGCAAGCTCTCATTGATGTAAAAGCTGAGAAGCCTGACATAAAGGGGATAAGACCTGCTCTTGCCATACCTGCGCCAACACCAAACATATCCTGCTCAGCGATACCAACGTTGAAAACTCTCTCAGGGCAAACCTTAAGAACGTCACCTAATTTAGTTGACTTTGCAAGGTCAGGAGTGATAGCAACAACCTTAGGGTCGTTGATGATGATTTCGGCAAGAGTCTTGCCGTAAATTTCAGCTGTTGAAATAGAAGTCTGATCTATTGCGTTATATACAAATCCGCCTGCCATGATTATTTGCCCTCCTTCTCTGCACGAGCGCAGCGTGCCTTGTAGTCCTCTTCAAGCTCTTTGTTGAATTTCTCAAACAGAGCGTCGTCAATTGCGCCATAGTGCCATGTGTAATCGCCTTCCATAGTCTTAATGCCGGCACCCTTCTTTGTGTCCATAACAATGCAAGTTGGAGCGCAAGGCTCTTTTGCTCTTTCAATAGCAGCATCAATAGCGCCACAAAGCTCACCGATGTTATTACCGTCAATTACAACTGTGTTAAAGCCAAAGGCTGTCATCTTGTCAGCTAACGGCTCAAGCTTCATAACTTCCTCTGTAGGGCCGTCGATCATGCAATGGTTACGGTCGATAAACACGATGCAGTTGGAAAGATTGTAGTGATTAAGTGTCATAAAGCCTTCCCAGTTACTGCCTTCACCAAGCTCACCGTCACCTGTTACAACATATGTAAGATAGTCTTTTTTGAGTACTCTTGCAGCAAGTGCAGTACCGGCAGCGATGGAAACACCGTGGCCGAGTGAACCTGTTGATGCGTCAACGCCAACAACCTTATTTGAGTCAAGGTGCATACCCATCTTTGAACCTGAAAGGTTAAAGGACTTGAGCATTTCAACATCGTTGAAGCCCTTGTCACAAAGAACAGGTGCATAAGCAATAGCTGCATGACCCTTTGAAAGAATGAAACGGTCTCTGTCTTCCCACTTGGGATCCTCAACCTTAATGTTGAGATATTTGTGATAGAGAACTGTGAGAAGATCCATAACGCTCATACCGCCGCCGATATGACCGCTGCCTGCCCATACTGTTGTTTGAAGGCTGAGCTTACGAAGCTCTAAAGCTTTCTTTTCAAGAGCAAGCCATTCGCTTTTTGAAAGTGGCATAATAAATTCCTCCATATTTTCTTTTTATTTCACACCCTGACGCATATTGCAAAACAATATGCGTCACAAGTATAAATTACATTAGTTATTAGCCAAAGATTTCGGGGTTGTTTTTAGCTACGACAGCAAATGCTTCCTCAGCAACCTCGATTGTGTGCTTAATATCCTTATCGGAAAGAGCAGCATTAATAAAGTGATTGTGATGGCTGGCAAAGAAGATGCCTCTTGATACCATCTCAGCAATCCATTGCTGATGAAGAACAAGGCTGTCATCATTAGCAATTCTTAAATAGAACAGTGAAGGTGCACCTGAAACAACAAGGTCAAAGCCATGCTCCTTACCTGCTGCAACAAGACCCTGTGTGAGCTTCTCACCCTTGTTTTTAAACATAGTAGGTGTATCAAGCTCCTTCATCTTATTAATAGTTGCAACGCAAGCTGCAAATGGAACAGCTGAAAGCCAATATGAACCTGTGTATGAAAGTGCGCTCATTGAGCTCTTAAGGAACTCCTTACCGCAAATAGCTGACATATTGTAGCCGTTTGCAAGAGCCTTACAGAAGCAAATAAGGTCAGCTTCAAAGCCGAAGTAGTGGTCTGAGCCTGCAAGGTCAAGACGGAAGCCTGCACGTACATCATCAATAATAAGAACGATGTCATTGTCTGTGCAAATCTTTCTAACCTGCTGCCAGAAGCCCTTTTCGGGGAATGCGTTATCATGGAAGTTACCATGATCATAGGGCTGAGCTATAAGACAAGCGATTTCGCCCTTATTTTCAGCAATTGTCTTCTCAAGTGCAGGGATATCATTCCAAGGAAGCATGATATTGTTTGCAACATCCTCAGGGAGTACGCCCGGATAGTCAATCTTTTGACACCAAGGTGAAACACCGTGATAGTAGCCCTTGAACATAATAACCTTCTTACGATGTGTATATGCTCTTGCACACATAATAGCGCCTTGAGTAGCGTCGTTACCGTTCTTTGCAAAGAATGCCCAGTCAGCTGTTGCAACTGTGTCAACAAGAAGCTCAGCGCACTCTACCATAACCTTACCGGGCTGAGTTGTGCAGTTACCAAGAGCGATTTGCTTTGCAGCAGCTGCGTCAACATCAGGGTCACAGTAACCCAGTACATTAGGGCCGTATGCACACATATAGTCAATAAACTTATTGCCATCAACATCCCAGATATATGTACCCTTTGCCTTCTCAGCAAACATGGGCCATTTGCTTACAGGGATAAACTGACCTTCTGCAGGGCCGAGATGACCGTAAATACCTGAAGGTACAACCTTTGTTGCTCTCTTAAAGAGCTCTGTGCTTTTTTCGTGATTATAAACGGGGAAACTCATTGTTATACCTCCTTATGCAAGATACAGAGCTACTCTGTCGAGTATTCTGTTAACATTATCTATCATACTTACAAGACCAAACATTCCGATAGAGCCTTCGCCTATGCAGGCAACAGAGTTAACCTTGCCGTCAAAGAGATCTCTTGCAAGGCGAATATCTGCGAATTCCATCTTTGAACGGAAAGTAGCAGGCTTCTCTTTAATTGTGATCATGTGGTGGTTTTTAACTACGATACCTGCGCTGACACAATCCTTAATTGACATCTCAATAACGCCGTCGTCAATAAAGCTTGCGCTGAATTTACCGATCTCGTCGTTGTTGCCGATTTGTGAAAGTGCAACAGTGATAACATAGAACATAAGCTTTGTGCTTATCTCGAAGAATCTCTCGTCCTTAAGGTCATCCTCACTTGGTCTAAGGTAAGCTGAAAGCTTATCTGTCAATGGAAGGAAGCCCTTGAGCAAGAAGAGTATCTTTGAAAAGCCCTTGCAAGGGATAGGAGTAACGGTACCGTCAACGAGACCGTTAAACTTTTCGCAGGATGAGAAGGGAAGAAGAACGTCGCAGTTCTCTATGCCTTGATCCATTCTGCATTTGCCGTTTTTGAATGTGAGTGTTGCACTGGGTCCATCTGTAACAGCAAAACCGATTGAAACGGGTTTCTTTGTTTTTACCAGCGCACTGGCTTCGCTGTCGAGCTCGCAAAGATTTTCGAGCGCACCGAAGATAGCATACATGTTAATATATGCTAGGGTTTTTGCATCTGTCATGAAATTTTCCTCCTTTTGTAAGTCGCTCTCACCCTTTTTATAGGTGCGAAAGTTCCAAAGTTATACGATAGTATTTTAACAAAATATGAGCTTTGTGTCAATGGTTATATGTGATTATTCCTCAAAAAAATCAGCTAAAATTTGATTTTTTTATAGGTTTTTTACTTCTTTACAAAAAAACGAGCTTTACTCCATACGAGCAAAGCTCCAAACCTCACGTTTTGCGACAAATCATACTAAGGAATCAAACTCCTCTTTGTGCATATCAAGCGTCAACCTTTTGATATACTCGTCTATCTCAAAGCCAAACTCATCTCGATACATTTCGAGGAATTTAACAGCTGCCTTGTGGGCAGTAAAAACATCTTCTTTATTTGTTTGAGCACAGCAAGCATTTAAGCTCTTGATAAAATCCCCATATGTGGCGGGGTCAGCGGAATTGCTGTCTTTAAATGTGTATGGACACATATCACTTGATACCACTGTAATAGAATCATTTTCTTCTTCCTAATAAAATCTATCTGTTATGTTGTATAGCGCGAGATATGCTCTCTTTTCATAATTCATATCCAATTAGCCGAACATTGCCAAGGTTAATTTCGTCTTTTTCAATTTTTGAAATTTCAAAAACACCATTTCCTTTAATTATCATTAAATATCTCCATAAAATAAAAATGTAGCGAACATTTGCTCACTACATCTTCACTTAATTCTCTGTTTTCCCTTTGCTCATTTTACATCATAATGTAGCTGACTATAGTGGAAAGTAAGGTCTTTGCAAAATAAGCTGCAAGTACAAACAAAAGTGATGTGCCGCCTTTTTTAGCAAAAAAAGCTATTTTTTCCTCTAAGGTTGACTTAGAAAGACCTGCGGAAATATTGTTAATGCAATAGGTTTTATAAAGCTTATTTGCTATAAAGCCGCTCACAATGTGCATTAAAATAATCACCGCACCGGCTATAACCATAGGTAAAAGCATTTCATCGGTTAAGGTCATCATTTTATCCACTAATGAGTTTAACGCTTCCTCGCTTATTTGCTCAATATCAATAGTAAGCAAATAATTATAAAACTCCGCAAATGGCTCTAATACAGGCGTTAACAGTACACTGATAATAAGCTCAATAGTGACAAAGATTATGCCCGGCTTAAAGAGCTTGCGATAAAAGAACCAATAGGGCGCAAATATAAATGCGGCAAAGTTAAAGCTGTTTTTGTTTTTAAGCTCATTCCATTTAAATTTGTTTATATAGCTTTGAGCGTTATTTCTAATAAATGCGCCAAGAGTGTTGGTACGCACACCTGCGGTGTAATCCTCAACAGGGAAAGGCCCTTTAAAGGTGTTTATCTCCTCATAGTCGCCATAAGAGCCTAAATTCCATGGGTTAGTACCCTCAGGAGCCTCATCGGAGCTATTATTATTATCATTATTATCAAAGCCCTCACCCTCACCTATTTTAAAGGGTGGCTCATAATTTGGCAAGTCGGTCTTGTTTTCGTTTTCATTTTTATTGTACAAGGGATTAGTGCCGCTCTCTTTTTCTTCCTTTTGAGCTGCCTCCACAATATTAACACCAAACATGGTAAATTTCATATTGCAATTACTACAGACCTTACTGCCCGGATAATTGGCATGACCGCAATTGGGGCAAATAAGCTTTTCCTTTTCAGGCTCATGATTAACTAAGGTAGATGCGTCATTTTTATCACCCTTGACCTTGCCTTGCCAAACAAAGTCAGTGCCGTGAAGATGTGCATTGACACACTCACCGTTTTTATCGTAGCACTCTCTATGCTGAGGTGTGGCACACTCGGGGCAAACCACTATATCCTCGTCCTGCTGCAAAGGCTTATGACAACCGTCACAGTTATTTCCGTCATATCTCATTTTATAGCTCCTTTCTACGAGTACGCAGTTTATATTATAGCAGATTTCCCTACAGTGCGCAAGATAAAAAACGTGAAAAATACCTATAGTGCGCAAAGTATGAAGGATAAAAAGTGCTTTTGGGGTTTGCCGCAGTGGAGGTCGTTAGTGAGTCCTGACGAATGCCGGAAGGTTTAGTCGGGAGAGGGGG
>CAZDEL010000047.1:4282-13798 GCA_964504475.1 uncultured Faecalibacterium sp. | reverse complement strand
GATATGTTACTGCAAGACGGCAACCTCTGTGACCCATCATTGGGTTGAACTCATGAAGTGAAGCGATGATGTTCTTGATTGCTTCAACGCTCTTGCCCTGAGCTGCTGCGAGTGCTTCAATGTCAGCTTCCTCTGTTGGTACGAACTCATGGAGAGGAGGATCAAGGAAACGGATTGTTACAGGGTTGCCCTCAAGTGCCTCATAAAGAGCCTCGAAGTCGCTCTGCTGCATAGGAAGAATCTTAGCAAGTGCTGCTTCTCTTTCCTCAACTGTGTCTGAGCAAATCATCTCACGGAATGCTGCGATTCTGTCAGCCTCGAAGAACATATGCTCTGTACGGCAAAGGCCGATACCCTCTGCACCAAGCTCACGAGCCTTCTTAGCGTCAGCAGGTGTGTCAGCATTTGTTCTAACCTTAAGTGTTCTGTACTTGTCAGCCCAAGCCATGATACGACCAAATTCGCCTGCGATTTGAGCGTCTACTGTTGGGATAATACCATCGTAGATGTTACCTGTTGAGCCGTCAATTGAAATTTCTGAGCCTTCTGTGAAGGTCTTACCTGCAAGAGTAAACTTCTTGTTTTCCTCGTCCATAGCGATTTCGCTACAGCCTGATACACAGCAAGTACCCATACCACGAGCAACAACTGCTGCGTGTGATGTCATACCGCCACGAACTGTAAGGATACCCTGAGAAGCCTTCATACCTGTGATATCCTCAGGTGATGTCTCAAGACGAACAAGGATAACCTTTTCGCCTCTTGCATTCCAAGCCTCAGCATCCTCAGCTGTAAATACTACCTTACCGCAAGCAGCACCCGGTGATGCACCAAGACCCTTGCCAATAGGAGTAGAAGCCTTAAGAGCCTTCTGATCAAATTGTGGGTGAAGAAGAGTGTCAAGGTTTCTGGGGTCGATCATTGCAACTGCTTCTTCTTCTGTCTTCATGCCTTCGTCAACGAGATCGCAAGCGATCTTGAGAGCTGCCTGAGCTGTTCTCTTACCGTTACGAGTTTGAAGCATGTAAAGCTTTTCATTTTCTACAGTAAATTCCATATCCTGCATGTCTCTGTAGTGGTTCTCAAGAAGTGAGCAAACCTCTGTGAACTGCTTGAATGCAGCCGGGAATTTGTCAGCCATTTCAGCGATAGGCATTGGAGTTCTTACGCCGGCAACAACGTCTTCACCTTGTGCATTTGTAAGGAATTCACCCATAAGCTTCTTTTCGCCTGTTGCAGGGTCACGAGTGAAAGCAACACCTGTACCGCAATCATCACCCATGTTACCAAATGCCATCATCTGTACGTTAACAGCAGTACCCCATGAATAAGGGATATCATTGTCACGACGATAAACATTTGCACGAGGGTTGTCCCATGAACGGAAAACTGCCTTAACAGCACCCATAAGCTGCTCCTTAGGATCTGTTGGGAAGTCTTGACCAATCTTTGACTTATATTCAGCCTTAAATTGCTCTGCAAGCTCCTTAAGGTCATCTGCTGTAAGCTCAACGTCTTGCTTAACGCCTCTGTCAGCCTTCATCTTGTCGATAAGCTCTTCAAAATACTTCTTACCAACTTCCATAACTACGTCTGAATACATCTGAATAAATCTTCTGTAGCAGTCGTAAGCCCATCTTGCGTTGCCTGACTTTTTAGCCATAACCTCAACAACGTCCTCATTAAGACCAAGGTTAAGGATTGTGTCCATCATACCGGGCATTGATGCACGAGCACCTGAACGAACGGAAACGAGAAGGGGGTTTTCAAGATCGCCAAACTTCTTGCCTGTGATCTCTTCCATCTTTTCGATGTTTTCCATGATTTCGTTAAAGATCTCATCATTAATTTTGCGACCATCTTCATAATATTGTGTACAAGCCTCAGTTGTAATTGTGAAGCCCTGGGGAACGGGAAGACCGAGATTTGTCATTTCAGCGAGGTTTGCACCCTTACCACCGAGAAGCTCTCTCATGCTGCCGTTGCCTTCTTTGAAAAGGTATACCCATTTCTTAGACATTGGAATCTCCTCCTAGATTAACATTTAGATTTTAGGGAATATTACTAAATATAGCTACAATTACTATATATAGCTATAATTCCCACTGCTACAAATTTTACCAAAAAAAACGAAAAAAATCTATAGTTTTTTTTCATATAGATTTACAGTTTTATTTGTCAATTTTGTCGATTTTACATAGTCTTTTCCTTCATTTTTTCATCAGCTTGAATATTATGTTAAATTTTCCGATTTTTTGTGGAAATTAAAGGACATCTATGGTAGAATGTTATAATGTAATAAAGGGCTTAATATTTTAAGCTGTCTTTAGGAAAGGAAAAAGTCATGAAAAAACTTATTTGTTTATGCTTAACATCCCTCGCTTTAATATCATGCCTGAGTGCTTGCTCAGACGGTGGCAAGACAGCTGTCAATGACAGTGACGATATCAAGGTCATAAGCTTTGACACCACAAGACCGGAGGAAACAACTAAAAAAATCAGAAAAAATAAGACATATAAAGTTCCATTATCTCAAGATTTAATTGCCGCTGAGTTTGACGGTGATGTGGCGTCCTATGCCGCAACCTATGGCTATGAAATAGTCTCAAATGAAAACGGCACAATAACCTTTAAGATGGACGGTGAACAGTACCAGCTCCTGCTTTCGAGAGTCGGTGCTATCACCATAAGTGAAATTGGTCAAATCGTTGACTCCGAGAGCTTCCCCTTTGTTGTGGACTTTGCCGATTACGCTAAGGATTTCAGCTATATACTCATCCTCGTTGACGGCAAAAAGTATAACAAGGAAAAAAACAAGGAAATGTTCCCCACTCTCTTATCTCAATGCGGCCTTTACTATCAATCCTATTACGCTCCCGAAGCTCCCTCGTGCAAGGTAGTGCTTGCCGACAGCGAAAGCGGAAAGGTTCTCTTTAACGAGACCTACACTCAATGAGAAAGGTATAAGGTGAAAAAATGAGTTTTATAGAGTTTGACCATGTGTATAGACGCTATCAAGCCGGTGAGGTTTCCATTGCCGCTGTTGACGGTGTCACCTTTAAGGTGGAAAAGGGCGAATTTTGCCTCATCGTCGGCACAAGTGGTGCAGGTAAATCAACAGTGCTAAACATTCTCGGCGGCATGGACTCCTGCGATGACGGCAGTGTACGAGTGGCAGGAAAGCCAATAAACAACCTGACTAAGGAGCAATTGGTGGATTATCGCCGCTATGATGTGGGCTTTATTTTCCAGTTTTATAATTTAGTGCCAAACCTTACGGCTCTGGAAAATGTGGAGCTTGCAACTCAAATGTGCAAAAAGCCTATTAGCGCCGCAAAAATCCTCGCAAGAGTCGGACTTAAAGACAGAATGGATAACTTCCCCTCTCAGCTCTCCGGTGGTGAGCAGCAGAGAGTTTCCATTGCAAGAGCTTTGGCTAAAAATCCAAAGATACTTCTTTGCGACGAGCCTACAGGTGCTCTCGACTATCGCACAAGTAAGCAGATTTTATCCCTGCTTCATAAGACCTGTCGTGACACAGGTACGACGGTTGTCGTTATCACTCACAATCAGGCTCTCGCCGCCATGGCAGACAGAATCATCACCATGCGCTCCGGCAAGGTGGTGCAAATTGCCGTAAATGACAATCCTGTCCCTGTTGAAAGGCTGGAATGGTAATGAAAAAATTTAAAATAAACAAGGTGCTCGTCACCGATGCCTTGCGTACCGTAGAAAAAACTCAATCGAGATTTATCTCTATTATTGCAATTGTTGCCTTGGGCATAAGCTTTTTCACCGGTATGAACGCAACTGCACCGGATATGTATGCCACCTTAGAGCAATATTTAATTGACTCAAACGCGGCTGATATTAGAATAATCTCCACCGCAGGTCTTACAGATGACGATGTTGCCGTTATAAAATCAATTGGCGGTGTGGAAAATGCCGTGGGCGAAAAATTTGTTGACGGTGTTGTCAGAGTTGACGGCAGCCCTATTAGTGACACCGACGGCTCGGAGCTAACTGTAAGAGCACTCCCCCTTGACTTAAATAAGCTTGCGAATGTCTCGGCAGGCATCCCCGACTCAAGCTTTATGAATAGACCTGAGCTTGTTGAAGGCTCATGGCCTTCCTCGGCTAACCAATGTCTCGTTGACAGCAGCACCCTCTCCACACCGGAGGAGTTTAAAATAGGCTCTGTCATTTCAATTGAGGGTGAGGATAAAGACCTTACCACTTCCCTTCAAAATCAGCAATTTACTGTTGTGGGCATTATCCGCACACCTCTTTACATCTCATATGAGAGAGGCAATACCAATATTGGTACGGGAAAGCTTGGCACATTTATATACATTCCCTCAGACAACTTCCTTGATGATTATTATTCAGCCATGTATATTAAGCTTCAAGGCAGCGAAAATTACGACCCATACTCAGAGGAATACGAGAGCTTTGTGGGAAGATACACCGATTACATAAGCTCCATATCCGCTGAAATGCTGGAAAACAGAGTCACTGTCTTAAAGCAGGATTACTCAGCTAAGGTCTCACAGGCTGAGATGGATTATGCCGAAGCTAAAGCTGACGCTGACAGTCAGCTTCAAGCAGCTCAGGAGCAAATGAACGAAATCCTCGACATGGCTCAAAACGGCGATCAAAAGCTTTTAGAATATAAGCAGCAATATAATGAGGCGGCCTCAAACGCATCCTCATCTATTGACTCGGGCAAGTTAGAGCACTCCACACAATATGCTCAGTGGGAAGCCAAAAGAAACGAATATAACGAAACTATGGCAACTCTCAAGCAATATGAAAACGCTGAGCAGGAATATAACAACGCCACCACAGAATATAATGTGGCAAAGCTACAGGTGGACTCCTTATCCTCAACAGTTGACTATCTCAGTGACCTTGTTGCAACCACTCGCTCGGCACTTGACCACTTTAATGACACTCAGGACGGCGGTGTTGAGTCAATAATCGACCGTTTCCAGCAGTCGGGTCTTGTGGGTGAGGAGGTTGACCAAATCGTTAACACCATAAGCTCCATGACAGCTGTTGGCACTGCCGAAGAAATGGCGGCATATATGGAGCCTCAGCTTCAATCTATGGAGGTTAAGCTTGCCTCAGCTAAAAAGGAGCTGTCTGCCGCTCAAACCACCTTAGCTCAAAAGAAGGTTGAGCTTGACAACGCAGGTCAAATGGTGCAACAGCTAAAGCAGGTTGAGTCGCAAATGGAGTCAGCTAAGACTCAGCTTGATGAGGCTGAAAAGCAGCTCACCGACGCAGGCTATAATATTCAATTTAGTGAGCTTGAGGTTCTCTCTAAGCTCAGTGATATGAAAAATCAAATCACCGCATATGAAACTGCCCTTTCAATGGCAAAGGAAAAAGCGGGCACTATCGAGCAGGAGTACGCCACAGCAAAGCAGCAAGTGGAGCAGGAGCTTGAAAGTGCAAGACTCCAATTAGAGGACGCAAAGCAGTTTTTACTCCACCTTGATGACGCATCATGGACTGTTGACGACAGAGAAGGCGCACTTTTAGGCTTTGAGGCCTATGGTCAAACAGCCTCAAGAACAGCGGCTATATCAACGATTTTCCCATGGTTCTTCTTCCTTGTGGCAGCCTTGGTTTGCCTTAACACCATGACAAGAATGGTCGAGGAGGACAGAACAAGGCTTGGCACCTTTAAGGCATTGGGTCTTACTGATGCGGAGATTATGTCAAAATATCTCCTTTACGCATTTATGGCATCGGTTATAGGCAGTGTGGCAGGCTCTTTCTTAGGCTTCGCCTTCTTCCCGTCGGCCATAACCACGGCATATACCATACTCTTTGATATGCCCTCGGTTATTATAAAGTACCGTCTAAGCTATGCTTTGCCCGGCATTATTATATCCATTGCCTCCACTGTTTTGGCTACTTATTACACCTGCTATAAGAGTCTCGCTGTTGTTCCGGCAACTCTTATGAAATCCAAAGCACCAAAGGGCGGCAAAAAGATTTTATTGGAAAAAATTCCGGCTCTTTGGTCAAGGCTTTCCTTTACATGGAAGGTTACAATGAGAAACGTTTTCAGAAACATGAAGCGTTTTGTTATGGCAACCTTAGGTGTTGCCGGCTGTACGGCAATGCTTGTTGCGGCCTTTGGTATAAACGACTCAATTGAGGCAACTCTTGACAATCAATTTGAAAAGGATGACCGCATATGGAACTACGATATGCAAATCGTCCTCAACGGCTCATATGACATAACCATTGACGAGTGTGAGCCATATGAAATTATAAAGGGCAATGCTCTTGTACAAACGGCTACACTTAGCTATATGAAGGTCTTTAACACCACCAGTGACAGCTATGAGGAGGAGATTGAGACTTATCTTCTTGTGCCTGAGGACTCTGCCGCATTAAATAACTATATTAATCTCCATGAGCGTGGCAGTGATCAGCAGCATTTACTCTCAGATAATGGTGCTATTATAACCGAGAAGCTCTCTAACAAATTAGATATCAAGGCAGGAGATTACATCACCTTAAAGGTTGACAGCAAAAACAGCGTGCAAATTCCCGTTGCTGCCATAACTGAAAACTATGCCTTCCACTATATCTATTTGTCAAAAAATCTCTACACATCAATTTTTGGTGCAAACCCACAATATAACTATGTTACGGCAAACCTTGCCATTGACAATATCTCCGACGAGCAAAAGGTAAATCTTGCAAAGGAGCTTATGGACGAATACGGCATAAGTGCTGTGGCTTACACTGACCAGATTAAGTCATCCTTTATAAATATCCTTGACGCTATTAGCTATCTTGTGCTCATACTTGTTGTTTGTGCCGGACTTTTGGCATTTATAGTGCTTTATAACCTGTCTATTATTAACATCACTGAGCGCATTAAGGAAATAGCTACCCTTAAAGTTTTAGGCTTTGATGACGGCGAGGTCTCGGCGTATATTTTCAGAGAAAATGTCATCTTAACTGTTATTGGCATTCTCTTTGGTACTATTTTCGGCTTCCTGCTGCATAAGTGGATAGTCGTCATTGCCGAGGTTGATATCATTATGTATGGCAGAAGCATCGACTTTACCAGCTATCTTTATGCTATTGCTTTAGCGGCAGCCTTCTCCTTATTCGTTAATGTTGTGCTTTATAAAAAGCTCAAGAAGGTTGACATGGTAGAGTCACTGAAATCAATTGAATAAATTTGTGACTGCGGTCACTTAAAAAAGGTTGTGAAAATATGTCTCTTGTTAATATGAAGGATTTGCTCATTGACGCTCAAAAGGGCGGCTATGCAGTGGGCTCATTCAGCATTGCAAACATGGAAATGATCCTTGGTGTCGTAAAGGCTGCCGAGGAAACAAACTCACCGATTATTTTGCAAATAGCCGAGGTTAGGCTAAATCATTCGCCGCTTCATGTTATAGGCCCTGCAATGATCGGTGCCGCAAAAAAGGCAAAGGTGCCTGTAGCCGTGCATTTAGACCATGGCACAACACTGGAGTGTATTGCCGAAGCACTTGAGCTTGGCTTTACCAGCGTTATGTTTGACGGCTCACATTTGCCTATTGAGGAAAACATCGCCATGACCAAAAAGGTCATTGACCTCGCAAAGCCCTATGGTGCAGCTGTTGAGGCTGAAATAGGCTGTGTAGGCGGCAGTGAGGACGGAAGTGTTGACATTGCAATGCGCTGCACCTCACCACAGCAGGCTAAGCTCTTTTATGAGGCAACAGGCGTTGACGCTCTGGCTATTGCTATTGGCAACGCTCATGGCTTTTATAAGGAAGCTCCCTGTCTTCGCTTTGACATACTCGAAAAGGTTAGAGATACTGTCAGCGTACCTCTCGTGCTTCATGGCGGAACAGGCATTGAGCCTGATGACTTTATCCGCTGCCATCAAAGCGGCATAAAGAAAATCAACATTGCCACTGCTACCTTTGCCAGCGTAGAAAAGCATGTTCGCTCAGATTATGCCGAAAATAAAATTGGCGGGTACTATGACCTTCACCAAAGTGAAATTCTCGGCGCGTACCTCAACGCAAAAAAACATATGGAAATATTTTACTCTGTCGGCAAGGCAGAGCAATATAAATAAACAAATTTGAAAGGAAGTTTCTTTTATGCAGTATGTAGAATTTGACCAAAGCAAGCCCCTTGATGTTATCCCCATAGGCAGAGTTGCCATCGACTTTAACCCCACAGACATGAATCGCCCATTGAGCGAGAGCTGCAACTTTAATAAGTATGTTGGCGGCTCACCTGCTAACATTGCCGTTGGTCTTGCAAGACTCGGCAAGAAGGTTGGCTTCATTGGTAAGGTTTCCGATGACCAGCACGGTGACTTCGTTATTGATTACTTTAAGAAGGACGGCATTGACACCTCAAATATTTTCAGAGCTAAAAACGGCGAGAAAATCGGCCTTACCTTCACTGAAATCAAAAGCCCCTCAGAAAGCAGTATTCTTATGTATAGAGACTGCATTGCAGACCTTATGCTTGAGCCTGAGGAGGTTAGCGAGGAATATATCGCCTCAGCTAAGGCAATTGTCATCTCAGGTACAGCTCTTTCCATGAGCCCATCAAGAGATGCCGCTTTAAAGGCTATGATGTTAGCTAAGAAAAACGGCGTTGTTGTAATTTTCGACATTGACTATCGTCCATACACATGGAAAAACAAGGACGAAATTTCCGTTTACTATCAGCTCGTTGCAAGAAACGCAGATGTTATCCTTGGCTCAAGAGAGGAATATGACCTCACAGAGGCTATTACAGGCGTTCAATCCTGCGATGAGGACAGTGCAAAGCTTTGGCACTCCTACGGTGCAAAGATAGTTATTATCAAGCACGGCAAGGACGGCTCAACAGCTTACACAAACGATGGCAAGAGCTACTCAATTAAGCCCTTCCCTGTTAAGGCAATGAAAGGCTTTGGCGGCGGTGACGGCTATGCAAGCGCATTTATTCGCTGTCTCCTTGAGGGCTGGGATATGATCGACGCTCTTGAGTTTGGTACTGCTTCCGCTTCAATGCTTATCTCAGCTCACAGCTGTAGTGCAGCAATGCCCAGTGTTGAGGCTATTGAGAAGTTTATCAAGGAAGAAAAAGAGCTTTACGGCGAAATGGTAGCCCGTGTATAATTAAACAGTAAAAGCATCCGTCTAAAAAAGGCGGGTGCTTTTTAAGTGATAAAAAAGTTCCCCACAAACAAAGTGGGGAGCTGATTTTTTATTTTTGTTGGTACTGTTGACCTTGGGTTTATCCCTTAGCAATAGTGCAGGTACATCTGAAAAACACAGCCGGAGAGTCGCTTTCTTGAGCGCCGGGAAGCACTCCGGGAACAGCCTTTTCATAAACTGTTCCGTTTTCTCTTTCTACCTTTGCCATGAGAACGCAGGAAATATGCTCTGCCTTCATTTCCTTTAAAACCCCAATAAAAGACTTGCACCATTCCTCGTCCTTAAAGCTACACCAATCACATGATATTTTAAGCTCTATATGTTTAGG
>CAZDEL010000047.1:0-4182 GCA_964504475.1 uncultured Faecalibacterium sp. | reverse complement strand
CAAGGCGGCTTGTCTTTGCTGCTCCTGTCTCATTTCAGTTTCTTCCTTTGTCAAAACTAAAGAGCTAAGCTGAGTTTTAAAGTCGGCATTTTCAATATCCACATATTCTTTTTTGACGGTAGTATCTTCTTTGTCGTTGATATCTTCTTTGTCATTGATAGCTTTTTTGACAGTGGTGTTTTCTACCATGCCGTTTTCAGATTTTCCCATATCAAAAAAGACAATAAGTAAAATAATTGCCAGAGCAAATAATACAACTAAGCAAATAAATTCACCCATAATGTCACTCTCCTAAATTTAAAAAGGAGCTGCAAAAGGTTTTTGCAGCTCACAATTTTATTAACCAAATATTGAGCCTAAATCAAGCTCGCCCTTAATAAGCTTTGTGATAAGATTAATTATCATTGTAAAGAAGCGAATGAAAACAGGGAATCTTCTGTCTGCACCGGTTTCTTGAATATCACCCTTATCAATGCCTGTTACAGGTGAGAGTGTGTCTGTTTCAAGGTCGTGCTTCATAAACTGCGGATATTCCTCATAGGTGTCAATTGTCATATTGTCAGTTGTAAGGAAGGCGTTCATAAGTGCGTCCACACTTGCAGGGAAGTCCGCATGGTTAAGGTTTTTAATAAACCATGTTTTTTCAGGGAAAAGACAAGTTGATGCATCAATAATTGTGTCAGGTGAGAGATACTTCTTGTCACTTTCGCTCATTGAGTCAATATAGCTCTTGTCCAGTACCTTGCCAAAATCTGCGGCAACTGCACCAAATGATGTTGCTGTAACAGAAGCGGTGCTGTCTGATTGTGCCGCTTGATTTTCTGATAAAGGTCCATTGGGGAAGTTATACTTTGATATAACCATAATGTCAATGCCATTTGCTGCACAAGCCTTCATAGTCTCGGCTGCATTGAACTGAACATTGTCACGATAGGATCTTGCCTTTTCAATAAGACCTGCATACTCTGCCTTAAGCTCAGGTGTTGGGAAAACGAAATTAATAGCATCCTCTGTCTGGCTGGGTGAAAGCATATTCCAGAAGGATGGGAAGGTTGCATATGATGCACGAAGTGATCTTGCAAGAACATTGTCCTTAACCTTATCGAGGGTAGCCTGTACCGAATCAAGAGTAATGCCTAAAACTCTAATCTCGTTTAAGAAGCTGACTAAAACACTTAACATTTCGAAGGTCTCGTCGCCTGCTTCACCGGCACCGATAAGGTCGTTTCTTGAAAGACAATACTTAACATAGTTGTCAACAGCAGTGTCATCAAGTGGGATTTTGCCTGTGAAAAGACCATCAAGGAAGTCAACGCCATAGGTGGACGGTACATACATAACGGTCTTGTTTACCTTAGCTAATTGAGCGTCGGTAGCATTTTGCAAATAAGCGGAGATAATGTTAGCGCCAAGACATCTGCCAATGAGGTTAACCTTGTCTGCCTTAGTGCTGTCTAACACCATGTCAATATATTTACCCAAAAGCTCAGCATTATATTCGCATGACAGTCTCCAGTCATACTCGAATAAATAATAGTCATACTTATAGTAGTTATAGGTGTTGTGATTTAAGCGAGTGAGTGGGTCATAGCCAACAGCATAATATGGCTTTCCGTCTTCGCCTACAGCTTCACCGTTTTTGTCGAGAATAACCTCAGCGTGAGCCGGAGCGACAATGTTATAAATCTCGTCGCAAAAATCGTCATAGTCGCCTGTAAGCTCGCCCTTAACAAGTGAGATTACCATCTTGTCGAGAACTTCCTTTATGCTGCCGAAAATATCAAAGTCGAGACCGTAGATTTTCTCACCATTTTCGTCATAAAGAGTTGAGCCGTAGCCTGTGAGATAAACTGTTACTACCTTATCTGTGCTGCCTGCAAAGGCCGGCATTGCCAAAGCAAAAAGCATAGAAAGAGTGAGCAAAATTGAAATAATTTTTTTCATTTGATCTTCCTCCTATTGGATTTTTTTATTAATTATAAAATACTCCATTTTCCTAAATTTGTCAACTCATTTTGCTGCAATTTAATAAAATATCGACAATTCTGTACATAGTATGATAAATTTATATTTCAAAAAGCGGCATGAAAAATTCACACCGCTTTAGTTTTATTTATAAACTCTTAAATTATTTAGCGAAGTCTAAAAAGCCCTTTGCGCCAAAAAGCTTATAGGTTATGTCATTTGCGCCCTTGAGTGTGTCATTTAAAACCTTATCGAAGGCACTGTCTTGCTTGTCGGCACCGTAAATGCCAATGTCAATAAGCATAAGTCTAAGCTCCTCAATAAGCTCATTATCCTTTTGGAAGTCATTGACTGTGCTGTTAGTCATTGCCTTCACCTTATCTAAGGTTGCCTGCTGGGAAGCATTTAATGTGTAGCCTGTTTCCTCACAATACTTCTCTAAATCGGGCAAGTAATTTTTATTGAGTCTTTTAAGATTTCTCGCACCGTTAAATTGTGGATAATAATAGCCGTCCTCAGCCGGGTTATCACAGTCAGACACAGTTTTAATATTGCCTGTTGCAAGCTCTAAGGCAAGAGCTATAGCTGTGTTGTTATATTCCAGCTCATGCTTTTGCTCATAGAAGAACCATGTGGAATCCTTATAATATGTGGTGGATATATCAAGTGAGCCGTCCGGTGAGAGCACTCTGCCCACGGTACTATCTAAGGTAGTGCCGGGAGTGACATAGGATGTGCCCGGTGCAGTGGAGTCAATATTGATTATCTCGTCTGAGTTTGTGGTGGGTGCGCTTTTCATAAAGCCAAACATTTTATAGTCATCGGTTTGTGCGCCAAAGGGAAGACCGTAGCCTGAAATAAATGAGAAGGTAACGCCCTCATTTTCAAGGTCGGACATTGTCTTTCTTATGGTTTTCTTTGCGTTTTGGAAGGAGTCAGCCTCACTTCTTACAACAGGTGACGCTATAATATCCTTGACCTCATCATATCTGTCTGAGGGAATAAGATTGCAAAGTGACGGTGTGGAGCAGAATAAATCCTCTGACAAGGCTTCAAGAGCCAAATCAATAAAGTCTCTTAACACCTGCTTCGGGAAAAGTCTCAATGCAATATTAACAACATATCCCCACGGCTCGCCAATAAGGTCACCTATAAGACCGTTGTAAAATAAATCGGCAGAGTTCTCACAATATTGCTGTGTGAGCAAATCAGCCACAACATCACTGCCGTCCCATGCGCCGACTATGCTGACAACACGCTTTATGTGGTTGTCCTTTCTTTGAGGATATGCGCTCATATAGGCTGTGACAACAGATGCACCCATACTCATTGGCACGAGAACCACTTGAGTTGCGCCAACCTTGTTTTCCTTTAAGGCTGTCTCAATAAAGTCGTGAAGTGCCTCAACATTTTTTGATGTGTAGGAAAATGCGCTGTAGTTGAAAACATAGAGATAGTCCTCATAATTTTCACCGAGTCTCTGCTTCGCAATATCCTTACATGGGATTGAGGAATAAAAACGCTCCTTGGCTTCGCTGCGATAAACGCCCTCATCATTTGTTGCCCCGGGGAATTGAGACACAGGCATATTGTATCTGGGTGTTACGACTCTGCTGTTACCATTGCCGTCCTCACCCACAAGATTAAAGCGGAAAAGTGACTTAATAATATCCTTTATATCATCTTTATTAAAAACGCTCTTTCTGATTAATGATGAAACTAAAAGCTGAGAGACAACCTTTAAAAGGCTCATAATAGTTGAGCTGTCCTCAAATGCCTCGTCGAAGCTGTTAAAAAGATTCCACCTTTTGCTGTGTTTGCCTTGGGCAATAAGCGGTGCGTAGTTTTCATAATCCTGCAAAGTACCCTTTTCAAATGCGCCCTCTTTAGTGTAGCTCTCGTCAAAAAGATAGGAGTAGCTTTGACCTATGCCTGTGACAAAAATTATAATGCTGTCCTCACCCTGTGCAAAGGCGCTGCTAAGTGAGCCTTCCTGTGCCGGTACATTGCCATTGTCATTTGCGCCGCTGACAGGCATGAGCATAACGCCTGCAATCATGAGCACAGTGAGAAAAACTGCTATAAGCTTTTTCATTTTCATATGTATTGCCTCCATCAGGTTAAATTTTACTTACCATTTGTTTTCCACATACTCACAGAAGGCGGGCAAATCCTTAATTTCAAGCTTAGTGCCATCATCTAAGGTCACATCACCGT
>CAZDEL010000046.1:0-15110 GCA_964504475.1 uncultured Faecalibacterium sp. | reverse complement strand
TTCCATTCCTGAATGGAATTTTTGCACAGCCGCCCCCTCTCCCTCCACCCACTTTCCGGCATTCGTCAGTCTCTCTTACGGCTTTTGCTGCGTCCACCCCAAAAGCCACTCACTTCCCCAATTCGTCAGCCAATCTACCTCCACCTAAAAATAAAGCTGCCGCTTTTTTGCGACAGCTCATAAATTTGTATTGTATCTTAATTTTGTTTATTTTTGTTATATATAACCATAAGTCCCTTTAAAAGCAAATCCTCGTCAAGGATAATCTCATTTTTGCAAAGGGGGGTTATCACCTGAGCGATTCCGCCCGTTGCAACAACAGTACACTTTTCCCCTAATTCATCATTGATTCTGTCAATGAGGCCGTCAAGAGTGCCTGCGTTTCCGTAAAGGATGCCGCTTTTAATGCAATCTATGGTGTTTGAACCAATGAGCTTCTTTGGCTTTTCAAGAGCGATTTTGCTAAGAAGTGAGGTTCTTGAAATAAGAGCATCGTGAGACACGGCAACCCCCGGGATTATCATACCGCCTATATATTCTTTCTTTTGATTTATAACCGAAAGAGTGGTGGCAGTGCCCATATCAATAATAATCATAGGTGCGCTATATTCATTAAGGCTTGCCACAGCGTCAACAACAAGGTCGCTGCCAAGCTGACTGGGGTTGTCAATAACTATGCTAAGTCCGGTTTTAATGCCGGGGCCGACGACTAAAACATCCGAGCCTATAAATTTTTCAATTGCGCTTTTTACGGTACTCGTTACAGCGGGTACAACAGAGGAAATGATTGCGCCGCCAATTGAGGATGTATCTATATTGTGCATTTCAAAGGCAGTTTTAATTGTTGCCGCATATTCCAAAACAGTTGCAGTGTGATTGGTGGATATCCTCTCACGAAGGATTATCTCCTGATTTTCAAAGCCGCCTAAGACGATATTTGTGTTACCAATGTCAATAGCTAAAATCATATTTCTTACCTCATTTAATTGCTTTTGCTCTGTAAAGTGCAGCGCCGACTGCACCGGTTATAAGTGTGGAGGCGACTATCTCAGTGATAGCATTAACTCCAACAAAGGCACAGATGAAAATGATAATGTTTCTGCCTGCAATTAGCTCCTGCATATAATCGGTGTGACCGAAAAGCAGCACAAGAGCACTCATGAAAAACAGTGTGTTAAGGAAGGCAGCTAAAAAGCCTGTGATAAAGCAGGTGGTTTTTTTGCCTAACTTTTTTGAGAGAAGCTTATGCAAAAAGCCAACAATAACACCGGCAAGCACCCTGGTGACAAAGCAGAGAATAAATGTGAGCACAGGGCTTATATCAAATAGAGCAATGCCCATTGCACTTGAGCCGCCAATACCTATACATTGCAAAAAGCTTGTCAGCCCAAAAACTCCGCCAATGACGCCACCGCCTACAGGGCCTAAGGCTACTGCGGCGATTCCCAAAGGAACGACGTTGAGTGTGATTTCCAGCAGGCCGATTTTAATATAGCCCAATGAGGTGGTGGATAAAACTAACATAACCGCCGCCAAAAGGCCTAAAATAACCAGCTGTTGAATGTTTACCTTTTCTTTTTTTGTCATAAATATGACCTCCTTGTTATTATTCTCTTTGTAAACAGAGCTTAGTCTGTTTGAGAGATACAATACAATTTTAGTATAGCACAAATTTTTAAGCTTGTATATATTTTTGTGCAAAAAAATGCTAAGGATAAAAAGTCTTTTTCTCACTTCACTTCTTCGGCAGAGTACGATAGAAGCACAAAAAGAGAGTAACTACTCATTAAAGAAAATTAGAATTTACACTAATTACAAAAATCGTATTGACCTGATATGAAAAATGGTGTATAATATCTAATCAATGTGTAATATTGGCACATTAATAAAATTTTTATTCCCGAAAGGAGATATATCCAATATGGATGACCCCGGAAGTTTAATCTTCAAACTGGTCTTATTATTCATTCTTGTCCTTGTCAACGCATTTTTTGCCATGAGTGAGATAGCAATTATCACATTAAATGACAATATGATTGACAAGCTTGCCGAGGAAGGACACAAAAAAGCTAAAATGATAAAAAAGCTTACTGAAAATCCAAGTAACTTTTTATCAACTATCCAAATCGGCGTAACCCTTGCCGGCTTCCTTACATCGGCAAGTGCATCTACCACCTTCGCAGCTATGCTTACAGACGCTGTTATGAAGGTAGCACCGCAGCTTCCCAAAGGAATTATCAGTGGCGTGAGTGTGGTCGTTATCACTGTTATCATGTCATATTTCTCATTGGTACTGGGCGAGCTTGCACCTAAACGCATGGCTATGCAAAAGCCGGAGGAGATTGCCTATAAGGTTGTTGGCGTACTTCTCGTTGTTAAAAAGATTTGCACACCCTTTGTCAAGATTCTTTCTGTTTCAACTAATGCCATTGTTAGGCTCTTTGGCTTTGACCCCAATGCAAATGACGATGTTGTAACCGAGGAAGAAATCCGAATGATGGTTGATGTCGGTGAGGAAAAGGGCGTTATAGAGAACATACAAAAGGAAATGATAAACAATATCTTTGAGTTTGATGATATTGATGTCACTGACATAATGACTCACAGAACGGACATGATAGCCGTTGAGGACACAGATACACTTGAGGAGCTTGTTAATCTTTCCATAGAGCACGGCTATAGCCGTATACCTGTTTATCATGAGGATCAGGACAATATTATAGGTATTGTTTATATAAAGGATCTGCTTAAATATATTTCAGGCGCAATGCCCAAGGGTGAAAGCCCAAAGGATTTTATGCGCGAGGCTTATTATGTACCCTCAAGTAAAAACTGCGGAAAGCTCTTTAATGAGATGACAGAAAAGAGAATCCAAATGGCTGTTGTTGTTGACGAATACGGCGGCACAGCAGGTATTGTAACCATGGAGGATTTAGTTGAGGCTATTGTGGGTAACATTAGAGACGAATATGACGATGAGGAGGAGGAAATCGTAGAAGAAAGCGAAAACCTTTTCACCATCGACGGCACAGCATATATTGAGGAAGTCAATGAGCTTGTGGACGATGTTATCCCCGAGGGTGACTATGACACCTTAGGTGGCTTCATTATCAGTCTTTTAGGCTTCTTGCCTCAGGACGGAGATATGAATGAAGTGACATATAAAAATCTTAAATTCACCATACTCAATGTTGAGGAGCGTCGTATAGGCAAGGTGAGAGTTGAGATTACACCTAAGGAAGCTATAGAGGAAGAAGAATAATTTTAAGGCTTTTTCGGGCTGCTCAGTCTGAAAAAGCCTTTTTAAGTAAGTCAAATGCAACTTATAGATTTTTTTACTTATTATGGGTTTTTGTCCTATTTCTGTCTATTATGTTCACGACTCGTTCATATATAGGGAAAGTTTTTATACAATATATAGCAAAAATGATACAACTTTATCTCAATTTTGCTTGACATATTGACTGTTTTGTTTTAAAATAAATAGGATAGTGTTGATAGTGGCACTGTCGTTCGGGTAATAATACTGTAATTCTTTTGATGACAATTCGGAAATGGATTTATTATTGCGGCGAGGGGGTCGCAAATGTCAAGATAACCCAACAAGAATTATAACAAAGAAGGAGGTGCTGCTACTTGGAATGGATACCAACAATAATTATCGCTATTGTCGTTGCTGTCGTGTTTGGAGTTGTAGGCTTTGTTTTAGGCTCAGCTCACAGAAAAAAGACATCGGAAGCTCTCATAGGCTCTGCAAATGATGAGGCAACTCGCATTGTAAATCAGGCCGTAAATGAGGCGGAGACAAAAAAGCGTGAAGCTGTGCTTGAGGCTAAAGATGAAATTCATAGATTAAGAACAGAAACAGAGCGTGAGCTTCGTGACAGAAGAAATGAAGTTCAACGACAGGAGAAGAGAATAATTCAAAAGGAAGAAGCTCTCGACAAAAAAGTTGACGCTCTTGAGAAAAAAGAAAACATCCTTGATGGAAAAATTAAAGAGGCTGATATCCAACTTTCCGAGGCAGAAAGCATCAAAAGAAGCCAGTGTGAAATGCTTGAAAAAATAGCAGGCTATACAAAAGAGCAGGCAAAGGTGGATTTACTTAATTCACTTGAAGAGACTCTTAAAAGAGAAAAAGCGGTTAAAATTATGGAGTATGAGCAGGAGATTCGTGACGAGAGCGAAAATCTTGCAAGAGAGATCATTACAACAGCAATCCAGCGTTGTGCTGCTGACCACACATCTGAGGTAACAGTAAGTGCAGTTGCACTGCCAAATGATGAGATGAAGGGCCGTATTATTGGCCGTGAGGGACGCAATATCAGAGCGTTGGAGACAATCACAGGTGTTGACCTTATTATTGATGATACACCTGAGGCTATTACTCTTTCATGCTTCGACCCTGTTAGACGAGAGGTTGCAAGGATTACTCTTGAAAAGCTTATTGCAGATGGTCGTATTCATCCTGCACTCATTGAAAAAATCCATGAGAAGGCAAAAAGAGAGGTTGATCTCACCATTAAGCAAGCAGGTGAAAGAGCTGTTATTGATGCCGGTGTAAATGGCATACACAATGAGCTCGTTAAGCTTATTGGCCGACTTAAATATCGCACAAGCTACGGTCAAAATATCCTCACACACTCCCTTGAGGTGTCAAATATTGCAGGACTTATGGCTTCTGAGCTTGGTGTTGATGTAAAAATGGCAAGACGCGCAGGTCTTCTCCATGATATAGGCAAGGCTGTTGACCGTCAGCAGGAAGGCTCACATATTGAGCTTGGCGTTGAGTACGCAAGAAAATATCGTGAAAATGATATTATCATAAATGCTATTGAGGCACACCACGGTGATGTTGAGCCTAAGAGCATAATCGCCTGTCTCGTTCAAGCAGCTGATGCAATTTCCGCTGCAAGACCCGGCGCAAGGCGTGAAAATCTTGAAAATTACATTAAGCGTCTTAAAACTCTTGAGGAGATTTCCGAGTCCTTTAAGGGTGTTGAAAAGGCTTATGCAATTCAGGCAGGCCGTGAGGTTCGCATTATAGTTAACCCTGAGGCTGTCAGTGATGACGAGATGGCACTTGTTGCGCGTAACATTGTTGAAAAGATTGAGCAGGAGCTTGAGTATCCCGGTCAAATCAAGGTCAATATTATTCGTGAGACAAGAGCAACAGATTTTGCAAAATAAAAAAACAAAAGGTCGTGTCCATTGGATGCGACCTTTTTTAAAGGAGTATTATGATAGTATATCAAGACAGTGAAATAGTGGTTTGCATTAAAAAAAGAGGTCTTATCTCTCAAGAGGCTGTTTCCGGTACGCAAAGTATGGTGTCGCTTTTAAGGGAAGAATGTGCCTGCCAAATATACCCTGTACACCGCCTTGACAAAGAAGTTGGCGGACTTATGGTTTACGCTAAGACAAAGGAAAGCGCAGGGGTACTATCAAAGCAGGTAAGCGACAGAACTATGAAAAAGTGTTATCTTGCTGTGACACAAGGGTTGCTCGCAGCACCTGAGGGAAAAATGGAGGATCTTTTATTTTTTGACAAGAGTAAAAATAAATCCTTTGTGGTAAAGCGTGAGAGAAAGGGTGTCAAAAAGGCTATACTTAATTACAGGCTTCTTACAGCCTTAGAGGATAAAGCTCTATATTTTGTCTGTCTTGAGACAGGGCGTACTCATCAAATAAGAGTGCAATTTGCTTCAAGGGGATTGCCACTTTTAGGAGACAAGAAATATGGCAGCAAGATTAGTTCTCAAATTGGTCTTTACTCATGTAAGCTAACCTTTAACCACCCGAAGACAAAAAAAGAAATGACCTTTACATCAATACCTAATGAGGACGCTTTTCAGTGGTTTAATGATATGGAGTTATCCTTTTAAAAGGGTAAAAAATAGATCCGGCGGACTAAAGTCGAGCGGAAAACTAACAAATAAATATTAAATTAAAAGGCGGCAATGGGCAAAAAAGCTCACTGCCGCCGCGTTTGTTTATGAGAAAATCTGACTGTCGAGAGTTAGCTTTTCCTTTGGCGGGAAGGTTTTATCAAACTCCTGTGCTTGCACTTCGTCCACAAGATAGCACTCAGGTGGACAGTACACACCAAAAACACCGTCAAGATAGCCGGCAACTAACTCCTTGCAAAGGAAAAAGGAAGCGTCTTCACCGTCGGGCACACCAAAATATCTAAGGTTAAATTTAGATGCATAATCAAAGCCACTCTTGCCATAAAAGCCAATATCACCCTCAAAGCAAACAGCCTTAATGCCAAAGCTTTTCGCCTGCTCTAAGGAGTAATCCAGTAAGGCTTTGCCATAGCCCTGCATTTTAAACTCAGGCGCAATGCAAATGGGACCCATTGCAGCGACAGGAATTTCCCTGCCGTCATCTGCCTTAATATGACCTCGCACAAAAACATTTTGCCCAATAATTTTGCCATTTCTTTCCAAAACAAAATTAAGCTCCGGGATAAAATCAGGGTGGTTACGCATTTGATTTAACACAAAGTGCTCTAAGCAGCCCGGACGATAAACATTCCAAAAGGCTTCGCTTACTAAAGCTTCTGTCTCTCGTTGTTCTTCTTTTCTTTCCAAACGGATAATATAGTCATTTTTATTCATTGTTTTTCCTCCTGAAAATTGTTGACCGCAACATGGGAGGTTTGCGTGAAGAATGTATTTCGCTAACCTCCCGATTAGGCTACAATCTCCACTTGCATGATTGATTTTTTCAAAAAGCAATCTCCTTAATTTTATTTGTTCCAAAGCTATAGGCAGAGAGTGCTCGGCCGAAGCCTTGGATAGGGTTATTGTATAGGAATTGTGGGGAAATGTCAATAGGAGGGGAGTTAAAGCAAATGCGATTGGGCAAAATCAACTAAATTATTCAATAGTTTTCAAAAAAACTCAACAAAACGCGGTAGAGTACAAATAAACGGACTGTAACAAATTGAAAATTATATTATACTATGATATAATAATGCAAAACGAAGAAGATATTTAATGATTATTATTGCGTAACACTCATGAAAAGCGAGTATAATTATTCAAATAATACATTGAAGACTACTTGAATTGCTTTTATAGATTAAGTAAGGAGTTTATATGGAAGAAATATTCTATGCAAAATCAAAGCTGCCTAATGGTAAGCAGCCTACTGTAAAAGAACATCTGGATTTAGTGGCTCGCTATGCAGGTGAATACGGTGAACCCCTTGATATGCGATATGAAGCGGAAGTAGCGGGGCAGTTTCATGATTTTGGAAAATATAGCACTGCTTTTAAAAATGTGTTGCGACAGACGCAACACAATGTAGATCACGCAATATGTGGTGCAGTGCTTCTGTATATAAATCTAAAGAAGAATCACACAGCTATACTTGAAGCTATAAACGGACATCATAGCGAATTAGTGGATTTTGGTGAATTAGAAGGAAGTTTGAGACAACTTATTAGTGACGACTCCGATGAAAGGGACAGAATGTGTCCCAGCCGAAAAGAAAGCGCATTGGCCGGAAGTGAAGAATATAAACAGGCTCTTGGACACTTTTTGCGCGATTATCCTAATTATAAGTTTCCTAAGCTTAATACAGTGAGCCGCAAGGAAGAACCTATAGTATCTATGCTTTACACAAGAATGCTCTTTTCATGCCTTGTGGATGCGGATTATAGCGTTTCTGCATATGAAGCCAATGAGAATTTCTTTGCTGAAAATGAAAATATTCAATTTCATGGGAAGCTTTGGCTGGAAAGCCTATATAATGAGGTTGACTATCTTAGGAAAACATCTAAATCTGAAAGTGAGCTTAATAAAATAAGAAACGATGTTTTTAACATTTGCGGAGACGAGGGAGAGAAAAACAAGGAAGGCTTATTTACTTTAACAGCCCCCACGGGAACAGGAAAGACCCTTGCACTTCTCCATTTTGCCTTGCGTCATTGTATCGCAACGGGCAAAAAGCGTGTCATTATAGTGCTGCCATATTTGACTCTTGCCGAGCAAAACACAGCTATATACAAAAGAATCATTCCGGATATACTAGTAGACCATAGCCAAAGTGATTTTTGTGAGGAAGCTAAAGAGTTTGTACAAAGATGGAATGTTCCTTTTATTATAACTACTTCTGTTAGGTTCTTTGAGTCTTTGTTTTCAAATGAGCCGGCAAGCTGCCGAAAACTACATAATATAGCAAACAGCGTTGTTGTTTTTGATGAGGCTCAAACTTTGCCACCGGAGGTAACAAAAACGACATTGAAAGCAGTCAATGAATTATGCAAACGATATCATACAACTATGGTTTTTTCTACGGCAACACAGCCAAAATTTGACGCTCTTTGTGATATTAGTTGGCAGCCGAGAGAAATTTTGGCAAATAATGCAGAACTTTTTAAAAAGCTGAAACGAACCCAAGTTCAGTGGAATTTACATGAAGAAATTGACTTAGCGGAAATAGCGAAAGAAATGTCAAAAAAGAAAAGCGTATGCCTTATTGTTAATTTGCGCCGTCATGCACGACAAGCGTTTAAAAGTCTATGCGATGAATGTGAAAATGACGAAGAATCGGTGTTTTTTCTTACAACTGATCTATGCCCTGCACATAGGACACAAGTTGTGGGGATAATTGGTGACAGATTAAAAAAAGGCTTGCCGTGTCGAGTGGTTTCAACACAATGTATTGAAGCCGGTGTTGATTTGGATTTTGATGTTATGTATCGCTCACTTGCACCTCTTGACTCTATTATTCAGGCAGCAGGAAGGTGCAATCGTAATGGCGTACTTCCTATAGGAAAGGTAACTGTTTTTGAGCCTAAGGATGACAAAAATAAATATCCGGACTCATGGTACAATAATGCAGCGGAAACAGTCAAGTTGCTTAACACTCACAAAGCCATTGATATAAATGACCCCGAGGATATATCTAAATACTATTCCCGCCTCTTTAGCTGTGCCAAGGATAAAAAGTCGTTGCAAAAGGCTATAGAATATCGTAACTTTAAGGATACGGCGAAAGAGTACCGATTAATTGAAAATGGTGGTGTGCGTGTTATTGTACCTTATGAAGAATATAGGCAGCAGTTTGATGAAATTAAGGATGAGTTATTAGGAAAAGGAATCACGCCTCGTTTAATGAAGCAGTCGGCTGCAATTACAGTTGCCTGCTATAATAAAGATATAACTCAATGGGCTGAGTCTGTGAAATTGCGTATCAAGGGAAAAATCAGCAATATAGACAGTGGATATTATGTTTTGCGAAAGCAGAATGAGTGTATTTACGAGGAAAAAATGGGATTGCAAATTCCGCAGGAAAATAAGAATGAGACAGCTTTTATGTTGTAACAATGTAGTATATTAAAAGATAGGGAGTTTTTAAGACTTTCTATAATCTTTAAATATAAAAACGGTGTTTTATGCTGCTTTTTAAGTGGTAAATATTTATTTTGGAGGTGAAGATTTTTTGGAAATTATCATTGAAACATGGGGAGATTTTGCATGCTTTTCTCCGCCATATGCCAAGGTGGAGAGGATGACTTATCCCTTCCCGACACCCTCAGCGGCACGAGGTATATTATCGGCTATCTACTCTAAACCGGTAGAGTTTTACTGGCAGGTCAAAAGGATAGAAGTATTAAAGCCGATAAAGTATATAAGCTTCAAGCGCAATGAGGTTATCTGTACTATATCAGAAAAAAAGCCAGAGCCTATTTATGTGCTTCCGTTAGGAGAATATGGAGGAAGAGTTACTCAACGCCAAACTGTTGCTTTACAGGATGTACATTATAGGATTGTGGCTGAAATCAAACCGAGAGATTCATTTAAGGGAAGTGAAGCGCAACTGTACGAACAGGCGCTCAGGCGCATTCGTGCAGGAAAATGTTTCTATCAACCGAGCTTTGGCTGTAGAGAGTTTACAGCTTATTTTGAGGAGAGTGACGGCATATTACCTCCTATTTCCGAGAGCCTTGATTTAGGGCTTATGGTCTATGATGTGTTTGATTTACACGATTATTCCGTGAGCAAAAAGGCAAAACCTTATCTTACTCTTTTCCACGCAAAAATGGTAAACGGGGTAATAGAAATCCCACCATATGACAGCTCTGAAGTTATAAGAGGAGGTAAATGATATGCTAAAATCACTATATAATTATGCACATGATCATAACTTGACAATTCCTGACGGATATGTAAAGAAGACGGTAAAGGCTTATATATCGTTGTCGTCAAGTGACCCTACATATGTGGAAATCCGTTTAAACGATAACGAGGCGGTACCGTGCCCCGATGTGGGAAGTTTGGCACAAGGCGGCAACAAAAGCAATGTAATAGTTGAAAAAAGGCTCATTGTTATTCCGGATGAAATGTCGGCCAAAAGTGATTTTTACAAGCAATCATTAATATCATGCAGTGAAGCGGTGCCGGAAATTAAATATTGTGTTGCGGCACTAGAAAACGATGAGGTTATCAATAGCATTAAGGCTAAGTTAGATGCCAATAAAATTAGAGCAACTGATATCATTTCTTTTACAGTAGATGGCAAGCCAATTTTTACAATGGAAGGTGTGTATGAATGGTGGCAGGAATATCGGAAAACTTTGTCTAAAGAAAATATTGCAAAAGTTCCATGCTTGATTACCGGCGAACTTGCTAATCCTGTCAAAACATTATTTCCTCTAAATGGCTTTAAAGGAGAATTTGACAATAGTGCAAATGGTTCTAAACTTATTTGTTTTGATAAAAACGCATTTTGTTCATATGGATTAACGCAGGGAGCAAATGCACCTATGTCCGAATATGCGGTAAGTGCTGTTAACGCTGCACTTGACAGCTTGCTTGAAAACTCACCTAAGCCCATTGCAGGAATGAAATTTGTTCATTGGTATGATAAAGATATGCCAAAGGAAAAAGATCCCATATTTTCAAGTGAAGTTTTGCTTTTCGGTGGGTCTGAAAAAATTCGGGAAGATGAAGACGAAAGTAACGAAGTAAGCGAGCAAGAGGAGAAGGATGCTGTAAAAAGTGCAAATTCTGTTGTTGATAGTGTTTTGGCGGGCGGAAAAGAACCGTGGCTAAATGCAAACTATCATATTCTCCTTTTGAGCATTGTAAAGACTCGTGTAATGATCAGACACTATGAAAAAGGAAAATATGTAGAGCTGCAAAAAAATATCAATATGTGGGAAAATGATTTAAGTCTTATTGATAGCAGAGGAACAGGATTCATTAAATCTAAAAAACTTGTAATGAGACTGGAGAGTTTATTAAAATATCAACGCAACGACAAGCAGATCTTTAAAAGACTCAACGACGAGTTGCCCGGTGTTATGCCTGCAATATTAAATGCTGTGTTAAAGGGAAGCGAATTGCCCGATACAGTTGCAGTGCGTGCATTGGCATATATTCGATCTAAGCTTTTTAGTGATGAGCAAGTAAAGTCTTTAGATGAAACCGCCTGCCAATGGCTTAAGGTATGGCTAATAAGAAAAGAAAGAAAAGAAGGAGTGGTAACAATGAATACATATAATCCGGAGCATCCAAGTACCGCATATCATTGTGGTGCAATGATGGCAGTGTATGCGGCTATTCAGTCGGCAGGATACGAAGATGTAAATGTCAATGTGGTGCAACGCTATTATGCGTCGGCAATACAGTCACCGGCACTTGTTTTCGGAAGACTGAGCCAGTTATCGGTGCACCATTTAGAAAAAATAGATAATAATTGGTTAGCTGATTATTATAAATCGCTTTTAGCATGGTGTTCTGTGGCAGTTGGTGACAAAATACCCACAACATTAACCTTGTCTGAGCAATCATATTTTGCTATAGGCTATTATCAAATGCAAGCGAGAATGGCAAAAGAAAAAAGCGAGCGCATAGCAGCTGCAAAAGAGAAAAAAGAAAATTCTATTAATAAAGTGGAGGAATAAGTTATGGCAATTCAGAATCGTTATGAGTTTATGTATTTAGTGGAGTATGTTAATTGCAACCCCAATGGAGACCCCGATATGGGTAACACGCCTCGTGTAGACCCTCAAACTATGCAAGGTTACATTACAGATGTTTCCATTAAGCGTCGCATACGCAACTATATTGAAACAGCGTATGAAGGACAGGATGGTATGGAAATTATTATTAAGCATTCTACAAACATTAATCGTCATATTGCACGTGCAAAGCGTGAAGCAGGTTTTGGCGATTCTGCCAAGGCAAAGGAAGCAGTTTATGCCGGAAGAAGAAAAGCCTGTGAGCTGTTTTATGATGTTAGAGCTTTTGGAGCAGTAATGTCAACAGGTCCTAATGCCGGTCAGGTCAGAGGTCCTGTACAAATAGGCTTCGGTAAGAGCATTGATCCGGTTCTTCCTATTGATATTTCCATAACCCGTATGGCAGTAGCCCAAAGCATTACTGATGGTACTGTTGAGAAGTATGAGGAGCTGGAAAAGAATACCCCCGAAGATGAGCTTCGCACCATGGGACGCAAGCAAATTATACCTTATGGTCTTTATGAGGTTCGTGGCTTTATCAGTGCAAATCTTGCCGCTGAGACTGGCTTTGATGACAATGACTTGAAGGTGCTGTTTGAGGCGATACTTAATATGTATGAAAATGACCACTCATCCAGCAAGGGTGAAGTTTCAATAGTTTCCCCGCTGATTATTTTTAAGCATGTTGGTACAGATAGTGACGAAGTACAGCGAGTTAAGCAAGCAAAATTAGGCTGTGCCCCTGCGCATAAGCTCTTTGAGTTAGTAAATGTTAAGAAAAAGCAGGACATTGAATATCCAAGAAGTTATAAAGACTATGACGCTTACGTTGATTTAAGTCATCTTCCCAAGGGAGTAAAGATTGGATTTTTAAATAATGCATATGGCGAAATTTCATGGGATAATCTACCGGATGACGAAACCTGGTTTGCTCATGGATGATATTGACTATATACCTTTGTCAGGCTTATCTCAGGCCGGGTACTGCTTAAGACGAGCGGCTCTTATTATGAATGAATCTCTATGGATAGAAAGTGCCGACACTGCCAAAGGTAGAGATGAACATAATCATGTTCACAATCAGCACATTGAAAAGCGTAGCGGCATTATAACCTTGTATGATTATGAGGTGTTTTCCAAAAAGCTTGGACTTCGCGGAAAATGCGATTGCATTGAGGCGATTAAAGATGATAATGGTTGCACTATTCAAGCTTCATCATTTCCTGTAAGGATCTATCCTGTGGAATTTAAACACGGAAAGCTAAGAGATGAATACGAGTATAACTTACAGCTTTGTGGACAAGCCATGTGCCTTGAAGAAATGTATGGCACTCACATTGATGAGGGCGCGATATTTTATACCAGCTCACATCGAAGACAGGTTGTCCAATTAACGAGTGAGCTGAGAAAAACAGTTCTTGAAACAATTGAGGCTTTAAGGCATATTCGTAAGGAGTTTATTATCCCAAAAGCTGTTGAAAGCCCAAAATGCAAAAGGTGTTCTTTACGAGATGCCTGTGCACCGGACGCACCAAGCTCCGCCGCTGAATATTATAAACAACTGGTATTAGAAGCAACAGGGGAGGCTAAGAAGTGAAAAGATTATTAGAAACTCTTTATATTCTAACTCCTGATAGCTATGTACATCACAGAAACGAAAATATTTGTGTAACAATCGGCGGCATGGAGAAAGCCTCTGTGCCGGCGGCACAAATTGATTCAATTGTTTTCTTTGGAAAGAATACTATTTCAACGCCACTTATGGAATTTTGTAGTGAGCATGATATCACTATGACGTTTTTAAGTGAAAGCGGAAAATTTTATGGTAGAGTGTGTGGTTCAGTCAGTGGCAATGTACTGTTGAGAAAAAAGCAATATGAGAGCATTAATGATGAGACTTTTTCTGCAATAACAGTGAGAAATATTCTTCTTGGTAAGTTTAGAAATAGTCGTGATGTGTTAATGCGACATGCGCGTTCGTGTACCAACGAAGAAAAAGCGAAGCAATTATATGATGCCGGCGAGCGACTTCGAGAGTTGTCGTTGCAGATTTTAACCTGTGACAATATTGACTCTATGAGAGGAATAGAAGGAGTTGCAGCGAGCGTATATTTTTCACAATTTGATAATATGCTTTCACCTTCGTGTGGTTTTATATTTGATGTGCGTAGCAGGCGACCGCCCAAAAACGAAGTAAACGCAGTTTTGTCATTTGTCTATACTTTGTTAACTCATGATGTACGCTCGGCAGCAGAATCAGTGGGATTAGATCCGGCAGCTGGTTATTTGCATACTCTTCGGCCGGGCAGATCTTCTTTTGCACTTGATTTAGTGGAGGAATTGCGATCACCACTTTGTGATAGACTTGTGTTGAGTATGTTTAATAAAGGACAATTATCTGCACATGATTTTGAGACGGATTCCGAAGCGGTATATTTAAATGAAAAAGGTAGAAAGACTGTTATTCTGCAATGGCGCAACCGTAAGCAAGAAGAAATCATGCATCCTTTTTTCAAGAAAAAAATACCAATTGGGTTAATTCCATATACTCAAGCTATGCTTTTTGCAAGGGTATTAAGGGGAGATCTTGATATGTACCCACCATTTGTATGGAGGTAGTGGATTATGGTGATACTTGTTACTTACGATGTCAATATAATACAAGACAATGGAGCTAAACGGTTGCGAAAGGTAGCAAAGTTATGTGAAAGATACGGAATCAGGGTACAAAACTCAGTTTTTGAAGTATCGGTTAGCAGTGCTGATTTTGTGGTGCTCAAGTCTGAACTTTTAAGAACAATTGATGTCGAAAAAGATTCCATACGATTTTATAAGCTTGGCAATAATTACAAGACAAAAATTGAAACTATAGGAAAGGTTCCATTAGTACAAACCGGTGAACCGTTGCTCTTATGATTTTGTACTGTAACGCTGATGTTTCTCCGACATAAAATCACCGGAGATCGGCGCATACAAAACTTATTAATATGTAAAAGGGCTAACATAGATTTAATATGATTTGTGTTGGCTCTGTTACGGATTCAGCATACTGCTGAAAAAATAGCAGCGAGAATTAATGAATGTTATTGATTTTTGCTGTCGCCCCTTACACAGGGGCGCGAATTGAAAT
>CAZDEL010000045.1:0-15516 GCA_964504475.1 uncultured Faecalibacterium sp. | reverse complement strand
AGGACTCTCTTACTCCTTCCACCCCATCAACCTCAAACTCCACCCACCTTCCGTCCTCGTCAGCCCACCTCACTCCTTCCACCGTCTCCAACCCCAAAATCCACTCCTTCACCACCTCGCCACCGACTCTCCCACCACCTTTTCACCCATTTTTCTCATTTTTTCGTCATTCCTCGCAACACTTATAAGGCTTTTTGTTGACAAGCGCACAAATTTTTGATAATATTATTGTATGTGAGTGCTTTGTAAAATCTTCTTTTACCAAAGACAAATCGCAAGTTAAAAATTTATTTTTAAAGGAGAATATTTCAATGGCTAACATGGAAAAACTCGACCCGAAATACGAGGCGCTGTTTACCCCGTGGAAAATCGGTAATTGCGAAATCAAAAACCGTATTGTTATGTGCCCTATGGGCGGTACATCACTTTTTGGCTGGTTTGAGCTGACAGGCTGCGGCTTTGACAAGGAGGCTGCAAAGCTTTTCCTTGAGCGTGCAAAAAATGATGTAGGTCTTATTATCCCCGGTATCGCACCACTTCGTGACACCTTCTGGGGCAAATGGCTCTGGCAAAACCCAAAAATGTTTGATGAGCTTAAGGTGTTTATGGATGAAATTCATAAGACCGGTGCAAAGCTTTTCATTCAGCTCACCGCAGGTATGGGACGCTCATGGGCTATTACTGAGCTTATCGGACCACTTCACAAAAACAAATTTACTCGTGCTATTATGAAGCCTATTATTGACACAAGTCACGAGCTTATGTCACCAAGTGCTCAGCCTGCTCGTTGGGCACCCGACATTATCTGCCCTGAAATGACAAAGGCTCAGATTCATGAGACTATTGAGGCTTTTGCTAAGACAGCAAAGCTTTGTAAGGACGCAGGCGTTGACGGCGTTGAGGTTCACGCTGTTCACGAGGGCTATCTTCTTGACCAGTTCGCCATTGAGTTCTTTAATAAGCGTACTGATGAGTATGGTGGAAGCTTTGAAAACCGCTATCGTTTTGCAGCCGAGGTTGTTAAGGCAATCAAGGGTGTTTGCGGTGACGATTATCCTGTTTCCCTTCGTTACTCTGTTGAGTCAAAGATGAAGGGCTTTTGCGAGGGCGCAATGCCCGGTGAGGATTATGAAGAGGTTGGCCGTAACATGGCTGAGTCAGAGAGAGCTGCTAAGTATCTCCAAGACGCAGGCTATGATATGCTTAACGCTGATAACGGCACATATGACTCATGGTACTGGGCACATCCACCTATGTATATGCCTCAGAACTGTAACCTTGATGATGTTTCACACATTAAGAAGTTCGTTGATATCCCTGTTGTTTGTGCAGGTCGTATGGAGCCTGATGTTGGTGCTAAGGCTATTGCCGAGGGCAAAATCGACGCTATGGGTGTTGCTCGTCAGTTCCTTGCAGATGGCGCATGGGTTAAAAAGCTTATAGACAACCGTGTTGAGGATATTAAGCCTTGCATTTGCTGCCACAGCGGTTGCTTCAACTTCTCATCAACAAAGGGTCACTATAACACTCAAGACCTTGCAGATACAATGGGTCTTTCACGCTGCGCTATTAACCCACTTACAATGCAAAGCAAGAAATATAAGATAGTTCCCGCTAAAAAGCAAAAGAAGGTTGCCGTTGTCGGCGGCGGTATCGGCGGCATGGAGGCTGCTATCCTTCTTACAAAGCGTGGCCATAAGGTTACTCTTTATGAAAAGAGCGACTGTCTCGGTGGCGTATTTATCGCTGCTGCCGCTCCATCATTTAAGGAGAAGGACAGAGACCTTATTGCATGGTACAGACGCGAGGTTGCTTCACTTCCAATTGAGGTTAAGCTCAACACCACTGTAACTGATATTAACTCTCTCGGTGCTGACGAGGTTATTATTGCAACCGGTTCAACAGCTAAGAAGATCCCTGTTAAGGGCGCAGATAAGGCTATTGAGGCTGTTGATTATCTTCTTGGTACTAAGACAGTTGGCGACAATGTTGTAATAATCGGTGGCGGTCTTACAGGCTGCGAGATTGCTTACGACCTTTTCTTACAGGGCAAAAAGCCTGTTATCGTTGAGATGCAGGATGACCTTATTACAACTAAGGGCATTTGCCTTGCAAACACCAGCTTCCTTCGTGACTGCTTTAAGACAAATAAAGTGCCTGTTCACCTTAACACAGGTCTTACTGAGATACTCGATGACGGTGTAATGGTTAAGGATAAAAACGGCAAGACCTTTAAGATTGATGCAGATTCCGTTGTTATGTCCGTTGGATATAATCCTGCACCAATTGCTGAGAAGTCAAAGCATGTTCACATCATAGGCGATGCCAATGCAGTGGGCAACCTCAGAACTGTTATCTGGGGCGCTTGGGACACAGCAATGAAGATATAAGTCACTAAATTAGGAAAGGAGAATTTCCCATGGAATATAAAATGATCCTCACCCCTGAGGAGGAAGCCATATTAAATGGTGCTCAGGGTGAGACAATGGCAAAGGTTATTAAAACTCTCATTCTCTACGGTGATGCTTTTGGCGCAAAGCGTTTTGTTGAGGTCACAGCTCCCGGTCACATTGTAACAAGCTTTGGTATCTCTGTATTAAAGCCTGTGTTTAACATTACACAGGAGCTTATTGATGCAGGTCTTAAAGCAAAAGCTCCCTTTACAGTTGACCCACGACCAATTGACTATGCAAATGTTAAGTGCAATCCTATTGAAAAGCTCATCTTCTCAAAGATTCTTTACGGCGAGCAGGAAATGTATGAGTCACAGCTTAAAAAGTTAGGCTTAAAGGATAAGAACGCATTTACCTGCACCTGCTATCTTGACGATGTAGGCAACACACCTAAAAAGGGTGATATCCTCTCATGGGCTGAGTCCTCAGCAGTTGTTTATGCTAACTCTGTTATCGGTGCAAGATGTAACCGTAACTCAGGCATTATTGAGCTGTTTGGTATGGTTCTTGGCAAGGTACCTGAATTTGACCTGTTAACAGATGAGGGCAGAAAGGCTAAGTGGATAATCGAGGTTAAGACAAGCAAAAAGCCTGAGGCTCAAATCCTCGGCTCAGCTATTGGCCTTAAGGTTATGGAGGATGTTCCTTACATTAAGGGTCTTGATAAGTTTATTGGTACTGAGCTTGATGACAAGACAAAGTCATATCTTAAGGATATGGGTGCTGCAACAGCCTCAAATGGCGCAGTTGGTCTTTATCATGTTGAAAATCTCACTCCCGAAGCAGTTGAAATGGGCGAGAAGATTATTAACGAGGACGCTAAGGTTTATGTTATTGATGACGCAGAGCTTGAAAGAGTTAAGGCATCTTATCCTGTTATGTGGAAAGATCCTAACGGCAAGCCGGAGCGTTGCTTCATCGGCTGCCCACACCTCACCTTTGCACAGCTTGGTGAGTGGTGTGAAAAGTTTGAAGCTGAGACAAAGAAGCAGGGCAAGACTAAGGTTGGCATGAACACAATTATGACAACAGCTCCTGATGTTCTTGAGGCATTTAAGACTAAGGATAAGGCTCATTATGACAAGCTCATTGCTATGGGCATTCACTTGACCTCAATTTGTCCTCTTATGTATATGAATAACCCTCTTTGCGGTAAGAAGAATGTTATAACCAACTCAAACAAGCTTCGTACATATACAACTTCAAGATATTACACAGACGATGAAATTTGTGAAATCGCAGTAAAGGGGGCAATATAAGCCATGGCAAAAGAATTTAAGGGTCGCCCTGTTATCGCAGGCGAATGTACTGTAGAAGCAATTGTTTCTCATCAAGGCTTCAACACTCTTGCATCATTCCAAAAGAGTGCTCTTGCAAGAAAGAAGGAGACTATTGTCTCTGACCAAAACAACTCAGACCTTTTCGGCAAAAATATCACCGGCAAGGCTCTTTGCCTTCCCAAGACCATTGGCTCAACAACAGGCGGTATGGTAATTTATGCTGCAACTGCTCTTAAAATTCAACCAAGAGCAATGCTTTTCGCAGAGCCTATTGACTCACTTGCAGCAGCAGGCGTTATCCTCTCAGATGTTTGGACAAACGACACTATTACAACTGTTGACAATTTAGGTCAAGAGTTCCTTGACTATGTTAAGGACGGCATGAAGGTTGAAATTAAAATGGACGGCACAGTTATTGTTGGCTGATTTTAGTTTTTCATATTGATTTTTAGGCAGTGTGGCTTTTTAGCTGCACTGTCTTTTTTATTTAGGTTCTTAATTAATTTTAATTGCTTATTTACAAAACATAAGACCTTCAAAAACAAAACCTCATCAATTTTATAACAAAATGCCTCTATAATGTCATCATAAAATGAAAAGAGGTAAACGAAATGAAAAACAGAGATGATGATTTTATCGTAGAGCAAATCCGTACTAAGTACACAGAAAAAAAGCACACAGATTTAGAAAAGCTAAAGGAGCTGGATAAAAAGGCAGAAAGACCTGCGAAGATTTTTTCAATCACCTTTGGTGTAATTGCCACATTGATTTTTGGCGCAGGAATGTGCATAGCTCTGGGAGCACTTGATGGAGGCATGAGCTTAGGTGTTATTATTGGCGCAGTGGGCATTGGACTTTGCTTATTAAACTATTTACTTTATAATGTGGTGCTTAATTGCAGCAAAAAGAAGTATGGCCCTGAGATATTGCGTCTTAGTGAGGAGCTATTGAAAAAATAAGCATACTATAATGAAAAGGGAAGTAGGGCATTTCTTACTTCTTTTTTTATTTTTTTAGTGAGTTTGTGACTTTTATATTAAGCAATACTATGGTCGGTTTACACATTGTTCATATTAACTTGCTATAATGCTGTATAATTGTCCGATTATATGTAAAATTCAGGAGGAAGATATTTTGATACGACTTTTAAAGCATCTAAAATATTTAAAAAAGTCCACAATAGCGACTATGATTTTTGTTGTCCTGTCTCAGGTGGCAAGTCTTGTGCTGCCTCTTATGATGTCATCAATTATTAATAACGGCATCGCAAATGAAGATATGGAGTATATTAAAAGAGTTGGTCTTTTAATGATGTTGGTGTCAGCTGTGGGTGTTATTATATCCACCTTAAACAGCTATTTTTCCAGCAAGACCGCCACTGCCTACGGCAAAATACTTCGCCGTGAGATTTTCCTCAAGGTTGAGAATTTATCTCAAAGTGACATTGATAAGATTGGTACTCCCTCACTTATCACACGCTGCACCAATGATGTTAAGGTTATGCAGGACTTTGTCTTACAGGGTCTTCGCATGATAATCTCAGCGCCTATAATGCTCGTAGGCGGTGTTGTTATGGCATTTTTCCTCAATGCCAAGCTTGCGACTATAATCTTTGCCGTTATCCCCATTATTGGCGTTATAGTGGCAATTGTACTAAAGTTCGTTTTGCCCTTATTTAAGAAAAGGCAAAAGCTCGTTGACAGTGTTAACCGATTTATAAGAGAGAAGCTCACAGGTATAAGAGTCATAAGAGCATTTAACCGCAGCGAAAAAGAGGACGAAAAATTTGACGAAAAAAATGAAGCACTTTCAGCCATAACCTTAAAGTTCCAAAGGCTTATGTCAGTGCTTATTCCCATTTGCATTGTCCTTATTATTATTGCCCTTGACTGCCTTATTATGACAGCGGCAAAAAATCTTGACGCATTGCATTACATAAACGACGCTCAAAAGCTCATGAACTCCATAGGTGACTTACAGGCCTTTGTCATTTATATGATAATGATAGTTTTCTCCGTCACTATGGCGGCCGCTATGTTTGTCATAGTGCCCAGAGCTAAGATATCAGCTAACAGAATCTTAGAGGTTTTAAACTTAGAGCCTGTTATAAAGGATCCGGAAAATCCACAGCAGCCAAAGGAAGACTTAAAAGGCACTGTTGAATTTAAAAATGTAACCTTCTCATATGACGGCAAAGCCCCCGTAATTAAAAATATATCCTTCACCGCTGAAAGGAACAAGGTCACAGCTATTATCGGCTCTACGGGCAGCGGCAAGAGTACCATAGCAAATCTCATCCCAAGATTTTACGATGTCACTGAGGGCGCAGTCCTCTTTGATGGTACGGATGTAAGACAGCTAAAGCAAAAAGATCTTCACTCCCTTATATCCATAGTGCCCCAAAAGGCGGTGCTCTTTAGCGGCTCAGTGAGGGAAAATCTCCTTTATGGTGACGAAAACGCAGACGAAAACGCCTTAAACAAGGCTCTTGAAATATCACAAAGTGCCGACTTTGTCTCAAAGCTGCCTCAGGGCATAGACTCATTTTTAAGTCAAAACGGCACAAATCTCTCAGGTGGTCAAAAGCAAAGACTGTCTATAGCGAGAGCACTTGTAAGACAGGCTGAGGTGTATATTTTTGACGACAGCTTTTCCGCTTTGGACTTTAAAACCGATGCCCTTCTTCGCAAGGCATTAAAGGAAAATATAGACGCAACTGTTATTATTGTTGCCCAGCGTGTGGGTACAATAATAGACGCCGATAAAATTATCGTCCTTGATGAGGGCGAGATAGCCGGCATAGGCACACACGAGGAGCTTATGGAAAATTGCGAAGTCTATGGCGAAATATATCACTCACAAATATCTGAGGAGGTGGCACAGTAATGGCAAAGAAAAAGGAAAGCCTTAAAAACGAAAAATATGCCGCCTACCGTGACAGCTCACTGACTGAAAAGGAAAAGCCCTCTGACTTTATGGGCACAGCCAAAAAGCTTATGCGCCTTTTAAAGGGCAAGGAGCTCTCTGCCGCCTTTATAGTTATTTGTGCTGCCTTAGGTGCATTTCTCAGTGTCTTAGGCCCTAAATATTTAGGTGACATTATTAATGTTTTAGACACTCAGGTCAAGGTTAAGCTTCAAACAGGCTCAATGGATTTCTCACCTATTTACGGCATACTTTTGACTATACTTGTCATATACTCATTAAGCTCACTTTGCAGCTTTTTGCAGCACTATGTTATGGCAGGTGTGGTGCAGGGTCTTATTACAAAGCTGCGCCGTGATGTTAACCATAAGCTGTCAAAGCTTCCCCTGTCATATTTTGACGCACACAATAAGGGCGATATCCTCTCGAGGATAACCAACGACATAGACAATATTAATAACACCTTACAAAATAACCTTATTCAAATAATCACAAGCGTTGTCACCTTTGTGGGTGTTTTGGGCATAATGATTTATTATAGCTTCAGCTTATCTATGACATCTCTTGCTCCCTTCCCCATATGCTTTGTTATAGCAATGATAGTCCTTCGCTTTTCCAAGGTCTATTTCCGCCGTCAATGGAGTGAGACAGGTGACATTAACGGCCATATTGAGGAGATGTTTACAGGCCACAATATAGTCAAGGCCTTCTCTCATGAAAAAAAGGCAATTGAGGAGTTTGACGCAATAAATGAGCAGCTTTATGAAAGCTCACGAAAGGCACAATTTCTCTCCGGCGTTTTAAGCCCACTTATTAATTTTGCAAACAATGCAGGCTATGTGATTATTTGCGTTATTGGTGGATATCTTATTATTAAGGGCAAGCAGGATGTGGGCACAATAACTGTCTTTATGACCTACACTAAAATGGTCATGCAGCCTATAGTTGACCTTAGTAATATAGCAAATAACCTTCAATCCTCTCTTGCCAGCGCAGAGCGTGTCTTTGACATCTTAGAGGCTGAGGAGGAAGTGGCAGACGAGCCAAAGCACACTATAAGCAGCGGCGACAGCGTTGAGTTTAAAAATGTTTACTTCTCATATAGTGAAGACAAGCCCCTTATTGAGAACCTTAACCTTAAAGTTAACAAGGGTGAGCTTGTGGCAATAGTCGGCCCCACAGGTGCAGGCAAGACCACAATAGTCAACCTTCTCATGCGCTTTTATGAGACTGATAGCGGTACTATTGAGGTTTGCGGAAAAAATATCAAGGAGCTTTCAAGGGGAAATCTTCGCAGTGTTTTAGGCATGGTTTTACAAGATACGTGGCTGTTTAAGGGTACAATAAGAGAAAACATTATGTATGGCAATGAAGGTGCAAGTGAAGCTGAGTTTATGGACGCAGTTAAGGCGGCAAGAGTTGACCGCTTTGTAAACTCCTTGCCCGAGGGCTATGACACTGTCTTAGAGGAGGATGCCGCTAATATCAGCCTTGGTCAAAAGCAGCTTATTACTATTGCGAGAGCTATTTTAGCTTCACCGGACATACTTATTCTTGACGAGGCTACTTCAAGCGTTGACACGAGAACAGAGATACAAATACAGCAGGCAATGCAAAATCTCATTGAGGGCAGGACTAATTTTGTTATCGCTCACAGACTGTCAACTATCAGAAAGGCAGATAAAATACTTGTCATGAATGAGGGCAGAATTGTGGAGACAGGCACTCACGCTTCTCTTATGCAGAAAAACGGCTTTTATGCCGAAATATATAACTCACAGTTTTCCATATAATTTTGGAGGGAAAAATGCAACTTACTTCTCTTGAAAACGGCACAAGAATATTCACTGACGAGCATGATAATATGCGCTCGGCAACAGTGGGTGTTTGGGTTTACACAGGCTCTAAAAATGAAAGCGAAGAAATAAACGGAATATCCCATTTTATTGAGCACATAGTCTTTAAGGGCAGCAAAAAAAGAACGGCCTTTGAAATAGCCGAGCATATGGACGAAATAGGCGCACATGTCAATGCCTATACTACTAAGGAATACACCTTCTTTTATGTGAAGGCCTTAGATTATCAAATACTCAAGGCAGCGGATATTTTATTTGATATGCTCATTAACCCTCGACTTGACAAAAATGATATTGACACGGAAAAGGGCGTTGTTATTGAGGAAATCAATATGTGTGAGGACGACCCGAGTGATGTGGTTTATGAGGAAAATGAGGCAGCTCTTTTTAAGGGTACAAGCCTTAGCCTTAAAATCTTAGGCGAAAGAAGCACCGTCAGCTCCTTTGGCAGGGACAGCATAAGGGAATATATGAAAAAGAGCTATTGCGGTGAAAGAATAGTAATTGGCATGAGCGGCAATTTCCCGAAAGAGGAGCTAATGGAAAAGGTCAGGGAATACTTTTCCCTTTTACCTAAAAAGGGCGAAGAAAATATAATATATCCTGTGCCCTTTAATAAGGGGATAGCTCTCAAAGAGATGACAACAGAGCAGACACATATTATGATGTGCTTTCCCGGGGTGGGCATAGAGCATGAGGATTTATATGCCTTGCAGGTGTGTATGTTTATTTTAGGCACAGGCACATCCTCAATGCTGAATCAGAGAATAAGAGAGCAATTAGGTCTTTGCTATAGCGTTGACAGCTGGCTTGGGCGTTATATGGGCGGCGGCTACATTGCCGTGTCAATGAGTCTTGCCCCCGCGTCCGAAAATGAGGCAATAAAGGAAGCGGTGAAAATCATAGGCGACTTCCCGAAAAGGGTGAGTGAAAGACAGGTGTCAATAGCAAAGGAAAAGCTAATATCCAGCCTTATAATGTCTCGTGAGCAACCGCAATCTAAGTTTTCCGCAATGGGCTATAACCTTATGTTTTTAGGCAGATTTATTGAGGATAACGAGATAATAAGCTCCATTAAGAGTGTGGACTTAAATAAAGTTATATCAGTGGGCGAAAAATATTTACGCTTAAAGGATATGGCCTTCACCGCTGTTGGCAAGGTCAAAAGTGAAAAGGAATATAAAGAACTTTTAGAGGGTGAAATAAATGAGTGCAATTGAAAATGCCAAAAGAATAGTCATAAAGGTGGGCACATCTTCTCTTACCTATGAGACAGGCAAAATCAACATTAGACGCATGGTGAAGCTTTGCAGCGTTTTAGCTGACCTGCATAACTCAGGCAAGCAGGTTGTCCTTGTCACCTCAGGTGCAATTGGCGTGGGTGTGGGCAAGTTAGGCTTAAAGGAAAGACCTAAGGATATCCCGGGCAGACAGGCCGCCGCAACAGTTGGTCAGTGCGAATTAATGTTTATGTATGATAAATTTTTTGGCGAAAACGGAGTTAAGACAGGTCAGCTGCTTATAACAAAAAGCGACATTGAAAATGATAAAAGGCGTGAAAATTTAGAGAACACCTTTGAAAAGCTCTTTGAATATGAGGCAGTGCCAATTATAAATGAAAATGACGCTGTGGCAACAGAGGAAATTGTCTATGGTGACAACGACTCCCTGTCGGCAATAGTGGCAAAGCTTATTAAGGCTGACGCTTTAATTATACTCACAGACATTGACGGCCTTTTTGACGAGAACCCAAATGAAAATCCGGACGCAAGGCTTATCCCCATTGTCAAAACCATTGACGAGGATATTAAGGCTCTTTGCGGCGGTGCAGGCTCATCAAGGGGCACAGGCGGTATGATAACTAAAATCCACGCAGCTGAGATAGCAACAAAAGCGGGCATACCCACAGTTATAATGAACGGCACAGCACCTCAGGATATTTATAAGCTCATAGACGGACACAGTGTAGGTACATTGTTTTTGGGCTGACCCGACTAACTATAGCCAACACAGTCACAACATAAGGAGGAAAAATTTATGCTTACATCTCTTGGAATTAAAGCAAAAAAGGCTGAAAGAGTTTTAATGACAGCCTCAAGTGAAAAGAAAAACAAAGCATTGGAAAATATTGCTAAGGCACTTATAGACAACAGCAAATACATAATTGAAAAGAACTCTGCCGATATAAAAAGGGCGAGACTTAACAATATGAGTGAGAGCATGATAGACCGCTTATGTCTTGACGAAAAAAGGATAATGGGCATAAGTGAGGGCGTAAGACAGGTGGCTTTTTTAGATGACCCATGCGGCAAGGTTATAGGCGGCGGCACACGACCCAACGGTCTTGTCATTGAGAAGGTGACAGTGCCCTTAGGGGTTATTGCTGTCATATTTGAGTCACGACCTAATGTCACTGTGGATGCGGCTGCTCTTTGCCTAAAGTCAGGCAACACAGTTATTCTTCGTGGCGGCAAGGAGGCTATTGACTCCAACATGGCATTAGTTGAGATAATGAGACAGGCGCTTAAAAAATCCGACTTGCCTGAGGATTGTATCCAGCTTGTTGAAGACACCTCAAGAGACAGTGCAACAGCCTTAATGAAAATGAATAAATATGTCGATGTGCTTATCCCGCGAGGGGGTGCAGGGCTTATTAGGTCTTGTGTTGAGAACGCAAGTGTACCTGTCATAGAGACGGGAACAGGCAACTGCCACATTTATGTGGATAAAAATGCTGACCTTGACATGGCAAGGGATATTATTTTTAACGCTAAGACCTCACGCCCAGGTGTTTGCAATGCTTGTGAAAGTCTTGTTATACACAGTGATATTGCAAAGAAAGCGTTGCCAATAATAAAGGCAAGGTTAGATGAAAAAAATGTTATTATCCACGGTGACGAGCTTGTCTGTGAGATTATTCCGGAGGTTGTACCGGCTAATGATGAGGATTACGCTAAGGAGTACCTGAACTATGAAATAAGTGTCAAGATAGTGGATAATATAGATGAAGCTATAGAGCATATAATGAAGTATTCCAGCGGTCACAGTGAGTGCATAGTGACAAATGACTATTTTGCACAAAAAAAGTTTACGGAAGAAATTGACGCAGCGGCAGTTTATGTCAATGCCTCTACAAGATTTACTGATGGTGGAGAGTTTGGCTTTGGTGCGGAGATAGGCATATCAACTCAAAAGCTTCACGCAAGAGGCCCATTAGGTCTGCCGGAGCTGACAAGCTTTAAGTATATTATTAAAGGCGAGGGTCAAATCAGATAAATTTATAATAAGGGTGATGCCTTGTGAAAAAGAAACGCTCAAAAGTAAATCTCTTTGTAGGGCTTGTTGTTTTAGCCTTAGCTGCGGTAGGTACTATAGCTATAATAATGAGTCTTCACGGAAAAATTGAGGATAATATAAACAGTAAAAATGAAGCACTTTATGAGGAATATGAGTCATTTATTTCACCTGTAATAATGAATGACCCCGACACCTTTGACGATGTTACCTTAGCTGACAAAGCTCAGCTTATAAGCATAACTATTTGGTCGATTCTTGACGGCAACATAGAGCCGGATAAATATGAATACACTGACAGTGGTATGCTTTTGCCTCAAAAGGAAGTGGAGGAAAAGCTCCAAAAGCTTTTTGGCAGCGAGGTCAAGGTCACTCACACAAGTGTTGACGGTGGTGGCATTGACTTTAAATACAGCAGTAGCAAGGACGCCTACCTTATCCCCATAACAGGTGTCACACCTATATATACTCCAAAGGTTATTGATGTTAGCGAAAAAAGCAGCTATATTGTTTTGACGGTGGGTTATCTTTATTCCTCCGATTGGCAACAGGACGCAAAGGGAAATATGATTCCCCCTGAGCCGAGTAAATATATGAAAATAACCCTGGGAAAAAATTCAGACACCAGCTATTATGTTAGGGCAATTCAAAACACAGAGGTATAATGTTGCGTTTTTGTGTTTTTAAGTGGGAATTTCCATTAAATTTCTGTTTATATTTTGAATAGCGGTTGACATTTGAGGAAAAAAATTATATTATAGGATGTGTGTAAGTGTGCGACTGAGTCGCAACAGAGAAAATGAATGAAATAATTAGAAAACCAATGGAGGTACATATGAAAAGATCAATGAAAAAGTATTTGATGCTTCTTTTAGCAATACTTTCACTCATGACATTGGGTGTGCTCGGAGTATCAGCAGAGGAGCCGGAATGTAACCATAGCTTGTACTATAAATATAATGGCAATGTACATGCGCCAACCTGTACAACTGAGGGCTACACAGAGGTTAGGTGCGGCAATTGTGATGCCATTATCAGCAGGACAGATTCTGTACCGGCTAAGGGCCACAAGTTTGAGTGGAACTATGTTCAAACAGGTGATCACTTTGAAAAGCGTGGTAGCTGCGCAGACTGTAGATATGTTGAAACACAAAAAGACGGCGATGGTAACGAGATTATTTACTATAGCGTTACACTTAAAAATCCTGCTGTTGCAAAGTCATATTATACCAACATTAAATATACAAATGTTGTCGCTGAAAGAAAAGGCATAGATGACGCAGAGACTTTCGGAGTTCTCTATATTAAAGCAGGTGAGAAGCTTAGACCTTCACTTCCTGAGCAGCCTAACATTCCTTGCGAAAAGGATATTGATTATGGTAAGTATGAATTTATCGGCTGGTTTGACATAACTGACGAGCCAATTATTGTTGGCTCAGGTGACGAGGGCAGCCTTGCAATAGCAAACCTCCCATTGGATTGCAACAACTATTTAGAGGAGTCTTCAGATAGCGAAGATGCAACACGCATCACTAAGAACATGGAGCTTTATGCAGGCTTCCGTGGCGTTGACTGCACATATTCAGTTGGCTTCTATAACTATGATGGCAAGCTCCTTGGCAGAAGCGTAGGCGTGCATCATGGCGGCTCAGTTGCATATAATCTTGCAACTCCCACAAAGCCTTATGATATGGTTAACAGATACTCCTTCGATTATTGGAGCTATTATGGCAACGAGGTTATGCTCAACCATATTTATGATGATGTTTCCCTTACAGCTCACTTTGATGCAAAGCCGAGACAATATAACATTGAGTATTATTTCGACGCTGCTTGCACAAAGCCTGTTATTAACATGGATGTTGTTGTAAAGGATAGCAATATCGAGTACGGCGGTCAGGCTATTAACGGCCTCGAAGTACCTGAAAAGATTATCGAAAAAGGCCGTGACGATGTATATATTTATGAGTGGACAGGCAAGTGGGTTCTTGCAACTCGTCAGGACTATGTTGTTGACCTTGAGTCATTTACAGTTCCAAACCTTACACCTGACGCTATTGACGGTAGTACCTGCGTAAGAGTTATCCCTCAATATTTGAAGAAGGCAAGAGTTTACGACCTTAACATTCAGATTGCATATCCCGATGACAGCAACTATCACCCCGAGGAAGTACACATTCAGCTCTTATATGCTAATGGTAAAATAGCTGATGTGCGTACCATAACTATGGACGGTGACACCTATAGCTACACAGCAAAGGTTAACTACAGTGAGACATATACTCTTTCAGTTACCTCAACAGGCTATTCAGGTGAGACAATAAGCCACTTCTTTAGCAATGAGTCAAACCCATATTTGAGTGGCCCATCAAGTGCGATTGTCATTTTGGAAAAGGTTGGCGCATACTCCTGCGGATGTATCTGTCACACCTTCTTAAAGCCGGTTTGGATAAGAGTGCTTAGATTACTCCACACACTCTTTGGTCTTGAGCATGTATGCTGTAGCGATATGTTTGCTAACATTGGCCCAAGCCTTAACTATGGCCCCGGTAAGTCATAAAATTTAAAAAGCTGAGAGGACGCACGAAGCGTCCTCTTTTTGCGTTATTTTATCACACATTGGCGGTACTCTGCCGAAAATGGCAGGCAAAGAAAAAAGAAAAAGCCCCTAAAAATTAGAAGCTTTATTTATTAAAAAAGTGGGCATAAATTTAATAAAGCCTGCGGAAAATCCACAGGCATTATAATAAACCGAGTATTTAATTCATCTTAGGCCTTTTCTGTAGGTTCGGTGTTTTCACTGCTCTTGAACAGTGCAATAAGCTTCATAATAAAATCAATAATTATCTGAACTAACTCAGCATAATTCACGGCAAAGCCCCCTTATCTATAATCTCGTTTTTCCATCACCTATAGTATACCCTATTATTTTAATATTGTCAACAGTTTGTTAAAAAATAATTCACTATTTTTGACAAAAAATTGGTGGGAAAAGGGTGGTATTTTATTTGCCAAAAGCAAATAAAGCGAGGTTGCTGACGAGGATATACACAAAAACCCGTCCCCTCCCCGAGCGAAGTAGGCTATTTGCTCAAATAAAATAATTGACAAATTGCAACATTTGTGCTACTATACCCATGGAGCAATAGCTCCCAAGGGTCTATCCACATGGTAGGCGGTGCTTTCTTTGCCCTCTGAAAAAGGGGGTGTTGCTATGGAATATTTAGTTGTTCTCGCATTTTTAATGCTACTGTCAACAGGCTACATAGTTGTAGTTAATAATATATCAAATAACAACAAAAGAAAATAACTGCCCGTCGTCCAAAACCAGCAGTTAATCTCTTTAGCTAAATTATCTAGAGGGCATAACCGCTTATCGGGTATTCCCTTGTTTCATTTATATTATATACCCTTTGATGAGATGTGTCAAGGGGTATTTTTATTTTGCTGTGGTGGAAAAAATGAGGTTGACTGTGCAAAACAAAAAGGGGACAGGTGATTTTGTGTTGTCGAATTAACGAAGCGAAAAAATCAAAGCAATTGCCCGAACACAAAATCACCTGTCCCCTTTTTGTTCCAAACCCGTCCCCTTGTTTAAAATCTACCGCAGTTAAAGCCGTTAGAAAGTCCTGACGAAGCGGTTAGGCTTGCGACGGGAGGGGGCGGCTGTGCGGTTATGCCCCACGAGTGGGGCATAACCAGCCATGG
>CAZDEL010000044.1:0-15561 GCA_964504475.1 uncultured Faecalibacterium sp. | reverse complement strand
CAAGTGGTGTATAATGTAGATAGTACAAGAGACTACCCGATAAGCGGTCAGTCTGAATATGTAATTGTTTTTTTGAAAACAACCGCCTTACTTGACCTTAGGCGGTTGTTTTTTATATATTTAGCCTTTTAAACACAAAATGACCCGTCCCCTAAATAATTATCTGCTCTCGAGTCTATCAATAAGTTTCTTAAATAAACCGAGATAAATATCACCAATACGCTTAAAAATTTCATCTGCGGTGTTCTCATCATATATGTGTGAGGTTAGATTTCTCGAATATAACAAATCAAGCCAAGCTTTGTCATCATCTATTAAGTCATCTTCATAAGCCTGACGCATAACAGACCGTGGACTGTTTATGTCCGCATAACCTTGCAATAATAGATATTCTCTCGTTGTCTTCCATGACAGCTCAGCGCAAAACTCAAAACGCTGGATAACACCATCACGAGAAGATGAGATACTATATTTATCATATTCCTCTAAAGCTTCTTCCAGTCTTCTAACAGCTTCAACAAACTTGTTTAATTTTTCACTAAGCTTATCCATTATTATAACACCATCCTTATATATATTATTCATGAGTGCCGGGTCAGTCTCATCGGTCACAAAAACAATATCGAATTTTAATAGAGTTGGAATGTCGTTAATATCCCCCACAAATAAAATTTGCTCAGACTTAGGCATACCAAAAACAGCGATATCAACATCACTTTTTTCTCTGTTGTCGCCCCTTGCTCTCGAGCCGTACAGAACAACCTTATTTGCTGAATGTCGCTTTGCGGCAGCACAAATAGCTTTATAAATTTTTTCCATAGTAATCTCCATAATTTTTGATATTGCAATGATATCATAATTTTGATAACTTTTCAAGTACGCTGTCTCCTCAACTCGCCAAGCACTCAGCCAACGAGCCGTCCTCAAGGAAAGTATTAAGATTATAAAGGAAAAGCAAATGGGTAAAATCGTTTTCCTTCAAAATGCTGTCAAAGCTATCTGTTAAATAGCGTGGGTCAATGACCACAATCTTATTAAAATATGGTGTGAGCATAGGTATCATGCAATTTGCATAGGAATCCTTAATAAGCAACAGACTGTTTTCCGACTTAGACACAGTGGTGATAATGACCTTATCATAATTGCCGCCTAAAAAGACCTCATAATGATTTTTGTTTTTGAGCTTGTCATTAAAAAACAGTGATGCTGTTTTTACTCCCGATTGCTCCAGCTCCACTACATAAGTTCCCTGAGAGCTTTTCGGTACGCAAATTTCCACAGTGTCATAGGTGTCGTGTACTCCTGCCGAGGAGGAAAGAGTACCCTCAAAAGACGAGGACACCGTATAATATGCAAACTCAGGCTTTATTTCTTCACCTAAGTAAACAGTACCGGAAGTGTTAAGCTGCCACTGCTTATTGAGCAGATTAAACACCGCCTTAGCTGACCTTGTTGTCCAATGGTGGTCTGTCTTATAATAAAGCTGGTAGTCATACTTTTCCTTACAGCCCTCTAAAAGCGAGCACACATCAAGCTTAGTTATACTCTTATCATCTATTAAGGAGTAAATCTTCTCGATTTGCTCCTTTTGATTTTCCACAGTCAAATAATCAGGGAGCTTGTCACTGTAAATATATGATGAGTTTGGCGCTAAGATAAAAGCCTTTTTAAGCTTTTTGTTTTCACTTGACAGCTTTAACACAGCGTCGGTGATAGACTTAACCTGGGTGTCGTTATACTCGCTTTGGCTGTCAAATAAAAAGCCGTCCTTACCAATATATACACCGTTTTCCTTTGTCTTGCCTATAGTTCTGTCGCTAAAGGTCTTAGCTGATATCAGCGCATCTCTAAAGGGAAATTGATCGCTTAAATAAGCCTCAAAGTCATCCATAAAGCTGCCATCTGCCAAGGCGGACAGCGTAAGTGACGGCAGCTGTGCCATTACACGATTTTCGCTCTGGGAAAACTCCTTATCATCAACTAAAATGTGCAGCCCTGTCACACCAAATATGCCAACGATAAATATTAGCACTGTTATAAGACTTATCAGCTTGCCCTTTGAGGTGCTTTTATTAAATTCTTCCTCGTTATAGATTTCTTCTCTATCTGAACACATAAATTATCGTCCTTATTAAAATCTGAAATATAAAAATGGATTATAGCTTTCACTTATAAGATATGCTATGCAAAGGGCAAAAACCCCGAGATAAAATATACTCTTGCAGCCTTTAAGAAGTCTGCTGTCTTTATTTTTTTGTGACAGCTTATCAAAAACGCCCACAGCACTAAGACTCATAATGACAATCAAAAAGATGTTTTGTGATAAAAGATATTTTGCTTGTGAGTCAATAAATGAGCCGCCAAAGCCTATCATTGAGCCTATTAATGTCACCGCGTCGCCAAGACTTTCCGCGGAGAATAAAACCCAGCCCAGCATCACAACTATAATAGTACCGGCATATCTAAAGCCCATGGGTATCTTTTTAAGCACATCCTTTAGCACAAACTTCTCTAATATTAAAAGTACACCGTAAAATGCACCCCAAGCTATGAAGTTCCACGCTGCGCCATGCCACAGACCCGTAAGCGACCAAACAATAAGCGTGTTTAATATGGTTCTGGCTGTACCCTTTCTGTTGCCACCCAAGGGGATATAAACATAATCTCTAAACCATGTGCTAAGACTAATGTGCCACCTTGACCAAAAGTCCTTTATACTCGTTGCCTTATATGGGAAATTAAAGTTTTGCACAAACTCAAAGCCCATCATTTTTCCAAGACCAACTGCCATATCACTATAGCCGCTAAAGTCAAAATATATTTGCAAGGTGTAGGCTATGACTGCTATCCATGAGCTGACAGCAGATAATGAGGATATCTTCCCTGCCACAATCTCGCTATAGACTGCGCCTATTGTGTTGGCAAATAAAACCTTTTTGCCAAGACCCTTTATAAAGTAAATAATGCCATCATAAAACTTGTCAACAGTCACAGTCCTGTCAAAGAGCTGTCTGTCAATGTCCTTATATTGCACTATGGGGCCGGCTATCAGCTGCGGGAACATGGATATATACGCACCAAATGCCACAAAGCTGTGCTGCGCCTTAACCTCACCCTTATAAACATCAATAACATATGACAATATCTGGAAGGTATAAAAGGATATACCTACAGGCAAGGGCAGTGGGTTATATTTTATCTCCATGTCAAAGATATTGGCAAAGTTCTCAACCAAAAAGCCCGAATATTTAAAAAAGCCTAACATGAAAAGATTAAACACAACACCAAAGCACATAAGAGCCTTCGCCTTTTTGCGGGCGTCCATGTGCTTTTCAATATCTATGCCAAGGTTATAGTTAAAGAAAATGCTAATGAGCATAAGCACTATGTAAATCGGCTCACCCCAAGCATAAAAAACTAAGCTTGACAAAAACAATATTATATTCTTCTTTTTTAAATCCTTTTGTGTGTCCTTAATTACAGGCAAAAAATATAAAATCAACACAATGGGAAAAAATACAAATAGGAAAACGGCACTGCTAAAGACCATTGCTACACCTCACGGTTATTATCTTACACTCGATTTAAATGCGGAAAGCGCCTCGGTGACATTGTCGCCTACGGCATAAAATATAAAGCCATTGCCTTGATATAAGACATACTCCTCAAGCAGGGCACTTTGCTCAGGTGCATAGCCCTCAAAAAGCACCTGCTTTTCACTGACACGACTTTGGATTTTATCAACTATGTCATCAGCTGACACATCTTGCTTTAACTTTATTATTAAAAGCTCGCTGACATTCATTACCGCATCGTCAGCATAGTACACAAAGGAGTCAGCCCCGTCAAGGCTTATATCAAACTCCCGAATAATCTCGTTTTTCTTAAATTGCTTTAATGAGGTCACATCAAAGCTCTTTGTCACTGTCTGCGCAACCTGCTGGGCAGTCTTGTCACTATAGCCCGGCTCAAAGGACATAATAAATATAAACACGACTAAAGCAACAACGCTTATTATTTCAAATATTCTTTGCTTGCTCATTAAACTATCTCCAACTCTTGAATTATAAATCTGAGCCAATACTTCTCGTAAAATGCCTTTGATAAGTGTATTCCGTCGCCGCCATAGCACTCCGGATGAGCTTTAAGGACGCTGGACGAGTCTAAAAACTCAACCTTTAATTCCTTGCACATGGTCTTGAGTGCCTTATTATATGCGGACACCTGACTGAAACGCTCAGCCTTTGCAATAGACCTATCCACAGGGAAAAGTCCGCTGATAACTATGCGTGTGTCAGGCAAGGCTTTTTTAAGCTCCTTTATTATTCTCGTATACATCTTAATATAGTTGTTGCGGTATGACTCACCTGTGGCTATCATATTTATACCATAGTGGAGAATGAGCACAGGAGGGTTCATGGCAATGATTTTATCCACATTGCCGTCAAGATGATATAAGCTGGCACTGACCTGGGTTATAAGATGGTTGGAGTTAAGTATATTATAAGCCTCCAAACCGTCCATAAGTGAGTCGCCCACTATATACACATCCTTTAAAACCTTCCTATAAGTAGTCTTGCCGCTTTGAAGCTGGCTTAACACTGTTTTGATTTTATTGGCCTTAGATGCCGGGTCATTTCTTTGCTGCTGCGCCTTTCTGACATTTTTTTCAGCTTGCTTTACATCATAAGCTGACAGGCTCTCAATGACCTCACTGCCCTTTGACAAATCGTCCTGAGAAGCTACAGCCTCATTTTTAAAAATTCCCATAATATTAAAAAGCGGGTATGCACAAAGCACAGCCGTTACAATTAAAATAATAACTCTTTTTTTCAACTTTTTTCACCTATATATAATAAAATTAGAGATAAACTCAATAGTAAATTCCACATAATGCGACAGATTTTTACCTTTATAATAGTTTACATCTTTTTTCTTCGTAAATCAATAGAAAGTGAATTTTGAGATGTAAAAAATGTATTAAACTTAACTCACCTTTTCGTATAAATTGCCAATTGAGGTTATACTTATTTTTTTCAAAAAGGACTAATATTTACAATCTTGACTTGACAAGATATTCGTGATATTATATGCGTGTATAATTTTGCAATAAGGAGCTGATTATATTGACTATTGAAAAGCTTAAGGAATTAGAGCCACTATTTTCTTCATGGTTTATAGACTCTAAAATATCCGAGGGCAAGACCTCAAAGTTTTATAAGGTCTATAAAACTGAAAACGGACAAATGCACTACATGGGTCTTAAGACTGTCAAGTTCCCGTCAAACGAAAAGGAAATAAGTGCAGTAATATCCTCCGGTCAGTTTAAAAATGTTGACGAATATCTGGACATTTTACAAGATGCAATAACTAAAAATATGCAGACAATGCTTTCACTCAGGAGCAACAAAAATATTGTCCGCTTTGACAATTTCACCATTATCCGTGAAAGCTCATGCTTTTATGTTGTCATGCTCATGGAGCTGCTCACTCCCCTTGCGAGTCATGTCCATTTAGACACAATTAGCAAAACCGAGGTGCTAAAGTTAGCCCAGGATATGTGCTGTGCCCTTGACGGCTTTAGGCAAGCGGGTGTTATCCACCACGATATAAAAAGTGAAAACATCTATGTTGATGCCTTTGGCAACTATAAATTAGGTGACTTTGGCATATTTGACTCAATTTTTCACAATGCAAATGACCCCTCTGCTTATATTGCCCCGGAGCTTTATAATAAAACTGCCGTGACGGATATTTCCTCTGACATATATTCCCTTGGCATTTTGCTTTATAAGCTGCTAAACTTTAACCGTGTGCCCTTCCTGCCGCCGTACCCACAAGCGGTGTCTCTGCCTGACAGAGAGCAGGCTTTCGCACGGTGTATGAGAGGCGATCTTTTCCCTGCGCCGCAAAATGCTGACTCGGCTCTTGCAGGAATAATATTTAAAGCCACAGCCTTTAATCCCCTTGCCAGGTACTCCGAGCCGTCTATTTTAGGTGATGAGCTTCATGCCTACGCTCTCTCGCCGGCAAATGTCTCAGAGCAGGCACCCTTTAACACGGGTACCTTTGAAATAGGCGAGCAGGAATCTGAGGTGCGCTTTGACACATATGAAGCACCTGAGGAGTTAGAGGATGAGTCTTATTATGATGAGTACCCTGCCGAGGACGAGGAAGACAGCGGTGCCGGCAAACATTGGTACTTCTTGGTTTTGGGGCTTGTAATAGTCTTAGCTCTCGTTGTGGCTCTTATATTTGTCTCAGGCAAAAAGAAGGATAAGGACACCACAACCACCGAAGCCACTACAACAGCTCAAACCACAACTGAGCACACCACCGCTGAGACCACAACTCAGGAGGACACCACAGAGGAAACCACCGAGGAGACTACAGAGGAGACCACTGAGGAAACCACCACCGAGACCACAACTGAGACCACCACAACTGAGCCGTCCACAACGGAAGAACCCACTGAGACGACCACCACCGAGCCTTCTACTGCGCCGACACTTGTTAAGACAAATAAGAAAAACGGTGACAAGGCAGACGATGGCAGAACATATCTTAAAATAAGCAGCTATAACCTTGCTGAGATTCCCGATGATGAGTTTTTTGATGAGGTTGTGCTGACAATCGGTGATAACTTTGGTGTTGACCCTGTTGGCGGAAAGGCATATGTTTATCAAATGGCAGGCGCAACACTTTTACAAAAGGTTCCGGCGGATATAACCTGCGAAATAACAGAAGATTTTGGTGGAGATATAGTTTGTACCATCACCATTCCCGACGGAGATTTTTATTATGAGCCTGACAATTACCAATATTACCTTTGCCTTGAGGAAGGCGCAATAACCTCAGAGTCGGCTATATCACTTCCCCTTCAAGTTAGAGTTAAATAATAATCAAAGCTGCCGCAAAGCCAAAAAGGAAAAGCGGCAGCTGTTTTTTATCCCGTCTCAAAAGCAAAAATTTGCCACCCACTAAAAGCAGATGGCAAAGGTATTTTTATCCTTAAATTTTATAGTTCTCTCTAAAAATGAAATCAAGCAAATAAAGACTTTATCCATTCAATAAGCTCTACAAGATGATTGAGTCCGAACATATTAACAAGAGTATCCCAAAAGCTCATGACCATTCCTCCTCATATTTTATTAGGGAATTTCTTTACCCCACGATGGACATTGTATATCAAATTAGTCATTTTGTCAATGTTTATTTAAGAAGTTTAATTGTTTTAGCAAAAATTGAACACATTTTGATTTAAGTGTTGCAAGAAGGAAAAACAAAACCTGCCGATAAAGGCAGGCTTTGTCTATTAAACAATTGTTTAATCTAAATTATAGATTATGCCTCAGGTTTTGCGTTGGGGTTGCTGATTTCTACACCAAAGTAGTTAGCAACAGTATAGATGAACTCCCAGAAGAATGCCCACATATCCTCAAATACCTCAAAGAATTTTGCGTCCATTGTATTATCCTCCATATTTTAGATTTACTAAAGTTTACCTTTAGTATGACTACATTATATATCAGCAGTTTATAAAAGTCAATAGTTTATTCAAATATTTTTAATAATTAGTTTTAGTTTAAAGAGCAAAGAAAAAGCCACCTAAATGGTGGCGTATTTTCTCTTTAAACAATTGTTTAAACCGGTAAGTGAAGAACAATTATGCAGCAGGTGCTTCATCTTCGTTGGTATCTTCTTTTTCTCCATAGAAATAGTCAAGTACCTTGTAGATCCAAGCCCAAAGAGCCTGCCATACAAACTCGAACTTATCAAAGAAATCAGCGTTCATTATAGTATCCTCCATATTTTAGATTTACTAAAGTTTACCTTTAGTATGACTACATTATATATCAGCGTCTTATAAAAGTCAATAGTTTATTCAAATTTTTTTAATAATTGTCAGGGCGGTTTTAGCTCCTGTTTTTATGCCAAAATAAAAAGCGTGGCAAAGTGAAAACTAACCACGCTTTAAATTTTTTACTAAGTGTCAGACATTAGTTTCTGCCAATAACGCCATCAATCTTTAAGAACTCGAAGATTGCTTCGAAGATGCTGTCAAATACGTCTGAAATTCTCTTGAGAATCTTTTGGAAGCCGTTAACAAAATCGTCCTGTGCGTCCTGATCCCAAATGTCATCCCACTTACCAACGATAGGGTTGTTGCTGGGCTCTTCTTCTTCGTTATCACAGCAGCTACAGCCACAGAAGCAAGGGAACATACCGGTACACTTACCGCAGCAAAGATCGCCGTCATAATTGCCGTCAGGGCCTTGAGCACAAGCTGTTAGATAAGTTTTGTCAATGTTTGGGCAAAAGAGACAGCAGTGGCAAACACCGTCAGGTGATGCAATATGCTCACCACAGGTGCATGTTCCACTTGGGCCCGGAACCTCAGAGCCTGCAAAGGAAACCATGCTCAAAGCTGAAAATGCAACAAGCACTACCAAGAGAATTGAAATTACTTTTTTCATCGGAATCTCCTCCTTATAACTTAGCGGAAAGTATAAGCCGCCTTTATACCTACATTATAGTGAATAAATCGTTAAAAGTCAAGACAGAAATTGAAATTTCTATTTAACTAAGACTTAACGCTCAAAAACAACTGTAGTAATGCTCTTTGCACCTATTTGGATTTTTTTGTTGCCCTTAGTTTCAGCTGTCAGCTCTAAGCTTTTCTCGCTATCGGTGGTGTAAACACTCATATCGTAGCCCAGCATATTAAAGGACACCTTTTTATCCTCGCCCTCATTGACAATGACAGCGACAAATTTACCCTCGGGGGTTTTAAAGGCTGAGACAGTCATGTTGTTTTCCAGTAAATAAACATCATATTCCTTGTCGTCTATCCACTGCTTCCACCAGGCTTTTTCAGACTTGACATCAGCGACGCTGAGACTGATATCCACAGCACAGCTTCCAATGGGTACAAACTTAGTGTAGTGTGCCATTGAGTAATATCTCTTTGCAATGGTGTACTTATTATAGGTGTCGCCAATAGCTATCATTGAGTCGGCATAATCACCGCCCTCATTGACGGCAACCCAGCTTGACCATGAGTTAGCACCTGTCAAGGCTATGTCCTCGCCAATAGTACGAGCCATAATAAGTGCGCCATCAATATCATCTATAGTGTGCTGACAGGGCAGCTCACACCACTCACTCATCTCCACCTCGACTGTGGGATATTCCTTGTCGAGATATTTGCCAAAGGCCTTCTTTAAAAGGCAATTGCCGTCAGTCCAATAGCTATGGTACGCATATGTACCGAGCACATCACGAATGTCCTCGTCTGCCCATAAAAGATCCATGCAATCCATAGCATGATCGCCAACCTGACCGCTTTCAAGGACACTTAGCTTAATTGGCATATTTCTTTGCTTAATTGAAACAGCGAACATATGAATAAGCTCAATTGCCTCATTGATTTCATAGTGGCAGCCTTCTTGACCGACCCAATCGCCGCCCCAATCCCATTGAGGCTCATTTATGGGGCTTATATATTTAACAGGCACACCCATGTCTATAAAGTGCTGAGTTATGTCAAGGAAGTAGTCAACATAATCTTGATAGCATTCCTTTTTAAGGTTAGACTGTGCCGGCTCAAGACCACCTGATGCCTGACCGGACACGCACATAGAGTAGTGAGGTGAGTTAGCGAACATGACAACAGTGTCAATGCAGCCGTAGCTTAAGGCTGTCTTAAGCACCCTTTGAGCAGCCGCATCCTTATTCCAGTCATAGACCCAGTCACCTTTTTCTTCGTCCCAAACCAAAAAGCTCTCAGTGCTCCTTGATGAGTTGGGGTCAAGTCGAGCGTTAGGGTTGTCCTTTTCACCGCCGCCAATGTTATAGCGATAGATGTTAAGCCCTAAGCCTTCCTCGCTGAAAAGGAGCTTTGTGACCTCATCTGTGGTGTCACACTCGCCTAATTTTTGCGCCCACCAGCAGCCCGATGTACCCCAGCCGGTTATTTGCTGCTCATGGGAGGTTTTATCAATTTTGATTCTCGTTGTGTCAGCTGATATGCCAAACCAGCCTGCAACAGTCGCCATAATATAAATTAAAAGTGATATGTAATAGATATACTTCTGCACGAAGACTGTTCTGTTTTTTATCATGTTATTTCTCCTAACATAGCTTTTTCTATATTTTAGCAGATATGCTTTTACTCGTCAAGGCTTAGACTAAAAATAGAAAAGCAGGTGATGAGCCTTTACTGCTTTCACCTGCTTTATATTATTTGCAAAACCTATGGTTTCCTATTACCGTAATAACAGGTCTTGAAAACATAAAGGCATTGCTGGTTTTATTGGGGTTATAATAGTATATTGCTCCCCCACTTGGATCCCAGCCGTTAATGCAATCCTTTGCCGCCTTAAGAGATGTCTCGTTAGGCGCAACACTCCAATTGCTGTCGTTGACGCAGGAAAAAGCGCCCTTTTGATATATGACCCCTGCAATGCTGTCGGGAAAAGATGAGTGCTCCACCCTATTGAGTACAACAGCACCGACAGCGACCTGACCCTTATAGCTCTCGCCTCTTGCCTCTGCCGCTATGAGCTTTGCCAATAAGGTAATGTCGTTTTGGCTATATGAGCTTTGATTAGACGATGAAGTCGAAGATGAGCTAAGACCTAAAAACTTCAAGGTCTTAGGCCCTGCAATGCCATCGGCAGTTATGCCGCAATTTTTTTGAAAGGCTTTGACCGCCTTTTGAGTACCGCTGCCATATATGCCGTCAACTGAGCCTGTATAATAGCCCAGCTCCTTTAGCTTTTTTTGGATTTGCCTGACCTCGTCGCCCCTTGAGCCTAACTTTGACAGTGCGGATATTGCATGGGTGCTGTCTCTTATGCCATCGGGCATAAAATATAGACCGGAAAAGCTCACTGACAGCACAAGTAAAACACATAAAAACAGTTTAATCTTTTTATTTAAGCACATAAAAACACCTCTGCAAATATTCTTTGCAAAGGTGCTTAAATTATACCTTTATTCCTCTGAGGAAAAGATGCTGTCTATCATCTCACCTGTCATTGTGTCAATGTCATATTGTGATGGGTTGCTGCTGATTTTGTCAATTTTCTTGGTGTACTTTGAGCGTGTAAGCTCATCTGTCTGCCCGAGTACATAATAGAAAGCGTCTGTGTATATGCCCAGTGAGTCTGAAACATTTTTCTTGCCCCAAATGGTGCTGCCGTCCTCGCCGTAGCCTGTGAAGACTATGCTGCCCTCTTTAAGCTCCCAATCCCAAAGCACTGTAGGATAAATGCTGTAGCTTACATCGTCAACGGCTATGGTGTAATAGCCTTCCTTTTTAGACAATGCGCCAACGGTGGTGAGCTTTTTATTTTTAGAGATAGCGTTTTGTGATATTACTGTACTCTCATGGATAGTGACAACCTGAGAGGTGCTTCTTTCCACAGCCTTATAGTCATCACTGTTGCCACCCTTAGAGAAGACTATAACATCCCAGTTACCATAAAGAGAGGTCATTTTTATCTTCGTTTGAGCCTTAGTGCCGGAGTAGACCTCAGGCTGAGCCATTGGCCAGCCGTCCTTTGTAAAGGAAAGCTGTCTAACCTCTAAGGCAGGCTGAGTGTTTACATCTGTTATGGAGTTTTCTTCGGCGGCAAGAGTACCTGTAGTGATATCTGTGCCCGCCTTATAAAACAGCTGAGACTGACTCGCAATAAACAAGCTGCCCTTTTTGTCCTTGACTATACACGGTGAGCCTATGGACGCTCTGCCTATATTGGAGTAAACCACTGAGCCGGAGCTACTCATTAGGAAGTTATATCCACCTAAAAGCAAGGTTCCCTTGTCATACATAGACTTGCCCATTTTAGAGGCAAACTCGCTCATGCTCTCACCGAGGATATCCACATATTCACCGTCTATGGTTTTGCTTCTGGCAACTCTCACATTGTAATTTGTGCCCTCATTGCCATAGGTTATAAACATATAGTAATATCCTGTGGTTTTATTATATGCTAATTCGCAGCCTGTAACTAAGCTGCCGTCCTTTTTTGTCAATGCCGGTATGCGCCCCGGTGAAGCAATAAGCTTTCCTGTGCAATAGACATCTTCACCGTGGAGAGTTGATATTTTATCACCTTGAGTGTTATAAGTGCTGTCCTTTTTAAGAAGACCTGTCTTTTTGTTAAGCTCTATTAAATATATGCCGCCTTGGATATTTCCTCTGCCGTAATAACCGCCATATGCCATAAACAGACCATCATCTGTAAGTAAAACACTTGGGTGTACAGCGTTTGCAGCATCATATTGAGCTGAGACAGATTTTTTCTTTCCGTCCTTGTCCTTTTCAGTGCCGGCATGTCTGCCACATGAGCTTATGACGAGTCCTACCTCATCCCATTCCTTGTCATTTATAGCCTTTTCCAAATCAGTGGTCTTAACGCAGAATATTGCCGACTCGTTTGCCTGTGATATTTTTGACAAACCAAAGTATAAGTAATAGGTGCTTCCCACCTTGACTATCTCAGGTGCAAGTGGTGTTCTGTCTTCGTTTGAGTCGGAGTAAAGCTCATCATCACCATAGCCGTGCTCCTTTGCCCACTCGCTGACACAGTCAAAGGCCGAGAAGGACATAATTGCATTGCTTTGTGCGCTTATGTCATGTGGGAAGTAGGTTGTCCTGCCGCCCCAATTAACAAGGTCTGTTGACTTTATGACCACATTGTCAGAGCAGAAGCAATAATAGTAGCCGCTCTTTTCGTCATAAATTATAGATGGGTCCTTAATATCATAAGCTGCAACCGAGCCTAAATATCCGTCATCAAGGGGAGTCATAATTTGCGGCTCATCAACATCAAGGGCAAGCTTGTCTGATTTGCTGCCGCTGGGTCTTTTGCCCTTTTTAAAGGATGCAATGACTGTCATCTTGCCTTCAACAACAGCTTTATATTGCATCATGTTGACATCCTTTGTTACATCTGCACCGTTAACGGTGAGCTTATCAAGGTTATAATATGTTGTGTCGGTACGCTCAGGGTTTATATTAAATGTAACTTCCTTGCCTGTTTTACACTTGAAGGAAAACTTTTTGTTGCTGCCTGATGTCTTATCGTTATCGACTGTTATTATGCCATGGTCAAAGCTTTCCACAAAGACCGTGTAGGTGCTTTGATGTATAAATTTAAAGTACATACCCCCTACAGTACCCAAAAGCACTATAGTTGCAAGGAAAAACATCCAAAATTTCTTTTTCATAGTATAAAGGCTCCTTTAAAAGAGAAAAGATATCACTCGACTGTCAAAGATGATATAACATCGGAATAGATTGTAACAGCATTGTTGTAAAAGTTTTCTTTAACTATTTCCACTTGTCTTTCATCTGCGACATATAGGGTTATTCTAAGCAGCTGTGTGTCCATGTCAAAGACCTCTAAGCTAACATGATAGCCCCCATCCTCAAGCTTTTGAACCTCAACCTTAGATTCCTTTTTTATTCTGTCTCTTTTTAATATTTTCAAAGCTGCGTTAACAGCCTTTTCTCTTATACTTCTTGGCAGGGAACGCTCGATTCTCGCCACATCAATTTTTGCCTTTGAGGTTATGGTTATAAGCTCATCGGCATCAACTATTTCCGATGTGACCTGACCTGCACAAACTAACTCGCTAATTGCGCTGTTGACCTCAAAATAGTTAGCGATTCTATATTCCTGCAATATCTCATTGATTTGAGTTCTTGTCAAGCTCTTATCTAAATTTTTTAACAGATAACAAACGAGTAGCTTTATCTCCGGCTGGTCTCTCAAGCCGCCAGGAGCTATTCCCTGAGAAAACGCATTATTTTCCATAATCATACCCGTTCCTTTCCACATAATTATACAAATATCATTTTATCATAATAAAAGAAAAAGTAAATAGGAAATGGAAAAATTTATCAAATATATATGAGCAAATTTTTTAAAAGCCCCCTTATGAGCATTGACACCCAGGGTGAGCTATAGTAAAATAGCCTTAGAACACATAAAAGGATGATAAAAATGAAAAAATATACTACCCTGCTTTTTGACGCAGACGAGACCTTATTAGATTTTAAAAGAGATGAGACTGCTGCAATTTGCGGGATATTAGAGGATTGCGCTCTTGAAAAAAACGAAAAAAATATTGCCGCATATAAGGAAATTAATCAGCAGCTTTGGAAGAATATTGAAAAGGGGGAAATCGACAAGGAGACCTTAAAGAAGGTACGCTTTAGCATTTTCTTCGAGAAAATCGGCTATGTTTCCAAGGAAGACCCGTTTAAGGTCAATGAGCGTTATTTGTCATACCTTGCCAAAGGTGGCAGTTTGCTCCCCGGGGCAAAGGAGCTTTTAATTGAGCTTCGTGACAGCGGGTACCAAATGTATATAGTGACCAACGGCATAGAGAAAACTCAAAAGCAGCGTCTTACTAAGGCCGGTGTACTCCCCTTTTTTAAGGATATTTTTGTCAGCGAGACCATAGGCTATCAAAAGCCTCGACAGGAATATTTTTCCTATGTCCTCTCTCACATAAGCGAAAGCGACATATCTAAGGTGCTTTTGGTGGGTGACTCTCTTTCCTCAGACATTGCCGGTGCTGTGAACGCGGGTATACCCTGCGCCTGGCTAAGACATGATAAATCCGCCACGCCAAAGGATAAGACACCCGACTATATTATTGACAGCATAAGTCAGGTTAAAATGATTTTATAAAAGCTGCCGAGTGTTTAAGGCTTGAACCTGTAAACACTCGGCTGATTTTTATGCGAAAATTGATAAAAGGAATTTCATTACAGCTGTTAAATCAAAGCTGACCGATGGCAAAACGAACACATCATCCGGAGCACTTGCCTTTACACTCTCAAAATAGGTATATTGAATAGTGCCCTTAGCGAAGTCCTGAGCCTTTAAGACTTTAAGCTCGTCGCCCACATAAAAGAAGCTGTTAATAACAGAGCCTCTGTCGCTAAACTCCTCAACATAGTAGTTGACACCGTCAATTGTGGTGTTATAGCTTTTGACAAAAACGAGGAAGTCCATTGTGAAATTTGAAAGGCTCGTTATTGTTGACCAAACATCTGTGTCACCTAACTTTAAGTCAGTAGTCTCCATATGTATAAAAGGGAAGGAAGTTATATAACTGAAAAGCTTATCCTGCTGCACAACAGTGCGAAGCTCAATAAAGCCGTTGTTGAAGTCATAAGCGACCTCGTCACCTTTTATATACAAGGTGTTCACCGGAGAATAGGCTGAGCCAAACTCAGGGAGCATGCCTGTTCTGAATTTAACGGTCAACTCCTTCGTTTCCTCGACCTCATCAAAAAGAGTCTCGGTCTTAGTCTTAGCTGCAAAAGAGCTAAAACTAAAGGTACACATTAAAATTGACAGTGCAAGAATTAATGATAAAGCTTTCTTCATATTCGTCACCTCTTATTTTTATTGGTTATATGAATACTATAGCAAACTTTTTATACTTAGTCAAGGCATTTTTCCATCTCGCAGTAATCGTTAAGCTTTGACTGTAACAATATTGCCGCACCGAAAAACGGGAAGAATATAGCTA
>CAZDEL010000043.1:0-15780 GCA_964504475.1 uncultured Faecalibacterium sp. | reverse complement strand
AAAACTTAAGCAGACCATTGGTAAAATCCTTTGGTCTGCTTTTTTGTTATTCCCAATTATCTTTTAATAAAAAGTCTCTAATATTACAATGCTTTATTCCGTCACGGCTCATGTCAAACTCATCTAAAGATATGACATATTTTGGATAGTTGTCTTTGATATTTTCATAAGAGCCAAACTCACGCTCTATTGTCTGCTCACTCGCTAAAAGATAAGCCACCTGAACATATAGCTTTTCGCCTTGTTTCTCACCAACGAAGTCAATTTCCTTATCACCGACCTTGCCCACAGTCACCTTATAGCCACGACGCAGCATTTCCAAATAGACTATGTTTTCCAATACAAGGTTGATATTTCTCATGTTGCCACCAAAGACAGCTTCACGAATACCGTGGTCGGCAATATAATATTTTTCCTTTGAGGATAAAATCTCCTTGCCTTGCAAATCCTCACGCTTAAGCTGATAAAACAAATAAGCGTCACAGCAATACTTAATATAGTTTATAACCGTCTCAGGGGCAACATTTCGCTGCTCATTTTTTAAAAACTTAGATATAGAGGATGCCGAAAAGGTAGTACCGACATTAGCAATAACATATGATATAATGCGTTCCAACAAATCCACATCACGGATATTGTTACGCTTGACAATATCCTTTAGCTGAACCGAATTAAACAAATCGTTAAGGTATAGCTTTGAAGGTGCATCTTCAAACTTAATATTGGAAAGATATGGCATACCGCCTAAAAGAAGATATTTTTTAAAACATTCTTCCCTTGTGGCACCTGCCGCAACAGTACCGTAAAGCTCGATAAACTCCCCAAAGGAAAATGGGTAAATAACGAACTCCACATAGCGTCCGCCAAGATAAGTGGAAAGCTCACCTGACAAAAGCTTTGCATTAGAGCCTGTTATATATATGTCGCAGTTTAATGACACACGAAAGGAATTGATACATTTCTCCCAGTCCTTGACCTCTTGAATTTCGTCAAAGAACAAATAAACCTTGCCGTCAATATCCTTCGCTCTTTTGGTTATCTCATCGTGTAAGGCTCTGCCATTTTGCAAATGAGAGTAGTTCATATCCTCAAAGTTTATTGATATAAACTGTGCAGGGTCAATGCCACGGTCTATTAATTCCTCTTTTATTAAATCCAGCATTACAGATTTTCCGCAGCGGCGAATACCTGTCACAACCTTTATTAAATCTGTTCCTATAAAGGGGCGGATTTTTTTCATATACATTTCTCGTTTTATCAAGTCCACTACCTCCTTTTCTTCTTTACAAGGATAGTATACCACAGTTGTAACTGATAAACAACTCTTATTTTTAATTTTTATCAGTTATAACTTATAAAATCATTATTTTTACCCATTTTATCAGTTATAACTGATGATTTTATGTCACTTCCTTTTTTCGGTACTACTAAAGCCTTGATGCCAAAGGAAAATGCTGCTTTCACTTTTTAGTGATATTACACATTCCCTTTTCGGCAGAGTACCAAAAAAAGCAGCCCACTATGGAGCTGCTCAAAATTAAATCACTGTCTCTATTAATAATTTTCTTTTCTAACCTCAAAATAGCTTTGGGGATGAGCACAAACAGGGCAAACCTCAGGTGCTTTCTTGCCAATAACAAGATGTCCGCAGTTGCGGCACTCCCACATGGTCTCCTCGCTCTTTTCAAAGACTGCTTGCATTTCAACATTGTTAAGCAGGGCACGATATCTTTCTTCGTGACTCTTTTCTATTTCGCCAACCATTCTAAATTTATTGGCAATGTCATGGAAGCCTTCCTCGTCTGCCTCTTTAGCCATGCGGTCATACATATCTGTCCACTCATAATTTTCGCCTGCCGCAGCGGCTGCAAGGTTTTCGGCTGTGTCACCGAGTCCGCCGAGAAGCTTAAACCACATTTTTGCGTGTTCCTTTTCATTGTTTGCTGTCTGCTCAAAAATTGCGGCTATTTGCTGATAGCCCTCTTTCTTAGCCTTTGAAGCAAAATAGGTGTACTTGTTTCTTGCCTGGCTTTCACCTGCAAATGCCTCAAGAAGATTTTGTTCGGTTTTGGTACCCTTAATATCCATATGTCTTTTCCTCCGTGATAAATTTATTTGTGCCGCAAAAGCGACAGACTTACTCTAACATAGTTGGCATAAAAAGTCAACCTTAATCAATTAACCTCACTTAATACCTTTTGCATAACCTTATTTGCAACAGGTATAGCATCATTATAGCCTATACCGCCATTTTCAAGGCACACAACTATAGCATAGGGAAAGCCTTTCTTTTGACTAAAGCCCACAAACCAAGCGTGGCTCTTACCGTTGGAGACCTCAGCTGAGCCTGTCTTGCCGCACATTTCAAGATTTGGGAACTTATTATCACTATAATAATTCGCAACATTTGAGCGAAGTAGCTTTTTCACCTTTGCGGCAGTGTCCTCACTTAGCTTAATATTTGTGTTGACTCTGTTTTTGCTGTCAACTATTTCCGAGGATTCCTCAACAATATAGGGTGTCATAGCCTCGCCGCCATTTGCTATTGCGCCCATGAGCATAAGCATTTGGCATGGGTTTACCAAAGTAGTATATTGACCTATGCCGGCCCAGCCTAAGTCAAGCTTTGTGCTGTTTGAAACATCGAAGGTGCTCCTGACAGTTTTAGCCTTGCTGATTTTTACGCTTTTGCCAAAGCCCAAGGCTCTTACTGTTTCAGTGAGCTTATCCTTGCCAACCTCATTTGCCAGCTCAGCGAAAACACTGTTACACGATACATTCAATGCCCTTTCAAAGGTTAAGGTACCATGTACGCCGTTGCAAATAACATCGCCGCTGCCAAAGGTCTTTTTGCCTGTACACTTAAACTTTCTCGAATAAATGTCGGGGATATTTTCAATTGCACAAATAGCCGTCACCACCTTAAAGGTTGACCCGGGAGTGAAAACGCCTGATAAAGCCCTGTTCATATATATGCCGTCATATTTGCCTGTAGTATTTGTGTCAATATCCGTAGGCTTATTTTCCGGGTCATAGGTGGGTGAAGACACCATGCATATTGTCTGCCCTGTTTCATAATTATATACTACTACAGTACCCTTTTTGCCTGCCATCGCACTATAGGCTTCGGCGCAAACATCGGCGTCTATAGTCAGCTTAATATCAACGCCCTCATCACTTGACAGGGTTTTATATATGCCGTCAATAAAGTTATAGCCTATTAAATTTGAGCGATAGAGAGTTTGCACTCCCGTGGCAATGTACCCTGCCGAGTCACCGACGACATGCAAGGTTGAAAGTCTCTTATTATAGTTGCTGTTATACTTTCTTTTGCCATTTTCCGTTGAAACGAGGATTTCACCGTCGCTGTCGTAAATAGTGCCGGCAACAGTAAGCTCACCATTTTTATATATGTGGGCATTGGCTCTGTTAGCCGCCCATGTGCCCCCGTTTATAACAAAGGAATAAATCATTATGCCAAGGCCAATGAAAAAGGCAAGAATGAGAAAAATTATTATATAAGTTCTTTTTGTCGTGTTTCGCATTTTAAACCACCTTAAAATCTAACTTATGTCTTATATAGTGTGGGGTACGCTCTTATGTCTGCGGATTTAATAAAGGCAAACAGTGCCCAGGAGCATATCATACTTGAGCCGCCTTGACTAATAAAGGGCAGGGTTACACCTGTTAAGGGCAGCAAATCCGTTATGCCGAAAATATTTAGGCATATTTGGAAAAGGAGCATTGCCGAGGCAGAGCAGGCAGCTATGGAATAAAAGGTTGAAGGCGCACTTTTTGAGCTGATAACGGCATAAATAGCAATAAACGCAAAGGCGAGCACCACCATAAAGGCAATAAACATACCCATCTCCTCACAGATAAGGCCAAAGACAAGGTCTGTTGTGGCGGCATAGACATTGCGAAGTGAGCCATTGCCCACACCTAAGCCGAAAAGACCGCCTGAGGCAGCATATATGAGCACTCTCGTCTGCTGATAGCCCTTGCCGTAAACATCGTCCCAAACATGTCTGTAGGCGGCAAAGCGGGCAGCAACATGAGGCCTGAAATAAATTATAAGCACTGCACCTATAAGTGCCGCAGCACAAATAAATATTATGGTTCTCAAATCGCCTGAGCGCATAAAGGATATGACTATAAATGTAAAGAAGAATATAAGTGCTGTGCCAAAGTCCTTCATAAGGAAAAGCACACCTATGCAGCCCATGGAGAAAAGCACATACATATAAATATTTTTGGCAGTGAGAAGCTTGTCTAAGGTTGCAGCACCGACAAATATAAAGGCTATCTTAACAAACTCCGAGGGCTGAAGTGAAAAGCCCTTAAACACCAGCCAGTTATATGCGCCGTTAATGTCACCCACAAAATATTTAATATATATAAATGAGCCGGCCAAAAAGCATAGTGCAAAAATTGCAAGAGGTGTTCTGACAAACATAACCCTTTTAACATCCATAATAAACCACAAAAGGATATCATAGACAAAGACACCTGCAAAAACAGTTACAAGCTGCTTTAACATTCCGTCAGGGGCAACACTCGCTTGAAGGCATAGACCTAAGCCGCTTAAAAAGAAAGCGATAAACTCCAGCTCAAAGTTGACCTTTTTTATTGCCACTCTCATAAAGCCCACATAGACCCACTGAAAAACTATGTATATTAAAAGCAGTCCTGCTGTAACATAGTCAACCTCATCGCCGCCAAAAATAACAGGAGTGAAGGATATAACCTGAAATGATGTGAGTAAAAACAGCATAAAGCTTCTGTCAACATATTTATATTTTCGTCTAACCTTGTCACCACGGCTGACATTTTTTCTAATATTAGAGTTTTGCAATTATATCCCTCCTTTAAGATATCACTCTTGTTTTAACCACAAAATAAAGTCTTGCGTCGGCAAGGGAAATAATATCCCCATCAAATAACAGCTGTGGTGATGTGACTCTTTTTCCGTTTAAGAGAGTCTTTCCTGTGCCGGCATCCTCAATTGCCCAGCCGTCCTCATAAAGCACAGCGACAGCATGAAGCTTTGAAGCAGCCTTACTTTTCAGCCTAATGTCACAGCGTGAGGATGTGCCTATTTTAACCTCGTTGCCGCAAAGGATAAATATTTCACCTGTGTCCTTATTGACAAGGCAGTTTTGTGTTATGCGGCGAACTGATTTCTTTGCGCCCTTTGGTGTCTCTAAGGTGTAGGAATCCACTCTCTTTGCTCTTTGTGCCGTGGCAGGAGCTTGACTATAGGCGGTCTTCACCCTCTCATGCGTACCGCCACCGGCAGCACGAGATGAGGACTTAGAGCCTTTTTTCTTGTTCTTACCCACTCTTATAACAGGGTCATCGGCAACCTCAAAGCGAAAACGCACCTTACCCATTGTGATAATATCGCCGTTTTCTATAGTTTGCTTTTTGCTTATTTTTTCGCCGCCCACCTTGTTGCCGGACTTAGACAAGGTATCATAAATATACCAGCCGTCAATGCGCCTTGTGATAACCGCCTGCACACGAGAGACACTGTCATAATCTAAGCTTATGTCGCATGTGGAGCTTCTGCCAATGGAGGTCTCCCACATATTAAGTGCGTGTCTTTCACCGCTTAGCATATCCGTTATATATCCATAGGTCTTTTCCTTTGGGTGACCTAACCACAAGGTCAATATACATTTTATAAGCAGCACTGCCGTTATCAAGGGCAAAACTATCCTTGAAATTGATGTTATTAATTCCATATTTTACCTCACTTGATGTTAAAATCCTATAGGTTAATGATATTCTACTAAGGGCAATTTGTCAATAAAAGCCACTTAAAATTTTAATTTATCTTTAATTTCGGCACACCTATTTAATATTTGTACTTTTTTCTACAGATTTTGCCTATTTCTTATTGAAATTTCCTGTGTTTTTTGGTACGATATTATAAATAAAATAAAATGTAAGGAGAAAAATTTTTATGGCTGAAAGAAATTATCAGGAAATTCTTGAGCAGCTCACTATTGAGGAGAAGGCTTCCCTTTGCTCAGGTCTTACCTTTTGGAAAACAAAGCCCATTGACCGTTTAGGCATCCCCTCAGTTTGGATGAGCGACGGCCCTAACGGTTTAAGAAAAGAAATGCAAACAGCAGGCACAAACATTATGCAAAAATCTGAGATAGCAACCTGCTTCCCAACAGCTGTAACAACAGCAAGCTCATGGGACCCTTCGCTTCTTGAAGAAATAGGCTCAGCTTTAGCAGATGAGTGTAAGGCTTATCAGGTTACAACAGTCCTTGGCCCGGGCGTAAATATAAAGAGAAGCCCCCTTTGCGGCAGAAACTTTGAATATATCTCAGAGGATCCCCACCTTGCAGGAAGAATGGGTGCGGCCTTTGTTCACGGCGTTCAAAAAGAGGGTGTCGGTGTTAGCCTTAAGCATTTTTGCGCTAATAATCAAGAGCATATCAGAATGTGCATTGACACCATCGTTGATGAAAGAGCACTTCGTGAAATATACCTCTCACCTTTCGAGTACATAGTAAAAACCGAGCAGCCCACCACGATTATGTCAAGCTATAATAAGCTCAACGGCACTTATGTTGGCGAGAGCAAAAGAATGATAAACGATATCCTCAGAGGCGAGTGGGGCTTTAAGGGAATAGTTGTATCCGACTGGGGTGCAGTCAACGACAGAATCGAAGGCATAAAAGCCGGTCTTGACCTTGAAATGCCCGGTAACAACGGCATGAACGACAAGCATATTGTTGAGGCTGTTAAAAATGGTACTCTCGATGAAAAAGACCTTGATAAGGTTGCCCTTCGCATGATAAAGTTTGCCTTTGAAGCTAAAGAGAACGAGGGCAAAGCATATAGACCGGATTTTGAAAAGCACCATGCTTTAACAAGAAAGGCAGCTGCAAACTCAGCTGTGCTTTTGAAAAACAATGATAGCACATTGCCCTTAAACTCAAAGCAGAGAGTTGCCGTCATTGGCGCACTTGCAAAAAATCTCCGCTATCAAGGTGCAGGCTCCAGCCACATTAACGCATATAAAACAGTGTCCTTCACTGAGGCTATGAGAAAAGAGGGTCAATCCTTCGCATATGCTCCCGGCTATTCACTTAAAGGTGACGGCTACAGTAAAAAGCTCATTGACGAGGCTGTTAAGGTGGCAAAGGGCAAGGACGCTGTGCTTGTGTTCATCGGCTTGACTGACGCTTTTGAGAGTGAAGGCTTTGACAGAAAGCATATGAACATTCCAAAGAGCCATAATATTCTTGTAGAGGAGCTTTCAAAGGTTAACGAAAATATTATTGTTGTCCTTTCAGGCGGCTCACCTGTTAAAATTGACACATGGGAGTGCAAGGTTAAATCAATTCTTAATTTGTACCTTGGCGGTCAAGCAGGCGGCGAGGCAGCATATGACATTATTTACGGCAATGTTAACCCCAGCGGTAAATTAGCTGAGACCTATCCCTTCAATAATGAAGACAATGTTGTTTCAAAATACTTCCCCATGGGCCCGAGAACAGTAGAATACAGAGAGAGTATTTTCGTAGGCTATCGCTTCTTTGACAAGGCTAAAAAATCTGTTCAATATCCCTTTGGTCACGGCCTTTCCTACACTAAATTTGAATATAAGGACATTGAGCTGTCAAGCAAGGAAATTAACGAGGGCGACACCTTAACTGTTTCCTTCACTCTTAAAAATGTAGGCGACAGAGCCGGTGCAGAGGTTGCACAGGTATATGTCTGCCCACCTGAGAGCACAATTTATAAAGCCGACAGAGAGCTTAAGGGCTTTAAAAAGGTTTATCTTAAAGCCGGTGAAGAAAAGAGAGTTTCAATCACTCTTGATGACAGAGCCTTTAGCTATTACAATGTCAATATTAATGATTGGCACGCAGAGAGCGGCACATACAAAATTATTGTTGCAGCCTCCTCAAGAGACAGCCGTCTTTACGAGGCAGTTCAGGTTGTGACAGCAAAGCCCGACGCTTTAGTGCCGGACTACAGAAAAACCGCACCTATTTATTACACTGTTGACTCAATGGCAACTATCCCCGAAAAGCAATTTATATCTGTACTCGGAAAGAGCCTGCCTGACAACAGCGAGTTTAAAAAGGGTGAGCTGACAATTAACTGCTCAGTTTCACAGGTTGCAGTCAGCCCCTTTGGTAAGTTCCTTTACGGTGCCCTGTCAGGCGGTGCTAAAATCATATCTCTCAGCGCAGAAAATCCGGAAATGATAACTGAGTCCATTAAGGATATGCCCCTTCGCTCATTTAGTGCCTCAACAGGTGGCTTAATTTCACAAAAGAGCGTTGACGGCATTTTGGATATGTGCAACGGTACAAAAGGCGGATTTATAAAATTAATTTCAGGACTAAAAAAAGAAAAATAATCTTTTGAGGTGTTAACTTATGAAAAAGCTTTTAGCAATTGTTTTAAGTCTTTGCTTTATTATTACCTGCTTTGCCGCCTGCTCAGGTGACGGTGATGACAGCTCAGATGGCGGTGTCACCACAACAACTAAGGCAGAAGCAAACGCACTTAGAATGCCCGAGGAAAATATAGACGGCCTTGAAACAGGCTCTTTCGAGAGCTTTAACGCCGTTGACATGACAGGCAAAAAGTATAATAGCGATATTTTTAAAGGCAAGAAGCTGACAATGATAAACATTTGGGCAACCTTTTGCACTCCTTGCATAGGTGAAATGCCCGACATTGAAAAGCTAAGTAAAAAGTACGCCGACAAGGGCTTTCAGGTTGTGGGCATTATCAGTGATGTCACTAACGACGGTGACGGAGCTTATAACGAGTTCCTTTTAGAGGATGCCGCAGATGTTATTGAGAGCACCGGTGTGACTTATTTAAATCTTCTGCCCAGTGAGTCACTTAATTATATTAAGTTAGATGAGGTTTATGCTGTGCCTGAGACAATATTTGTTGACGAAAACGGTAAGGTTGTAGGCGAAAGCTATACCGGCTCACGCTCCTTTGAGCAATGGGAAGCTATTGTAAACGAGCTTTTAGAGACAATGTAAAATAACAAAAGGACTTTCGTCAGACAAAATCTGCGAAAGTCCTTAGCTTTAGTTTTCAATTTAATTTCCCGTGATTATTCTTTTATACAGCTTTGATATGAGTACCCTTTTACCTCTGCCGTCGATTTTAAGATTACTTTCAAAGGCAGCTCGCTGCTTTTTATTCATGCGGCAATAAATAAGGGGAATATCAATAAATGTCCTCTTGCCGTAAACGGAGCAAATAAGCCCTATCCATTGACCCACTGAGGGTACACTTCTTGGTATAGGCATGATTTTTTTAAGCATTTTGCGCCTTATGGCAATGCAGGAAAGAAAGTATGAATTTTTGTTAATATTAGCTAATCTATGCTTTGTCACCGAAGCCTTCTGAAAAAGTGAGTAGTCAGTGATATTTAAATACTCGTCAGCTATATAAGCGTTATGCAGCACTAAATCTGCCCCTTGGTCAAAGGCTTCCTCCACACGCTTTATTTTATCCGGCAACCAAACATCCTTATGCTCGCAAAAATAAATCTTATCCCCCTTGCAATAGCGCAAGGCATTGACTATATTCGCCACAGTGCCCTTGTTTTTGCCCTCGACCCATATGACTCTGCTATCCTGGGCGGCAATTCGTTTGACTATTCTTTCTGTTGTACCGCCTGGTCTATCGTCGGAAACAATAATCTCATCTTCATTTTTCAGCTGTGGCAGGATAGACAAAATCTGCTCTTGAATAAACTTATCACCCTTATAAACTGCCATAACAACAGATATCATTTTATTGTTCCCTCCTTAAATTATAAGTCGATGCTTTTATAACACAGGTAATATTATAGCATTGTTTTGATGTTTTTACAACAAAAAATAAATTTATATGGCAAAAACTTGAAAAGTATTTAAAATGTACTAAAAAATTTCACACAGATTTTGCATTGTTGTGTTAAAATATAAGAGAATAAAGAAAAGTAGCCTTATTAAAGGCTATACTATAGCTATGATGCAAATTAACCGAAGGGAGGTTTTCAGATGAAATCTACATTTTTAAAACGAACAGGAGCTTTAATTCTCACCTTGACTTTAATTTTATCTTGCTTTTTTATTGCTTGCCCTACTATAGCAAATGCAGTCACATATAAACCGGATCAAGTTAAAAATCTGAAAGCTTCCGGCGGTACGACTTATGTTAAGCTCACCTGGAGCAAAACCTCAAGCAAATCAAATTATGCCGTGTTTTCTTATTCCACAAAAACTAAAAAATACACGGTTCTTGCCAATGTTTCCACAAACTCCTACACTGTTAAAAATCTAAATTCCTCTACCTCATACCGCTTTGCTGTTCAGGCATATAACATAGTCTCAGGCAAACGCTATTATGGTACTGTATCAAAAGTCATTGCCGCTAAGACATTGAGCGCCACACCGACGCAGGTTAAAAATTTAAAGGCAGCGACAGTTAATACCAACAGCATTAAACTAAAGTGGTCAAGTATCACTGACGCTAAATATGTTATATATTCCTACAGCAGCAAAACAGGAAAATATACTAAGCTTGGCACATCATCTAAAAACACCTACACTGTCAAAAATCTCAAAGCAGAGACAGCTTACACCTTTGCCGTCAGAGCGTATAAAACTGTAAATGGCAAAAACTACTATGGCAAATATTCGGCAAAACTATCAGTGACCTCAGCACCCACTGCACTTAAGCTTCAACAGGCAAGAGAGCTGTTTTCCTGCGCTCGTGATTTGTATATGAATTGGGTATATTCCTGTAGCTATGTGTCCTATGACAAGACCATAAGCCATGAGTTTTATGGCATGTCATGTCAATTTGCCGTTGTGGAGCATGAAACAGTCAAATCAAAAAGCGACCTCGTTGATTTACTTAGCAAGTATTTTGACAGCTGCGTATATGAAAATGAGCTTTATCTCTATTTAGAGGCTGAAGACAAAGTTGCGGACAGGCTATTGTTTTATTATGCCGAGGGTGGCAGGAGTGATTCTGATTCATTGACTCAATATTATACAGATTCACTTAAAAAGATAAGCGGCACAAAATATCAATACACCTTATATCCTGTTTATTATGATGGGGTACAAAGCGAAAATCTGCCAAGCAGCTACACCTATGATATAATAAGACAGGGCAAGCGTTGGGTTTTCACAGGTACATTTTATCCATGCAGCGCACAAATAAAATAAGTGGCATTTAAGGAAAGTGCAATTCTTCAATTTTGCACTTTCCTTTTTTTGTGGGCAAATTTTTAATTTTATTGATTTAACAAAGCCACGGTGTTATAATATAATGTAAGTAAAGAACCTGGAGGGTTTATCATGAGTGAAAAATATTTAATAGTCGGTGCCGGCAGAAGCGGTATTGCTGCCGCTAAAATGCTCACAGAGCTTAATAAGGATTTCCTTATATTTGACGGCAACGAAAATCTCGACAAAGCTGAGATAATAAGCAAAATCGGCACTGACAAGGATATAGATTTTATTTTAGGCAGCGTTTCAGCGGGCGGCCTCGACGGTATAGACATATGCGTTGTCTCCCCCGGCGTACCCTTAGACACACCAATAATGCAGGCGGTAAAAGAAAAAAACATCCCAGTTTACAGTGAAATTGAGCTGGCATATCTTTATGACAAGGGCGAAATTATCGCCATCACGGGCACTAACGGCAAGACGACGACTACCTCTCTCGTTTATGAGATTGTGAAAGCTCACAACGACCACACTCTACTTGTAGGCAATATTGAGATCCCCTACACAGGTCTTGCCCTCACATCAACGTCGGGCGGTGCGACAGTTGCGGAGATAAGCTCCTTCCAGCTTGAGACTATGATAACCTTTAAGCCCAAGGTCAGCGCCATTCTCAACATCACCCCTGACCACCTTGACCGCCACAAGAGCATGGAAAATTATATTGAGGTCAAAAAAAGCATTGCTAAAAATCAAGGCGCAAATGATTTTTGCGTTCTCAATTATGAGGACGCTGTCTTGAGAGATTTTGGCAAGGAGCTTAAGTGCAATTGCATTTATTTTTCCTCTAAGACAGCTCTTGACAACGGCTGGTTTTATCATGATGGTACTATTTACCATAGTGAAAATGGCAAGGCTGAGGCGTTTATAAATACAGATGAAACTAATCTTGTTGGAATTCACAACTATGAAAATATTATGGCGGCGGCTGCAATGACCACAGCTTTTGGCGTACCAAAGGAAATAATCAAAGACACAATAAGGCATTTTAGGGCAGTCGAGCACCGCATTGAGTATGTAGCCACAAAGAAGGGTGTTAAATATTACAACGACTCTAAGGGTACCAACACAGATGCGGCTATAAAGGCAATTGATGCCATGCCCACCACCACAGTCCTCATTGGCGGCGGCTATGACAAAAATGCTGACTTTAGTGAGTGGGTCAGCCACTTCCACGGCAAGGTGAGAAGGCTTGTGCTCATTGGTCAAACTAAAGAAAAAATTGCCAAATGCTGTGACGATATTGGCTTTAAGGATTACACCTTTGCCCAATCTCTCGAAGAAGCTGTGAAAATTTGTGCCGACAGCGCAAAGGAAGGCGACTGTTGTCTGCTTTCACCTGCTTGCGCATCGTGGGGCATGTTTAAGTGCTATCAGCAAAGGGGCGATATGTTTAAGGAATTGGTGAGGGAATTAGAAGATTGAGATAAATAATTTAGCCGCAGAAGGATGTCTTCTGCGGCTTTGTTGTACCCTGCCGATGAAGGTGAGAAAGGTTGGCAAGGTGGGGTGGGTTAGATATAATAGTTGGGAGCGGGAGACTATAATACTTAATTTAGTGAGCTACTCCGCAAGCACAAACTTTGTTTTGACCAAAGAGCTTTTGGAAGAAGTTTACTATTATAAAGAAGAAATGGGTGATGCCGGTTTTGTGGCAATTACAGGAGCAAGAAGAATCGGATTTGTCAGAAATAATGAATTCCGCTTTTTCTGAACTATCTGTCAAAGATAAAACACCATATGTGTTTTCATTGATTGATGAAAAATTATACGTCTCATTGTTATAAGTAAAGCTTGCATTATCAATTAAAGGTATAATCTTAACTTCCCTTGAACGCTTAGGTATAACAAATACTACTTCTTCTTTCATGACGATTCCACCATCCAACGGATATGGTGTAATACCATCAATTTTGATGGTATCTCTGTCAGCAAATATAAACTTATCACCATCGTAATCGCCAGCATGTTCAAAAAATGTTTCTACATTCCTAAGTGCTATACAATCTATTGAACCACTAAAAGTTGCTTCAGGTATTTGCATCACTTCTCCACTTTTGTTTTTATAAAAGTAAGTTTCGGTAAATGGAAAATTGTTATCATATGCATATATTCGCTCTTCACCATCTACAACCGCATAGCGCAAAAAATTGATAGCATGACCTCCTTCATTGTTTTTTCTAAAACCTATTTGCAAGAGTCCCTTATCATCGTAGCTATGATCTTTAACATACTTTGTAACTTCTTCCCAATCATTATTAATGTCGTATATACTAGTCTTATAATAAGATCCACCGGCTACTGTAGAAACAAGAGCATAACTACCTTGGAGGTTTTGGTAATGACAAATGGGTTCTTTGACTACACTACTGAGAGTACATGAATAGATATCGTTATCTGAGCTTAATCCAATAATTGATTGATCAATTTTTCCAATATGATATCCAGAACTAGTCATGGACATACCAAAGCAGTGACCACCTGCCGAATCTTCATCGCCAAAATTCTCGAAGCTATAGGTTTCCTCACCTAGATTATAAATATCAACTGTCTTATCTGGAATAATGGTATAACTAATTCCATTACTATTTGCATATTTATATGCTTGTGAACCTTTTGGACAATAAATAACCACATTGTTACTTGATCTAAACACATTATTACCTATTGTTTTAACACTTGAAGGTATTTCAATATGTTTCAATTCTATACAATAAGCAAAAGCATAATTACCAATAGTTGTAACCGTATTTGGTATTACAACTTTAGTTAATGTGGTGCAAGCATAAAATGCATATGCTCCAATTTCATTTACAGTATATCCGCCCAACTTTGACGGGATAGTAATCTCACCGGAATGATTTTCCGGGAACGAAACAATCTTCGCATATCCTGAATTAACAGTATAGGTATAGTCACCTTGCGTGTATTCCGTTGCAGCTGAAGCATCTGTTGAAAAGCTCATAAAAGATCCCGCAACAATCGTGCAAATCAGCAATAACGACAAGATTTTTTTAATTTTAAACTGTTTCATAAAACAATTCAACTCCATTCAATATCAAGGTATTATTACCAAGAAATCAGATCCCACTGAAATGTAATAATATAAAAGATGTTAACAAATATATTTGCTAATCCTTCAAGGAATGAAAGCAAAAATGATTTTTCTCCACCATTTACATCAGGAAGTTCTTCCGTAACAATATCGGAAATAATTTCAGATATTTCAGCTGAATCGTATGCAGTGTAACTCTTACCATTTGTTGCCTCTGCAAGTGCACTAAATGATTCCTTTGTTGCACTATTACCTGAAGTAGCAATTGTAAAAAGTGTTATTGGACTTCTTGAATCAGTAAAAATTCCACGTGCATATCTTTCGTCAGAAAGACCAATCTTATTATAAAGCATCTTGTTCTTAACCATTTCAAGGGTATATCCTGTAATTGGTTCTGGATCGAGTGCAGGTGCATCACCCATGATAATTGCGGCCTTACCACTACTATCTCTCCAATTCAACTCATCCAATCCATCGATCAAAGCAGAATAAAGTGTTTCTTCCCAGTCACCACCATTACCAAGATCAACTGAATTGATTGAATTTGTTATTGTGCGATAATCACTTGAAAAGTTTAGTGTAACTCTATATGGGAAATCCTCACTTTCGCCTGTTCTTGAAGAAAAATCTCTATATTCGACAATCGCAATTCGATAATCGATTCCAGAATCATTCAGATCATTTAAGTAATTAGTCATATTTGTCTTAACTTCGTAAATATCGTCGCTCATTGATCCAGTAGTGTCAATTACAAAGGCAAGATCTATTCTTCTTGAACCAGCTGCCATGGTACCGATGGACATAAAGCTAAATAACATAAGTATGCAAAGAGTAGTTGCTGTGATTTTTTTTAATGTTTTCATAATAAAATTCCTTTCGAATTAATTTATTTCGTCAATCGCAACTTGCACATCTATCTTACCACTTTTCAGCCCTCCTTTTATTGAATTGGTAAATATGCATGGTGAAACTGACGATTTGTAATATTATTATATCTGTATTTCAGATAAAAGTCAATATCTGAAATACAGATATTTTATAATAGAGAGAGAAATTTTTTGAATTAATAGGAGATGGTCTTCTTGTATTTTAAGAATATTCGTGCTCTGAGAGAGGACAATGATATCAAGCAGCGTGAAATTGCGGCGGTCTTAGGCGTGTCGCAAAATACCTACTCACAATATGAGACCGGCGTGATTGCGTTCACTGATCAGGTACTCCTAAAGCTTGCTGATTATTACGGCGTTAGCGTTGATTATTTGATGGATAGGACAAATGTTAAAATTCCGTATAAAAACAATTAATCCGAACACTTTGTGAGTGTCCGGAATTTTTTGTGTTAAATTTGCGCAAAAAAATAAAGCCACCCGACTTGAGTGGCTTTTTATGTACCTTCAAAACTGAACAAAGTTTAAGCAAAAGATGTAGTACTTTTATGAA
>CAZDEL010000042.1:0-15857 GCA_964504475.1 uncultured Faecalibacterium sp. | reverse complement strand
ACAAAACAGGCTTCCCCGCCTTCCTCTTCAAAATACTCAACTTTTTCCAAAAGCTTTTTGGGAAAAACAAGGTCTGTGACTGTGGAACAGCCCACTGACAAAGACACCGCCTTCCCCCTTCGGCAGAGTACCAAAAACTAAAAGCTGCAAGAAATAAACCTTGCAGCTTTTAAGCTATTATCACAATAAAATCGGCACTTTATTTGCCCACGATCTCATATGTGGCATATGCCAAAAATTGACCCTTGAGGAAGTCAATGCCCTTGAGGACTATCTTATCACTGTAAACTTCGATGTAATAACCCTCGGATTTTCTCATTGTGGCAGAGTCATACTCGTCATCCTTGTCTGAGACATATCTGGGTGATGATACACTTGGTACATGGACACTTGTTGCAAATCTTCCACCGTAATCTGCGATATTAAGGTTGGGATTATACTTTTGCATATCAAATTCCCAGTGGGAGTGACCGCTGAAATATATAACATTTTTGTATTCGCTCAAAAGATTTTTAAAGCGTACCTCGTCAGGAGCACCAGGTGTGAAAACAAGGTCATAGGTTGCACCGCCGGGGTTTACAAGGTTGCCGCAGCCACCGGCAGGGTTGCCGTCAACATCTGAGGTAAAGGTGTGGAAAAAGAGATAGACTCTCTTATCCTTGTACTCATTAAGCTGTGCCTGCAGCCAGTCAAGCTGCTCATCCTTTAAAATGCGTGAAGAATCAGCGTTGCCATATGACCAGGCATATTGGCAAAGGAAAATGAATATGTCATTGGTACCGGGGAGGTTATAGGCAAAATCTAAGCTGTTGTCAGCCACAGACAAAACGCCCTGTGCCTTTTCGTTGCCGTAAACACCCTCATTTATATAGGTGTTCCAGTTTTGCAAATCAAATTCGTCACTTACATCGTGGTTGCCTGTGACTGTGTAAACGGGAAAATCATAGTCGGATACTATATCGTTAAACTTTGTAAATGCACTCTTTTCACCTGAGGAGGAAAGGTCGCCGGGCATTGCCACCATGTCCACACCAAGCTCGTCTAAAAAGTTAAGGGCATTGGGCAAGGTTAAGGTTGCAACATCGGCAGCACCAAAATAGTATCTGTTAAAATGAACATCACTGAGAACGCCGAAGCTGTAAAGCATATCGCTGTTTTCAGTCTTTTTATTTTCGGGAAGGTCAATCTTTGCACACTCAATATTTTTATAATAAACTACAACTGATTCAGCCTGCTCGGGGATATATGTGAACTGCTGAATGTCAGCTGAGCCTGTGCCATCGTCAACATCTATTGTGGCAAGCTCACTCATGGTGACAGTGTAGCCGCCAACAGTAGTTTGCAGCCTCTCACCGTCCTCGTCTGCCCAATAGACCTCATAATCACCGTCCTTCTTTGAGGTTAAGGTGATTTCGCCTGCGGCTGAGGCGGCATCTTCATTTTCAAAGGAATAATCAATTTGTGTTTGCAAGCCCTCGGGATTTATAAACAGTGCGCTCGGCGACGCATTGCCGAAGAAAATCACAATGGGCATGAGAAATGTCAAAAACATTCGGGTAATTGTGCTTATCATAATAAGACCTCCATACTTTCGTTTTTTACTTAGTGCTATGGTGCTGTGCAGCTATAGCACAGTAAAATCATATCATGTTTTGGGCGGAAAAACAAGAGGGAAGATAATTTTTATGGTGGGGGTAAGTTGAGTAAACAAGATTGCTTTATCAGCCAAAAAAGGCGGTTTACAGACTTATTTATCCAAAAGGAAATCCACAATGTTCTTTTGTCTGATTCCACCACGATTTATTCGCAGTAATGTATCAGTAGACAATACCAGCTTTTCGTAATTATCCGAAATAGCTTCTAAGGGTGAGAACTCACGCTCTGTGTTTTCAGGTGTGAGCACATAGCACACTTGAATATAGACTCGCTCATCGGCTTTGTGTGCCACAAAATCGACCTCTGCCACATCTTGTTTGCCGATATTGACAGAAAAGCCACGACGAAGCAGCTCCAGATAAACTGTATTTTCCAAGACACCTGCAATATCGTTGTCACGATATCCTCTTACGGCGTGACGAAGTCCAAGATCAGACAGATAGTATTTTTCCTGTGTTTCCAATATACGCTTGCCCTTAATATCAAAACGCACAGCCTTATGAATGAGAAAAGCACTTTCCAAGGCTTTAATGTAGTTATATACAGTCTCTATGCTTAGCTTTCGTCCTTGATTTTTCATAAAGTCGGATATGGTTTTAGCTGAAAAGGTGTTTCCCACATTATCCATAAGATATTTGACTATGCTTTCCAGCAGTGCTGTATCACGAATATTGTTGCGTGCAATAACATCCTTTAATAAAACAGATGAGTAAATATCATGCAAATATTGCATAATTCGGCTTTCCTCCCATTTCATTTGATGAATACCGGGAAGACCGCCAAAACGAAGGTAATTTGCAAAATGCTCTAATTTAGACAGGTTCTTTTCATCCTCGTTTTCTGCGGCAAAAATTAAATATTCTTCAAAGTCCAGTGGATAGACCTGTATTTCTACATAGCGTCCGGCAAGCAGTGTTGCAAGCTCTCCCGAAAGTATTTTTGCATTGGAACCGGTCACATAAATATCACAGTCAAAGTCTACTCTTATGGAGTTAACAACCATTTCCCATGAGGAAACCTCTTGTATCTCATCTAAAAGAATATATACTCGTCCATCTACCTGCTGTGCTTTTGCGGATATTTCTGCGTAAAGCGCCTTATAGTCCTTCAATTCTTCATATTGTAAGGACTCAAAATTGATAAAAATAATATTCTTTTCATTTATGCCACGGCTTAATAATTCCTGTCGAGTCAGCTCTAAAAGAGCACTCTTTCCGCTTCGACGCATACCTGTTATGATTTTTATGACCGGCTTATCCATAAAATCCCTAATTACTTGCATATATCTTTCACGCATTATCATGGCAATCACTCTCCAAGGGTTTTATTTTTATTATAACACATCTCTAATTAAAGTCAACAAACTTTCTCATACAAAAGAAACTTTTTATCTTTTTGCGCAAAGTTTCTCATATAACAGAAACTTTTAAAGATTTTCGCCAAGCTTTCCTGTACAAAAGAAAAACAAACTCTCCACATTGCCGAACAGCCCCATTGCTTCTTTACAAACTCGCCTTAATATGCTACAATTAACAGAAAGCAAATTCGTTTTGACGAAGAAAGGATAAAATTATGAGCGTAGCAAAAACACATTATGCCTTTATGCCCGACGGTACTGAGGTACACCTTTTCACTATCACAAATAATAATGAGATTAGCGCAGGCATTATCACAAAGGGAGCAACTCTTAACTCTTTTGTCTGCCCCGACAAAGACGGTAATATGGGCGATATAATAATGGGCTTTGACACAATTGATAACCATATTACAAGCGGCACTTACACAGGTCAAGTCATAGGTCAATATGCAAACAGAATTTGTGGCGGCAAATTTAAAATTGACGGTGTAGAATATAATGTGACCCAAAATGAAAAGGGCAAGACCTGTCTTCACGGTGGTGGAGAATATTCCGGTGCTGTGTGGAAGGCAATAATTATTGACGATAACGCTGTTGAGTTTTCATATCATAGCCCTGATGGAAAAGAGGGCTTTCCCGGAAATGTGGATGTAACTGTCGTATATCGTCTCACAGACAGAAATGAATTGGAGATAAATTACTCGGCAGTGTCCGACAAAAAGACAATTATCAACTTGACAAACCACGCATATTTTAATCTTGGTACTCCTGCCGCAGGCGATATCCTCGAGCATGAGCTTATGCTTAATTGTGATTACTTTACTCCCACAGATGAGGACAGTATACCTACAGGTGAGATAAGAAGTGTCAAGGGTACAGCCTTTGATTTCACCGAAAGCAAGAAAATCGGCAGAGATATTAAAAATGATGACGAGCAATTAATTATGTGCCGTGGCTATGACCACAACTTCTGTGTCAATGGTGAAGCAGGCAAGCTTAGACTTGTGGCAAAGGTCAAGGACGAAAAAAGCGGCAGAAAATTAGAGGTTATGAGTGACCTTCCCGGTGTGCAGCTTTACACAGGCAACTTTATTGACGGTAGCGAAACCGGCAAGGACGGCGTTGTCTTAAAGCAGCATTACGGCTTTTGCCTTGAGACACAATATTATCCCGACACACCTAATCACCCTGACTTCCCCGGGTGTACCTTTGATGCAGGTGAAAAGTTTAAGAGCACCACTATATTTAAGGTGTAAAAGCTAAAGTAAATTATTTAGGCTAAAAAAGACCGTGAGCTTTACATTGTCAGTAAAAACTCACGGTCTTATTATCTTTATATTTATATGCTGAGAAAGACGATGCTTTTACTCATTTTCTTTAATCATCTCACTTAAAATCTCAGCGGCATCCTCGACGAACCTTAAGCACGGTCTGCTTTTATAATATTCGTTGGTTCTGCTTTCAGCTGTGGGTGATATTTTTGCTTTAGCGCTAAGGGAAAGAAGCTCACGGCAAATAATATTAGAGTTGCGCTGCTTAAATCTATTAATAAACTCCTGCACTAACTCATAATTGCGAGATTTGCCCTGAGTATCATCACCGCTTTTTGCGGCGCAAAGACTGCCTATGACCATAGCACCGCCACTGACTGCACCGCAAACCTCTCTCGTTCGTCCCACACCGCCACCAAGACCGGCGGATATTTTTTTAGCCGTCTCCTCGTCTATATCAAAGCGGTGACAAAAGGCAGTGAAAACCGATTGAGCACAGTTATAGCCTTGCATAAAAAGCTCTGATGCCTTTTCTTTTTCTGTCATTTTCTTTCTCCTTTCAAAAAGCTTATAAGTGCCTGAGGTGAGTTATCCTCAAGAACTAAATATTGGGTCGGCTCACGCATATTTTCCAAATAATGTGCATCGGAGCTTTTCAATATTATTTTATCTCTTGTTGCCGGGTACTTCTCTAAAAAGTGCTCGTGGTCAGCGTCGAGAGTCAACTCAAAGCTTGCCACATCAAGGCTTTGGCTAAAGTCACCTAAGGCTGAGATTATACTATAGGAGCTTCTGTCTATGTGAGCCGGAAAGCACACACCGCCATATTGACCTGTAAGAGAGGGCAAAGAGTCAATGCTAATAGAGCTTGCTGTTGTTAAAAGAAGCTCCTGCTTGCCCAATATATTATCCTCACAGTCAACTAAAAGCTGCTGACCGAAAATCTTTTCCCTGTTTTTAATTTGCGGCAGAGTACCCATAACAAAGTGTGAAAAATCTAAGGCGCTGTTTAAGTCGGGGAACAGACATATACAGTGGATTTCCTCTCTTGTACAAAGCTCCATGCCGGGCACAACGGTTATGCCGATGCTTTTACCTACCTTCATGGCACTTTCACAGTTGCCGCAGGAGTTGTGGTCTGTCATGGCAATTATATCGTACCCTAAAAGCTTTGCTAAATTCACAAGGTTATATGGTGTCATTTCATTGTCACCACATGGGGAAAGGCATGAGTGAAGGTGTAAATCGTAATAAAGCTTTTTCATATTAGCTTTGATATTAGCACTGAAAGCTCATAGGCACTTTTGCCGGAGCGTAATATAGTTACCTCTTGCATTTCAGCCTTTTGCTGTGCTTGAGCGTCAAGGGAAGCATTTTCCGTAAGGACTATGGCGGCACACTCAGTGAGCACAGCCACGGCCACGGCATTTATATTGCCCATAACTGTCAGCCACACATCTCCTGCCTTTGCCTTAGACATGACCCATGAAATAAGGTCACCACTATAGCAGCCCTTGATTTCAAGGCTCATATCACCCTGAGTTAAAATATCAAGGTCTAATTTTTCAGCTAAATCCTTAACTGTCATTTTTCTCTACCTTCCCTTCGTTTTGCACCTTCATTCTAAAGGGCGCAGGCAGCCAATCGTCCTCGCCGCCAACGCTTATGTTATGTAAGACGCAGTCCGTTTGCTGTGCATAGCCTCTGACAATGTCATCTGCTAAGGCTCGGCAGCTTGGCGCGCCGCAAATTCCGCAGTCAAGACCGGGCAAGGAGTTTTCGATTTCCTTTAGTCGTGACATCATTTTCATTGCTGTTATAACATTGTCTGCGAGCTTCATTGCCGGTGAAGCAGTAAGCTCTCGTGTCCAGCCTAAGTCGTCAAGGGTAAAATAATCAGTGAGGCTGTTACATGACACAGGCATAAATTTACGAAGACGCTGAAGCCTTGCCTTTGCCACATATGGGTTCTCGACAGTGAGCACTCCGCCAACACAGCCACCTGTGCAGCAGTTAAGCTCAATAAAGTCAAGGTCGTTAAGCTTTTCGTCCTCAAGCTCCTCTAAGACATTTATGACATTTTCAATGCCGTCAGCTGCAAGATATCTCTCCTTTAAAAGGCCGGCGGCCTCACCACCACTGCTTGCCCAGCTGACACCGATTATGCCGGAGTCGCTTAAATTTTCTATTTCTTCGGGCTTTAGTCTTCCCATGGTTTGCACAAGCACAGGGTAAATATCCTTTATGGCAAAGGCTCCGTTAATGCCATAGCTCTCATGGCAAAGGGGAGTGCTTATAGCTGTCATTTTAGCGGGGCAGGGTGTTATAAAAAATACGCCTATTTCCTCGTCCTTGTACCCTGTGAGCTTTTTTGCCTTTTGTCTTGCGATTCTTGCGGCTATATCAATTGGGGCGCAGGTTGGCAAGACATTTTTTATAAGCTCCGGAAACCTTGTTCTTATGAGCCTTACCACCGCAGGGCAGGCTGAGGAGATGACAGGCTTTTTAATTTCGCCGCTTTCAAACATCTCTCTTGTTGCCGAGGAAAGTATCTCCGCACCCTTTGATACCTCCACAACATCGTCAAAGCCCATTCTTTTAAGAGCTGTGAGCACATAGTCAACATTTTCAAGGTTGTTAAATTGACCGTATAAAGCAGGCGCAGGCAAAGCTATTCTGTATTTATAATTTACTATCTCGTTAAAGCTCTCGTTAACAGCATATTTTGCGTGATGAGGGCAGACTCTTATACACTCACCGCAATCTATACATCTGTCGGATATTATATATGCCTTTTTGTTTCTGACTCTAATCGCCTCAGTGGGGCAGCGTTTAATGCAATTTGTGCAGCCCTGACATTTATCGGCATCGAGTCTAACAGAGTGAAATATTATAGCCATATTTTCCTCCTATTAACACATAAAGTTTAGTTATCAGGCTATGTTTACGCTTAGATAAAGAGTTGTACCCACTCCCAATTCTGTTTCAATCCTAAAGCTGTCTGTATATTTCTTTATGTTTGGCAGACCCATACCGGCACCAAAGCCAAGATTTCTAATATTGTCCGGTGCTGTGGAGTAGCCCTCCTTCATTGCAAGCTCTACATTTGCAATGCCGGGACCTTTATCTGCCAATATCATTTTAATTTCACTTTCGGTTATCTCCACATCGATTTCTCCGCCGCCTGCGTGAATAACCATATTGATTTCGCCTTCATACATTGCAATTGCAACATTCCTTGTGGCGGCAGAGGACACACCTAACTGCTTTAGGGTACGCTTTACATCGCCGGAAGCTGCGCCGGCTCGAGTAAAATCGTTGCCGGGTACAACATAATGAAGCTTAATGCTCTCACTCATTATTTTCCGCTGCCTCCTCTCAGACCGCCGGAATAAAGCTTGCCGCAGGAGGTAAACATCTCATGCTGTGTGCAAAGCATAACCATATCTCTATCCTGAGCCATTTCTATCATGTTAAGGTCAGGTCGCTTGCCTCTTACAAAAACGATGCAATGCATATCCATCATCTCTGCTGTGCGAACCACCTGTGGGTTGACAAGACCTGTTAAAAGCACGGCCTGCTCCTTAACAAAGGCGAGCACATCGCTCATCATATCACTACCGCAGGCCGCGTACACCTCAGTGTCAAGTATGTCCTGTCCACAAATGATCTCTGCGTCTAAAATTTGCTGGATGTCTCTGACTTTCATATTTTTTCCTCCGTTTGCCCTAAGGGGCTTATTTTATATACATAAAGGCGGTGTAAAAACCCTAAAGTTTTACACCGCCTAAAAGGGGTTTAGCTATAATCGTACCCGAGGCACGAAGTCACATTAAAGGCGGGCTTAATTTTGGCATCACCTTTTATATAATGCACAGTTAAAGGCAGCTCTTATTCGGGATAAACCTGCCTAAGACCGGCTTTTTCGATTTCCTTTTCAATGACATCAACGGCTATATTCCACACAGTTTGACCTGCAAGGACAAAGCTGTCCTTGTTTTTCACTGAGCAAAGCATAGCGAAGGCTTCACCTATATTTTTTGATATATCGCCGCCCTTTTGAATGGCAAGATAATAAAATGTAAAGGCTGCACCGTTGGATATATTGCTGTAAAAGCCGGGCATATCCTTTTCCATTGCGTCATACATAGACGCTGTGGCTGTCGCTGAGAGCAGCTCAATGGGTATCTCAATTTGCAAAAGAGTCTCACAGGCAAAAACCAGCAGCACCTTTATTTGGTACAAAATATCAGGAGCCATAAACTTAGGGGCAAGATGATTTTTAATGTCAACATATATGCCGTTTTCGCCGTCGTCAGTGGGGGCTATTGTGGCAAGCGCTGCGCCAAGCTTTCTTGCTTTGTCAAGATTTCCGTTGGCTCTGTTTGCCATTGCAATTTCAAAGTTGCCTAAAAAATCGCCGGCATTTTTATTCATTTCCTTTTTGCTGACATAAATTTTTACATCGTTTTCACTCATGCTGTTATCACCTTTTAATAAAAGTTATTTTGCCTCTGCCTCAAGCCTTTTTTGCTTTCTGCGCTTTTTAGCCTTATATGACAAAAGCTGTGCTACACAGTCCTCATTAGGGCCGTAGTCACCGAGTCTCACAGGCTTAAAGTTATATGCACCGTGGAAGTCGCTGCCGCCTGTCATAAGAAGGTCATGCTCCTTTGCTGTTTTAATGAGCATTTCCTGCTGCTCAGGTGTGTTTTGCGGATGCCAAACCTCAACTCCGTCAAGGCCTGCGTCAATAAGCTCATTGAGCAGCTCAAAGTTATCATAAAAGCCGGGATGAGCTAAAACAGCAATACCGCCTGCTTCATGAATAGCTTCTATAATTTCTGTCGGCTCCGGATAGATGGCATCCATAGATATGTTCATTCTTGATTCCTTGGAAAACAGCAGCTTAAATAAATCACCGAAAATCTCAGTGGTATAGCCGCACTCCATAAGAGCCTGCATAATATGCTGCTTATAAATATTAGTTGAGCCTGTGGCACACTTCATTATAAGCTCAGTGGTGACAGGAAATTTAGCTGTCACCTTAGCGACCATAATTCTGCTCGCTCTTTTTCTTTTTTCGGAGTTGCTCTTGCAAAGACCCTCAAGTCTTTCAGGCTTGTCGGGCAAATAACAAAGTATATGCGCCTTAGAGCCTCTCTTTTTATCCGTCGATGAAAATTCCACACCGGGTATAACTGTAATTCCGTGCCTTTCACCTATCATAACTCCTCTTACAGTACCTGCAAGGCAGTCGTGGTCAGTTATGGCAAGTGTAGTTACACCACTGTTTTTTGCAAGGATGATGATATCATCAATGCCTAATGTTCCGTCTGAAAGTTTAGTGTGGCAATGTAAATCTGCTTTCAAAATTCTATTCCCCGTTTCCTTTCTTGTGTCTTGACCTTATCTCACATAACAAAAAAACTGTCAGGTTGTTTTTTTGTAAAAAAGGTCAAACTTCCTCTATATTAATACTCATACATATTATACTATTGTCGATGAGATTTTTCAAGGGGTTACGGGGTTAAAAAATCATGAAATTTCCGGATTTTTATTTTATTTATGGTTTATTTCATGTCTGCGAGTATTCTTGTGAGGATATTTGCCAAAAGCTCTGTAAGGCAAGTCTCCTGCTTGTCGTTCATTTCTCTATAGTCGTTTACGGAGCAGTCGTCAGCGTCGTCGCTTATTTTTCTCACTGACAGCATTGGTACCTCGCACCTATGGCAAACACCGGCAATTGCTGCTGTCTCCATATCGAAGGACTCAATATTAAAGCACTTTTTATAATACTCTTTTTTCTCCTTATCTGTCAGGAAAATGTCACCTGTGCCTGCGTTTGATTTAATAATGCCCTTGCTCATGAGAGCGTAGGACATGAGCTTTTCGTCGCTGTGATAGATATACTCCTGGCCGTCGGCCTTGACACCGGGGGCATAGCCTATGGCGGTTAAGTCAAAGTCACACTCAATGAAGGTGTCTACGGCTATCATATCCTCTCTTTTAAGCTTTTGCACTGCGCCTGAAAGACCGGCATTGAGGATAATATCAGCCTTGTCGTCACTTATTAAAAAGGCTGTGGCGGCAGCTGCGTTAACCTTGCCTATGCCGCATCTGACAGCTATTATGTCAATGGTACTGTCACCGTCACCTAAGGTTAGCTCACAGCTGTCGTTGCCGCGTCTTGTGCTTTGGGTGCAGCCCTTTTCCTTTGCCCAGGCTAAAAAGGGATTGTACTCCATTGAGTCAGCGAAAAGTATTCCTATTGTTTTTTTCATTTTTAAAAAACCTCTTTCTTTATGTTAATTTATTTCATTAAAAAAGTCTTTTCGTTGGAAAAGCTAAATTTTTCACTTTTTATAATTATATCCCATTAAATCCCACTATGTCAAGAAGGTTATCTCAGCATAAAATAATAGTGAATACAAATGCGAAGAAAAATCGGTGAAGATATCTTCCTTAGAATAGCCGATTTTTGCCCATGTGCTCTTTGCAGTTAATATATATCAGCTCCTTTGCTTTAAATGGAAAAATGAGAAGTGTGTCAATACAATGGTAAAATTATTAAAATTTAATTTATATATTGCATATTTCTTCAAGGTCTGTTATAATAGTACCATACAAATCTACTATAACTAAGTAAAGGAGTAAACATTATGAAAAAGTTTTCTGTTGCATTGATTTCATTGGTTCTTTGCTTCATTATGGCATTCGGTGCTTTTGCAGCTGTGAATGTGCCACCTGTTGAGGCAAGCTCAGTTGAGGCACTTACAACAAGTGAGCCGGAATCAACTAAGGACCCTCTTGAAGAAGAAGTTTCAAACTTTATTTCCGAAAACCAGCAGGAAGTTGACCAGGTAACAGACTTTGTCACAGACCTGAAATCAACTATTTCCAAGGTTCTCGATGAGCTTGATAAGTTCTTAAGAAACTTTGGTGTTGTTGTAAACCAGATACTTACAAAGGTTTTCAAGGATGGCCTTCTTCCATTTTAAGCTTTAAGATTCAGCTTAATTTTCGGCGGTACATTTAAGTGTATTGCCGATTTTTTTACCGTGAGAAAAGCCATTCGTTTTATTATAGGAGAGAGAAAATGAAAATCAAAGAGTATATAAAATCGGGTCTGCCCTATTATAAGAGGATGATTTTAATAGCAGTGCCCATAATGATTCAAAACGGCATAACAAACTTTGTGAGTATGCTTGACAACATAATGGTGGGCAGAGTGGGAACACTACCTATGACAGGTGTCTCCATTGTAAATCAGCTTTTATTGGTGTTTAATCTGTGCATTTTTGGCGCTATGTCGGGAGCGGGTATATTTACAGCTCAGTTTTTTGGCAAAAAGGATCACGAGGGTGTAAAATCCACCTTGCAATATAAGCTTGTGAGCAGTGTAGTATTAACTGTCATAGGCATTGTTGTCTTTTTAACTCTCGGCGATGTGCTCATAAACGCATATCTTCAAAGTGATGCCACACCTGAGGAAATAGAAATTGTAACCGAGTATAGTCGCAGCTATCTTAAAATTATGCTTATAGGCATATTCCCCTTTGCCTTATCTCAGGCATATTCCAGCACTCTCAGAGAGACCAGCGACAGGATACTGCCAATGATAGCCACAGCCTGTGCAGTCCTCGTAAATCTTGTGTTTAACTATTTCCTTATTTTCGGTACCTTCGGCTTTCCGTGCCTTGGTATCGAGGGCGCAGCAATTGCAACGGTGATGTCAAGATTTGTGGAGCTTGGCATTTTAGTCGTCTTCACTCACAAGAGAAAAGAGAAATATCCCTTTGTCAAGGGTCTTTTCTCAGGCACTACCTTGACAAAGCAGGAGATAAAAAGGATAACTATTGTTACCTTGCCCTTGCTCATTAATGAGACACTTTGGTCAGCGGGCATGGCAATGCTTAATCAATGCTATAGCATTAGAGGTCTTGATGTTGTGGCTGCGGTCAATATTGTGTCAACTCTCAGCAATGTCTTTAATGTTTCCTTTATTGCCTTTGGCAACGCTGTTGGAATTATATGCAGTCAAATGCTTGGTGCAGGCGAAAAGGAAAAGGCAAAGCAGGCGAGTGAAAAGCTCCTTGTGTTTTCCGTATTTATTGTGGCACTCGTGGCAATGGTTATGGCTCTTTTGTCACCCTTGTTCCCCAAAATATATAACACCACAGAGGAAGTTCGCTCCCTTGCGGCAAGCTTAATTTTAGTGGTGTCATGCTTCTTCCCCGTTATGGCATTTACTAATTCATGCTATTTTACCTTGCGCTCAGGCGGCAAAACCTTTATAACCTTCCTTTTTGACAGTGGCTTTGTTTGGCTCGTGTCAGTACCAATTGCCTTTGTGCTAAGCAGATACACCTCACTTCCTATTATACCTCTTTATGCTACGGTACTCAGTGCAGATATAATCAAGTGCATTTTGGGCTACACCTTTATGCATAAGGGAGTGTGGCTAAATAGCGTTGTGGAGTAAAATGAAAAGTGCTATATAAAATATAGGCTTTAGCTGTGGCAAGCTTTGCTTTTACGGCTTTAAACTCCTGCACTTGAAAAATTTTATAAAATGTGCTATACTTTTATCATTAATTTTGGGAGAAAACAAAAATGAAGATACAGGAATCAGCAGAGAATTATCTTGAAACAATACTTATACTCACCGCAAAAAACGGCAGTGTACGCTCAATAGACATTGCAACAGAGCTTGGCTACTCAAAGCCCAGTGTCAGCGTAGCTATGAAAAACCTTAGGGAAAACGGCTATATTGATGTTATGGGTGACGGCAGCATAGTTCTTTTGCCCCCGGGAAGGGAAATTGCGGAGAAGCTTTATAACCGCCACACAATACTCACTGACTGCTTAAGGCTATTAGGTGTCAGTGATAAGGTTGCGGCTGAGGACGCTTGTAAAATTGAGCACATCCTTTCTGAGGAGAGCTTTACGGCAATTAAAAATCATATTAATAAAATGAGATAAAAATAAAGCTCCGAACGTAAAAATTCGGAGCTTTGTTTTTTATGCTTTTATATTGCCACGGCAATTGTGAAAATAATTGCAACGATAAAGGTTATGGCGTATTTCTCTAAGTAAGCACCTGCATAGGTGATGACAGCACCGGGTGCATAAAATATCTTTTGTATAATAGTACCGTGATGATAAACCTTATCCATCATGTTCATAGCGTCCTCCACAAGAGGGAAGGCATTGCAGAAAAGGGAAAAAGCAAACCAATAGGATATAGCACAGCTAATGCCTAAGAAAAGACCCTTGAATTGCAAATAAATTAACATAATGGTGGGTATTAAGCCAAAGATAAATGCACCAAGCATATTAAAGAAGAAGGGCACAAAGCACATAGCAAAGGCAGAGCGTGATGTCTCGGCAAGCTCATGCTCAATATGACTTGAGCTTTCGTCTTGTCTTAAATAGCGGTTATCCTCAACCACTATCTTTGATGCGCGGCAAACTATTTGCTCCCACATACCTCTGACAAGTGCGCCGGGTGCAGTGAGATATTTAAGAAAGATATAAAGTCCTGTCATTAGATATCGCCCTCCTTTATTACCTGCTCAAGGGTTGTTTTGCCATTTTTGTACTGCTCGACTAATGTGTTAATTTTATAGCCGCTACCCTCAAGTAAGGATTTCATTTGATTATAGGTGTCCTCATCGCCGTTATATGCGGCACAAAGTGCATAAAGGTTACAGGTCTGCACTGTGTAGGAGCTTTGTGACATATATTCGCTCATAGTATCAAAAGCGGATTTGCTGTCTTCTTTAAGCAGATAAGCCACAACCATAGTGGGGATATATGACACATCACCTGAGGGAAGAACCTCTTTTGCCTCGTCGCAAATTTCAAGCATTTTGTCGGGGTCAGGTGTGTCAAGATAGCGATAATAGCTTGCCTTAGCTGTGTAAGCGTTGCCGTCCTCAGCGTTTATTTTAATAAGGCGATCAAAGAGCTCATTTACTAATGCCTCGTCGCCTACCTTTGCTGCAAGGGCACAATAGTTGGCAAGGTACGCCCACTCAAGACCCTTATCATTAACTGAGTCAACTGCTTTGAGCTGATCAAATTGAGTCTTAGTATCCTTCTCGGCAAAGGACATAGCCACATATTTATAATACTCTATAAATACAGGCTCATATTCGTTTATGCCTTCCTCCTCAGACGGCTTAGTCTCATAAAGTGCATCAAGCTCAGAAATTATCTCATCATAGTCAAAATCCTCACCGGACATAACAGGGGATAAGATAGTTGCAACCTTTTGATATGTGACAGTCAAGCTGTTAGCGTCACTTATAAGGTTAGCATATTTTTTATTCCATGGCAGCTTAAGTGCGCTCTCACTGTAGATTCTGTCAATAAGTGAGGCAGCGTCAGTGATATAGCCTGTCTTACTATAGCCGTCAAGGAGATCTCTTACAGCCTTCATTGATATGCTGCTGTCTGCGGCAGACTCAACATAGGTGTAATAGCTTGTCATGGCGGTCATGATTTTGCCTGCGTCATAGTTAAATGAAGCATCTGCGACAGTGAGGAAGTCCTCGGCATAGTTTGCGCTGGCAAAGGCTGTGACAATAAACATAGCTATCATAACCACAGTCATAATAATACCGCTGGCTCTAAGAGGATATTTTTTCATAATACTGCGGCACTCGTCGCAATAGGGATAATCCTCACCATGCTCAGTGGAGCAGGGATTTATTCCGCAGCACTCACAAAGTCTGACTTCAAGCTCCTCGTCTTGATTGGAGTCCTCATTTTCGTCAATCTCATCAAGCTGCTGAATGAGCATATCATCTCCGCTCTCGCCGGAGACAGCTTTGTCAAGCTCCTGCTGAAACATATCTCTGATTTGCTCAAGCTCACTGTCAAGCTCACTTGCTTGCTGCTCAGAAGAATCCTTTTCCTCGGGTGCGTCTTCTTCGGGCACAGCTACAGTATCCAGCTCCTCGGAGCTGTCCACGGTTTGCATTTCATCTTTTTTATTTTCGTCCAAGATAAAAGCCTCCTTAAATTGGTTTTTAAATATTTTAGCATTAATTTAGCTAAAAAGCAACACTCTAAAACAAGTTTAATTATTTCATTTCAAGCTTAGATTAAGGTGACATCCTCCCCGCCTAAAGAGGCGGCGGCTTCCTCTTGCAAAGCAAGCAGTCGGTTCTCGTTCGATAATACTAAATGTACTAAGCATAAGCGAGCTAACCCCGTGTGTCCCACGGTTTTGATTATTTTATGCGAAAACTATTCGCATTCCTTCATTTCTGATATTTATTGCAGCGTTTTTATCTCTGTCATGATGAGTTCCGCAAACAGGACAATCCCACGCTCTGACAGTAAGATTTTTGATTTCAGAATTTTTGTAACCGCAGCACGAACAAATCTGACTGCTTGCAAAGAATTTATCTATTTTCACAAGCTTTTTCCCCTGTTCTTCAAGCTTGTAATTCAAGAACATTGTAAACATTCCCCAACCGTTGTCATAAACAGATTTGCCGAAATGCAGAGCCTGTGACATTGCTTTCATATCCAGATTTTCAATGCATACACAATCATAA
>CAZDEL010000041.1:0-16287 GCA_964504475.1 uncultured Faecalibacterium sp. | reverse complement strand
TATAAATCATCTTTTACGCTTCTTCACCATCATGCACAGCAAATGCCTTCTCGTCTTCCTTAGAGATGTTATATATAAACTTCATTGCAAGGAATGCGATAAGTGAACCAACGGCAAGTACGATAAAGTAGAGATTTTTAACCTTGGCACCAAAGTCTGCGGCTTGAACTGCGTTTTCACCCTCGGCAAAGCCAACTGCTACAAGTCCCCATGAAACTACAGCCTGACCTACGCCCTGAGAGAGCTTGCGGAAGAAGGAGTAAAGAGCGTAAAGTGAGCCCTCCTCGCTCTTGCCTGTCTTGCGATAGCTGACCTCGATGCAGTCGGCAACTATTGCCCAAACTGAAATCTGGAACGCTGCATTACCAAAGTTAAGTCCCATAAGGCAAATTACATAAATTACCATGCCCTTTAAGTCGGCTGATATGGGCACAAACATTGATATTACACCTGATATTGCACCAATAAGCATAGTGAAAACGATAACATTCTTCTTGCCAAATTTAGCTGTGAGCTTGCCAACTAATGCCATGAAAATTACCATGGGAGCATATGAGCCTACCATAGCAATACCAACCTTGCTTGTGTCCTTAAAGAAGTATTGGAAAACCATGTTGTTAAGTGACATTGTTGAGTTGAAAAGTGCAACTGAAGCCACTGTTGCCACTGTTGCACCAACCATAGCTCTATTTGTAAAGAATGACTTAAAGGCTGAGAAAAATGCCTTCATGCCTGTTACATTTTCCCCTGAGTCGTCACGCTGCACTCTCTCCTTGACGAGCTTTGTGGTACCCCAAAGAGTAACAAAGGCTATAATCGACAAAATAAGTGCCACAGGTAAAAGTGTCTCACCCTTGAGCACTTCCTCCATTTCACCTGTTACTAAGTTTTCCTTCTTATCATATACGATTGAGGGAAGCACTATCATAATAACAATTGCCGGAAGTGCTGCGCCAATTGAGCGGAAGGTGGAAAGCGATGTTCTCTCATTAGGCTTATCTGTAATAACACTGTGAAGTGAGCCATAGGGCACATTGACCATTGTGTAGGCTATTGACCACAGGCAGTATGAAAGAAGACACCAAATATATTTTCCTGCATATGAGAAGTTTCTCACAGGAGCGAATATCATAACATTAAACACAACTAATGTTAGAGCACCTGCAATAATCCAGGGCATATATTTACTCTTTTTGCCTATTCTCTTTGTGTCCACAAGGTTGCCGATAATAACATCGTTCACTGCATCAAATGCCTTTGAAATAAGAATGATTACTGCATAATCCTCAGCTCTAACACCTATATATTGTAGGTAGAAAAGCTGCATAAATGTTGATACGAGCTGGAACGAAAAGCCACAGCCCATGTCACCCATTGCATAGCCTAATTTATCCTGCCAGCCAAAGGGTCTTACGCTATTAGTTTTACTCATTTCTAAATTCTCCTTAAAATTATTTCTGTTTTCTTATGTTGCTTTTTTATCTTTGTACTCTGCCGCTTGCGTCGCCGCCTGCTAACTTTTCCACCTCGGCAACAGTCACACGGTTGTAGTCGCCCTCAATTGAGTGCTTGAGAGCTGAGGCTGCAACGGCAAACTCAACTGCCTGCTGTGTGTCCTTGCCGCTTAAAAGAGCGTAAATCAGTCCGCCGCCAAAGCTGTCGCCACCGCCAACACGGTCAACAATGTGGAGATGATATTCCTTTGAGAAGCAATAATTTTCGCCATCATATAACATTCCTGCCCAATCGTTATCACTTGCGGAGATTGATGTGCGAAGGGTGATTGCCACCTTTTCAAAGTTAAATCTATCCATAAGCTGCTTTGCAACACTCTTGTAGCCCTCTTTATTAAGCTTGCCACCGTAAATATCTGTGTTTTCAGCCTCAATGCCAAAGACATCCTTTGCATCTTCTTCATTTGAAATGCAAACATCAACATATTCACAAAGCTTTGTCATGGCTTCTCTTGCCTGCTGTCTTGTCCAAAGCTTGCCTCTATAGTTAAGGTCACATGAGATTTTAACACCCTTTGCCTTTGCAGCCTTGCAAGCGTCAAGACAAATCTCTACAAGGTTTTCACCAAGAGCCGGTGTGATACCGGTGAAGTGGAACCAATCTGCACCCTCAAAAATCTTATCCCAATCAAAGTCATCTCTTGATGCCATTTGAATAGCTGAATAAGCTCTGTCATAAATGCAAACTGAACCTCTTTGTGATGCACCCTTTTCAAGATAGTAGATGCCTACTCTGTCGCCGCCTCTTACAATGTCCTTTGTGTCAACGCCAAGAGCACGAAGGGAGTTAATTGCACCCTGTCCTATTGCGTGTTCGGGGAGCTTTGTTACATATGAAGCGTCCATGCCATAGTTAGCGAGTGAAACTGCCACATTTGCCTCACCGCCGCCAAAGGTTGCTTGCATAGTGTCGTTTTGGAAGAAACGAAGGTATCCCTCGGGAGCGAGTCTTAACATAATTTCACCGAAAGTTACAATTCTCTTTGCCATTATTATTACCTCACAATTTTATTTTTACTTAGTCTCAATGCAAATTTCAAAGCCTGCGATTGTGTTTTTAAGTCCAAAGCAGGTGACATTGCCCTTTTTGTCATACCAAATATCAGGGTCAATTTCTGCGCCCATTCTCTTAAGATAAGCCATTGCTCTGTTGCCGTTAAGAGTGCTGATAATTATGCAGCCCTTTGCACCGCTCTCGTCCTTAGAGAAGGTTATATCTCCGGCTGATACACCACACTCTGACTCTTTATACTCGAAGCCAAATAAATTGCAAAGAGTCTTTGCCTCACTCTTAGCGCTCTCGTCATAAATGACAATGCCGCCAAGGGTAAAGCCCAGCATAGTTTTAACTGCCTGCTTACATTTATTTTCAATCTCATCCCATTTACCCTCGGCAATATCTGCGCTTGTTGCAAGCCAAGTGCCACCGCAGGCGATAATACGGTCAAATGAGAGATAGTCGTTAAGATTACTTGCGTTTACGCCACCTGTTGGCATCCACTTAGCTGCCTGATATGGTCCTGCAAGAGCCTTAAGCTTTTTAACACCGCCATTTGCCTCTGCCGGGAAAAACTTAATATTATTAAGACCCATGCTCATTGCCTGTTCCATTTCACCGGGAGTTGCTGCACCGGGCATCATTGGAATACCAAGTGACTTAATATATGCTATCATCTCAGGGTTAAAGCCGGGGGTAACAATAAACTTAGCTCCGGCGGCAACAGCTCTGTCTGCCTGCTCCTTTGTTAAAACGGTACCGGCACCGACGAGAACCTCGGGACACTCCTTTGTGATTCTTTTAATTGATTCCTCAGCGGCAGCTGTTCTGAAGGTAATCTCAGCAGCAGGAAGACCGCCCTTTGAAAGAGCCTTAGCAAGAGGCACAGCCTTGTCAGCGTCGTCAATTGCCACAACGGGGATAATACCCAGCTCATAAATTGTCTTAAACATATCCATTTTAATTCATCTCCTAAAATTATTACACACCACAATATGATGAGAAGCCACCGTCAACAGGAAGAACAACACCTGTAATAAAGCCGGCTGCATCATTGTTAATAAGGAATAAAAGAGCACCGTCAAGCTCCTCAGGCTGACCGAAGCGACCCATGGGAGTTGCAGAAAGTATTTTGTTTGTTCTCGGTGTTGGTGAGCCGTCCTCATTCCACAATAAGGTTGCATTTTGCTTAGTTGAGAAAAATCCCGGTGCAATTGCATTTACTCTTATGCCCTCTTTTGAAAAGTGAACAGCAAGCCATTTTGTGAAGTTAGAAACGGCTGCCTTAGCACCTGAATAAGCGGGGATTTTTGTCAATGGAGTAAAGGCATTCATTGAGGAAATATTAATTATATTGCAGCCCTGTCTTCCAAGCATATGCTTTGCAAATGCCTGTGTTGGAATAAGTGTGCCCAATATATTAAGGTTAAACACAAAGGAAACACCGTCTGAGTCCAAATTAAAGAAGCTTTTACAATCCTCGTCAATATCTCCGTCAAAATAATATTCCTTATCTGTGGTTGCTCTGGCATTGTTACCACCGGCACCATTGAGAAGAATATCGCAAAGACCTAAGTCTTCCTCAACTGCCTTTGCCACAGCGTTGCAGCTCTCCTTATTTAAAACATCACACTTATATGCTTTTGCGATACCGCCCTCAGAGACAATCTCCCGAGCGAAGGACTGTGCAGCTTCCTCATTAATATCTAAAAGAGCAACCTTTGCCCCTGCCGCAGCAAGAGTCTTAGCAAAGGATGAGCAAAGCACGCCACCTGCACCTGTTACAACTGCTACCTTACCACTAAGGTCAGTACCAAAAACATTCTTACTCATTGTTATCATTCCTTTCTTATTTATTGTTTGCTTTTTCGCAAGCTTCAAATAAACCATTTATATATGCCGCACCAAGAGCTCTGTCATAAAGCCCATAGCCCGGTCTTCCGGTTTCGCCCCAAATCATTCTACCATGGTCGGGGCGTACATAGCCGTCAAAGCCTGTCTCAACAAGAGCCTTGACCACCTCATACATATCAATGCTACCGCACTTTGAAAGATGGCCTCTCTCCTCAAAGGAGCCGTCATCCATAACAAGGACATTGCGAATGTGCATAAATGCTATTCTGTCCATTGCACTGTATTTTCTTACAAGAGCAGGGATATCGTTAAACTTCGCACAGCCAAGTGAGCCGGTGCAAAGGCAAAGTGAGTTAGCGGGTGAATCGACAATTTTAAGGAAACGGTCAAGGTTTTCCTCGTTTGTTATAATCCTCGGCAAGCCAAAAATCGGATATGGTGGGTCATCGGGGTGAATAGCCATTCTGACTCCACATTCCTCGGCCACAGGGATAACCTTTTTAAGGAATTTTTCCAGATTTTCCCAAAGACCGGCTTCACCGATTTGGGCATACTTTTTGAAAAGCTCCTTTATCTCATCCTTTGTGTAGCTCGCATCCCAGCCGGGAAGGTCTATATCATCTGTCAATGGGTCAAGACCCTTTAGCTGCTCCCAATACATAACAAGGCTCGTTGAGCCGTCAGCAGCCTCTTTGTCAAGCTGAGTCCTTGTCCAGTCAAAGACAGGCATAAAGTTATATGTCACACACTTAACACCGTATTTTGCACAGCGGCGTATATTTTCACAATAAACCTCAATAAGCTCGTCAGCCTTTTCAGTGCCCAGCTTTATATCCTCCGGAACGGGAATAGACTCAACCACATCAAAAACAAGACCGTTTTTTTCGCACTCGTCCTTGACCTTTTTAATGCTTTCCTCAGGCCATACCTGACCGGGCTTTACATCGTACACTGCCGAAACAACTGAGTGCATATTTGGAATTTGACTAATATATCGAAGGCTTACAGGGTCATCCTGACCATACCATCTAAAGGACATTTTCATTTTATCATACCTCCAATGAGAAAAATCTTTTTGCGTTATAGAATGATATATCCTCCACTAATTTAGATAGTGCTTTCATATCATTCGGGTACTCCCCTGCCTCAACCCACTGACCTATGAGCTGGCAAAGTATGCGGCGGAAATACTCGTGCCTTGTGTAGCTTAAAAAGCTTCTGGAGTCTGTGAGCATACCGACAAAATTGCCTAAAAGCCCCAATGAGGCAAGGCTAATCATCTGCTCACGCATACCCTTTTTAGTGTCGTTAAACCACCACGCACTGCCGTGCTGGAGTGTTCCGGGATAGCCCTCTCTTTGGAAAGCACCCATAAGTGTATCAATAAAGGCATTGTCATTGCTGTCAAGGGAGTAAAGTATAAGCCGTGGCATTTTATTTTTGCTATACATCTCGTCAAGGAGCTTAGCTAAAGCCTCAGCACTGTTGTGAGGGCCAATGCAGTCAAAGCCTGTGTCAGCACCTAATTTACTAAACATAAGTGAGTTTGGGTTTCTCATGCAATTATAGTGGATTTGCATGACCCAATTAAGCTCGCTATATCTCTCTGCGCAGAATAAAAGCATTTCCGTTTGTACTGCTTCAAGCTCTTTTTCGCTGACCTTTTCACCCTTGATGGCTCTAAAAATTGCGTCATTCATTTGAGCCTTGCTCATTTTTTCATACACAGGATAGTTTATGCCGTGATCACTTGCCTTACAGCCGTTAAGGTCAAAATATTTCATTCGCCTGTAAAGTGCCTCTTTTAACGAGTCAATGCCGTCAATCTCCACACCGGAGGCCTCGCTTAGACTCTTAATATAGTCGGGATAAAAGTCACTATTAAGGGAAAAAGCCTTGTCCGGCCTAAAGGATGGTGCAACCACAACATCAAAGCTTTCGTCCTCGGCTATTTTTTTGTGGTACTCCAAAGAGTCTGCCGGATCGTCAGTAGTACCAATAAAAGAAACATTGCTGCTTTTAATAATGCCTCTGACACTTAAGCTTTTATCCTTGAGCTTTTCCTTTGTTAAATTCCACACTTCTTCAGCGGTGTCCGGACTTAAAATGCCCTCGTAGCCAAAATATTTTTTTAATTCAAAATGGCACCATTGATACATGGGGTTGCCTATGGCTTTTGGCAAAACCTCAGCGAACTTCAAAAATTTATCCTTATCGCTTGTATTTTTACCTGTTATATATTCCTCACTCACGCCGTTACTTCTCATTAGTCGCCACTTATAATGGTCACCATAGAGCCAAAGCTGAGTGATGTTTTCAGCTTTCAGGTCTTCGTAAATCTCCTTGGGGCTAACATGGCAATGATAGTCGATTATGGGCATTTTCTCAGCATAGCTGTGATAAAGCTCTTTTGCCACATCAGTGTCAAGAAGGAAGTCCTTTGTCATAAACTCTGTCATAATAAAAGTCCTTTCCATCATAAAATGCAATCTTTAGACCGCACTTATCCAATTTATATCATCTATATTATACTTCACATAAATCACAATGAAAATTGCAAAAATTGCTTGACTCATTGTTAATATTGCTATATGATATAGGTGAGGTGTTTTTTATGCAAATTTTTGACCCGAGACAAAATATGTCCAGCCAAAGCTTTGAGATATTTCATTATCGTGACGCAAAGCTTGAGGGTGTACCTGTGCACCAGCACGACTTTTATGAGATATATTTTTTTATAGGTGGCAATGTTGAATATTCCGTTGAAGGAAAAAGTTATTCACTCAAAGAGGGAGATTTGCTTTTGATTAACCCTCTTGAGCTTCATCAGCCGAGAATAGGCCCTGACCAAAGAGCATACGAAAGAATAGTTTTATGGATAAACAAAAATTATCTTTCCCATCTTCAATCAAACAATACCAGTCTCACACGATGCTTTGACAACACTAACCCAAAGCACACTAATCTGCTGCGCCTGACACCGCCGCAAAAAAATTATATATCCACAAAGCTTACTGAGCTAATTGACGAGTCATCGGGCAAAAGCTATGGCAGTGACCTTGCGGCACAGGCAGTTTTAATTCGCCTGTTAGTTGAGATAAACAGACTTACTCTCATCACTGAAAAAACCCAAAGCGTACCCAAAAATCTATCACCTTTAATCGAGGATATATTGGAGTATATTAACGAGCACTATTGTGAAAAAATATCTCTTGCTATGTTAGCGGACGAATTTTTTGTTAGCAAATATTATCTTTCTCATGCCTTTTCAGATGTGGTTGGTACATCGGTGAACCGATATATCACTCTTAAAAGATTGATTCACGCAAAGCAAATGCTGTCAAGCGGAATAAAGCCAACAACAGCCGCTTTACATTGTGGCTTCAATGATTATGCAGGCTTCTACCGTGCCTTTTCGGCAGAGTACGCAATGACACCAAAGGAGTTTGCCGCAACAAACAGAAAATAAAAACGAGGCAGATACGCTTTTTGTACCTGCCTCATTTTATTTTTTTAATTATTCAATAGCTTCCAGTCTAACTCTGAACTCCTCAATCTTCTCTTTTGAATACATCTTTGAGAGAACAGCCATACCCATATTAGGTGTGAAGCCAAGTGAAAGAGCAAGGCTCTTCATTGGGTGGTTAACGATTTCGGGGCAAAGATCCTCAACGATTTCCATAACCTGAGGGTCCTTCATAAGTACGCTGAATTTTGTGTCGAATGAATACTTTGACATAATTTTTTATCTCCTTTTTTATAAAGTTACTGTATTAAAGTTTATGAAAGGCTTTTGCCTATTTCCATACCTTTTTCAAGAGCTTTCATATTAAGCTCAAGGATTTCAGGCTTCTTTGTCTTGAACTTTGCCTCAAGGCTTGCAACAAAAATCTCTTTGCTGACAATATTTGTTGCGCCTATGAGTGCGCCAAGAAGAACGATGTTTGCGACCTTAACATTGCCAAGCTCAAGAGCGATATCGTCAACGGGTACGCTAAGAACCTTAACATCGTCTCTGATTTCCTCGCTGACAATGCGGCTTGAGTTGAGCACTAAAAGTCCGCCTTGCTTAACATCACCTGAAAATTTTCTGTAAGCCTGCTCATTCATACAAATGAGGGTGTCACATTTTTTAGTAAGAGGTGAAACAATAGTGTCATCACTTATGATAACGGTGCACTTTGCGCTACCGCCACGCTGCTCCGGGCCGTACTCGGGAAGGTATGTGCTATGCTTTGACATATCTATTGCAGCATGAGCGAGCATAATGCCGGCACTCATGATACCTTGTCCGCCTGAACCTGAGAAAACAAATGAATTTTTCATTATTCTTCTGCCTCCTTATCCTTATAAATACCGGGCTTGAAGTAAGGTATTGTATTTGTGTTCATATATTCAAGTGTGTCAAGAGGATTTAAGCCCCAGTTTGTCGGGCAGTTTGTAAGAAGCTCAATAAAGGTAAAGCCCTTACCCTCCATTTGCATTTGAAAAGCCTTCTTTATGCCCTTTTTAGCGTCCTGCACACCCTTAACGGAGTTAAGAGCATATCTTGCAACAAAAACAGGAGCCTCAAGAACAGAAATAAGCTCACACATTTTAAGAGGATAGCCTGTGGTTTGAGGGTCACGACCAAAGCGTGTTGTGGTGGTCTTTTGTCCAATAAGAGTTGTTGGAGCCATCTGACCGCCTGTCATACCATAGGTTTGGTTGTTAGCGAAAATAACAGTGAAGTTTTCGCCTCTGTTAGCAGCTGACATAATCTCAGCAAGACCTATAGCTGCAAGGTCGCCATCACCTTGATAAGTGAAGACAAGTCTTTCGGGAAGGCAACGCTTAATACCTGTTGCAACAGCAGGAGCTCTACCGTGAGCTGAGCCGATAACGTCGCCCTTCCATGAGTAAAGGTTAAGAGCGCTACAACCAACTGAAACAACATTAATAGCGTTATCTGCCTGTTGTAACTCATCAATTACATCTGCAACGAGTCTTGTTGCAAGTGCATGCATACAGCCGGGGCAATAGCCTGTTGCCATAGGCATAAGTGAACTTGGTCTTTTATACTCTGCCATGATTATTCTCCTCCCTTTACGATTTCTGCAATAGCTTCATATACGCCCTCATCATCAAGGAGCATACCGCCGCTTCTGCCGTACTCATGTACCGGGCAACGGTCTTTAACCTGAAGCTCTATATCCTCACGCATTTGTGCGGGAATTGTCATTTCAATGTCGATTACACCCTTAACACGGCTATAATCAAGATTATTGAGGCTTGCCTTTGGGAAGGGATAAAGTGTAATCGGACGAACCATACCAACCTTATGTCCCTCGTCACGAAGGCGTAAAATTGCTTCCTTTGCAACACGAGCTGCGATGCCGTAAGCGACAACAACATACTCAGCGTCATCAAGCATAAACTCCTCAACCTTAGTGTCGAGCATCTCCCACATTTTATATTGCATTGCCTTGCCCTTATTGAGCAGCTCTAATGCAGGCTCAGGAAGAATAGGAGTTATCATGTGAGAATCCTCTCTGCCGCCAACTCTTGCAAGACACCAGTCCTCTGCGTTTTCAAAGGTAGGCTCCTTCATTTCGGGAAGCTCAACCTCCTCCATAATAGCGCCGAGACAGCCGTCCATAAGAATGAGAACAGGATTTCTGTACTTCTCAGCATAATCCCATGCGTTATATGTTAAATCCACTGCCTCTTGAAGTGTTGCAGGGGCAAAAACCATAGCTCTAAAGCCACCGTGACCCAATGCCTTTGTTGCCTGAAGATAGTCAGACTGTGCCGGCTGAATTGAGCCAAGACCGGGGCCGCCTCTTGAGATGTTAACTATAACAGCAGGAAGCTGTGCCGAAGCAAGATATGATATACCCTCAGCTTTAAGGCTAATGCCCGGGCCTGAGGAGCTTGTAAGTGCTCTCTTACCTGTTGCAGCTGCACCGTAGACCATATTGATTGATGCAACCTCACTCTCGCCTTGCACAAAAGCACCGCCAACCTCAGGAAGTCTCCATGACAGGTATTCGGGAATCTCATTTTGCGGAGTGATAGGATAGCCTGCGAAGAAGCGACAGCCACCGCGTACAGCAGCCTCAGCAATAGCTTCACAGCCCTTCATAAATCTTTTTTCCATTATCTTTTATCCCCCTTTCTCAAGCCTTGTCTGAGGAAACCTCTATTGCTCCCTCAGGGCACATAAGAGCGCAAATAGCGCAATTAATGCAAGCGTCTTCGTTTGACATTACAGGATAAAAGTGACCCTTTTCGGATCTTTCCTTACCCATTTCAAGGATGTGCTTTGGGCAAAACTTGATGCAATATCCGCAGCCCTTACACATCATAGCATTGATGCTAACCATAAGTTCAGATCTCCTTTTTGTCACAAAAATATGTGGCTAAATTTTTTAACAACAGTGTTATTATATCACATTAAACTCCACTTGTAAATAACAAATGGAGTTATGCGTTTTAAAAATCATTAAATTTTAGTCTTTGATTTTTCTTGTTTGTCTTGCTTTTTCCGGGTCTGCTGCAGTGAGCTTCATGAAGTCAACCTTCATAAGAGGAGTCTCGGGAAGGCTATCCATAAAGATAATATCTCTTGGAACATAGAACTTTGAGAAGTTAGCTTCAAGAGTCTCGCAAATCTGCTTCTTATAAGCTTCCTCGTCGCCCTTTTCCTTAAGTGTAGCATAAAGTCTTATCATGCTTCTCTCGTTATCCCAGCCCTGAACAGCGCAGCACTCTCTAATAAACGGAAGGTCGCCAACAACTCTTTCAAGGTCTGTGGGATATACATTGTAGCCGGAGATGATAATAAGTCTCTTTTTTCTGCCTGAGAAGAAGTAGTAGCCGTCATCGTCAACATAGCCAAGGTCACCGGAAAGAACCCATTTTTTGCCGTTTTCGTCTGTGTAAAGGCCGTAATCCTCTGCCTCATTTTCGGTGTAGTAGCCCTGCATGATAGTTGGACCTGCAATAACAAACTCACCTATTTCACCATTGGGAACTCTCTTATGATCGTCGTCCCAAATCTCAATCTCAACGCCTCTGAGAGCACGACCGATTGAGCCAACCTTAAAGTCTTTGTTTGTGTTGGTACAGCAAACGCTGCCTATCTCTGTAAGGCCATAGCCCTGACGAAGACGACCTGTTGCGCCCCACTTCTCAAAGTATGAGTTATATTTTTCAATGAAGGACTCTGAAATATCGTCACCACCGCAGAACATAAGTCTGATGTTTTTAAGGTGAGGACCGTCAAAGTGCTTATCTCTCATGAGCTTTTCAAACATAAGAGGAATACCGCCAAAGCCAACAACTGTGTTTTTACGCATGAGCTTTGTGAAAATCTTAGAGTCAAATTGCATCATGGGGATAATTCTTGCGCTGTTACACATTGCCATATGTACACCAATGCAAAGACCAAAGCAGTGGAACATGGGAAGCACGATAACCTCACACTCGTTACCCGGGTCGTGGATCTCGTCAATGTCGGAAACTCTCCATGTAAGCTCGTTAATAGCTCTGTTTGTCAGCTTAATGGTCTTGCTCTTGCCTGTGGTACCGCCACCGTTGAGGTAAGCGCAGATATCATCTGCATTGTTAACAACAGGCTCGCAATTGCGGTGCATTTTTATTGCATCCTTATAATAGGTTGCTCTCTTGTATTTTGGATAAATCTTTTTAATAAGGCCTTCACCGGCTTTACAACCAAAGCCCTTTATGCCACCTGAATAGTCTGAACTGCAGCATACTACACAAGGAAGACCACTTGCATTAATAGTCTCAATATGATCCTTTGCTAAAAGGTCAAGAACCATAATACCCTTTGAATGAACAAGCTCAATTTGCTCTTTAAGGAACTCAGTAGCCATAAGAGGGTGAACAAAGCTTGTGATTACACCAATTTTATTAAGGGCATAGAATGCAACGATACATTGAACTGTAGTTGGCATAAATATAGTATAGACATCGCCACGCTTAAGACCTAATTCCTTTTGGAAATAAGCAGCAAGGCAGTCAATATCTCTGAGCATCTCAGAGCGCATATACTTCTCATCGAAGTGCTGCATCATATAAAAGTCGTTGTAAATTGCTGTACTGTCTCTGAGATACTCAAAGCAGTTTTTGTTTTCCGGTGCACTTAACATAGTTATTCTCTCCTTAAATATGTCTTTTTTTGTAATTTATGACATATAGCTTCAAATTACAATAATATAGTACAACATTTTTACACTAAGTTTGTTAACTAAATCATTATTTTTATCAAACGCCCTGTAAATTTTTTTAATATTTTTTTAAGATTGTTTTAAAATTTATCTAAGGTGCACAAATTGCAAAAAATAATCTCTTAAAATCTATTATTCTTGCCTTCAAACTATTGAATAATCTATTAAAAAATGTTAACATAAATGTTGTGGCGACAAGCCCAATATAACTATTACAGGAGGGTTATCTATGAAGAAAACCATTGCACTTTTATTAAGCCTTATTATGGCTTTTTCAGTGTGCATCCCGGCTGCGGCAACCTTTAACAAAAATGACATCATTGCCGTAAGAATCGTTGTTCCCAATAATTGGGAAATGAGTGTAGGCGACAGCAGAACTGTTGAAGCCGTTTTTGACAACAGTGTAACTGACAGAGTTCTCACCTGGTCAGTCTCACAGCCTGCTGTGGCAAAGGTTGACAAATGGGGCAGAGTTACAGCTCTTAGCGAAGGCAAGACTACAGTTAAGGCTGAGCTTTCCGACGGCAGCTATTCACAAGCTGAGCTGACTGTCACTAAAGAATCAACTAAAATCCAGACTCAAAACAAATCCAAGCACGACTATGCTCTCACAGCAGAAAACGAAGGTGACGCTTTACAAAAGCTTGTGACTCGCTACAGCAAGGACGACGCAAGTGTACCTGCCTTTGTTAAAAACGATAGCACCTATGGCAATGCCAAATCTGCTGTCACCGCCGACGGAGCACTTTGGGAAATCACATCCTATGGCGTACTTCGTACCGACAACAATGCCTCAAACGAAAGAGACAAGCTCCAGCGTTTTATGGGCGACAGATATTTTTACTCAAATGACAGTGAAAATGTCATTGCTATTTTCTCCGACGGTGAAAATGGAATATGGACAGTTATGGCAGAGGGCTACACCCACATTAGCATGACTGACATGAGCGGTGAAGAAAAGGCTGCACTTATGAGCGACAACTCTCAAAAATATGTTGCTCGTCGCGGCATGGTCTCCAACGCCTATTATAACGAGGAGCTTAAAAAGTGGATAGCTCAGGAGTCAGACAATGACGGACTGTGGACATCTATGTACGGTGCAGGTGAGCTTATGCGTTATGCAGTGCTGCGTGATGACCCCACAGCCACTAAGGAAGAAATCGAAGCAGCAAAAAAGACAGCCTATCTTTCAGCTGAAGCAGTGCTGTTTTTAAGCTATGTTTCCATGCGCTCAGGCACAGTTGATGCCTATGTCAGAGCACAGAGAAACGGCAATGTTGCAACCTTAGACCTTGGCAAATATTACACAAGTGAGGCTCTCACCGTCGGTGGTGACTACTCACAAAATATCCCCGGGGAAAGCCCTGCGGCTGCCTTTGAAAAAATGAATAAAAGGTATATGACCTTTGGTATTCGCTCATATATAATGGACGAGGACAACCTTAAGCTTTACTCGCCCGAGGATTGGTCTGACCCATTAGTTGTCAAAGACGCTAATTATGAGAAAAGAACACGCCTTCTTGACGGCTTTATCGCAAGAACCTACTCCTTAAAGCAAGAGGGCAACAGTGTTGGCGGCAATGTTCACTGGGTTCATGGTGGCGACGGTACTGCGACTGCTGTCTCAACAAAGTCACCTGACAAGAGCGAATATCTCCTTCATGGCGAAAATTACAGAGGCACTGTAATTGATGCAAGTGAGGAAATCCCACAAAGATTATGGGACGATCTTATTGGCTCAGGCTATGAGCTGTCAGATGTTGTCTATAAGGGCGACACAAGCTCAGATGAAATTATCGGTCATCTTTTCATTTATAAATTAGCTTATGATATTCTCGGTGAAGAAGACGAGGAAATGAAGACTCTTATCACCAATGCAGTTGAAAAGTTCGCTCAGCATTTAGTTGACAACAGCTATTGTCTCACTGAGGGTACCGGTCAACCCACAACCTGGGGTAAGTTTAACAGAGCTTACCTTCACAACGGACAAAATGTGGGCGGCGGCGCACTTCAAGCTACAGTTCTGTTAACCGCGTTCAAATTAGCGGCATATATGACAGGCGACCAAAAATGGGAAGACGAGTATGAAATGGTAGCCTTTGATCCGGCTTATGAATATGCCAAGGTTATGACTCAATATTGGGATAGATATAAAATGGCTATTTTAGAGTACGCTGCAAGTGCGTCACCTATAATTTCATACATTATGCGTCCGTTTATGGAGACGAGCATTATTAAGACAATTTACCGCATGATTCTTAACTACTCAGACGAAGAAATGGCAATGCTGGCATTTTATCTTCTTTTCCAAATGGAGGATGACGAAAAGTATTTGACCTATTATAGAGAAGCTATTAATCAATGGTGGCAATATTCCATGAGTCTTAGCGAAAATCCTTTGTGGTACTATATTTATCAGCTTGCTTATCCCAATGAGGAAAAGACAGACTATTATGGCAACTCTCTTGTAAAGACTGCCTCATGGTCACTTTCAAGACAGCCTATTGAAGCGAGAAAATACTCAGCCACAAATAAAAACCGTGACGATGTCCGTGAGCTTGACCTTAAGGAGGACTGTGGCATTAGTGGTACTAAGGTACTTACATATGACCCCGCTGTTCGCACTCCCCTATTTAGCAGCAGCGACAACGATATCCTTAAGATTATAGGTGTTGTACTCAGCGCAGGACATCTCACATGGAAGATCGCCGCACCTGACGAGAGATCCATACACAAGTTTAACAATTCAACATATATCTTAGAGGAAAATTATTCGCCTAACAGTATGGAGGGTTCAACTTATTACACACTGCCATATTGGATGGGAAGATATCACGGAATGTTGAAGTGAGAGGGAATTAAATAAAAACAGTGTAGGAGTCATTTTGGCTTCTACGCTGTTTTTTCATTTTGCTTTTGGTACTATTTAAGCGGTACAAATCTTTTTCCTTAGTAAATCATAAATACACCGAAGAAATAATCATAAGCCTTTACCCCCATGGCGGCGCATACTCTCCCCACCTCACTCACCCACCCCGCGTACCCACTCACCAACTCTCGCCCTTTGTCATATGATATATCAGGCACTAACATTGCCTTAAAACTAACAAAGGAGCGATAAGGGTGAACAACACAACAAGTGCATACCGTCGCAATAGCAGACTTGACGATAAAGAATGTTGTATCCAACGTGACGAGCTGCCTGACGAAACAAGCTATGCTATGGCATATGTACCCTTCCAGCAATGGTACGATGATGTTTATACTATAGACAAGGCACTTTGCCAAGGTACTCTATTTCCTGTACTTGACCTGCCCTTTTTAATGGGAGGCAGATGCAGATGATCGACACAAAAAACAATCTCAAGCATCGCATAATGGCAATTCGCTTTGCTATATGGGATTTGCATTTATATCTCGACACTCACATGGGTGATTGCACAGCTATGGAGCTTATGGAAAAATATAAAAAGCAATTGCAATGTATAATGGATAAATATTTATGCCAATACGGTCCGTTAAATGTCAGTGACGACAATGCCGAGAAATGGCTTTGCTCACCATTTCCATGGGTCAACAACGGGAGTGATTGCTAATGTTCCAATATGAGAAAATTTTACAGTACCCTATAAATATAAAAAATCCTAATCCGTTGTATGCGAAGATTATTCTTACGCAATATGGAGGT
>CAZDEL010000040.1:0-18418 GCA_964504475.1 uncultured Faecalibacterium sp. | reverse complement strand
CCCCCCTCGCCCTATATAATTAACCCATAAACTTTACCTCACAGGCGGTCAAAATGAATTACAAAATCATAAACCACGACATCCATGTCACCGATGTACCATGCCTAAATATTGAGCTTTGCCTCTTTTGTGGTCAAGCCTTTCGGTGGAAAACTAATCCCGATGGCTCTTTTCACGGAGTTGTCAAGGGTAGGGTGACAGATATATACCAAAGTGAAAATGAGATAATCTTTAAAAATACAAGTGAAAATGACTTTTTGTCTGTTTGGCAAGATTATTTTGATATGAATAAGGATTATAAATCTCTTGTGGCTGCCTTTGACAGTGACCCATATTTAAAAAACGCTGCTAAGGAATATTATGGTATACGGATTTTACATCAAGAGCCGTGGGAGACTATTTGCTCCTTTATCATCTCTCAAAACAACAATATCCCAAGAATTATGGGGATTGTCCAAAGGCTTTGTGAAAGCTTTGGCGATAAAATAGGTGAGAATGATTATACCTTCCCTTCATATGAAAAAATTGCGGCGCTTACCTGTGAGGATTTAGCGCCTCTCAGAGCAGGCTTTCGCAGCAAATATATAATTGACGCTGCAAGGAAAATCGCAAGCGGTGAGGTGGATTTACACGCTATTGAGTCAATGCCCATGGCCGAGGCAAGGCTTGAACTTAAAAAAATCAAGGGTGTTGGTGATAAGGTCGCTGAGTGCTCCTTGCTTTATGGCTTTAAAAGGTACGAAGCCTTCCCCGTTGATGTGTGGGTTAAAAGGCTCATGTCTGAGTGGTACTCTGCCGGCTTACCTAAGTGTACTGAAAATATTGAGGGTATCGCTCAACAATACCTTTTTCATTACAGAAGAAACTCACCGGAGTTTAAAGGTGAAACCTAAGGATTGATATATTATGACAAAAAAACAACGAGCCGCTTTATGCGTTGAGGCTTTGGAAAATGAATATAAGCAGGCTATTTGCTCTCTTAATTACTCTGACCCATTGCAGCTTTTAATTGCTACAAGGCTGTCTGCTCAATGCACTGACGAGAGAGTGAATAAAGTAACACCTGCCTTATTTGAAAAGTATCCTGATTTAGATAGCCTTTGCAGCAGTAATGTAGAGGATATAGAAAAGCTCATTTATTCCTGTGGCTTTTATAAAACTAAGGCTAAGGATATAAAGGAGCTTTCCATTAAGATAAGGGATGAGTTCAACGGCAGAGTACCGGACACAATAGAAAAGCTTATAACCTTGCCCGGTGTGGGAAGAAAAACGGCTAACCTTATTGTGGGTGATGTTTATTCAAAGCCGGCAATTGTGGCTGACACTCACCTTATTAGGATAACCAACCTTTTAGGCCTTGTGGAAACTAAAGACCCTAAAAAGGTGGAAATGGAGCTTAAAAATATAATTGCTCCCGAAAAAAGCAATGATTTTTGTCACAGATGCGTCCTTCACGGCAGAGCAGTGTGTATAGCAAGACGACCAAAGTGCGACATATGCTGCATGAGAGAGTATTGTAAAAGTGGTAAGTGATAGGTGATAGGTGATAAGTGATAATTTTATATTGGGATAAAATATAATAGTAAAACAGGTGGTTTTGTGCTTGAGAGAGGAGCTTAAAGCTTTTGCAACCCTAACTCGGCGGCACTAAATTGCCTGTCCTTTTTTATTGGGCGGTAAATTTTTACATCTGCTTATGGGTAAAATAAGCCTAAAACACTATGATACTACTTAAATACTCTTTATTTTAAGGTGTGCTATTTTGCAACTTTCACTTTACAGAAATGGCAATTTATGCTATGATAACAGAAAACAAGTAAATTTTTTTGTTTATTTTAAGGTATGCTATTAAAATATAGTCATGAAGAAAAAAGGAATAAAATTATGAATAAGCGATATATGAAAGAAAAGCTCATTTTGTATCTTTTCAAGTGTCTTATGACTGCCTTTGTGGCATTGTCAATTTATCATGTTTGGATAACTCAATATAATCCGGAGTTGCCTCTTAGCTTTTATGAATACGGCAACTATTTGTTAGCTGTGTCCTTCACAGTGCTTTATGTGATATTTGTCAGAGTCTACGGTGGCTTTATGGTTGGTACTGCCAGCGTTTTAGACTTGATTTTTTCCCAGGTTATATCCTTAGGCTTTTTAGAGGCGGCAAAGTATGTTATTTTCTCTCTTTTAAGCTACACTCTTTTGTCACCCTTGCCATTTATAGGTAACTTCTTTTTTGCGAGTGTTGTTGCGGCGGCATGGTGCTTCCTTGCGGATTATGTTTACTTCAAGCTTCATAAGCCAAAGGATACTATTGTTTTATTTGGCAACATAGGCTCATATGACTCTATGAAGGGCATAAGAGGCATGACAAAGCGATTTAATGTGGTCAAGACCTTCTATTATGACAATATTGAGCTTAAGGATGTCTTTGAAAAAATAGATGAGGTTGACGCAGTGTTTACCTGTGGTGTACCCTCAGACTATCGTAATGAGGTATTAAAATATTGCATAGCAAAGGGAAAATCCTGCTATGTTAAGCCGAAAATTTCCGACACTATCCTTCGCGGCGGCAAAACTATCCAAATGATGAATGTTCCCGTGTACCGCTGTAAAAGGTCAAATGCCAGCTTAATATATCTTTTTGTTAAGAGATGTGCTGACATTGTACTCTCACTCATAGCCATTGTCCTGTCATCACTTTTCATGCTCGGCACTGCCATTGCAATTAAGATATATGACGGCGGCAAGGTCTTCTACAAACAGACAAGACTTACAAAGGACGGCAAAACCTTTGAAATTATAAAATTCAGAAGTATGATAGAGGATGCGGAAAAGGACGGAGTTGCCCGCCTTGCAAAGGACTCCGATGACAGAATAACTCCCGTTGGCAAGGTAATAAGAATGCTTCGTCTTGATGAGCTGCCACAGCTTTTCAATATCCTCAAGGGTGATATGTCCTTTGTTGGGCCACGACCGGAAAGACCTGAAATAGCAAAGCAATATGAAAAGGATATGCCTGAGTTCGCTTTAAGATTACAGGTTAAGGCAGGTCTTACAGGTTATGCCCAGGTCTATGGAAAATATAACACACCGCCTTATGATAAGGTTCAAATGGATCTTATGTATATTGCAAACCAATCAATAGTCGAGGACTTAAAGCTTATGCTTATGACATTTAAGATTTTGTTTATTCCCTCAAGCACTCAGGGAGTTGACAAAAATCAAACCACGGCTAAAAAATAGTTTTATCTCCTTTCAGGCGGATTTTATCCGCCATATTTTTATAAAGGATGTGCTTTATTATGGATTATAGCTTTTATAATGACTCTCAAAACATTATATTTCGTGCTCAGGAAAAAAAGAAAGAAATTAAAAAGCTGGGTCTTTTAATCGGAGCAGCGTTCATTTGTCAAACCCTGCTGCAAAACCTATTATATTTAGCTGTCACCAAGGGTCTTTTAAGTGAGGAATATAAAAATAACGAGGTAATAGACACTTCCCTTAATGTTATTTATGCCATAGTTGGTATGCTCCTTCCCTTTTATCTTTTCAGCAAGGCCTTTAAAAAGACCTCTAAGGTCAATGAGCCTTTACCCCTTAATGCGCCGAAAAGAAAGGGCGAGTTTATTTTAGCTGTTATTGCAGGTGTGGGTCTTTGCATGATAGCCAGCATTTGCACTTCATATCTCACCATTTTTGCCGAGGCATTAGGTGTGACCCTTCTTATGCCGGACACACCCCTTCCCCAGGGCTTTGGCGGCTTTATTATCACCTGTGTCAGGACAGTAATATGTGCCGCAATAACCGAGGAAATATGTGTCAGAGGCTATATTATGGGCAACCTTCGTAATTTCGGTGACTCCTTTGCCATAGGCATGTCAGCTATAATATTTGCCATTATGCACGGCAATTTAATTCAAGCCCCCTTTGCCCTTATAGCCGGTGGCGCAATAGGCTACTTCACAATTAAAACAGGCACAATGTGGACAGGTATAGCAATCCACGCACTAAACAATTTTATATCCGTGTGCATATCATATTTAGCTCAGGCTGTGCCCGAAAGAGCCGCAAATGTCATGAGTATATTTATTATTTATGCCACTATTATGGTTGGTACTTTGGCATTTTTCCTCTTTTTTGTTATGACAAGGGAAAGAAGGCTTGTTAATAGATGCAGGGAGCTTACCTTTATGCAAAAGCTTGGCGCATTCACCTTAAACCCCACAATGCTAATATCCCTTGCATATATGATTTATGTAACATCTCTTTATGTTAAGATAGGTTGATGAATATGTCAGAGAGTTCTTTTATGGCGGCGGCGCTGCAGCAGGCAAAAAAGGCATATGATATAGGCGAAGTGCCTGTAGGTGCAGTCATAGTGTTAAACGGCGAAATAATAGCCACAGGCTATAATAAGCGTGAGACAAGGCAAAGCTCTTTACACCACGCAGAGCTTGAGGCTATAGCTAAGGCCTGTGAGGTACTGGGTAGGTGGAGACTTAATGATTGCACATTATATGTCACATTAGAGCCATGCCCCATGTGTACGGGAGGAATAATAAACTCACGAATAAAAAAGGTGGTCTTTGGTGCTTATGATGAAAAGGCAGGCTCTATGGGCACTGTGATAAATCTATGCGCCTTAGGCTATAACCACACCCCGACTATTATTGGCGGATATATGGAAAAAGAGTGTCGTGAGCTTTTAGAGAGCTTTTTCAGTCAAATGAGACAGTGACAAAATCCCCGAGATTTTGTCATTTTTTTGTTTTAGCTGTTTTCAATTAGGTAACTTTCTCATAATATTATGGACATTTTTAAAGAGCTTTTCATAGCAAAAAAGAGAATTTGATTTTGATATTTTGTTAAATCTGCCGTTTTTTAATCATTTTTTGTCAAATTCCCTTTTTTAATTGCAAAAAGCAGTGAAATTTGATATAATACACATACTAATAAAATATAAAATGGGGGTTTGTCGCAAAAATGAAACGAGAAAAAATCGGCAAGCGAATTTATTCAGGTCCGCCTGCTGAGAAAAAATTTGACATGGAAGTTGGCCCTATGGGACAAAAGTGGTGGACACTTCCGGTCATCTGGGGCGGTACGACCATAAGAAAATGGCTGCACCGTGTCAAGGTTCAAAAAATCAATATGAAAGGTGTAAAACCACCTTATGTACTTCTTTGCAATCACAATTCTTTTTATGATTTCTATATAATGAGCTCACTTATTAAGCCCCACACCGGTCATTTCCCCGGAGCTGTTGATGACTTTATAGGCAGAGAATGGATGTCAAGAAGAATAGGTATATTCCCAACAAGAAAGTTTGCCACAGACATTAGCTTAGTTCGTGCCAGCCGCAAAATCATTAAAAACGGCGGAATGCTTGGTCTTTATGCAGAGGCTCGTTATTCCCTTTGCGGTGTCACTGAGGTTATTCCCGACTCTGTTGGTCAAATGATAAAGTTTTTAGGCGTGCCCGTTGTCACTCTTAAAATGAAGGGTCATCATATTTACAATCCCTATTGGAATATGAAATCCTTCCGCTGGTTCCTTAGAACTGAGGCTGTCATGACACAGCTTATGACTGCCGAGGATGTTAAAAACGCATCAGCTCAGGAGATTAACGACAAAATAAGACAGGCTCTTTATCACGACGATTGGAGATGGCAAAGTGAAAACCGTGTCAAGGTCAAGAAGAAAACTCGTGCAGAGGGTCTTGACAATGTCCTTTATCAATGCCCCAATTGCAAATGCGAGACAAAGATGACCTCAAAGCTTGCACAGCTTAAATGCGAAAACTGCGGTAAGAGCTGGACACTTAACTACTACGGTGAGTTAGAGGCCGACGAGGGCGAGACTGAGTTTAAGTTCCCGTCAGACTGGTATAAATGGGAGCGTGAGCAGGTAAAGCAGCAGATTTATGACGGCACTTATCACACTGAGTGCGAGGTCATGGTCAACGACCTGCCAAACTCAAAGGGCTTCATTTATATGGGCAAGGGCAAGCTGGTTCACGACTATGACGGCTTTAAGCTTCATGGTGTACGCGAGTATGACGGCGAGGAATTTAAAATGGTAATACCCGCCCTTCAGCAATATGCGTGTCACATTGAGTTTAAATATCGCTTCGGCTGGAACCGTGATTGCATTAACCTTAACACAAATGATGACACTTGGTATATTTTCCCCGAGGATAAAAATGTCAAGGTGGCTAAATTAGCCTTGGCAACTGAGGAGATTTATAACAAACGCTTTGCCGAGACAAGAAAGGCAAAATAAAAAAGATACTACTTGATATTTTCAGAGAACCAAAATTTTGACTACTATAAATACTATATCTAACTATCTAAATTTTAGAAGCACTAAAATGTGCTAAGAAAGGAAAAATTAATATGAGTACAATTGAACAGCTCAAAAAGATTTTTGAAGATTACACAGGCAAACCTGTTCCTGAGTTTAATGAGGACACCGTTTTTACCACAGATATGGTTATGAACTCCTTTGAGATTTTTGGTCTTATCTGCGAGGTTGAGGATTTCTTCGGTATTGAGATCCCCGACAGAGAGCTTATGAAGCTTGTAACTGTAGGTGATTTAGTTAAATTTATCGAGGAAAACAAGTAAGAAAGCAACACACAATAATAAAAGGCGATGTGAGAGAAAAAACTTTCACATCGCTTTTGTTTTAAGCTGATTTTGGGATTAGCTCCACTGCTTAAATTAAAAGGACTCGAAGGAATTTCACCTCAAGTCCTTTATTTAATTTAACCTTTTATTTTAAGCTAAAGCTCTTTTCATAGCCACGAAGATTATAGCTTTCTTTAAAGCTTCTTGCAATGAAAATAACCTCATTGTCATAAACCTCAACATATGTGCCATTGCCTGAGCCCTTGTAGTTGCCCCTTAAATTTGGCTGACCGTATGACGGCAGGTTAATGGAGTATACACCGTTTTCTTCGCTGAGGACATCAAGTGAAGTTGAAGCAATGCCCACATGAAGATGACCGTTAATATAAAAGACATTTTTATATTTAGTGAGGATATTTTTAATCTCCTCAGATTGAGCACCTATGTCACCGTTTGCATGAAGGGGATCGGGAAGACCATGAGTGTTTGCAAGGGGGAAGTGACATATTACAAATACAGGCTTACCTTCCTTAGTACCATCAAGAAGCTCACTGTCAAGAAAGCTCAATTGCTCCGGTGAAATGTATGCGTTAGCCTCTGACTCAGTACCCATAACAATAAACTTATAGCCGTTTTTAGTGTAGGAGTAGTAGCTCTTGGTTATATTTTGGTTTGTGTAGCGTGATGCCGCTGAGGAGACTTGATTTAAGGCAGTCTCATAGGAGGTCTTTATATCGTGATTGCCTATTACGGGCAAAACTGTCGCTGAAAGACCGGCTGCATCTACAGTGTTCCACGCAAGATTAAAGCAGTAGTCGTCACCCACATCGGTGATATCACCTGTGAGAGCCAAAATGTCAAAGGCCTTGCGGGCATTTTTTATATCCTCAAGACCACGGGCGAACTGCTCCACAGAGACAGTGTCGCTTTTAATATGAACATCGGACATGAGGGCAATGGATAAGCGAAGGTTATCCGGGTCTTTAAAGGTTATGGAGTTGCTGCTCGGAAGAATTGTGCCCGAGACTAAGCCCATGGCAGTGAGGATAGACAAAAATACACTTGCTATCCTTGTGAAAAGCTTTGAAAATAAAGATCTTATTGTGTTCATATATTCTCTCCTGTTTTTATTTATGTAAATTAATCATAAGCCTAAAAGAAAAATCTGTCAAGGAAAAATGAACTAATTAAATAAAATGTTAATAATGTCAAAAAAACTTTGTCAAAATCTTTCTTTTCTTAGAGGTTTATTCTTCGGCTGATTCTCTACAGTATTAACCCTATGTTAACATATTTTTCTTTGACATTCCTTATTTTCATATGCTATAATAATTTTGTCAGATCTTATATTCAATAAATTCTGCCTGATGAAAAAATCCGGAGGATTAAGATGGATAAGTATATTAAAATATTTCGTGATTTTTGGGATAAAATCAATAATTCATATATATTAAACCCAACTAAAAAAACTGTCGTAGTTTTCTTTTGCGCTGCCATAGCCTTAATTGCCGCTGTGTCAGGCGTGTTTGTTATAAGAGATGCTTCAGACAAAAATGACAGCACCACACAAAGTGACACTACGGCTCAGATTCTGTCCACAGCTTTGACTGCCGAGGACACTCCCGTGAAGGCAAATGTGCTTTTTGCCCTTGAGGGTGACGAAAAAATTGAGCTGTTAGGTGTTATGCGACTTGATTCCATGGAAAAAAGTGTGCGTGTTGCCTTTTTAAATCCCGAGACTTATATTAGCTTTAATAATCTTAGCGGTACTATGAACGAGCATTATAATAACGGCGGTGCTACTGAATTAGTATGGGCTGTGGGTGAATATGCGGGAATAAGCATTGAAAGATATGTTTTAGCCGATTATGTCACCTTTAAGAGCCTTTTAAACGGCATTGGTGATATGACTGTCACCTTAGACCACGATGTTATTTGCGGTCAAAATGCGGCAAGCTTTGTCATTGAAAAGGGTCAGCAAACCCTTGTGCCTGAGATGATGACAAAATATTTTGGTTATATTTGCGAGGACCTATCATCATATAGTAACGAAATCGCAAAGATAATGATGAGCTTTGGCGAAAAGATATTTTGTGGTGAAAACGAAAACGATGACAAGGTTTATAAAAGCTTTGAAAAGCTCATAAGCTTATTTAAAACAGATGTTAGCGCACAGGATTATGTAAATTATAAGCCGGCAATAAACTCCATGGCGAATAAGCTTATTTTGCAAAGCGTTGTCGTTGAGCAGGAGCTGTCAGCTCTTAAATGAGAATACAATAAGGGAGCTTTCTTATAAACGGAAAGCTCCCTGAAATTTTATTTACCACAGTCTTCGTTGTTTCCCTTTATTTTCCCTTGGGGCTGTGGTGGGTCAGCAGATTTGTCGGGGTTTAAGACTATTGTGTCCTTTTGCTGTCTTCGTGATTGCTTGTTATTTGACTTATTGTCCTTCATAAAAAACTCACTCCAAATATTTTTGTAGTCTTAGTTTTTCCTTTTTATTGTGATTTATTTAAGGATTTGTAAGTAATTTTTGACAAAAAATTGAGAATGAGTGTAAAAGTTTTCCTTTACCACTTGAAATAAAAGGAAAATAATAGTAATATATACCTAATAACACTATTTCATTTTGAAAGGAAGAAAATCACTATGTGGCAAGTAAAAAAAGCTTTTTACAGAGTTTATCAACAGGCCTTCAGAGTTGGTATGTGCATCTTTGATTGGTCAGAGCCTACTCTCTTAGAGGGTCCCGGCGCAATTAAGAAGCTCCCTGAGTTTATTAAGGGCAAGGGTATTAATAAGGTTCTCGTTGTAACGGATAAGGGACTTATGGGTATAGGTCTTTTAAACGGTATGTTTGAGGAGATGAACAAGGCAGGTCTTAGCTATGTTGTCTATGACGGCACTCAGCCTAACCCCTCAATCGAAAACATTGAGGACGCTCGCAAGCTCTATGTTGACAACAAATGTGAGGGTGTTATCGCCTTTGGCGGCGGCTCACCTATGGACTGTGCAAAGGCAGCAGCAGCAAGAGTTACAAACCCAAATATCCCTGTTAAGAAAATGCGTGGCGTATTAAAGCTTCATCATAAGCTTCCTCCATTTTTCGCAGTTCCCACAACAGCAGGCACAGGCTCAGAGACTACTCTTGCAGCAGTTGTAACTGACACAGCAACTCACGAGAAGAACGCAATCAATGACCCGAGACTTAAGCCTAAGTTTGCTGTACTCGACCCTGAGCTTACAGTTGGTCTTCCTCCCCATATCACCTCAACCACCGGTATGGATGCCCTCACTCATGCAGTTGAGGCTTACATAGGCAAGAGCAATGTGCCCTCAACAAAGGCATATGCCGAGAAGGCAACTAAGATGATTTTTGACAACATTGAGACAGCTTATAAGGACGGCAAAAACATTGAGGCAAGAAACGCAATGCTCAAGGCTTCCTTCTATGCAGGTCAGGCTTTCACAAGAGCTTATGTTGGTAATGTACATGCTATTGCACATAACCTTGGCGGTCACTACGGTGTGCCTCACGGTCTTGCAAATGCTGTTATCCTTCCCTATGTTCTTGAGTATTATGGTGAGACTGCACACAAGCCCCTCGCTCGTCTTGCAGAGATAGCAAATGTTAAGACCACCGGCTCAGATAAGGAAAAGGCAGAGGCATTTATTGAGGCTATTAAGACTCTTAATAAGAACATGAATATCCAGGATAAGTTTGACATGGTTCAGGAAAAGGATATCCCTGTTATTGTTGAAAGAGCACTTAAAGAGGCTAACCCACTTTATCCGGTACCAAAAATCATGGATAAGGCTGATTGCGAAGCTGTAATCAGAAGAATGATGAAATAAGATACTATCCTTTTTTATTCATATTAAAAGAAGGGCTACATGACACCGCAAGGTGAAGTGTAGTCCTTCTTTTTGGTTATTAGCTTTAAGCTTAAGTTTTAAACATTTTCCTCCTGCCTTGTGGAAAAAACGCAGCCGCAATAGTTTTGCCTGTAAAGGTCATGCTCTTTTGACAGCTCAATTGATCTTTTGTACCCTTCCTTTTTCTTAAAGTCCGAGGGCAAATGGCGAACATTATAAATTTCCCCAATTTCTTCACCGATTTCGTTTATCTTGTAAGCTTTCTTTAAGGGGCTTATGGAAAGGGTGGTGGTAAAATAATCAAAGCCTAATTCCTTAGCTAATTTAGCTGTGCTTTCAAGGCGAAGACGATAGCATTTAAAGCAGCGCTCACCGCCTTCTTTTTCTTTTTCAAGACCTTTTACGCAAGTATAAAACTCCTGTGGGTTAAACTCACCCTCAATGAAGCTCACCTTATTTTTAAGCTTCATTTCACTAATGAGCCTTTTTACCTCGGCGCTGCGATGGGAGTATTCGCTCTCGGGATAAATGTTGGGGTTATAATAATAAACGGTTATGCTAAAATAATCCGATAGATATTCAAGGCAATAGCTGCTACATGGCGCACAGCAGGCATGAAGTAAAAGTGTGGGCACTGTACCCGAGGGAATAGCCTTAATAAGAGCATCAAGCTCCCTTTGATAATTACGCATAAAATCACCTGTCACCTTATAAAAAAGCTGCCGCTTTTGCGACAGCCCTTTATTTTTTAGTCGTTGTTTTCTTCTTCTATTTTGTCGATTACATCCTGTGGGATAGCCTCGCCGTGCTTTACGAACAGAAGAAGTGCAACGCAAATCACGAAGGCTATTGGGCTATAATAGAACAGTGACATATATGTGCCGCTGACCATTGCCACAACACCGTAAACGATAGGTGAAGCAATCTGAGCTGAGAAGGTTGCTGTGTAATAGTAGCCTGTAAATGTACCAACCTTTTCAACACCGCCGATTTCAAGGACAAGAGGTAAGGTGTTAACAGTGATAAACATATTTGCGAAGCCTGCAAGAATAAGAACAGGGTAAATGAGTATCTTGAGCACCTTAATCTTAGCGGAAACCTCAGCGGAAATGTTGCTAAGAGCCTGAGCATAATCACCTTGAGCTACTTCCTTGCCAAGGATGTTTTTGCTTGTGTTAATGAAGTTTTCCAGGGAGAATGAGCCGCCTGAGGAAGCTTCAAGCTCGTCTGTTATCTTGCCGTAGGGGCTGCTTTCGTCCATTGTTTCCAGGTACGCGATATAGCCGTCGATAGTCAAAGCCTCGTAGTCGCCACTTGCTTCGCCCAATTCAACAGCAGCCTTGTGAGCTTCACTAAGCTCAGTGTTAACTGTTGATATAGCTGTGTCAACATTAGCATAAAGCTTGTTTGCCTGGATATACTTGCCAACTGAAAGGCCGCTGGAGCTGACCATAATTGTGAAGACAAGGAAGAAAACAAGGAATGCTGTAATGAAAACTGTAAGACCTGCTAAAATTGTCTTTTTTCTACCAAAGTTTCTGCCAAGCTTGCCTGCGGGGATAGCTGCAATAGCGGAGCAAACAGCAAATATTGCCATGATAATTGTAGCCTCTGCTGTTGCCATGTGGAGTATCTCCTGTGCAAACAATGAGAAGAAGGTAGTAATTGCATTAGTACCGCAGAAAAGGAAGAACAAAGCACAAAGCATGAACATAAGGCTCTTTCTTTCGCCCTTTGAGAGCTTGTTAGCTTTTCTTGCAGCCTTTTCAGCCTTTTTAGCTTCCTTTTCAGCCTTCTTTTTAGCTTCGGCATCAAGTGCCATATTTTCCTCGGCCTTAACCTGGATTCTGCTATCCTGCTCTTTAACGAAGAATAAGAGAATAAGTGCGCCCACAACCATAATCACTGAGCCGATTATGAAAACTATGGGATAGGTTTGAGATTCCTCTGTTGCTTTGCCGAAAAGAAGTGCGTAAATAAATGTGGCAATAGTACCGGCAATCATGCCAATAAAGGAGCCAACACCGCCCATGAGGTTGATAATAGCGTTACCCTCACTGCGAAGCTCCGGTGGAGTAAGGTCGGGCATAAGAGCCACGACAGGGGCACGCCACAGTGACATTGTGAAAACAAAAAGGATAATACATACCATTGTTGCAGCAAGGCTGCCTGTGCCAAGAGCAACAAAGGGAATCAGGGCAAAGAGCACTGCCGATACAGGTGCGCCGAAAACGATGAAGGGACGACGCTTACCTAATTTAGAGTGGCAATTATCTGAGAGCTTACCAAAGGTGGGCTGGAAGATAACGCCGAAAATGTTATCAAAGGTCATTATTATACCGATGAAAAGCGGTACAAGAGAAATACTTGTGCCAAAGCCAACATCCTCACCCTGGCTACGGGCAAATTCTGCGAGGAAGGGAAGTGCTTCGTTAAGCTTTGCACTGAGGCTTGTGACAACTGATGACTCAGTGAGAAGCTTGTTTAAGATTTTTGTGATGTATGGATCGTATATTGCCCATGCGATTGATGAGGCCATAAATCCAAAACCGGTTAGTATGGTAAGTTTGACATTCAGCTTTTGTTTTTGTTGCTCTGCCATATCATTACCCCTTTCTTTTTATAGAGTTTGCTAATACTTAGCACCTAATATTATAGCTTTTTCCGCCTATAATTTCAACAGCAATTTTTAAATTCGTCAAAGTGTACATTTCAGTCTCCCTAAATTATGCAATAAGTATAATTACGCTTTTTTCGTGTTGACGAGAAAAAAAGATTGTGATAAAATTGTTACAGGATTTACAACATAATGAAAAGGAGAATACTTATGACTCGTTTTAAAAAAGCATTAATCCCCATAGTGTCAATTTTACTTGTTTTTTCTTTGACACTCACATCCTTTGCCGCAGTTGGCACAGCAGTTAACGAAAAGGACTTGTTTGTGGCAAGTAAGGCAGAGCGTGTATTTTTCGACTTCCTTGACAGCGCATTAAGCGGTGTTGTTAAGGCAATAGCTACTGTTTTGCCTACACCAAGGTCATGGTACGACAAAGAGGATGTGCCCGGCTTTATGCAGGGTACAAAGGAGTTTTTGTCAAAAGAGCAGGCAGGCTCCGCGTGGCTTTTGGGCTATGACTCAAGAAGCCTTTTGCCCGAAAACAAGGAAGATGTAATCGGAAAATATTATGTCGCCGGCTCAATCGGCTTTCAAGGCAAGGAAGCAACAGGCGTTGAGGACGACCTTTATGTCAGAACTGTGGCATTAAATGACTCCACAGGCAGAGGCACGGCAGTGTTCGCAGTGCTGGACGCTTATGGCATAGCTTTATCAGATGTGCGTGAAATAAGAACAAGACTTAATGATTGGGCTAAGGAAAACAATATTAACTCAATCACTGTTTCCGTCCTTCATCAGCACAGTGCCATTGACACCTTTGGCATGAACGGCAATATTTTTGAGATGGTATTTCTCAACCCGACTCGCACCCTTTTCGGCATTAAGACCCAAAACGGCAAGAGTGAGGAATATATGGAAAGCCTCTTTAATAAGACCACTGAGTCAATTAAGGCAGCCTGTGGTGCAATGACAAGCGGCAAGCTTTATCTCAGCACAGCAGATGCCACAAAATATATCCACGACAAGCGTCAGCCCTATGTCAATGACCCTAACTTTAACCGCCTTCGTTTTGTGCCCGATGACGGCTCAAAGGAGACTTGGCTCGTTTCCTCACAGATTCACTGTGTGGGCAATGGTGCTGCCGGTACTCTTGTAACAGGTGACTATCCATATTATGCACAGCAGGTTATAAATGAATACGGTGCAAATGTAATGTTCTACTTAGGTGCAGAGCTTTGCAACACCCAAAGCAGAAACGAAAACACTGTGGAAAATTATGACGAAAAGGCAAACCGTATGGAAACCACTAAGGGCTTTGGCAAATCCATAGGCAAGCTTTTAACAGAGATTTCCCCTGAAAATGAAAAGGAAGTGTCACCTCTTTTAAATATTAGATATGAGGAGACTCTTGTGCCCCTTACAAATTCAGTGCTTCTTCTTGCAGGCAAAGCAAGTCTTTTTGAAAACATTGTAAGAATTGAAAAATGTAAGCCTTATGTCCTCACTGAGGTTGGTTATATGGAAATGGGCGACGAGCTTGCCTTTGCTATTATCCCCGGTGAGCTTGCACCTGAAATTGCCTATGGCGGCTATCTTACTAAGGATTACTCCTGGACAGGTGAGGACTTTAATTATCCCTCACTTCAAGAGATTGTGACTAACTCCGGCAGTGACAGAGATCTTTATGTTTTAGGCCTTGCCAATGACCAAATCGGCTATATTGTGCCCGACAACGACTATATGTCAATGCTTCATGAGGACAGCAAGAGCATAGAGTTTGTCTCCTTAGGCGAAAACACAGCCTCAAGCATTATTAATGCCTTCGCAAAGGTTGTAGGCTAATTAGATTAATTATCTTTATTATTGTACCCTGCTGAGTTTTTCGGCAGGGTACAATAAATATAAAGCAGATAAAAAAGCAGAGGCTCACCAAAAAAAGTGAACCTCTTAATTTTATTGAGCCGCCGAGCTTTCACTCACTGTGGTGTCATCACCTGACAGGGCGCTGCTTAAATCCTCCTCTAATTTTTCACCTAAGGTGGTTGCATCGTCAAGAGCCGAAGTGACCTCATCCATTAAGGTGGTCATATCGTCCATGGCAGTGGTCAGCTCATCTTTGGCAGTGGTCATATTGTCCATGTCCTTGCCTGAGCAAGCCGCAAAGCAAAGCACTAAGGCAACGAGGGCAATAATGATGGCTATTGAAATTATCTTTTTCATAAATAAAGCTCTCCTTTTGTGGACTGAAATTTGAAAGCCGTGAGTAAATTGGGCTATCGTCAGTCTAATCTTATGCATATTATTGACCCTTTATACTAATTTATTCAGCTTTTGATAGGTACTCTGCCGTAAATTTAAACATTTTTTATTGACTTGACGGCGATATAGTGTTAAAATTATTTCATAAATTATCCTCACTGATGTGAGGCTTTTACTTAGAAAAGGAGAAAAACTAAATGAGTACAAAAACAAAACCACAAAACCCACTTTGGCAAACGACCAAACCTGAAAGAAGCAGCTATTATACTTACTTCTTTGGTCAAAACATGATTTACAACATGATTGCCGCTTACCTTACAACCTTCCTTCTGCTTATTGGTGTTAACCCTGTTAAGTCAGCTGCCGTTATGCTTGCAGTTAAGGTTTGGGACGCTGTTAACGATGCAATCTTCGGTGTTATCTTTGATAAGGTTAAATTTAAAAGCGGTAAAAAATATATACCATGGCTTAAAATTGCCTGTGTATTAACTCCAATAACAACTGTTGCAATTTTCGTTATTCCTAACGGTGCATCTGAAACTGTAAAGCTTGTTTGGTTCGCAATAGCATATATCCTTTGGGATACAGCTTACACCCTTTGCGATGTGCCCGCTTTCGGCATTATCACATCAATGACAAGCAATATCGAGGAAAGAAACACAGTTCTCTCTCTTAAAGGCATCACCGGCGGTATTGGTACAGCTGTAACAACGGTTTTAGTAACTATACTCACAAGTGAGTTTATCGGTCTTGGCTATGGCTGGGTATCAATTGCTGTCGCAGTTGTTGCCGCTGCAACTATGTTCCCCATTTGCACAAAGTGCCAGGAAAGAAACAAGACAATCGACGAGGAAGAATTTACTGTTTCAAGAATGCTCAAATACATTGTCAGCAACAAGTATCTTCTTATCTACTATTTAGGCTATATTTTCTATTCAGGCGCACAGACCTACACAGCCCTTCATATGATTATGGCTTATTACATTTTCGACAATTCACTTGCTTCTCTTATTACGGGTACTGTTGCGGCTCTGCCTCAGCTTGTTATGTCACTTCTCGTGCCGAAAATCATTAGAAAAATGGATAAGGCAAAGCTTTTCAAGATTTCAGTTGTTGCTGCAATTCTTCTTTCCATTCTTGTTGTTCCCACAAGAAACAGCTTTATTCTTTTCACAATCACATTTATGCTTCGCTCAATTCCTCTTGGCGTTATTGGTGTTATCGCATTCTCCTTCACACCCGACTGTGCAGAGTACGGCCAATACACAACAGGCACAGAGGCAAAGGGTATCACCTTCGCTATTCAGACCTTTGCTGTTAAGCTTGCAGCTGCTATTTCAGGCTCACTTGGTCTTGCAATGCTCGGCTGGTTTGGCTTTAAGACCTTTGACGGTGTTGACAGCTTTGAGGGTCTCGAAGCAATTAACGCTATTTCACAGCAGACACCGGAAGCACTTGACGGCTTATGGTTCACATATAATGTTGTGCCTATTATCGGTCTTGTTATTGCTCTTGCTATTTGGTACTTCTATAAGCTCAACGATAAGGATGTTCAAATTATGGCAGACTACAATGTTGGCAAGATCACAAGAGAAGAAGCTGAAAGTCAGCTTTCAAGAAAGTATTAATAAAAAGCTTTATAAGGGCTTAATTAAGAGCTACTCTGCAAAGGGTGGCTCTTTAATTTTTAATAAGCTGTTGACAAAATCAAAAGAATGTTTTATAATAAAATCACCGAAGTATCCGCAGTGATACAATAAATTATACGGAGGATGATTCCATGAAAAAAGCATTATCAGTTCTTTTAGCTGTTCTCGTTGCATTTTCTATGTGTTCAGTTTTTGCATTTGCAGGCAACGACGATGCAGCAGCAGGAAACGAAACAACCACACCACCAATTACAGTAATATTCATGAACGATGGCGGAGTTCTTAAGGAGTCAAGAGTGCAAAGCGGCGCACCTCTTACTCCAAGCACCCCTGACAACCCAACAAAGAATAAGACTGAAACAACTGAGTATATTTTTGCAGGTTGGCAGCAGCAGGACGCAGAAGGTAATGTCATTGACAAAAACCTTTATCAAAAGAGCACAATCCCCGCAGTTTATTTAGCTGAGGGTGAGGAAACAAAGACAGTTATTTATGTTGCTGTTTACACTAAAAAGGACATTACAGGTCATCAGACCTTCTGGCAGTTCTTCGGTTCAATCTTTGAGAGATTAAACATGATTTTCGAGTATTTCGCAGCAATATTCGGTTTCTAATTAAAAAAGCAAAATGAGAAAGTCACTTAAAGGTGGCTTTCTTTTTTTATTTAAAGCAGGGCGTGGATTCCTTTGGCAAAGTACCAAAAGAAAAAAGAGGTCAACAAAATATAGGAAGCTTTAAGATAAAAAACTTTTACTAACTAAATTTACAATTGGTTTTTCATTTTTTCACATAGATTTCACCCCATCAAAGCTTTTGCAAAATTATTATTAAAATCATAAGGAAATTCAAGTTTTGTTATTGACAAAGGCGGCACTTTGCTTTAGAATTAGACTATGAAATTAAACCAAAAGGAGGCAATTAACATGAAAAAAGTTATCTCACTTATTCTTGTCTTAACAATGCTTTTTAGCTTTGGCACAATGGTATTCGCAGCAGAGCAGGACGAAAAGCCTATTAAAATCAATTTTGTTATTGATGGTAAAGTAGAAAAGACAATTTATGTTGACTATGATGAGGATTACAATTCACAAGCACCAAATGTAAAGAAGTCTATTTCAAATGGCATTAAGTATGAATTTGCCGGCTGGGAATGTGATAACAAGTATTACAAGGGTGCTATTTATACTAACCTTCCTGTTATAAAGGAGACTGTGCCTGTATATGAGCTGACATTTACAGCAACCTATAGTGAGACAGAGTTTGACGGTGAAGAAATTATCACTGACATTATTGGCGATGATATGATGTCAAGTCTCAAGACGATATGGGATGAGTTTTTGGTCTTTCTTAAGACAATAATTCTTTATCTTGCAACATTTATAACG
>CAZDEL010000039.1:0-18656 GCA_964504475.1 uncultured Faecalibacterium sp. | reverse complement strand
GGTCCCGACGGGGAATTGGGCGCATCATTGCGATATTTAAGCCAACGCTTTGCCATGCCTTGGGTTGAGCTACAGGGGCTTTTGACTGATATTGGTACTGAGGAACTGGGTCACCTTGAGATGATTGGTGCTCTCGTTTATCAGCTCACTCGCAATCTTTCCTGTGAGGAGATAAAGAAAAATGGCTTCGATGCTTATTTTGTTGACCATACTACCGGTGTGTACCCTGCAAGCGCCGCAGGTGTTCCCTTTACGGCAGCGTACCTGCAATCTAAGGGCGATGTGATAACGGACTTGCATGAAAATATGGCAGCAGAGCAAAAAGCACGCAGCACCTACGACAATATCCTGCGTCTGGTTGATGACCCGGATGTTAAGGATGTTATTAAATTCCTTCGTGAAAGAGAAATAGTCCATTATCAGCGCTTTGGTGAAGGCTTAAGAATTGCCACTGACAAGCTGAATGAAAAGAACTTCTATGCGTTTAATCCGGCTATAGATAAGTCGTGTAATAAATAAATTTTACCGCCTGAGGTTTGAGTGACCTTGGGCGGTAATTGTTTGTGGAGAGAGTTTGGGGCTATTTTTTGACAGAGAAGAATATATAGAGCTAAATTGTCAAAATAAGTTTATGAAGTCTACCTTGACAGAGCTTATTTTTTTGGCTATAATAAAGTAGAACTTTAGATTAGCCACGAAAGGAGAAGCACTATGTATTCAATTAAAAGACACATTGAAAGTGTTGTTGACCGCAGAGCCAAAAACAGCAAGGCTATTTTGCTCACCGGCCCAAGACAGGTTGGAAAATCAACTTTATTTCAGCATCTTTTTGATAAAGCAAACAAAGTCACCTTTGATGATGACCTTCTACTCGCTCAGGTTGAAGAAGATATGAATTTATTTTTGCTTAATAATCCTTGTCCTTTGATGATTGATGAGGTTCAAAAGTGCCCATCAATATTTAATAAAATTAAAATTGTACTTGATAACACAGACGAATACGGAAACTTTTATCTGACAGGTTCACAAAAGCTTCAGCTAATGGAGGGTGTAAGTGAGTCCCTTGCCGGAAGGGTATCCATTGTTGAGCTTGAGGGACTTTCACTTCGTGAAATTTATGATGTACCCTTTAACAAACATTTCATTCCCACAGCAGAGTATATCAAAGAGCGTGAAAGCGCCATAAAAAGCTACCGCAAGAATCTGTGGGAGACTATACATCGTGGCAGCTATCCGGAGCTATATTCAAACCACGAAAGAGAGTGGACAGACTTTTATCAATCCTATGTTAAGACATATTTGGAGCGTGATGTTAATAAGCTCATAAGGGCAAAAAATCATTTGACCTTCGTTAAGTTTTTAACTTGCATTGCTGCTCGTACCGGACAGGTGCTAAGCTATACTAATATTTCTTCTGAGGTGGGAGTATCAGAGGTAACAATTAAAGAGTGGATATCAATTCTTGAAAAAAGCGGAATTATTTATGTCCTTAAGCCTTATACTTCAAGCGTCTTAAATCGTGCCATTAGATCACCTAAAATATATTTTAGAGACACAGGTCTTTGCTGCTATTTGACAAGATGGTTAACTCCCGAAACCTTAAAAAACGGTGCAATGGCAGGCGCAATGTTTGAGACCTTTGTTATTAACGAAATCCTCAAATCCTATTCCAATGAAGGATTAGAATACGACTTCAATGTTTTTTATTACAACGGCAAGGATAAAAAGCGCAAAAAAGGAAACGGCGAAGAAGTCGAGGTTGACGGTGAGATTGATTTAATTATACAAGAAAACGGAATTCTCTATCCTATTGAAATTAAGATGTCTGCTTCACCTAAGGCAGAGATGGCCTCAGAGTTTGATGTTTTGGACGGAGTACCTGACAAAAAAAGAGGCACAGGTATTATCATTTGTCTTTATGACAAAAAACTCTACCTTAGAGAAAATCTTATCGCCCTGCCCATCGAATATATCTAAGCCCTTTTAATAAGCTGCAGGCCTGCTTTTCAGCGGACTTGTAGCTCTTTTTTATTGCCATAAGAGCCTTCCTTTATTCCATTGTACATATTTAAGAAATTTTTATAAAAAAACAAGGTATTATTGTTAAAAGTTGAGATTGACTTTTATAAGCCTTAAATCTATAATATAGCGGTTAAATCTTATAAGGATGGTATTTGTTTATGGAAATACTTTTATCAATTTCTATAGCCTTAAGTGCAGGACTTCTTATGTCTCGTGTTGTCAAGCCCTTAAAGCTCCCTGCGGTAACGGGATATCTTGTTGCAGGCATACTTATCGGCCCTTATTGCTTAGGTCTTTTAGGCATAAAAGGTCTTGGCTTTACAAGCACTGAGGAAGTCAGCGCAATGAGTATTATTAACGATGTGGCTCTCGGCTTTATTGCATTTGCAATCGGTGACGAGTTCCGTCTGTCTCAGCTTAAAAAGACCGGTAAGCAGGCAACTGTAATCGGCATTTTTCAAGCGGTCATAACTACACTTTTAGTTGATGCCGTCCTTATTGGTCTTCACTTTGTTTTAGGCGAGGATAAGCTGCCTATTTCAACAGCTATCCTTTTAGGTGCTATTGCCTCAGCGACTGCCCCTGCCGCAACGCTCATGGTTGTGCGTCAATATAAGGCTAAAGGTAAGCTCACTTCCCTGCTTTTGCCCATTGTTGCTCTCGACGATGCTGTCGGTCTTATAATTTTTGCTGTTTCCCTTGGCATTGCAAAGACCCTTCACAATGGAGAGCTTAGTCTCGTTTCTGTTTTAGTCGATCCCCTTGTGGAGATTTTCGCTTCTCTTATTGTCGGTGCGGTACTCGGCTGGCTTTTATCCTTCTTTGAGCGATTCTTCCACTCAAATACAAAGCGTCAAGCCTTGGTTATCACAGCAATATTTATGGCCGTTGCCATTGCCAAAATCGAGGCAAAAATCGGCAGTGTACACCTTGGCTTTTCCCCTCTTCTCGTTTGCATGATGCTCGGCACTATCTTTTGTAATGTTTGTGATTTTTCACCGGAGCTTATGGAAAAAACCGATAAGTGGACTTCTCCCTTATTCATTCTTTTCTTTGTACTCAGTGGCGCTGAGCTTGAATTTTCAGTCTTCGCTGATATTGCAATAGTCGGCATAGGCATTGTCTATATTATTTCCCGCTCTGCCGGCAAATATCTTGGCGCACGAATAAGCTCAGGCTTCGTTAACTGTGAGCCGCAAATAAAAAAATATCTTGGCATAACTCTTTTGCCGCAAGCAGGTGTTGCCTTAGGAATGTCAGTCACCGTTATGGAGGATATGGGTGCAGAGGGTGTAATCATAAGAAACATTGTATTGTTTGGTGTGCTTATATATGAGCTTGTCGGCCCGACCCTTACAAAATCCGCCCTTATGAAGGCAGGCGAAATCAGCCCGAAAATCGAAAAGCCGAGAGTTGCTCCGGCTAAGGATTAATTGCATAGTTAATTGCATAGTTAAAAGCAGGTTATCACATTTTGTGACGACCTGCTTTTTTTGTACTGTTTACATTAGCTTTCACTTAAAAAATCCATAACATACTTATTAAATCCCTCACTTTTCTTTGCGGCAATAAAGTGATCTCCCTCCATTATAACGAGAGTGGAATTTTTTATATTGTCAGCTATAAGCTTTGTGTGTGTATTTTTAATCATATCCCTGTTTCCCGCAATAACAAGGGTTTTCATTTTCAGCTTGTGAAGCTCCTCTTTTTTTATATTAGGGTCATTGACCATAAGAGAGAGCATTTCACTGCTGTGCTTTGCTTCTTCGCTTTTTGAAGCAAAAAGTCTTGCTGTGTGATAGCCTAAAATTATTGGCAATTGTATTCTTGCCTTCACTCCGCCGCCATAAAGATTAGCCCCGTTTAAAATGAGTCTATTAACCTTTTCAGGGTGCTTTAAGGCAAAGCAAAGTGCAATGTTGCCCCCATCGGAAAAGCCTAATATATGAGCCTTTTCTATTTCCTTTTCACACATAAACTCATATAAATCCTCAGCGAATTGCCTAATTGTAAAGGGCTTATCTCCTCTGGGGCTTTCTCCGTGACCTCTTGTGTCAAGGGCAATAACTTTATATTTTTCAGAGAAAAAATCTATTTGATTTTTAAAATAAGTGTGATTTTCACCGTTGCCGTGAAGAAGTATAAGAACCTCTCCCTCACCTTTTTCTATGTAATTAAGCTTAATGTCCATCTTTCCACCTCAATGTGCGAAGATATGCCTTCATATCTTCACTTATACGGCTACTCTCAATTGCCTTTTGTATAGTCTTATTGTGTATCCAAATCGGCAAGCGTCTGTCAACAATATACGCTATGGTGCTGTCATACTGCTTTGCAAGGGCAGTGGCAAAGTACCAGGCAATCATCATGTTTATATAATACTCGTCACTTTTAATTTCACAGACGATTTTAAGATGCTCCGAAGAAAAATCATCGTCAAGATAATACTTCATAAGGCAGCCTATGCCATAGCGTACCACATAGGTTTTATCACTTTTTATCCACTGTAAAGCCTGCTCGTAAAGCTTGACCTTTTCCTTTTTAAAGACCTTTGGGCTAAACATATCACAGGTCGCCCAGTTGTCAATATATGGCAAAAACTCATTCGTAAGCTTAATGCACTCATTAAAGCCCTTAACTTTTTCAATTAAAAAAGCGTGTAAATTATCCTCGTCATAATATTTGTGGGGCAAATCACAAAGAAAGTCTTTGAAATCACCTGACGCATAAACCTCGTTAGCGAAAGAGCGAAGTGCAGGAGTGCGCACACCAATAATCTTATCACTGTCCACTGTAGGAATAAGCTTAGAATGAAATGCCTTATAGTCTTCATCTGCCAATGAAAAAAGCCTGTTTCTTATTTCATCATTTGTCATGCCTCAATCACCACGCCCACATAAAGCTGCTGCGCTGTGTCTCCAAGCTCCCTTTTTAATATATCAAAGGCCTTCTTACCTGTGCAATGACCTGTATATATTCTCTCTATACCTGTCTTTTTGATTCTGTTAGCAAGGGACACTACCTCATTTTCACAGGCTCTATATAAATGAAAGCCGCCAACTAAAGCATATATTTTTTTATTGGGATAGCTTTTTTGCACCTCGGCTATTATGTTATCTGCACCACCGTGACAGCAGGAATTAAATATCACAAGTCCCTTTTTTGTGTCAATAACTAAGCTTTGCTCGTGTGAAAAATTGTCGTAGCGAAGCTTGCCGTTTTCTTTTATGCAAAGTCCGTCAGCCTTGCCCTTTTCTTCAAGCCCCTTTGTCTTGTGACCAATAAGGCTCACACCGGGAGAAAGCACCTTGTCGCCCTTGACATAAGCTATCCTGTCCTTATATTTCTCTGTTGTGCCTTTTTTAATACCAATGTATTTTGAGAAAATCCATCTTTTACCATAGCAATTTTCCTTACACTCAGCACTTAAATAAAACTTAGCCTTAGTGTTTTCCTTAAAGAAGCAGTTCATGCCATTTGAGTGGTCATAGTGTGCATGGGAAAGAACAGCATAATCTACCTTTGAAAGAGGGATGTTTAGCTTTTTTGCATTATCGCAAAAGCTCTCACTTGCACCTGCGTCAAGGAGTATCCTTTTATCCTCGTGCTCAATAAAAATACTAAGCCCCCACTCACCCTTTAAATTATTCTTTGCTATATTGTCAATAAGAACTGTCGCTTTCATTTTGCTTTTCTCCTTAATATCCGCTCATATTTTTGTATGCCCCATTTATAAACGAGACCACTTTCGGGTCTTTCTTTCATAACCTCGTCATAATAAATGACTCTCGTGTCAAGCTTTTTGAGATCCTTTTCGTCAATAGTCACCACTCGCACTCCCCTATTATTGCCATAGGTATAAAAGGACGGTGATGGAGTTGCCACAAGCTTTATGCCACAGCAATCAGCCACAAAGTCATTCACATGGTCATGACCGAAAAAGCAAGCCACAGTGCTACCCATATCCTTTACCACGCTGAATTGACCTGAGTTTATATTAGGTGGACAAGGGCCTTCCTTTATATTGCCTGAAATTAAGCTTTCACTTTTAAATATATAATAGGCATTTTTATACTTGCATTGTCCTTTAACATAAGGCTTTTTGGGGAATTTGCTTTTATCCATAAGGTCATAAACCTCAGGAAAAATAATGTGCTGAAATAAATATGATGGCAGGTGTTTATTCTTTTCTACTTCTTTTTTATATTCTTCAATTTGTGAAGGCTTAACATAAGCATAGCCGCCTTCCTTGGCATAGGTACCTGAATCAATAAAATATAAAGAGAAAATATCCCTTTTGCCGTCGCTGCTTTTTATGTTTAGACTGTAATCGCCCTTTTGTGCAAGGCAGTTTTCATGCTCCTTATATACGGAAAGCAAAAAATCCTTAGCTACATCTTCCCTCATTTCTCTTAGACCCTCATGGTCGTGATTGCCGAAAACACAAGCAAAAGCAGTGCCGCCCAAAAGCGACACTATCTTTTTTATTGCAGCGATATTTTTCTCCTTCGTTATACCTTTATAGTACCCTGCCGTATTATCGCCCAAAAGCACCACCAAATCAGGCTTTTCCTTTTCCATAGCGAAGCTTATGAAATTTTCCGTCCACCTTGGCATAACATCGGGAGTGTGAATATCAGATAAAATGAGTATTTTAAATTTTCCCTTTACAAATTTCATTTTTCTTTTTTGTTTTTAATAAACTTTGGAGTTATTTTGTCGAGGAATCTATCAAGTGCGGCATACTCTGCCTCAGCCTTTTCAGCGTCAAGCTCAAGACGCTGCTCCATATTATAATATAAAAGGTCGCAGCCGCATTTAGGGCAGTTTTGTTTTAAATAGAAAATGCTTAACTTTTCGCCGCATTTAGGGCAATTCTTTTCCATTATGCTTCCTCCTTTGTCAGCTTCTCTGAGAGAGCTTCTCGTCTTTGTTTAACCTCACGCTGAATGTTTTCCAGCTTTTCGCCCTCAAGGTCATAGAACTTATATGGGATAAGTGCGAACAAGCCTAAAACAGTTGGTATGCAGGTAATGAGTGCCCACATCCAAAGTCTTGTGTTGACAGCACCGCCCTCAGCGAGCACCATCTCCTCACCGACCTCATGTAAGCCGATAAGAGGAATAATAGCCGTTGCAATAGCTGTTGAAAGTGAAGCGGTAAGCTTGCCCATAAAGGTGAGAATTGAAAATGACATACCTTCGTTTCTCTTGCCTGTTTTCCACTCCATATAATCTACAGTTTCACTTATCATCTTAGTTGGTATAACTGCCTTAATTGAGCTGTTAATTGAGCCTGAGATGCCCTGAAGCATAAGCAGTGGCACAATAACGCTTTTTTGTGTATAGTGTCTACAGCCTAAAAGGAAGACAATAACCGTAACAAAGGCATGGAAGAAGGTAACACGAACCACAATTTGCTTTGAGCTCCAACGCTTTTCCAGCTTTGTCATGAGAGGATAGGTTGCCCAGCCCATAAGTGTACCGGGTATGCCTGCAAGAAGTGAAAGGCTGTTGATGCCCAAGGACAAGGTATAGAAATATGTGTTAAAGGCACTGCCTATGCCCTCAACAGTCGCAATAAGTGATGATAGTGTAATAAGTAAAAGAGGCTTGTTTTTAAATAGATATCTAAAGCAGTCGAGGATTTTCGGGTCATCGTTGCTTTGAAGAACTCTTTCCTTAGTACACAGACCGGAAAGTGAGAATAAGAGCATACCTACTGTGCCGGCGAAAATGCCTAAGATAAAGAACACCTGTGAAAGTGAAAGAGGTATTACACCGTTTCTCGAAAGGTCAACGGCAACGGTGATAATTATGCCGGGGATACCACCGATAATGCCGGAAATAAATCTCGCTGACTTAATAACTCTTGAGCGGTCAAGGGGATTTGGTGAAATTGCCGCTGAAAGCCCCCAGAAGGGTATATCACCTATAGTATAGAAGAACTCCCATATAAAATATGTAACGCTCATATAGATAATTTTTGAAAGAGTTGAAGCACCATCACCAAGGAAAACAGGACCGCCAAAAAACAGCACTGTCACAACACCTAAGGGTATCGGTGTAAAAATAAGGTATGGGCGAAGCTTGCCAAAGCGTGTTCTTGTCTTATCAACTATAGTGCCCATAATCGGGTCATTGAAGGCATCCCAAAAGCCCATAACAAGTATCATTGTCGCCACAGCCTCAGCCGGTACGCCAAAAACTGTAACAAGAAAGAATGTAAGCTGGGCTCTTACCATGTTATAGCCTATACACTGTCCGCCGTTTGCTATGCCGTAAATAAGAGTCTCCTTAACACCTACATAGCGTTTTTCCATTTGTTTTTCTCCTGTCATAAGTTTTCTCCCTTCGCATAAATCGGAGCTGTTAAGGCAATAAGGCAATCGTTCTTTTCATCTATACTGCCCCAAAGCTCTGCATTATACCATTTATTATTTTCTATTATTATTTTTTCCTTATTTATGTCGGCCTTTATTTCCTTTAGTACCCTGCCGCCATTGGTCACAAGCTTAATAATTTCAGGTGTTACCCTTTCATTTACACCCATGCTTTTCATTCTGGTGAAATCTATAGTAAATTCTATTTCCTTTTCACCGGGTAAAATCTCGTCACCAACAGTGCTTTCGCCTATATTAAAATAAAACAGCGGCCCCATTGATATTACGCTTCTGCCACATTTAACAGCACTCTTCATTTTTTGGTCAGTGAGCTTTTCCCCATCACAAAGAAGGTAGGTGCAAGCGCTATGATAGGCATTTCTTGTTTTTCTGTGCCAATCTCTGCCAAAGGTGGGGGTTATTTTATAGCCCTTATCGAGAAGGTCGTGCCATAAATTTAAGGCTCTTTTATTGGGCGTATTCATAAACGGACAGCCCTCTGACCACACCTCAAGGTAGTTTACAAGACTCCAATGCTTAACATGATATTCCCATCTGCCACCGGTGCAAATAGGTGTGCCAAGCTGGAAGGGGTGGCATACACCTACGAGTCCGTCACCTGCGTGTACCTCCTTCATTTTTTCGTCAATATTATCGGGGAGGGCGTCTCGCCAATCAACGCTACTTTTACAGTCCATAGCGTGCATATGACCAAAAAATGTTGTCCACTCAATACTTTTCAGCACTGCAATAGGTGGATTTATAACTTCATTATGAGCGGAGATCGCATTGTGGTCTGTTATTTGTATGCCCTCAAGGTGTCTTTCCACTGCGGTGTCAATTAAATCCTTAACTGTAAAATCACCGTCGCTGTGAACAGTGTGGCAATGAAGCTCACAGGGGAACCATTTTTTACTCATTAAATTCACCTGCTTCCACCTTTAAAATGCAATCTATTTTTTCTGTCACTACACCGTGAACATTTAACACTGCTTTCCATGTACCCGATTTAATTTCTCCCTTATTAAAGCCGGGGGATGCGAAGCTTTCGCTAATAATATGCTCCATATATTCCGCTTGTCTGTGAGCACAGCCCCTATAGGATAAGCTATCGTCAACGCTTAAGGTTATAAGGTTTTTAAGAGGCAAAAAGCTCTCCCATGATGGGTACTCCCCTGCATATTCATTTGCGTCTTTTTTTATGCAATTTTCTATAAGCAGCTTTGCTCTATCCATATCGTCAAGTCGCTTAGGAGAATATGAAAAGGTGAACTTCAAAGCCTTTGTGCCCTGATTAACCTTAAAAGGAAAGGTGATATTGGTTTTCTCGTCCTTTGGGAGCACAGTGAAGCGTTCTTCCAATAAAATCATTATCAGCCCTCCCATTTGCCAATATAGCTTTCATATTCGGCAGAGTACCTGTCAACAAGACCCTCGGCTATGGGATATGACAAAATAAGCGGGTGAACTGTGAGCGCCTTAACAGCCTTAGCCTTGTTTTTCTCCATAATAGCCTCAACAGTAAGGTTTTCGTAGTGCTTGACTCCTCTTATAAGATTCTTTTGCATTTCCGGTACACTGCCGATTTTATCAGGGTGTGCTCCATCCTTGTCAACGGTGCAGGAAATCTCCACCACATCATTGTCATCTAAAAAGTCTAAAGCGCCCTCATTGGGAATGGAAAGCACCATTTGCACACTTTTTCCTGTGTTGACAGCCTTAATAAACTCTAAGGCAACGGCGGCATATGAGCCGTTTTCAGGCTGCTTAATATATTCCTCGGCTGTTGGCACAGGGAATTTTTCCTCACGAGCCTTGCCTGTCTCTATGGAAAAATAGCTGTTTTCACGCATTGCATAGTGCTCCATAAAGCAGTGAAAGGCCTTTTCAAAATCCTTATCTATATCAATTTTTCTCATCTCATGAAGCATATGCTCATTTATTTCGAGTATAGTTTCGCCCCTTGTCTTTCCACCTGAAAGAATACTGTTAACTGCCTTATCTCTAAAATGATAAAAATAAAGATATTCATTGGGCATAAGGTTGTCACTAAGCTCAATAAGCTTTTTGGGGAAAAGTCGCATTTCCGTCTTAGTGTATAAATCGGGGTGATTTAAAAGCTCCTGTGTCACATCCTTGCCCTCATAAACAAAATCCTTAAACCATGACAAGTGGTTAAGTCCAAAGCATTTAAAGCTCATATCCTTATAGCCTGTCATATCTCTGAGCTGCCTTAAAAAGCCGCTTGGTGCATCGCAAACGCCATAGACATTATTATATCCCATAGTGCGAAGTGCCTGAGTGACAAGACCGCTTGGGTTTGTGAAATTAAATATAGGTGCGTCCTTTTTGGCATAAAGCTTAGCTTTTTCGCAATAGTCAATAAGTGTATGTATGCTGCGAAGTGCCATAGCGAAGCCGCCTGCACCTGTTGTCTCCTGACCTAAAACACCATAGCTAAGAGCAGTCCTCTCGTCAAAGACTCTGCCCTTATCACCCTCGGCTCTGATTGTGGTAATTATATAATCCGCATCTTTCAAAGCTTCCTCGGCACTAAGGGTCAAGGAAAACTTTAAATCGGGGTTAATCATTTGAGAAATTCTTTTTGCTATCTTTCCGTAAATATTGAGCTTTTCCTCATCAATATCCATAAAAACCGTCTCGGTTATGCCTGTCTCGGCAGCACCTAATGCGATTGATTTTGCAAGAAAGGGTGAGCGTACACCGCCACCTCCTAAAATTGCAAGCTTCATATTTTTTCACTCTTTTCTAAATTTGACATCATTATTTTTTCTGCAATTTCCTTTGTCACAAAGTCGCACAATATCCAACCACTGCCCTTTTTCAGCTCATAAGCCATAAAGTTTTTGTTTATGTACTCTGCCGTACCTACAAGGGAGCCATCAGTTTTGGCACTTGTGGAAATAAAATGCACATTAAGTGAGCTTTTATCAGTGTGAGCAATATCAAGATAGGCTTTGCTGCATTGCCATTTATCCTCTTTTTTAAGTGAATATCTATCTTGAACGAGAGCTGTTGTGTCGCTGTTTAATTTAACGGGCAGGGCTGTCATTTTATTTTTAGCCTGATCCTTCCAAAAGGAAAAGTCTAAGCCCCATTGATTTTCTAAAGTAAATTTTCTTCTCACCTTGCATCGGCGCATAAGCACCATTTTGCCACGGCACTCGCCCACTGTTGGCAGGTCGTTTTTCAAGTACCAAAAGGACTCATTGTCTTTAATATATCTATTATAAAACTGTGGAAAAAAGCCTTTAGACATTATGCCTCTATCCTGCTTAATGCTAAGGATAATAAACTCCTTTGGGTTTTCTTTAAGAAAGTCCTTACACAAGGAAAAAACCTCGTCAAAGGTCATTTGTCTCTTTTTATCCTCATCGCAATAGCAATTGGCAAGTGCGTGGACAAGATAAAAGCTTTCACCTTTTTTGCCAAGACGGATATCCAAAAGGCGAACGCCTAATTTCAGCTGTTCAGCTATAGTTTTATCCTGACATCGTGCTGTGTTTTCCATATCCACATAGGCGGTAGCACTGTCATGAGTGCCGACAATATTAACGCAGGATATAAATTTATCCTCATCTAAAATAGATATAACATTCATTTTTTCACCGCCTTTACCTATCTAAATAATGATATAATATTAACGGACAAATTTCAAGAGTGAGGGCGGTTTTTCTACCTTTTGCATAATTGACAAAGACATGAGTTATGCAAAAAGGCAGAAGAAAAATTAAAGGGATTCGCACTCGGACGAACCCCAATTAATATTAAGTATTGGTTAATGCTTTGCTCCACAAGCGCAAACGGTGTTTTGACCGAAGAGCTTTTGGAAGAAGTTAATGATAGTAAACAAAAGCTTAGAAAAACCGGTTTTGTGACATGAGCAAGTGCAATTTGCTTGTGGATTTATGTTAGTGCCGCATGACTCGCAATAGCCGTCGGAGTTAGTGTCGGTGTGACCTGTGGCAGGGAGTGTTTCGGTATACAGATGTTTCCTTTTCATGTTCTCCCGTACCCACCTTATTTCTTTTTGACATCTTTGCGACCTCAATTATAGCATATAAATTCGCTTTTGTCTACTATCATAGACAAAATTTATTCCTTTATGGTTACACTTTAATTAAAGAGGTGTGTCTGCGATGATAGAATTTAACGAAAAAGCTGTTGGCAAGGTTATAAAACGAATAAGAAAAGAAAAAGGACAATCTCAAGAGGTTTGCAGCGGTCTCGCCGGCATAGCAAGAAGTCATCTTGCTATGATCGAAAATTCTGATAAAAACCCAAATTTTGAAACTATATGGAAAATTTCCAGCGCTTTTAATATGCTCCCTCACGAGCTTGTCAAAGAAATAGAATTAGAATGTAATAAAAGAGATTCGTGCGAATGACGAACCTCTTTATTTTTTATTATTAATTTAATTAATGCTTCATTCCACAGGCGCAAACAGTGCTTTGACCGAAAAGCTTTTGGAATAGATTTGTAATAGTAAATATAACCTTAATTATACCTGTTTTGTGGCAATTGCAAGTACAGCTGTCAGCCTTATTAAAGCCGCAGGAAGTACAAACAGAGCCATCAAAGTTGTGAGTGTGGAAGTGAATATTAGCTGCAAAAAGGTCAGCGTTGTCACTGCTAATTGATATCTTTTCCCACTGCTGCTCAGTGCCGGAATAATAAATATCTTTAAGAGACAGGCAATTGAGAAAAGCTCCCTCACCTATGTACTTTACACCCTTGCCAATGTTTACACGCTCTAAATCGTAGCAGCAATTAAAAGAAAATGGGTTTATGTTAATTACGCTGTCAACTATTGTTATCTCTTTAAGGTTGCCGCAAAAGCCAAAGGCATCAGTGGCAATATAGGTTGTGCCCTCTCTCATAGTGAAAGAGCTTATGTCTTCCTGTGCTTTAATTAGGCCGTTTCCAAGGTAAAGGACTTTCTTATCCCAATTTTTCTCGTCGTCATAATACTTCGTATCAAAAAATGCCCTCCTACCAACGCTGTTTAAATTGCCCTTAATATCAATATCGTCTAAGTTTACGCACCCATAAAAGGCACTGCCACCTATAGCTTTAACGCCTGTGCCAATCGTCACCTTTTTAAGACTGCTGCAATTCATAAAGGCTGAGTCCTCTATGGTTGTTACTGTGTCCGGTACGCTGTATGCAGTCGTCTTATTGGCAGGTGGGCACTTAATTAGTACACTCTTATCCTTATTGAATAAAATACCATAGCTGTCACAGGAATAAGCATTGTTATTTTTGTCTACAGTAATTTTTTCTAAGACTTTACAGTAATTAAAAGCACCTGAGCCTATACTTGTCACACTCGCCGGTATGTATACACTTTTAAGAGCATTACAGTAGTCAAAAGCAGAGTTGCCTATAGTGGCTAACTTCTTTCCTAATTTAAGGCTGTTTAGGTTTTTGCAACCCCAAAATGCAAAGCTGCCTATAGTGGTTACGCTGTCGGGGATAACAACACTATTTAATCCATAGCAACCTGAAAAGGCTCTGCTGCCTATTGTTTTAACACTGCTGCCAAGCTTAATAGAGCTTAATTTATTGCAATTTTCAAAGGCATATAAATATATAGTTTTAACAGTGTTCGGAATAGTATATGAGGTATTTGTGTTTGCACGAGGATAGCTTATAAGGGTTGTCTTATTTTTATTAAATAAAACACCATTGCTGTCACAGGAATATTTAGCGTTATTATTATCAACAGATATTTTCTTTAAGCTCCAACAATCTTTAAAGGCATATTTACCTATGGAATTAACTTTGGCCGGTATTTTTATGCTCGTTATATCGCTGCCACGAAATGCTTCGGTACCAATAGTAGTAAGGCCGGTGCCAAGCTTTACGCTTTTTAAGCTCATGCAACCTAAAAAGCATCCGCTTCCTATAGCAGTAGTGGTGTCAGGCAAAGATATGCTCTTTAATTTGCTACAGCCCGCAAAGGCTGAGTAGCCTATCTGAGTCAAGTTTTTACTTAAAGTAACACTTTCAAGATTAGCTGCGTCACAAAAGGCTTTGTTGCCAATAGTTTTTACGGTGCTTGGAACTGTATATGACTTGGCAGTGTTGCCTACGGGATAAAGAATAAGCTTTGTTTTGCTTTTGTTAAATAAAACACCTGTGCTGTCATAAGAAAAATACTTATTGTTTTTATCCACTGTTATTTTCTTTAAGTCGTGGCAACCGTCAAAAACATCCTTGCCTATGGTTTTCACCCCGGAGGGAATCTTAACACTCGTAAGCGAACAACAATAAAAGGCACACTCACCAATACTTTCCACTGTGTTGGGAATAGTTATGCTTTTAAGAGAAAAGCTACAAGCGAATGCCCTGTCAGCTATTTTCTTAACACCCGACGGGATTTTATATGAGGTACTCTCACTGCTTGCAGGATATAGTAAAAGCTCTGTCTTATCCTTATTAAATAAAACACCACTGCTATCACTCGAATAATACTTGTTATTTTTGTTTACAGTGATTTTACTTAAACAGCTTATCTCCTGTAAAAGATTGAATAAATCAACATATGTTACACCACTGCCAATAACAAGGCTCTTAATCCAATAAGTATAAAAAGGTGTTGCTTCATCCCCTCTTTTGGAATAATCCCACATTTTTCCTGTGCCGCCTAAGGTAAGCTCGGCCTTTTTTTCGTTATAGCTATAGCTTACATTGTCACCGCACATTCCCTTTGTGGGTGCTTCATAGGCACTCGCTAAGGGCGAAAGGTCAGCGTTTCCCATAAAGGGCACGCTCGTTAGTACCATAAGTGCAATGAGGATTGAACATAAAAGCTTTTTAATGTGTTTTTTCATACTGTTTCCCTCCAATGTGTTTTGTAAAATATTAGTGTCATTTTATAAAATAAGGATATCACCATTATTTCTGATTGTCAAGATTTAATTAGTGATTAACCTGTTGTTTTTTGCAAAGATAAAAACAAAACAGAGAATCAATGCGTAAAGCAAAAATTCTCTGTTAAATTATTTATCCAATATAATTCACTGCTGCCTTTTCACATTCGAGACCCTTGACATAGCTTTTAAGGAAGGCGTCAAAGCCCTCAACATCTTTTTTATCAGGCTCTACAGTTACAGTTTCAGCACCACTGAACACCTTTTCCTCTAAGAAGTCCTCAAGGCTCATGCCCTCGCCTTTTATGCTGTAAAGGGCAAGCAACGCCATGCCGTAAGGGCCGCCTTCGCCTGCGGTCTTCATAACTGAGACAGGCGCATTTATAGCGGCGGCGGTTATTTTTTGACCCACACCGGGATAAATATAAAATCCACCGTGACCGTAAATTTTATCAATTGCGGCCTTTTCATTTTTAAGCAGTAAATCAAGACCAACCTTTAGTGCGGCAAGAGCTGAGTACAGCTGAGTACGCATGAAATTACCTAAGGTAAATTTAGCGTCGGGAGTACGCACAAATAGTGGTCTTCCCTGCTGAAGGCCTGTCACAGGCTCACCTGAAAAATAGTTATATGACAAAAGTCCGCCGCAATCCTCGTCGCCCTTCATGGCATTTTCAAACATGAGATCAAGGATTTTGCCCTTGCTTGCCTTTACACCTAAAGCGTCCGCAAACTCACCTAAAACACCCGCCCAAGCGTTAATGTCGCTCGTGCAATTATTGCAATGCACCATGGCAACAGGCTTGCCGGAGGGCGTTGTCACCATGTCAATTTCAGGATAAACCTTAGAAAGGCTCTTTTCCAGCACAACCATTGCGAAGATTGATGTGCCAGCTGAGATGTTGCCTGTTTTGACCTTGACGCTGTTTGTGGCTGTCATTCCTGTTCCGGCGTCACCCTCACATGGTGCAAAGGGTATGCCTGTGGCAAGCTCACCACTTTCATCTAAAAATTTCACACCATTTTCTGTGAGTGTACCGGCATTGTCACCGGCAACGAGCACCTTTGGCAAAATTTCTCTTAAAGTCTTAGTAAAGCCCTTTTCCTTTAAAAGCTCATCATAAGCCTTCATCATTTCTTCATCATAGTCATTTTTATTTGAGTCAATAGGGAATATGCCTGAGGCCTCACCGACACCAACTGCATTGACTCCTGTGAGCATATAGTGGACATAGCCTGCAAGAGTTGTAACATGAGCGATATCCTTTATATGCTCCTCACCGTTTAAAATAGCCTGATAAATATGTGAGCAGGTCCAGCGCTGAGGAATATTAAAGCCTAATTTGTCTGTGAGTATTTTTGCCGCCTCGCCTGTGGTAGTATTTCTCCATGTTCTAAAGGGAGTGAGAAGCTTATAATCCTTATCGAAGGCTAAATAGCCGTGCATCATTGCGCTTATGCCTATTGCGCCAACTGCGTTAAGCTCACAGTCATACTTCTCTTTAACATCCTGCTTCAATGCCTTAAAGCATGAGTGGAGGGCCTTTTGCACATCATCAAGGGAATATGTCCAATAGCCGTTTTCAAGCTTGTTTTCCCAGTCGTGTGCGCCACTTGCAATAACATTACTGCTCTCGTCAATAAGCACCGCCTTAACTCTCGTTGAGCCAAGCTCAATGCCTAAGGCAGTTTTATTAGACACGATAATGTCTTTCATTTTCTCACCTTATTTCATAATTGAATAGTAAACTTCGTTTAATTTAAGCTCACGCTTAAAGTCTGCCATATTTGTGTTTTTGCCTATGACAACAGCCTCAATGCCCATAGCAGCAGCCCAGTCGCACATCTGCTTTGAGGTTAAGTCATAGCTAAAGGCGGTGTGGTGTGCTCCGCCGGCAGTGAGCCAAGCCTCGCAGCCTGTGTAAAAATCAGGCTTTGGCACCCAGAAGTTTGTGGCTGTGGGAAGTGATGGCATTTCCTTTTCCGTTTTCACGCAATCCACCTCATTGATAATAAGACGGAAACGATGACCTAAGTCAATAAGTGAGCAAGCAATACCCTCACCCTGCTTACTTGTGAAAACAAGTCTTGCCGGGTCTTCTCTGTCACCCATGGAAAGTGGCTTACATTTAATGCCAATTTCACCGTCAGCAATTGATGGGCAAATCTCCAGCATATGAGCCTGCAATATGCCCTCTTTGCCGGGAACAAGATTATATGTGTAGTCCTCAAGCATTGATGTACCCTTTGCGTCCTTCATGCCCTCGGTCATGATTTTCATGAGTCTGACCATAGCGGCAACCTTCCAGTCGCCCTCTGCGCCAAAGCCATAGCCCTTTTCCATAAGGCGCTGAATTGCAAGACCGGGAAGCTGCTTTAACGCACCTAAGTCACCGAAATGAGTTACAATTGCCTGATAATTCTTTTCCTTTAAAAATCTTTCAAAGCCAAGCTCAATACCTGCTTGCACTTCAACATGCTTGCGGAACTCGGCAGGGTCCCTGCCCTCGAGAATAATATTATACTTCTCGTAATACTCATCTGTGAGGGCGTTGATGTCGCTTTTTGACACAGCTTCAACACTTTGGGCTATTTCATTTACCGGGTACGCGTCAACCTCCCAGCCAAATTTAAGCTGAGCTTCCACCTTGTCACCCTCTGTTACGGCAACATTTCTCATATTGTCGGCAACACGCATAACACGAAGATGTGAGCTTTCGGCAATACCTACAGCGGTTCTCATCCATGAGGCAATTTTTTCCTTAACGGCTGTGCTTGACCAATGACCTACAACAGTTTCCCTTTCAATACCCATGCGCGAAAGAATATGTGCATACTCTCTGTCACCGTGAGCAGATTGATTTTCGTTCATGAAGTCCATATCAATGGTGTCATAGGGGATCTCCTCATTAAACTGTGTATGTAAATGAAGAAGGGGCTTTTTATATTCCTGATGGCCTAAAATCCATGACTTAGCCGGTGAGAAGGTGTGCATCCATGTGATAACACCTGCACACTCATCGTCAACATTAGCCTCGTTAAAGGTCTTTCTAATTAGCTCATTTGTTATAAGAGTTGGCTTCCACACAACCTCAAAGGGCAATATGCCGCTTTTATTAAGCTCATCGACAATGATTTTTGAGTGCTCGGCAACATGGCTTAAACATTCATCGCCATAGAGATCCTGTGAGCCTGTGCAAAACCAAAATTTATATGATTTCATAGTTTAATATCCTCCTTAGGGAACTTTTTTTAATGATAGCATTTTAAATGAAAATTGTCAACGAAAACCACTAAGATTAAGCAGTGGAGATGTATCCGAACTCGATTTGTTTCGGATAAACAAACGCATCTA
>CAZDEL010000038.1:0-18866 GCA_964504475.1 uncultured Faecalibacterium sp. | reverse complement strand
GCTCTCACACAAATATCTATTGACATCAATATTCAATTTTACTTAGTCCTTATAGCCGTAAAAGTCAATATCCACTACATTGTTACAGCTAAAGCTCATGTCAGCGTCATAGGTGTAGCTTAAAAAACCGCTCTTCATTTCCATTTTGAGACTCTTAATGCTAACATCAACACTCATATCATAGGTTATGCCTGTTACATTGCCTGTTATCTTATTGACAGTGACAGTCATTGTGCAATCGTGATAACGCTGAGTAAAAGCATTATAGCTTATCTTAACACCGGAGGAGCTATTGTTAATTTCGCTAATAGCGTCTGCCAAATATGCGTTTGTCAAAATATCGAAGACCTTACCATGAGCGCTGTGTACACTGTTTGTGGGAAGTGTTGCAAAATCTTCACTTTCAAGAGTCATAACAATATCATATGTATATGAGCCCTTATCGTTGACCTTAATGCTCTTGACCTCACTTGGGTCTAAGCCGTCAACTATTGTCATCATTTGACCGCTGACAGGGATATTTGCATTAAAGGTCTTCCAGTCGCCACCGGGAGCTTGCTGCGTGCTTCTTGGTGCGGAGAAGCTCTTAAACATATCCATAAGGTCTTCTTCCTTAATAATGCCGCTTGTACTCTTTTCCGTTACGCTGAAATTATCAAAGGCTGTTGCGTCACTTCTGTAATAGCCCGGCAATGAAGAAGCTGACTTAACTGAGTCTGCCTTTTCCTTCATAACAGCCATAAGACTTGACTTTGACAGTGAGTTTGATGGTACTGTGGTGGTCTTACTCGTAAACCAAATTTGCTTTGTGTTTGCCATGCCGCCCTTTGAGGATACGACTACAGCTGCCGAGCCTTCCTTGAGGAACTTAACTGCGCCTGTGGCAGTGTTAAGAGATATGACATCTGTGCCGGAATCAGCTAATCTGTAAACGAGGGTGTCATCAGTACCCTTAGGAAGAAGGGAAGCATTTATTTGATATGTACTGCCCACCTTGCAGCCTTCAAAGAAGTCTTTACTTGCGGACACTACGCTTCTAACATAAATATCATAGCTGTCTGAGTAAGCGTTATCTGAGGTATATGCTGTAATTGTAGCATTGCCGCTGCCAACACAGGAGACAACGCCCTTTGAGTTAACTGTTGCAACTGAGGTGTTGCTTGACTTATAGCGAATGCTGTCGGCGGTATATTTTGAGCTTATGGACACACCAAGCTCTACACTTAATTGAGCTGAGTTTCCATAGTACCATGGAGAACCATCACCGTCATAGGAAAGCTTCATTTTGCGCTCCTTGACATAGACTCTCACATTGGCTGTTTTGCCTGAGTCAGCAGCTCTTACTGTGAGAGTAAATGCGAACTCCTTGCCTGTTTGAGGCTCAGTTGTTATCTTAAGGCCCTTAACAAGACCGTCTGAGGTAATATAAATATAATCGGACAGCTTACAGGTGTCAGTTTTTGTTGACGAGCCGAAAAGTGATGTGGATTTATATGAATAGGTGTAATCTGTGCCTGTTACGGTGAAGTTTTGGTTTGTTGTGTTTTCCGGCTTAAAGGTGGGCACTATCATTGATATCTCATTTAAATAAATTGTCATTGTGCTGGGCACAGAAATTGAAGTTGAAATAATATTTCTGACAGTTAAATTAAATGAGGCTGTCTTTTTGCCGTCATAAGAGAAGGCTGTGATAGTGGTTTGACCTGTTTTAAGAGCGGTGATAACACCGGTGCTGCTAATAGTCGCAACAGATGGGTCACTTGACTTATAGGTCACTGTCTTATTTGCTGCGTACTCAGGTAAAACTCTGACGCTGACAGTTGCAGTCTCGTCTATACTCATTATAGTTGGCTTTGAGGTAAACTCTATCTTTTGAATCTCGTTTGAGTCAGTTGTGCCTGAGACTGTAGCAGCTTCGCCCTCATGAAGCTCGCCGGCGGCATCCTTATAATAAGCGCTCACGCCAAAGGTATATGTGGTGCTCTCACTTAATCCTTCGGCAGTGTACACAGTAGCGCTGCCTATAGCGTCGGTGAAAGAGCCGTTAATATATATTTTATAACCGGTTGCTCCTGAGACAGGGTTCCATGAAAGAGAAATTGACTTATTTGTTTTGTCTCTGACAGCTAAGTTTTGAAGCTTTGAAAGCTCAGCTTTTACCATGCCGCTCTTGACAAAGTCACCGTAGGCAGTCACTTCACTTGTGCTGTAAGCCCTGATTCTAAAGCCATAGCTTTCATATGGTGTGAGATTTGCGGCTGTGTAGGCTGCGGCTGTTGTTGTGGCTATTTTTGTGTACTCGCCTTCCTTGCCCTGAGAGTCAAAGTTGCAAATTTGAATTTCATAGCCTGTAGCACCTGAAACTCTATTCCATGAAAGAGCTACACTTGTGCCGTTTGCCTTAGCGGTGAAGCCTGTAACATCGGCCGGTGCTGTGTTAAAGTATAAATAATCTGAGTTGCTACCATATTTATTTGTGCTCTTATTATAGGCTCTGACTCTAACACTATATTGTGTGTCGGCACTAAGAGAAGTAAAGGTATAGCTAATTGCTGTCGTGTTATATGCCTTTGTTGTGCCTGTCTCCTCATTGGTTAAATAAACTCTATAGGAGTCTGCCCTTGCGGTTTTGCTCCACTTAACTGTGGCTGTACTCTTTGCAACGCTTGAGGCTGTCAAGCCGTAAACCTTGCCCATAGCTGTGATGGCATTAATGCTTGTGCATGATGGTGAGTAAAGATATTTACTACCGCACTTAGCATAGGCTCTGACCTTAAAATAATATTTGGTGGCACTGTTAAGGCCTGAAATAGTATATGAGGTAGTGGTGAGATTTTTAAGCTTAGTCCACTTGCCACCCTTATATTGGAAGACCTGATAGCCTGTAGCACCTGTAACCTTGCCCCAGGTGAGCTTGATTTTTGCCGAGTAGCAGGTTGCTTTAAGTGAGCCTACCTTTTGAGGTGTTATGTAAAAGCTTTTTGACTTACTGCCTGTATATGAGCCTTTGCCCTTTACAGTTAAAGTACCCTTACCAACTGCCTTATTATTTGCGTAGGTGACAGTGTAATTTTTGCTGCTTACAGTTTTGTTGTTGACCTTTACTGTGACAGTGGGCTTAATTGCCTTGCCCGTATAGGTATAGGAAGTGCTTGAAATAGTCAAGGTGGCATTTTTAAGCGACACTGCCGCTGAGGCAGGCAAAAGGAAAACGCCAAGCAAAAGCACTGTGGTCATTAGGGTAACTGTAATACCCCATAGGGTTTTCTTTGACATAATTTTCATCCTTTCTTAAAATCCTAAGTTATCGTTGACCAGAAGGACAATTATCCTGTCCTTATCTCTGCTGCGACGAGTGATGACAATTTGATTACATATGCAGTCATCACACATACAGTCGCCACATTTGCCTGTGACACTACAGGGCGTATTTTTATTAAGACGCACTGTGTTTGGCGGTGAGGCAATGTTTCTTGTTCTTTTATAGCCCTCCTGCACTGAGGATACTACCTTATTCATGCCCACAACCACAATAACATGCTTAGGGCCGTAAATGAGAGAGGCAACTCTATTGCCGTTGCCGTCAACATTAATAAGCTCACCGTCAAGGGTTATAGCATTAGTTGACATAAGAAAATAATCGCTTTGAAAGCTTTTAAGGGCAAACTCCTGCTGAGCCTCGGGTGTTACATATTCGCTTCTGTCAAGGACAGTATATATGCCCTCAGCTTTAAGCTTTGTCGGGATTTCACATTCCTTTATGCTTTCGCTGCCGCCCCAGGATATGACACTGCCCTGCGGAATAAGAGAGAGCACCTTTTTTGTGCAATCTTCCTTACTTTGACAATAATAGGCTGTCATGTTGCGCTTATTCAGCGCTTTCATAATTGATTCAGCCTGTAGTTGTCTTGCTTTATAAACATTATCCATATAAAAAACTCCTTCATGCCTTTATAGCTACATTATAGCAGATGGGGAAAGTTTTTACAATACTATATTAATATCATGTCAATGTGAAATTTAAATGTAAAAAATAAGTCGAATTTGTATTATTTTCCTTTGTTAACATTAATTAAGGGGTGTTTTCCACACCTTTTTGCTAAGAATAAATAAAAAGCCTGAAGGTTAAAGACAAAATAATATGACTAAATGTTGACAATTAGTTAATTTTTCACAAAAAAAGAAAAAGGTCTTTTATTTTCAGTTTATAAATGCTATAATACATAAGTTAAATGATAACCCCATTGGGTTTTAATTGATTTTTACTTTGCTTTTTAGCAGATTTTATAAAATAAGAGAGATAAATATTTCTTTTCGAGATGAATAAAACGGAAAGAGGAGATTGATTTGGAAAAGCTTGTTATCCGAGGCGGTAACAGATTATCCGGTGAAATAGAAATTAGCGGCGCAAAAAATGCCGCTGTTGCAATAATACCCGCAACACTTTTAGCTCAGGATATTTGCCGCATTGAAAATATACCCAATATATCCGATGTTTCCTGTATGGTAAGAATACTCAGTCAAATGGGAGCACAGATAAGATATATAAATAAGCACACTATTGAGATTAACACAAAGACTGTTAATTCTTATATAGTACCCCACGAAATGACAAAGCAATTAAGAGCCTCATATTATCTCATTGGCGCTCTTTTAGGTCGATATTCCAGAGCTAAGGTTGCTTTGCCAGGCGGATGTAATTTTGGTGTGCGTCCTATAAACCTGCATATTAAGGGCTTTGAGCTTTTAGGTGCTACAGCCAATGTGGAAAATGCAATGATTAATGCCAGTGCAGACCACTTGACAGGCAGCCCCATTTATATGGATAAGGTCAGCGTTGGCGCAACTATTAATGTCATGCTCGCCGCAGTTAAGGCAAGAGGTCTTACAATTATCGAGAATGCTGCTAAGGAGCCTCATATTGTTGACCTGGCAAACTTCCTTAATGCTATGGGTGCCGATGTCAGAGGCGCAGGCACAGATGTTATTAAGATTCACGGTGTAAGCAATCTTCACGGCTGCACCTATACTATAATCCCCGACCAAATTGAGGCAGGCACATATATGGTTGCCGCTGCTGCAACAGGCGGTGATGTTTTAATTAAAAATGTTATACCAAAGCATCTTGAGTCAATCACGGCAAAGCTTCTTGAGTGCGGAGTCAAGGTCACTGAGTACGATGACAGTGTGCGTGTTGAGTCCGACGGCAAGTTTAAAAGGATAAACCTTAAAACCATGCCTCACCCGGGCTTCCCGACAGATATGCAGCCTCAAATGTCAGTGCTTTTGAGCGTTGCCGAGGGCACAAGCCTTGTGTCTGAGGGTGTGTGGGATAACCGCTTTAAATATATCGACCAGCTTATTCGCATGGGCGCAAATGTCCAGGTTGACGGCACAATGGCTGTCTTTCAGGGTGTTAAGGAGCTGACAGGCGCACCCGTTAAGGCAGACGATTTAAGAGCCGGCGCAGCTATGATAATCGCAGGTCTTATGGCAAGAGGTACCACAGAAATTGAAGACATAATCTATATTGACAGAGGCTATGAGGATTATGTTGAAAAGCTGAGAAATGTTGGTGCAGACATTTATCGCAAACAAATAGCCGCAGCTGAGGACACAATCAGCGTAGGTTAAGCAAAAAAACAAGCTCGGCATCAGTCGGGCTTTTATTCTATTATATGGTGATTATATGGCAAGATTTTGTTCCCTTTTTTCTTCGAGTTCAGGCAACTCCACATTTTTATCCACAGGCAAGACCAATATATTAATCGATGCCGGTGTCAGTGCAAAGCGTCTTAAAACCGCTCTTTTAAACCGTGACATTGACCCTGCTACTATTATGGGCATATTTATAACCCATGAGCACAGTGACCACATTAGTGGGGTACGCGTTTTAGCGAGTGCCTTTAATATACCTGTTTTTGCCACCGAGGGCACTTTGAGCTATATGCAGGATAACGGCACTGTTAACGGCAAGTTCCCCTTTGATGTTATCCCCTATGAGGGCATGGAAATAGGCGATATGTTTATTAAGCCCTTTCACACTCCCCATGACAGCTTAGAGAGCTGCGGCTATAAAATAGAGCTGCCAAACTCACAAAGGGCGGCAATTGCAACAGACATAGGCAAAATAACCCCTGAGGTCAGAGATAATATTTTAGGGTGTGAGCTTGTTATGTTAGAGTCAAACCACGATGTTGGTATGCTGCAAAACGGTCCTTATCCCTATGTGCTGAAAAGGCGCATATTGTCCGACACAGGTCATTTATCTAACGAGGCTTGTGGTGAAATGGCCGCAGAGCTTATTGAAAAGGGCACAACAAGACTTTTTCTCGGCCACCTAAGTGACGAAAACAACTTCCCCGACTTGGCATATCAAACGAGCCTTGGGGCAATTAGTGAAAGAACAAATGCCCTGTGCGGCAGAGATTACATATTACAGGTGAATATGAAGGAAAACGACAAGGACATTGTCAGATTTTAAGGTGAAGTATGCTTAATATAACAATTATAGCAATTGGCAAATTAAAAGAGCAATATTTGCGTGATGCTTCGGCAGAGTACCAAAAAAGGCTAACGAGTCTATGTAAGCTTAACATTATTGAGCTGACCCCCGAAAAGCTCAGCGACAGCCCATCACAAAAGGAAATTGACAACGCATTAGCTGCCGAGGGCAAAAAAATCATGGAGAAAATCCCAAAGGGTGCAAAAATTTACACCATGTGCATTGAGGGCAAGCAGCGCACCAGTGAGGAGCTGAGCCGTGAAATTGCCTATGCCCCCATTGAGGGCACGAGCACCCTTGTCTTTATAATCGGCGGCTCTTTCGGTCTTAGCGATGAGGTCAAGGCTTTAAGCTCTAATAAGCTGTCAATGAGCAAAATGACCTTCCCCCACCAAATAGCACGAATAATGCTTTTGGAGCAAATCTATCGCAGCTTGCAAATTGAAAAGGGCACAAAATATCACAAGTAAAAAATTAAACAAAATTTACGGGAATTATTTGTGCAATTTATCTTTTTCCCTTGACTTTTAACGGGGCACATGATATAATACACATAATCTGTAATGAATAATTCAGAGTGGGCTTTTTGAAGTCCACTCTTCTTTATTGCCTTTATAGAGACAATTGAATATTAAAGGAGTGATTTCTATGGCAAAGGGCGGCAACACAGTCAAGACCGTCTGGGAAATTGTTGAGCCTATAGCAAATGATTTAGGGCTTAAAATTTGGGATATCCGCTTTCTCAAAGAGGGCGCAAGCTGGTACTTGAGAATCTTTATTGACAAGGACGGCGGCGTGTCAATTGACGACTGTGTGGATTTAACCCACGCAATTAACGAGCCACTTGACGAGGCAGACCCCATTGAGCAGGCTTATTATCTTGAGGTCAGCTCACCCGGCGTTGAAAGAGACCTTGTGCGTGACGAGCACTTTAAAGCTAACCTTGGAGAAAAAATCAAGGTTAAAATGATTAGACCCATTGACGGTCAAAGAGAGTTCAGCGGTGTTCTTTCAGATTACACCGATGGCAACATAACTATAACCCTTGATGACGAAAAGGGCTTCACCTTCACTAAAAAGGAAGCTTCATGGGTGAAGCTTGACGATTTTGATATGTAATATAAACCAATATAACCGAAAGGAATGAGTATAAAAAGATGAACAAAGAATTTTTTGAGGCGGTGCAAATGCTCGAAAGTGAAAAGGGTATATCCTCAGCTTATATTTTCGAGAAGATTCAGGCGGCTATAATCTCTGCAACAAAAAACACCTATGGCAACAGAGACAATGTTGTTGTCAACATTGACCCGGAAAAGCAAATCATGGAGGTCTATGTTAAAATAGCTGTTGTTGATGAGGTTGAGGAGCCGGCTGCTGAGATGACCTTAGAGCAGGCAAGAAACTATGACGCAAACGCTCAGGTCGGCTCATTCGTTGAGATTCCTCTCGAGCCTAAAAAGTTTGGCAGAATCGTTGCTCAAACAGCTAAGAGCGTTATCCGCCAGGGCATTAGAGAGGCAGAAAGAGAGTTAGCAAATAAGGAGTTCCAGAATAGACATCAGGAGGTTGTCACAGCAAAGGTTAATCTCGTTTATCCCGACACAGGTGACGCTTCCATTGAAATTGGCAGAGCTAATGCCATCCTTCCCAAAAGTGAGCAGCTCCCCGCAGACAGCTTTGAGGTGGGTCAGCTCATTAAGGTTTATGTGGCATACACCACAAGTGAGGCAGGTGACGGCTTCGCACACATCTCAAGAAAGCACCCGGGTCTTGTTAAGAGACTCTTTGAAACAGAGGTGCCCGAGATTTATGACGGCACAGTAGAAATTATGTCCGTATCAAGAGAAGCAGGCTCAAGAACAAAGATAGCCGTTAACAGCCATGACGAAAATGTTGACGCTGTCGGCGCTTGCATAGGCCCGAGAGGTCAAAGAGTCAGCAATATCGTTGACATTCTTTGCGGAGAAAAAATTGACATTGTCCGCTATAGTGAGAACCCTGCCGAATATGTTGCAGCTGCTCTTGCTCCGGCAGAGGTTGTCAATGTGACAGTTGACGAGAGTGGCGCAAAGTCATGCAAGGTTATAGTGCCTGACCATCAGCTCTCCCTCGCAATTGGCAATAAGGGTCAAAATGTGCGCCTTGCCGCAAAGCTCACAGGCTGGAAAATCGACATTAAGCCCTTGAGCACTGTGGCTGAATAAGAAAGAGGTGTTTCATTGTGGCGCTTAGAAAAGTACCCATGAGAAAATGCCTTGGCTGCGGCGAAATGTATCCGCAAAAGGAGCTTGTAAGAGTAGTCAAGACAAAGCTTAAAACCGATGATGACGAGGAAAAGTACGACATTTGCCTTGACTTAACAGGCAAGAAAGCCGGCAGAGGCGCATATATCTGCAAAAAAAGAGAGTGCTTCCTCTTAGCTAAAAAGGCAAGACGCTTTTCAAAGGCTCTTTGCTGTGAAATCCCCGAAAGCATAATGGAAAAAATAGAGCAGGAGATAACGGAAAATGAATGATAAATTCCTCTCACTTTTAGGCTTAGCAAGACGAGGAGGAAGACTCAGCTTAGGTCACGATGCGGTTATAAGCAGTATAGTAAAAAACAAGGCAAAGCTTTGCGTTTTATCTTATGAAGCATCACAAAGGCTGCAAAATGAGATAAAGCATGCCTGCACCTTCGAGAATAAAAACATCCCCGTAATAATAACAGAATACAGCTTAAATGAGCTGTCAATGAGCGTTGGCTCAAAGGCGGCAGTTATAAGCGTTGACGACGAGGGCTTTGCAAAGGCTCTAAGGGAAAAATATAACAAGTAATACTCTATCATAGAAAGGATGATACTATGCCAAGAGATAAATACAGAGTACATGAGGTTGCAAAGGATTTTGGTCTTAACAGCAAAAAGATATTGGAAATCCTTGACACTTATGCACCGGCCGAGAGAACCCATATGGCAGCTCTTGACGACAGAGAGCTGGATATAGTTTTTGAGACTATAACACAGGAAAACTCTGTTGAGAGCTTCGACAAATATTTTGCCTTAACATCAGCTCCCAAAGCAGAGGAGGAAAAGAAGGCAAAGGAAAAGAAGCCGACTGAGAAAAAGACAGCCGAAAAGAAAACAGCTGAGAAAAAGCCTAAGGAAAGCAAAAAAGAAGAAAAGGCGGCTGAAAAGTCCACTGAGGAAAAGGTGCAAGACAAGGCTTCCGGTACCAAAATAAAGGACGAAAAGAAAGAGGATAAGAAGACCTCAAATAAAAAGGAAGACAAAAAGCCTCAAGCTAAAAAAGAGGACAAAAAGTCTCAAAATAAGAAAGAGGAGAAAAAGCCTCAGGCTGCTGCCCAGCCTCCAAAGCAGGATAAGCCCGAAAAGCAAGAGAAGCTTATCCAGTCAAGGACAAAGGGCGAAAGAAGACACATTGACACAAGAAGCAGCAATGTTGACCTTGAAAAGTATAACGAAAAATATGACGAGATGGCTTCACAGGGCGGCCGTCATATGAATGAGATGGGCGCAAGCAAGCAAAAGCTTAAGCAAAAGTCTCAGCAGTACAGAAAGCAGGGAACACGCTCAAATAAGCGTGAGACAGAGTCAGAGAGACTCAAGAGAATCGCAGCTGAAAGAGCTAAGAAAACTCTCACAATTAAAATCCCCAATGAAATCACCGTTGGTGACCTTGCAGCCCTTTTAAGAAGAACAGCTGCCGAGGTTATTAAGGAGATGTTTAAGCTTGGTACTATGGCAACCGTTAACCAGACAATTGACTTTGACACTGCCGAGATAGTTGCTACTGAGCTTGGCGCAAAGGTTGAAAAAGAGGTTGAAGTCTCCATTGAGGAGAGAATCATTGACGACCATGAGGATAAGGCAGAGGATCTTCTTCCCAGAGACCCTGTTGTCGTTGTCATGGGTCACGTTGACCACGGTAAGACATCTATTCTTGACGCTATTCGTGACTCAGCAGTCACCGCAACAGAGGCAGGCGGCATCACACAGCACATTGGTGCTTACAGAGTTGACCTTGACGGTCAAATGATAACCTTCCTTGACACACCGGGTCACGCTGCTTTCACATCAATGAGAGCAAGAGGTGCTATGGCAACAGATATAGCTGTCCTCGTTGTTGCGGCAGATGACGGTATCATGCCACAGACCATTGAGGCTATTAACCACGCAAAGGCAGCTAATGTTCAAATTATCGTCGCAATTAACAAGATGGATAAAGAGGGTGCAAACCCAGACAGAGTTAAGCAGCAGCTCACAGAGTACGGCCTTGTGCCTGAGGAGTGGGGCGGCGACGCAATATGTGTGCCTGTCTCCGCTAAGACTCACATGGGCATTGACTCCCTTCTTGAGTCAATTCTTCTCGTTGCAGAGATGGCCGAGCTTAAAGCTAACCCCAACAGAGCCGCTAAGGGCGTTGTTATTGAGGCAAGACTTGACAAGGGTCGTGGCCCTATTGCAACACTTCTTGTGCAAAACGGTACTCTCCATGTGGGTGATATAGTTGTTGCCGGTCAAAGCGTAGGTAGAGTAAGAGTAATGCAAACAGAAAGAGGTATACGCATTAAAGAGGCAGGCCCATCTGTTCCCGTTGAGGTTACAGGTCTTGGTACTACTCCGGGTGCAGGTGACACCTTTGATGTTGCCTCCGACGAAAAGCTTGCTCGTGAGCTTGTTGAAAGAAAAATCCATGAAGCTAAGCAGGCTGAGTGGGGTGCACAGCAAAAGGTTACTCTTGATAATCTTTTCTCCTCACTGCAAGAGGGTCAAATGAAGGAGCTTTCAATTATTGTCAAGGCCGATGTTCAAGGCAGCGTTGAGGCTGTTAAGCAAAACCTTGAAAAGCTCTCAAATGACGAGGTTCGTGTGCGTGTTATTCACGGCGGTGTTGGTGCTATTAATGAGAGCGATGTTCAGCTGGCAGGCGTGTCAAACGCTATTATCGTTGGCTTCAATGTTCGTCCCGATGTTAACGCACAAACTCTCGCAGAGCGTGACGGCGTTGAAATGAGAATGTACAGAGTAATTTATGACTGCATTGAGGAAATCGAGGCAGCTATGAAGGGTATGCTTGCACCTAAGACAAGAGAGGTTGCTCTTGGCAGAATCGAGGTTAGAACAGTTATGAATCTTTCCTCAGCCGGCAAGATAGCAGGCTCCTATGTCCTTGAGGGCAAGGTAACAAGAAACGCACTTATTCGTGTTGTCCGTGACGGCATAGTTATCACAGAGGACGCTATTTCCTCACTTCGCCGCTTTAAGGACGATGTTAAGGAGGTTCAAACCGGCTTTGAGTGCGGTATAGGACTTGACAAATTTAACGACATCAAGGAAGGCGATATCTTCGAGTGCTTTATGATTGAGGAGTATCGTGACTAATCTTTAAGGTTATTGAAAGGAAAAGCTAATGGCAGGTTTCAGAGTTAACCGTGTATCGGAAGATATAAAAAGAGAAATAACCGCCCTTATAAGAGAGCTGAAAGACCCCCGTGTTATGGGTAAAATGCTCACAGTGGTGCGAGTTGAGGTCAGCTCAGACGCATCATATGCTAAGGTCTATGTCAGCGACATTAAGGGCATTGACTCGGCTAAAGAGGCTGTCAAGGGTCTCACTGCCGCAACAGGCTATATTAGGCGTGAGGTTGGCGGCAGACTCCATTTAAGGAAGACCCCTGAGCTTAAATTTGTGGCTGACGACTCAATTGAGCAGGGCTTTAATATGTTTAAAAAGCTGGAAGACAGCAGAGGTGAGTGAGATGACAGTGGATTTTAATTCAGCTGTGAATCGGCTGAAACAGGCCGACAATATTCTCATACTCACCCATATGAACCCTGACGGTGACACCTTAGGCAGTGGATATGCCCTGCTAAGAGCCTTAAAGGCTATGGGCAAAAGAGCAAGACTTTTAAACGGCGACAAAATTAATAGCAAATTTGGCTATATTTATGATGGTATTGAAAGTGAGAATTTTAAGCCTGACTTTATTGTCAGCGTTGATGTTGCCGAAAAAAAGCTTTTAGGTGATGAGCTCATGTCTCGATATGGTGATAAGGTGGACTTGGCAATAGACCACCACGATTCATCAAGACTTTTTGCCAAAGAGACCTATTGTGAGAGCGACAGTGCCTCATGCTGTGAGATAATTTATCTCATAATAAAGGCCTTGGGTGTTAAAATTGACAGTGCTATGGCCTCATGTATTTACACAGGCTGTAGCACTGACACAGGCTGCTTTAAGTATTCCGGCGTTACACCGAGAACACATAGAATAGCCGCAGAGCTAATTGAGCTTGGTGCGGCACACAGTAAAATCAACGAGATAATGTTTGACACAAAAACTGTAGGTAGCATAGCCTTAGAAAGAATGTGCCTTGAATCCTTGGAATATTTTGGTAGTGGCAAGATAGCGGCTATTTGCGTGACAAAGGCAATGCTAAACGAGTGTAATGTAGATAAGTCGGCTTTAGATGCGATTAAGCCCTTGACCAGACAAATCGAGGGTGTGGAAATCGGCATCACAGTCAAAGAGGAGGACAATGGGAAGGTGGGAATTTCCCTTAGAACCTCAGAAAATTATGACGCCGCAGCAATTTGTGCCCACTTCGGCGGTGGCGGTCATATAAGAGCAGCAGGCTGCGAGATGAAAAATGTGACAGTTGGGCAAGCAAAGGAAATGGTAGCAGAGTACATCTTAGATGATGTGCTATAAAGGAAAGGGTGTGAATTATGGACGGCTTCGTGTTTTTAGATAAAAGCGAGGGGATGACTTCCTTTGTCGCTTCAATGAAGGTGAGAAGAATATTAGGCATAAAAAAGGCCGGTCATACAGGCACCCTTGACCCTATGGCAACGGGAGTTTTGCCTGTGGCTCTCGGTGGTGCTACAAGGTTTATAGAGCTAATAGAAAATCACGATAAGGCATATCGTGCTAAGTTTGTCTTGGGTAAGACCACAGACACCCTTGACATCACAGGCAAGGTTACAGGGGAATATCCTGTAAATGTGGGCAGAGATGATGTGGAGAAGGAGCTTTTAAATTTTTTAGGTGAGATAAGTCAGCTCCCTCCCATGTACTCTGCCGTAAAAAAAGACGGTGTGCGTCTTTATGAGCTTGCAAGAAAAGGTGTGGAAATCCAAAGAGAAAGGCGAAATGTGACTATTTACAGCCTTAAATTAATATCCTGCTGCGAGGAGTCGGCAGAGTACGAAATAGATGTGTCATGCTCAAAGGGAACATATATCAGATCCCTCATTGGCGACATTGGCGATGCCTTAGGCTGCGGTGCGGTCATGACTTCCCTTCGTCGTACCATGGCGAACGCTGTCACAATTGACTCGTGTCTCACTCTCCAAAAATTGCAACAGGAAAAGGACGAGGGAAATATTGCACAATGGATAATTCCTGTTGACAAATTCCTCACCTATGATAAAATTACTGTGAGTGAAGCTCAGGCAAAGAGATTTTCCAACGGTGGCGAGTTAGATTTTTTAAGGCTAAAGGACAAAAAAGCGCCGGGGCTTTATTTAGTCTACTCCCCTGACGGTGACTTTTTAGGCGTTGGGGAAATTGACAATGAGCAGACTCAGCTGTCTGTGAAAAAGGTCTATGTAAGGCAGGTGAGCACCAATGGATAATAAAGGCAGAGCCGTAGCCTTAGGCTATTTTGACGGAGTGCACTTAGGTCACAAGGCGGTGCTGCAAAAGACTCTCAGCTTAGCTGAGGAAAAGGGCCTTACTGCGTCGGTGCTGTTTTTCAGCTCTCACCCAAAAAAGCTTCTCACAGGAAACGCTCCCCCAAAAATCACAGACGATGAAATGAGGGGAAAAATCCTAAAGGAGATGGGCTTTGAGCTAATACCCTTTGATTTTCAAAAGAGTATGAATATGCCACCTCGCACTTTCGCTGAGGATTATATCGCAAAAACTCTTAGGGCAAAGGCTGTGGTTTGCGGCTATGATTTCAGATACGGCAAGGGCGGTGGCGGCAATGTGCAAAGCCTTAAAGAAGACCTTGAAAATAAAGAGATTTTAGTTTGCTCCATTGGCAAGGTACTCTTAGACGATGACACTATAAGCTCATCTAAAATTAGACAGCTCATTTCCCTTGGGGATGTGGAAAGAGCCAACAAAATGCTTGGCAGAGTCTTCTCTTATGACAGAGTGGTGGAAAAGGGCGATGCCCTTGGCAGAAAATTAGGCTTCCCCACAATTAATCAAAGCTTCCCGAAGGATTTTATTGTGCCAAAATTTGGTGTGTACGCTTCGGTAGTCACCCTAAACGGCAAAAAATATCCGGGAGTTACAAATATAGGTGTTAGACCCACTGTTGACGGTGAAAATCTAAAAAGCGAAACCTGCATTTTAGGCTTCTCAGGTGACCTTTACGGCAAGAGAGCCCAGGTCGGTCTTATTAGATTTTTAAGGCAGGAGATGAAGTTTTCCTGCTTAGAGGATTTGTCGAAGACCGTCAAAGGGGATATGGAAAAAGCAAGATCGGTATATAACGAGGTTATTGAAAATGGCTAAATTAAATGTTAAGGCAATATTTTTTGATTTTGATGATACACTTCAAAGCAGAAAGGGAGCATACAGACTTTATTGCGAAAGCTTTTTAAGTAAGTATTTCCCCAATATTACAAATGAGGAAAGGCTGAAAAAGCTTGACGAAATGGAGGAGCATGTTGACGGCGGCTATAAGGACAGAGAGGATTACTTCCCTGAGCTCATAGACCTGTGGCAGTGGGATAATCACCCACCTATGCAGGAGCTTTTTGACTCCTTTAACTACGACTTTGGCAAGCATGTTGTCATGCTCGACGGCGCAATAGATGTGCTCAATGAAATAAAGTCAAGGGGCTATATTTTAGGCTGCATTACAAACGGTGTGTCCTCACTTCAAAACATTAAGCTTGACACTGCAGGAATAAGAGACTTATTTGATGTTGTTGTGGTCTCAGGTGACATAGGCATATATAAGCCTGACAGACGCATTTTTGACTACGCTATCCGCCTGGCAGGAGTTAAAAACGAGGAAAGTCTTTATGTGGGCGATCACCCCATAAACGACATTCAGGGTGCTTTAGGTGCCGGTATGCAGGTAGTGAGAATGAATTACGGGGATTTTAAAGGAAAGGGTCTCGGCGCAAAGGGTGTTGCGTGTGAGATAGAAAAAATCAGTCAGCTTCTTGATTTAATTTAAAGCAGAGGATGATTAAAATGAAAAAGACAAAAACCAAGGCTCAAAAAAGTGAATCCATGGCGAAAATCACAGTGACAGTTTTAATGTGCCTCGTTGCTGTTTGCCTTTGTACTGTTATAGGTCTCAGTGCCTTTACAGATGTTTTTTCAGGTGAAAGAGAGGTCAAGGCGGTTACATTAGTTTTGTCACAAGCTCAAAGTGATGAGCTGGAAAAGCGCCTTAGTATAGCAGCGCCCTTAACTCAGGTGGGCTTTAAAAGTGAAGACAGCAATGCTGCAAAGCTTTTAGAGTATATTTTGCCCGGCAGCGATAAGGGGCTTTATGCCTGCTATGGATATGAAAAGGCTCAAAAGCAAACTCAAGCAGACCCGGCTATGAGGTTTCAAGACGAGCAGGGCAACTACTCATATTATAAAATAGGTGTGGGTGAAATCGACTCTATATTAGAGTGCTTTGATATTATAACGGACCACACTGTAAACACTAAGGATATTTATTGCTTTGACGGCTACTACTACTTTAAAGACAGTGAAAATGACAGTGTCTCAGGTTCACTTAAAGGTAGCATTACCTCGAGCAAGAGAATACAAGACGGACGATATTATGTCACCTGTGATTTTGACGGCAAAAAAGCCTATGTTATTGCCTCAAATAGCGGTGAGGATGACGCTCAATGGAAAATCTGCGAAATATCCTCTACTGCCTTATTTGACCAGCTTGGCATAATGATAAAAAGCGAAAAGGAAAGCGCCTATGACTTTGATAGCAAAACTCAAATCATTGAGGGCAAAACAAGTGACGGCGTACTCTATTGCAAATATGCACTCACCTATCCCGTGTTCTATGGCAAAAGCGCAGGTGAGACAGAGGCAAACCGCTTTTATCAAAGTGTTTTGAGCTATTATGAGCAGCTAAGCGGCGACAGTGACAAGCTTTATAAGTCATATATTAAAAGCGGCGGCGATGTAAATAAGCTGCCTCTTGAGGTCAACTACTCAGCTGAGGTGACTTATGCTAAGGGAAATTATATTGGTGTGACCAATGAAATCAGCGAAAGCCTTATTAATATTTCAAGCATAAATAGTGACGATGATGATTTTGAGGGCATCATTCCGGCAAATAAGACCATTGAGGCCTTTGTCTTTGACGCTCAAACCGGTGACTATGTGACTAAGGACAATATTTTAGGCAAGGATTATCAGCTCATTGAGAGCCTGCTTTATAGGCTTTATAACGGCTACGATTACGCTGATTTATTCACTGACAGTGATGTGAACTCTGCCCATATACCCGAAGACGCAGAAGGCTTAGGTGAGAAGATTTATCTTAGTGCCGGCACATTTTGCGACAAGGGCTATATGTTCTGCTATGTCTGTGATGATGGCTATAGACAGGATGTTGTAATTGACTTTGATATAAAGGATATATTTGAAATCACAGTAGACTAAAGTGAAAAATTTTACAGCCCACTTTATTTTTAAGGTGGGCTGTTTTCTTTCTATCATATAGCAAGTGACATAAGTTTCCTTGCTTTGGCATATAAATAATGCGGGTGATTTATATGAACTGCTGCATTACAGAGCTTCGCAATAAGGAGGTCATATCAGCTAAAAGCGGCTGCAGATTAGGCTTTGTCAACGATGTGGAAATTGACACCTGCAGCGGCTGCTTGACGGCAATAATCATTTGGGGCAAAAGCAGGTGCTTTGGTCTTATGGGCAGAGATGAGGATATAAAAATATGCTGGAAGGATATTGAGGTCATAGGCGAAGACACTGTCATAGTCTGTGCCGATGCCTGCTGCCCACCAAAAAGCTCGGGTCAAAGGGCAAAGAGAAACTTTTGGGAGGGTCTGTTTAAATATTAGCCTAAAAAAAGAGGGCGGCTTTATTTTGCCGTCCTCTTAATTTTTATATTATCACTGAGCCATTGCCTTGTCAAGCTCGCCTCTTATAGCTGCGATAAACTCCTCAGTGGTGAGGGCTGTTGCTGTCTCACCCTCCCAAAGTCCAACAAGGTCTTTAGTCATTCTGCCGCTCTCAATTGTGTCAAGGCAGGCCTTGTCAAGCTTGTCTGCGAAGGTCATAAGCTCCTCATTGCCGTCAAGCTCACCACGCTTGCGAAGTGCGCCTGTCCATGCGAAAATTGTTGCAACAGGGTTAGTTGAGGTCTTTTCACCCTCAAGATAACGATAATAGTGACGAGTAACTGTGCCGTGAGCTGCTTCATACTCATAGTTGCCGTCGGGGGAGACAAGGACACTTGTCATCATTGCAAGAGAGCCGAAGGCAGTTGATATCATGTCGCTCATAACATCACCGTCATAGTTTTTGCAAGCCCAAATATAGCCGCCCTTTGAGCGGATAACTCTTGCAACAGCGTCATCAATAAGGGTGTAAAAATACTCTATGCCCAGCTTTTCAAAGTCTTCCTTATAATTTTTGTTGTAAATATCCTCGAAAATAAGCTTAAAGGTTTGGTCATACTTCTTTGAGATAGTGTCCTTAGTTGAGAACCAAAGGTCTTGCTTTGTGCTTATTGCATATTTAAAGCATGAGTGAGCGAAGGACTCAATTGAAGTGTCCTTATTATACATACCTTGAAGGACACCGCCACACTCGAAGTCGTAAATTGTTATTCTTTCTTCCTCGCCGTCTTCGCTTGTGAAAAGAAGCTCAGCCTTACCCGGCTTAGTTGTGCGAATTTCACTTGCCTTATAAACATCACCATAGGCGTGACGAGCAATGGTAATAGGTGCTTTCCATGTTCTGACTGTGGGGCTGATGCCGCTTACAAGAATAGGAGTACGGAAAACAGTACCATCAAGAATAGCTCTGATAGTGCCGTTAGGGCTTTTCCACATCTCTTTGAGCTTATACTCCTCAACACGCTGTGCATTTGGGGTTATAGTGGCACATTTAACGCCAACACGATATTTTTTAATGGCCTCGCCTGCGTCAATGCTAACCTGGTCATTAGTCTCATCACGGTGAGGGAGTCCTAAATCGTAATACTCTGTGTTAAGCTCCACATAGGGTGAAAGAAGCTCATCCTTAATCTGCTTCCAGATAATTCTGGTCATCTCGTCGCCGTCCATCTCGACGATTTTACCCATTTTAATTTTTTCCATTGTTTCGTCCTCCTTGGGGATTTATT
>CAZDEL010000037.1:0-19046 GCA_964504475.1 uncultured Faecalibacterium sp. | reverse complement strand
TTAAGTAATTAGGGTATACTTTGATAAAATAAAAGAAGTGTACTTGATAAAATAAAATTAGGAGGAGTTAGTTATGAACGCAGAAAAAATTCTTGTTGTTGATGATGACCTTAATATTTGTGAGCTGCTTAGACTTTATCTCACAAAGGAAGGTTATAATGTAGTTATAGCAAATGACGGTGTCAGTGCCGTTACAATGTTCCAGGAGGAAAGCCCAAATCTTGTGCTTCTTGACATTATGCTGCCAAAGCTTGACGGTTGGCAGGTTTGCAGAGAAATAAGAAAGTTCTCTGAGACACCTATTATTATGCTCACAGCAAAGGGCGAGGTCTTCGATAGAGTTCTCGGCCTCGAGTTGGGTGCAGATGATTATGTTGTAAAGCCCTTTGACACAAAGGAAATTGTGGCAAGAATCAAGGCTGTTTTGCGCCGCAGTGCCTCATCAACTGCTGAGGAAATTAAAGAGGTGCATTATGATAAGCTTTCCATAAACCTTACAAATTATGAGCTTAAGGTTGCAGGTGTGCAAATTGACACACCACCTAAAGAGATGGAGCTTATTTTCCACTTAGCTAAAAATCCTAACAGAGTTTTCACAAGAGACCAGCTTCTTGATGAGGTTTGGGGCTATGATTATTATGGTGACTCCAGAACAGTTGATGTTCATGTTAAGAGACTTCGTGAAAAGCTTGAGGGCACCTCAGATAAATGGGATCTAAGAACTGTTTGGGGCGTAGGCTACAAGTTTGAAACAAAAGAATAATGAAACAAAAGACAAGGGACTGCATGAAAATTGACAGTCCCTTTATATTGAAACGGGAGGAAGTCTTATGAAAAAATCAAAATGTAAGTGCTGCCAAAAGAGAAAGAAGAACAGAAGCAGTCTTTTTGTCAGATACTTTGGCATATCTGCCTTGACAGTGTTTTTAAGCTTTGTCTTTGTGGCTCTTGCAACAGTCTTTTTTATTGCTATACAGTGGTGGACAGATAAGGTTGATGTTCTCGTTAATAACTCACAGGACATAGCGACAATATATCAAGCAGACAATAGAGCCGATGATTCAGCTATTGCCACAAGACTTCAAATCATGTCCTCTGCCACAAACTCCGATTATTTTATAACCGACAAGAACGGCAATGTGCTTTTGTGCGGTGACTGCAAAGGCGGCAAAAGCGAAGCCTGCGAAAACCATAAAAAAATGACCATAGCCGACAAAACTCTCAAAAGAGCGCAGGAAGGCGGCTTTTCCGATTACATGACAGATGAGGATTTTGGTATAGGAAAATTTGTTGTTGCCTTGCCTATTAAGGACGATGCCAACAAAACAAGCGCCATAGTTTTTGCCGTTGAGGATGCGGTCACAGGCCTTGTGCCCTATGTTGTCAATATTATCACAGCTATACTTTGCTTTATGCTTGTGGCTCTCGTGATGGTGTTTATTGCGATTTACTTTATCACTCGTGGCGTAACTAAGCCTCTTAATGAGATGAAGGAGGTCACGACTCACTTTGCAAAGGGCGAGTTTGAATATAGGGCAAATGAAGACTATGATAAGCGTGACTTCAGTGAGTTTGCCAAGGCGCTAAACAAAATGGCTTATGAGCTGAAAATAGATGACGAAGCACAAAAGAGCTTCATAGCGAATGTATCTCATGAGCTGAAAACGCCCATGACATCAATAGGCGGCTTTATTGACGGCATACTTGATGGTACTATACCGCCGGAGCAGGAAAAGAAGTATCTCACTATTGTTTCAAGTGAGGTCAAGAGGCTGTCAAGAATGGTAGTGTCTATGCTCAACCTATCTAAGATAGAGACAGGTGAGGTTAAGCTCTCACCGCAAAGGTACGATATAGGCAAGCAAATGTTTGAAACTCTCTTATCCTTTGAAAAGAAAATTGAAGACAAAAACATTGAGATTATCGGCTTTGAGGAAATGAATGAGGTTATGATTGAGGCTGACCGTGATTTAATTCAGCAGGTGGTTTATAACCTAATTGATAACGCAGTTAAGTTTACCCCTGACGGTGGCAGCATAACCCTTATGGCAACTAATAACGATGAGGGTACTGTAGTTGCCATAAGAAACTCCGGTGCCGGCATATCCGATGATGAAATATCAAGAATATTTGAGCGCTTTTATAAGGTGGATAAGTCAAGAAGCTTTGACACTAAGGGTGTGGGCTTAGGCTTATACATTGTCAAGACTATTGTTAATATGCACGGTGGCGAGATAACGGCATCGAGCAAAAAGGGTGAGTATACTCAGTTCTCCTTTGAGATTCCATTTTCTGAGTAAAGATCTATTTATTACAAAATTTTAACTTTCTTTAAGCGAAAGGGTGTATCCTATCACCATAAACTAAGGCGAGTGTAATACGAGCCTAAAATGTCTGCACAGCGCAGAAAAGGAGCGATCACAATGAACGATAAACAAACAGATTTCGATGCTTTTTCGGAAAATGAAAACGGTGCAAACCAAGCACCCGATTTCACAGCAAATCACGAGGAAAGCCACGAAAGCGAAAATATTTACTCAGAGCCAAATGTTGCACCACAGCAACCGGATAGTGGTGTAGAGCCTGAGAAAAGCTACGAGGGTCATTTCAGAAAAGGCGATGACACTATTTACACTGATGCTAACCCCTATAGCGACCCTGTCTTTAAGCAGGATGAGCCAAACCCATATATCGGCGGCAATAAGCAAGAGAGCGTCAAGGCTGAGAATGTAACCGGCTCGAAGGATGTTCCGCCACAGTTTAACCCATATGCACAGCCTAAAAACGCACAATATACCACACAAAATCAGCAGCCAAGATTTAATCAGCAGGGCTATAGCTACACTCAATATAATCAGCCACCCGTTGCACCTGCACCTAAAAAGAACACAGGTAAAAAAGTGGCAATCGGCATAGTTGCAGCCTGCGTGGTTATCGCGGTAATTGCCATATTTACAAGCGTTTTCGGCGGTGACGGCACCGGCATTGTGGGAACAGACAGCAACAGTACAACAACAGATGTTGCAACAACTATAAAGCCTATTGTTTCCACCACTCAAAGCAGCGAGGCTCTTTCACAGATAAACTCAATAGTTATCGCCGATAAGGTCAGACCCAGTGTTGTTGGTGTTATGACATATCAAGGCGGTCAGCTTTACGGTGAAGGCTCAGGTGTCCTTTGGGCAAATGACTCCACAGGGAAATATACCTATGTTGTCACCTGCGCTCATGTTATTGACGAGAGCGGAGTAACCTATGGTGTTATGCTTCTCAGCGGCAAAACCTATGAGGCTGAGTTAGTGGCTTATGACACAAGAACTGATATTGGCGTGCTTAGAATTGAAGCTTCAGGTCTTCCTCTTGCGGAAATAGGCGACTCATCATCACTTAAAATAGGTGAGCCTATATATGCAATAGGCAACCCCGGCGGCTCAGAGTATTTCGGCTCTATTACAGATGGTATTGTCTCCGCTATTGACAGAAGCGTCAGCGCAACCTACACTATGACCTGTATCCAGCACAATGCAGCTATTAACCCGGGCAACTCAGGCGGTGCTCTCGTTAACACAGCAGGTCAAGTCGTTGGTATAAACTCATCTAAGATTGCTTCAACAGATTATGAGGGCATGGGCTTTGCTGTGCCAACATCAATAGTTGTTCCCGTTGTTGATTCACTGATTCAATATAAATATGTGCCTAACAGACCTAAGCTTGGCATAGAGTATGCAGATGTAAGCGCATATCAGCTTTACTCTCTTGTGGTTTCAATTAAGGGTCTTCCTCAAGGCTCACTTGTAATTGCCGGCATCTCATCCGACAGCAGCCTTAAAGACACAAAGGCACAAGTTGGTGACTTGATAATCGCTGTTAACGGCAAGGATATGGATGACTCCAGTGTATTGCTTGACCTTATTGACACAGGCGCAGTTGGTGACACACTCACCTTAACTCTTTGCAGAGTTGAGAGCCGTACCTATAGAACCACAACCTTTGATGTGACAATCACCCTTGTTGAGGATAAGGGCGACTCACAGCAGCAACAACAGGAGACTACTACACAGCCTTATGGTAATGACTATTATTACGGCGGTGCAGATAACTTCAAGGACTTCTTCAATGACTACTTTGGATTTTAATTAAAAGCAAAAGCAGATACTTTTACTCGTGACAAAAGTATCTGCTTTCTTAATTACATTAGAGCAAAGAGGGTCAAGGCTTCCTCGATTTGTGAGTAGATTTCATAAAGCTCACTTTGGGGCAGGGGATTTTCGCCCTTGCCTATTTCCATAGTGAAGCCGGGTCTGTGAAACTCGTCAATAAACCAATCCTTAAAGCCACCGTGACTTGCAAGAGAGGTGTTTTTGACAAGACGATAAGAGCATGAGTCGGCGAGGATTTTCGCCATCATATCAGCTTGTGGCGGAGTGTTGTCACCATATTGCCAATAAAGCTCCTCACCTTGTGAGTGCAAAGCGAGACACTGTCTAAATTGTCGCAGCCTGCATAGGCGAGTTAAGGCTTTAGTTTCCGCCTCACTTTCCGGGTACGCCCCACCAAACTGCCTTGAGGAAGGGGAGTGTATCCCTTTTTCCTCCTCTAAGGCTCTAAGGGTGTGCCAGCCGGCGTTAAAGTTGTGATTTATGTCTACGCCTAAAGCGTTAGCGTTCCATTTAGAGTAATCCTCACAGGGAATAGTGCTCACAAAGCCTTTAAGGTGCTTTGCTGCGCCTATGCCGTGAGTGGCAATTTCGGTACCGTCGGGATTTACGCAGGGGATTATTGTTACACCTAATTGGCTTAAGGCTCTTTTCATATCGACACCGCAAAGCAGCTTATTCTCTTTAATGCTTTTGCACAGACGCTCGGCAAATAGTAAAGCAGTAAGGCTTGTCAGCCATTCGCTGCCATGAAAGCCTGCGGCATAAATGACGCTGTTGTCGCTTTTGCCAATATTAAGGGCAAAAATTCCTCTGCCAAGAGCACTTCTGCCGCAAAGCTCCACATTTATAAAGGGATATTCTAAAATCAGCTCTTCAATTATTTCTTTGTTTGTGTTATAATCATACAAACAGGGCTTTACTATGTATTTCAAAGTTATCACCTATCCTTAATAACATATATTGCTTTGAAAATTAAAATATGACGAAAAGAGGAACAACCAATGAGTTTTAGTGAGAAAACAACAAGTGTCAAGGAAATTTTCGACGGAAGAATAATAAGAGTACATGTGGACGATATAATCCTGCCCGACGGCTCAAAATCAAAAAGAGAGGTCGTGGAGCACAGCGGTGGAGTTTGCGTTGCCCCATTGACAGATGACGGTGAGCTGCTTATGGTCAGACAGTTTCGCTATCCATTTTCAAGAGAGCTTTTAGAGGTACCGGCAGGAAAGCTGGAAAAGGGAGAAGACCCCTTAAATGCAGGTATAAGAGAGCTTGAGGAGGAGTGCGGTGTTGTCGCTGACAAGGTCATATCTTTGGGAGAAATTTATCCAACAGTGGCTTATTGCAGCGAGATAATCAGAATGTTTGCCGCAACAGGCCTTCACAAAACTCAACAGCACCTTGACAAGGGTGAGTTTTTAGGCGTGGAAAAGGTAAAATTTGAGGACGCATTATCAATGGTCATGTCAGGTGAAATCCGTGACGCAAAGACAGTTGCCGCTATATTAAAGCTGGAAATGCTCAAAAGGGAGGGCAAAATATAATGGCAGATTTTATTTTGGCATCGGCATCACCGAGACGAAGGGAGCTACTTAATTTATCCGGCTTTTCCTTTGAGGTTATCCCCTCAGATGCCGACGAGAATATAGGCGAGGACTTGTCACCGCAGCAGGCTGTTAAGGCCCTTGCAAGGCTTAAAGCGCAAAGCGTATTGCAAAAGAATCAAGACAAGGTGGTTTTCGGCTGTGACACTGTGGTTTGCTTTCAAGGGGAGATTTTAGGTAAGCCAAAGGACGAAGCCGATGCCTTCGCTATGCTTAAAAAGCTCTCAGGAAAAACTCACACAGTCTCAACGGGAGTTTGCATTATATCAAAGGATAAAGAAATTTGCTTTAGTGACACCACTGAGGTCACCTTTTATGAGCTTAGTGACGAGACAATTAAAAGCTATATTGCAACAAATGAGTGCTCAGACAAGGCAGGTGCATATGGCATACAGGGCTACGGCAGTGTTCTTGTAAAGGAAATCAAGGGAGATTATTTTTCCGTTATGGGCTTGCCTGTTGCAAGGTCAGCGAGGGCACTTGCACAGTTTAATATAAAGGGCAAGGTCAAGGTGTAATGAGCCTTCTTATGTGATATTTTATTGTATTAATAAAATATCTACTGCCAAAAATGTGTAATAGGGTAGGCTGTCGTCGGCCTAAAATGAAAAAAGTGATAAAATTTTCCCTTTGCTATTGAGTAAGATGGATTTTTATTGTATAATAAAATATCTTATTGCGTCCGTTTATTTTCATGTCCGAGAGGAGAGTTAAAATATGTTATTTTCACAGGATATAGGTATAGATTTAGGAACGGCCAACACTCTTGTTTTTGTCAAGGGTAAGGGCATTGTTATAAGAGAGCCGTCAGTGGTTGCTGTCAATGTTAGCTCAAAGCCGGCAAAGGTGGTTGCCGTCGGTGTTCAGGCTAAGGAAATGATAGGCAGAACTCCCGGCTCAATAACAGCTATGCGTCCGTTAAAGGATGGCGTTATAGCTGATTTTGATGTCACTTGTGAGATGCTTAAAAAGTTTATTGCCAAGGCTTTAGGTGGCTCGTACCTTGCCAAGGCGAGGGTGGTTATATGTATCCCGTCAGGTGTCACTGAGGTCGAAAGAAGAAATGTCCACGATGTTGCAGTTGAGGCAGGCGCAAAATATGTCAGCCTTATTGAGGAGCCTATGGCAGCGGCTATAGGTGCAGGCTTACCTGTGTCTCAGGCTATAGGCAGCATGATAGTCGATATTGGCGGCGGCACATCTGAGGTTGCTGTTATATCCTTAGGTGATATTGTTTGCTCACGCTCAGTCAGAGCAGCAGGCGACAGCTTTGATAGCGCAATTAGCTTGTATATTAAGAAAAAATATAACCTTCTCATAGGTGAGAGAACAGCCGAGGATATAAAAATTAAAATCGGCTCAGCTATGGAATATGAGGGCGAGGGCAGAATGGAAATCAAGGGCAGAAACCTTGTTGACGGCTTGCCTAAAAATATAACAATAACCAGCGAAGAAATCAGAGAGGCACTTTCCGACTATGTCAATCAGATTTTAGACGCTGTTAAATCTACTCTTGAGAAGACACCACCGGAGCTTTCAGCTGACATTATGGAGCATGGCATAACCTTGACAGGCGGCGGAGCACTTTTAAGAGGCATCGATAAGCTTATCGCGTCCCAAACAGGAATGCCTGTAAATGTAGCCGACAACCCTCTTGACTGTGTAGTTGACGGCACAGGTATTTATCTTGAAAGTGATGTTTTGGGCAATGTAGGCAAAAGATTTTAAAAATAAGGACAGGGTGTTAAAATGCTTCAGTTTTTTAAGAGCAGGAAATTTAAAGCCTTTATCACGGTCATATGTGCACTGCTGCTTGGTGCTGTTTTAGCCGTGGCTTCGGCAAAGGGCACATCACCTATAACAAATGTCATAGGCAGCTTATTAAGTCCGGTGCAAAAGCTCACAAGCTATGTCGCAGACAATGTGCATTGGTTTTCAAGCAGCTTTGAAAGCGCCGGCAGCTATAAAAACGAAATAGAAAGACTTAAGCAGCAAATAGCCGAGTATGAAAATCAGCTGGTGGATTATAACGACTTGCAAAAAAAGCTCTCATCTTATGAGACCATGCTTGGCGTCAAAGAGGAAAACCCCGATTTTGCTTTGGAAAGAGCCGGCATTATCGGCACAGATGCGGCAGATATGTTTACATCCTTGATTATTGACAAAGGCTCAAAGGACGGTGTAAGTGTCAACGACCCTGCGGTTTATGGCAATTATGTTGTGGGTATTGTTAAAAAGGTTCACCCGTATTACAGCGTCGTTGAGACTATTTTAAATCCTGAGCTAAACATAAGTGCCCTTGACAGCAAAACCAGAGAGACTGCTTATGTCACCACAACCATTGATTTTTCGAGTAAGGGTCATTGCGTTTTTTCAGGCCTTGAAAGAACGACAGGTGTCTCACCGGGAGGCATAATTCTCACCTCAGGCATTGGTGGCATTTATCCTAAGGGTCTTATTATCGGTACTGTTAACGAGGTATGTGAAAGCGAGTATGACCTTTCAAATTATGCCGTTATCGAGCCGGGAGTAAATGTCAAGGAAATCGAGGATTTATATATTATAACTGAGTTTGACGGTCAGGGAATAGAAGAAATTATTGACTAATAAAGGAAGTGAAAAGAGTTGAAGTTCGCTAATAATAAAAAACTATATATCAGGCGTGCTGCGTTCTTTGTGCTTATTCTTTTCACGGCAGCCTTTCAGCATACAGGGCTGTTTTTACCGGAGATTTTTTCTTTGAGAGCAATGCCTCTTATTCCCCTTTGTGTGTGTATTGCAATGTTTGAAAGAAGCATGGGCGGCTTGGTCTTTGGCGCATTTTGCGGTGTGCTTTGGGATTCGGCAAGTGCTGTAGGCGACGGCTTTTTCAGTGTTTGTCTTGCCTGTGTCGGCTTTATGACAGGCCTTGTTATAACCCACTATATGAGGAATAATATTTTGGCATCTTTGATTATTTCAGGCACTTCTTGTGTGGGCATTAACTTCATATATTGGCTCGTATTTATAGCACTTAAGGGCTATGAGGGCGCAGCATCACTTTTGCTGTCTTATTATTTACCCGGTGCTGTTTACAGCTTTTTGTTTACATTTATATATTATTATCTCGTGTGCTTTATCGTTGAGCTGACTCACGATGGCAAAAGAATAAAATCATATTAAGCTATATTTAAAACTCTTGCCTTAAAATATAGGCACAATAAATTTATGAAAGGAGCTGCCCCTATGTCAGGCAAAACCGCTAAAAACAGAAATATAATCACCTTTACTTTAATAGGCGTGTTGTTTCTTGTTTTTCTTGTGCATTTGTTTAATATTCAGGTTCTCGGTACTGACAAAAGCGGAGACTCTGCTGTTTCCGTTGTGACAGTTCCCGTTGACGCTATCAGAGGCGAAATATATGATAGAGACGGCTATCCTCTTGTGACAAATAAGCAGGTCAATAAGCTTATATTTAACTATCTTAATTTCCCTAAGGATTACACCGAAAGAAACAAAATCATAATTGCGCTCATTAGGATGTTTGACAAAAATGGTGTGGAATGGAATGATGAGCTGCCTATTTTAATAAACAAAAAGGGCGCACTTACCTTTGACAGTGAAAAGGAAAATGAGGTCTCTTATCTTAAAAGTGAGGCCTTTCTCGACTTAAACTATTATGCTAATGTTAACAACTGCTTTGATGCTCTTTGCAGCAAATATAAGTTAGAGGAATATAGCACTAAGGACGCAAGGGACATTGCCTCAGTTTATTACTCAATGGTTAAGGACGGCTTTAACACCGGCAGAAATTATGAATTTGCCACAGATGTATCAAGTGAGCTTGTCTCTGCCATAAAAGAGAGAAGTGACGAGTTTCCCGGTGTTGATGTGCAGGTGGCAAGTGAGAGAGAGTATTATGACGGTACTCTTGCACCTCATATACTTGGCATTGTTGCCAATATCAGCGAGGAAGAATATGAAAGCAAAAAAGAAGAAGGCTATACAATTAATGATGTCATAGGCAAAAGCGGTATAGAGCTGGCTATGGAAAGCTATCTTCGAGGCACTAACGGAGAAAAGACCATAACAACGGATGCCGATGGCAACAAGACAGAGGAGTACACAGTAAAACCTGTGCAGGGCGACACTGTTATCCTCACTATTAAGCGAGATTTGCAAAAGGTGGCACAGGATGCCCTTGAAAAAGGTGTTAAGGATTTGCAGGAATCCACTGAGAGAAGCTACCGTTTGTCAGGCTCAGTTGTTGTTATGGACACAAACAGCAACGAGGTGCTTGCAATGGCATCATATCCCACTTATGACAACTCAACCTATCAGGATAATTACAATAAGCTTTTAAGCGACGAGAGAAAGCCTCTTTGGAACAGAGCCTTACGCAGTACCTATACACCGGGCTCAACAATCAAGCCCGCTGTTGCTATGGCAGGTCTTGAGGAGGGAGTAATATCAGGCAACACAGGTGTTGTGTGCAATGGTGTTTATAGATATTATAAGGACTATCAGCCCGGCTGCACAAATATCCACGGCTATCAAAATGTGGTCAGAGCCTTGTTTAACTCTTGCAACATTTTCTTTTATGAAACATCAAGACTTTTGGGAATAGAAAAGCTCAACAGCTACTTTGCAATGTTTGGCCTTGGTGAGCCTACAGGCATTGAGCTTACTGAAAGTGAGGGCATTGTTGACAGCGTTGAGCACAGAGAGCAAACAGGTGTTTTATGGACACCGGGTCTTACTATTCAGGCAGGCATTGGTCACGGTGATAACCAGTTTACTCCGGTGCAGCTTTGCGCTTATGCCTCCACTATCGCCAATAGGGGAACACGCTATAAAACCCATGTTGTCAAAAGCGTTAAAAGCGCAGACTTATCTGAAACTAAGCTGGAAAACTCAGCGCAAATACTTTCTAAGGCTAATTTCTCGGACAAAAACTGGGATTTAGTGCATCAGGGTATGCTCCTTGTTGGTACACAAAGCTATGCCAGATTTGATAATGTACCATGTAAGGTTGCAGCAAAGACGGGTACCACAACAGTCGCAAAGAGAGTTGGTGGCACAATGATAGAGACCTATAACGGCTTTATTATTGCCTTCGCACCATATGAAAAGCCGGAGATAGCTATTTGTGTTGCTGTTGAGGGTGCAGGCAGCGGTGGTTCTACAGCACCTATAGCTGCGGCTATATTAGAGGAATATTTCGCAGAAAAGGACACAAGCGAAACTGTACAAAACGAAAACATTTTACTTCAATAAAACAAGAGGGGAATTTTATGGCACAAAAAATAGTTATAGCCTCAGGCAAGGGCGGTGTGGGAAAAACCACTGTCTGTGTAGGTCTTGGCAAGGCACTTAGTGCCATGGGCTACAGAGTCTTATTAATAGACTGCGACTGTTTAAGGAGTCTCGATTTACTCACAGGTGTAACAGAGAAGCTGGTATATAATTTTGCCGATGTAATCTTTGGCAGATGCGACTTTGAGCAGGCTGTTTATGAAAATGAGGGTCTTAGTGTTATGACCTGCCCTGAAAGCTATGAAAACATTAGCGACTACGCTATGACATGGCTTATAAAGAAAAACGAACATAATTATGACTATATTTTATTTGACGCACCTGCCGGAATAGACAAGGGCTTACACTTCGCTTCAGTGGTGGCAGACAGAGCTATTATTGTCTCGACTCCCGATTTAGTTTGCGTCAGAAGCGCCTGCATAGCAGGAAGGGAAATAGAAAAGTTAGGCGTAGACAACATTCGTCTGGTTATTAACAGAGTCTCAAAAAAGGATGTGGCAAGGGGCAGACTTTTAAGTCTTGACTCAGTTATAGATTCCGTTCAGCTTCAGCTCATAGGCATTGTACCCGAAGACCCGAAAATAAAGTTAGGCTCAATGGGCAAAAGCATATATAAAAGAGGTCAGGTGTCATATAAGGCGCTGACCAATATCGCTAAAAGGATTGACGGAAAGACAGCAGCCCTAAAGGTGTAAAAAATGACAAATTTTGCTTTTTTGTGCGACTTTTTTCATTTAAACTATTGCATTAAGCCGATTTTTTTGATATCATGTTAGGTGAGTAATAATTAAGAAAGGTGGATGTATTTTGAACATTGCACTTATTGCACACGACGCAAAAAAAGAGTTAATGACTCAGTTTTGTATTGCTTACTGCGGAACCCTCAGCAAACATAACCTTTGCGCTACGGGTACAACAGGTAAGATAGTAAGCGAAGCAACAGGCCTTGAGATTACTAAGTTCCTTTGCGGCTATCAAGGCGGTGAGGAACAAATTTCTGCGAGAATTGCCTGCAACGAAATCGACTTGCTTCTGCTTTTCAGAGACCCTATAACAGCAAAGAAGGATGAGCCTAACGAAGCAAATCTTTTAAGACTTTGTGACGTTCACAATATCCCTGTGGCAACTAATATTGCAACAGCTGAGGCTCTTATCCACGCCCTTGAAAGAGGCGACCTTGACTGGCGTGATATTGTAAGAAACAGCTAAAAAGCTTAATATTATAATTAATGGCGATGACGGAAAAGAGTAGCTTTTTATCCCCACTAAAGAGAGAGACATCCCGGGCTGAAAGTGTCTTGTGTAAGGAGAAAAGTAAAGACATTCCTGAGCCGGCTTAGGCCCGTTTGACCGCGTTAAGGCATCGAGTGGAACGCATAATGCGTTCAATCGGGGTGGTACCGTGGAGCTAAAGCTTCATCCCCAATGTGTTTGTGCATTGAGGATGAAGCTTATTTTAATATGACAACATAATTTTATTACGGAGGATAAATATGGCATTGGTAACAAAATCAATTAAGGGTACTCAGGACACACTGCCCGCAGAGAGCTATAAGGTTCAATTTATTGAGCAGTCTGTTCTGGAAATTGCAAAAAATTATGGCTATAAAGAGATAAGAGTTCCCGTCTTTGAGCACACAGAGCTTTTCCAAAGAGGTGTTGGCGACACAACAGATGTTGTTCAAAAGGAAATGTACACCTTTGACGACAAGGGTGGCAGAAGCATCACATTAAGACCTGAGGGCACTGCCGGTGTTGTTCGCTCATATTTGGAGCATGGACTTTTTAATGAGCCTCAGCCACAAAAGATGTGCTATCTCATTTCCTGCTATAGATATGAAAAGCCTCAGGCAGGAAGGCTTAGAGAGTTTCACCAGTTTGGCTGTGAGTGCTTTGGTACTGCTTCACCTGCTGCTGACGCTGAGCTTATTTGCCTTGTTGATGACATTTTCAATTTCCTTGATGTTAAGGGACTGAAAATTCAAATAAATTCCATTGGCTGCCCTGAGTGCAGAAAAGAGTATCACAAGGCTTTAAAGGAGTATTTTAACAGCAGAAAGGACGAGCTTTGCCCAACCTGCCTTGATAGACTCGACAGAAACCCAATGAGAATCTTAGACTGCAAAAGCCCAATTTGCTCGGAAATTGCAAAGGGCGCACCGAAGGTAACCGACTATCTTTGCGATGAATGTCGTGACCACTTTGATAAAACTCAAAAGTACCTCGATGCAATGAATATAGATTATGAAGTTAACCCATCAATTGTAAGAGGACTTGATTATTACAGCAAAACAGTTTTCGAGTTTGTTTCAACTGAGATTGGTGCTCAGGGTACTGTCTGCGGTGGTGGCAGATATGACGGACTCGTTGAGGAGATAGGCGGCCCGAAAACTCCGGCTTTAGGCTTTGCTATTGGTATAGAAAGATTGCTTTTACTTATGAAGGCTCAGGGAATAGCTTTCCCCAATGAGGATAAATGCGACCTTTATATTGCATCAATTGGCGAGAAAGCAACACTTGCAGCTGCTGAAATAGCCACAGATATTAGAAATAACGGTATGCACGCTCAATTTGATATTGTGGGCAGAAGCGTTAAAGCACAAATGAAATTTGCCAATAAAATAGGCGCAGCTTATACAGTTGTTCTCGGTGACAGCGAGGTCGAAAACGGTAAGGCAATGCTTAAGAATATGTCAAACGGCGAGGAAAGTGAAATTGAGCTTAGCTCTTTGGCAGATGAGCTTATGAGAATAACAATTAATGACAGCCTTAAGGATTTTACCGCCGAGGGCATTGACATAGAGGGCTTTGATATAAACAAATTAATGTAAGGAAGGTATGTATTATGGATTTAATGACAGGACTTAAAAGAACAGATTATTGCGGCACATTCACTGCAAAGGATTGTGGCAGAGAGGTTGTTGTCGCAGGCTGGGTGCAAAGACAAAGAGATTTAGGTGCACTCATTTTCGTTGATCTTCGTGACAGAACAGGCATAGTCCAGCTGGCATTTGATGACACAACAGATAAGGAAATTTTCGACAAGGCATTTACTCTCAGAAGCGAATTTGTAGTTATGGCAAAGGGTGTAGTCAGAGAGAGAAGCTCAAAAAATATGGATATCCTCACAGGCGAAATTGAGATTTTTGTAAACGATCTTCGTGTCCTTGGCAAGAGTGAGACACCTCCCTTTGAGATTGTGGAAAACTGCCAGACCTCAGAGCTTACAAGACTTAAATATCGCTATCTTGACCTTCGTCGTCCCGACCTTCAAAAGAATATCCTTATGCGTCACAGAATAACAAAAATAATCCGTGACTATTTTGACGAGAACGGCTTTATTGAAATTGAAACACCTATTTTGGTTAAGTCAACTCCTGAGGGTGCAAGAGACTTCCTTGTGCCGTCAAGAATCCACAAAGGCTCATTTTATGCTTTGCCACAGTCACCTCAGCTTTATAAGCAGCTTTCAATGGTTGCAGGCTTTGACAGATATATGCAAATTGCACGTTGCTTCCGTGATGAGGACCTTCGTGCTGACCGTCAGCCTGAGTTCACACAAATAGACATTGAGATGAGCTTCATCACTATGGAAGATATCCTTTGTCTTATTGAGGGCTTTATTAAGAGAGTTTTCAAGGAGGCTCTTGGCGTTGATGTGCCGGATAAATTCCCGAGACTGACATATAAAGAGGCTATGGAGCGTTACGGCTCAGATAAGCCCGACACAAGATATGCTATGGAAATCACCGACCTTAGTGACCTCGTTAAGTCATGCGGCTTTGGCGTTTTCACAGGCGCAATTGAAAACGGCGGCAGAGTATCGGCTATCACAGCTAAAAATGCCTATAGTACCTTAACAAGAAAGGAAATTGATAAGCTCACTGAGTTTGTCAAGGGCATTGGTGCAAAGGGTCTCGCTTGGGCAAGAATAGGCGAAGACGGTACAATAGCATCATCCTTTGCTAAGTTTATGACCGAGGATGAAATGAAGGCCATTATGGATAAGTGCGGTGCTGAAAACGGCGATGTTATCCTCATTGTTGCAGACAAGACTAACACAGTTCTCAGTGTTCTTGGCGCTTTAAGACAGACAGTAGCTAAAAAGCTTGATATTATACCACAGGATAAATATAATCTTCTTTGGGTCGTTGAGTTCCCATTCTTCGATTGGGATGAGGAGCTTGGACAGTTTGTTGCAATGCACCATCCGTTTACAGCTCCATTAGATGAGTGCCTTGACTATCTTGAGTCAGATAAGGCTAAGGTTAGAGCTAACGCTTATGACCTTGTTCTCAACGGCATTGAGCTTGCAAGTGGTTCAATAAGAATCACAGACCCGGAGCTTCAAAAGAGAATATTCTCACTTTTGGGTCTTAGCGACGAGGAAGCTTATGAGAAATTCGGCTTCTTAACAGACGCATTTAAATATGGTGCGCCACCTCATGGCGGCATCGGTCTTGGCCTTGACAGACTTGTTATGCAAATGCTTCGTCTTGAGACACTTCGTGATTGCATTGCCTTCCCGAAGGTGCAAAACGCAAGTGAGCCTATGACAGATTGCCCTGCTCGTGTTGACACTGACCAATTAGAGATGCTTGGCATTTGTGTTGACGGCAACGAGGAATAAAGCATGAGTAAATCTATAGGTAAAAAGCTTATAGTTTTTGCGGTGCTTTTAATGGTACTTTTTCTAAGTGGCTGCACTTTAAATTCCGGCGATGACACTTATAATGACAATGAAACCACATATCCTGAAAGCGTAGTCGTTTTAGATAAAGGCACTTGGCCGGAAAATGAATATACAAAAGGTCTTCCTGTTCCTAAGGGTACAGTAACTTGGGCGATGATTGACACTGAAAACAATTATTGCAGCGTCAGTGTCAATGTGCTTCAAGAGGATGATTATAATGCTTATATGGAGCTACTAAAGGAAAAAGGCTTTTCGGTGGTTGAGAGTACAAGGCAAAAGGTTGTGTGGCAGGAATATATTTCTTCCGGCACTCTTTTATCAGACGGTGAGAAGTATTTAGCCGTGAGCTATATACCCGACAGCTTGGTTATGTACATTTCCAAAGTAAACTCAAACTCATAAAATATTCAATCTTAAAGAGAGTGTCGATTTTGGCGCTCTCTTTGTGATTTTAAGGAGAAATAATGATTAAAATTTTGAAAAATCTCAGCTTTTCGGTTGACATATCTTTGAGAAAGTTGTATCATAAACAGTGTATAATCCTGTAAATATGTCTTAATATATAAAATTACGGAAAGAGGAGTAAAGATTAATGAAAAAACTGCTTGTTTTTCTTTTGACACTGACATTGATTTTTGCCGTTGGTGTTTGTCCGGCTCTTGCATCTGAGGGTCAAATAACATACTTTAATACAGTGACTGTGAACCCCGGCAATGTGCGTTCAAAGAATCCAACATATAATTATGCTTGGCTTGATAATATGATTATTAGAGATGACCCTATGGCTGCGTTGCAAGCTGATATCACTCCAAAGCCTGACTATCCATATAGTCATACATACAGCGAGTTTATTGAGGAGTCAAAGCAATACTCAACCTTATTGACAATAGATGAGAAAACCGTTACGGCAGGGTACGAGGAAATAGTGAACGCCATGTATTATGCTGTAGTAGCTTTAGGCATGACTGATGACCTTGATGTTATGAGTGAATATCTCACAGCTCAAGGCATTAGACTTCCGGCTAACTCAGCGGCATCAAAGGCTGAGATAGCAGTGGTTTATGCAGCTATTAAATATGATGCAGTTTACACTCTTTACGGCAAGCATGTCACCTTCACTAAGGGCACAAGCCTTGACGGAGCAGTGGTTACTATTATTTCCGCTCTTACCGGTACTGTTGTACCCTCAGGCGTTGATTCACTTACAGGCTACGCAGTGCATTGCACAAAGACCTATGTGACCTCATTCTCAGATTTACCCATTAGCACAGACCCATCAACAAGTGAGATTTTCTATTGGGCAAAGGTTGTCACAGCTGCGTCAAATGATTATAAGGTTCCCGTTGAGGTTTATAGCGAGACAACTGCCGCACAAAAGCAATATGTTGACTACGCTTATTATGCATCATTGCTTAAAACAATTTATGATGTGCAGGTTGACCCTATGAAGCTTGTTGTGGCAATGCAAAGCGGTGAGGAGCTTGCAGTTCAAAAGCTCGTTCTTACCACTATGCTGGACGAGTCCGGTGTAGATTATGCGTATGATATGTCATGTGAGGAGCTTTTTAATATGGCTTGCAAAAGCGGCTGGTTCGCTTTGGAAAAGGAATTTTACACAGACATTTTAAAATATGAAATTCTTGTAGCACAGGAGTGTACCAAAATTTGGTTTACACCCTTTGCTCTTGCAGGCGTGCTGGAAAACAGCAGCGAAAAATATTTGACAATTAAGGTTAACGGTACACAAGTAGCACCCTCATCAACAACCGGTGTAGACCTTGACCCATCAAAGTCACAGCAGACAGTTTATCTTGAGTGCAGCTATAGCTCACCTGACAGAAACGACAAGGCAGTTTATGAGTTTGTCATTAAAAAGAGTGCAGCCTTAAACGGTGCAAATAACTCCAACTCACAAAACAGCATAGTTGCCGGTGTTGAGCAATATGTAAATAAAATCGTACCCGGCGACAATGAAAAAGTGGCTCAGGTTGTGGACGGTGTTTTCCAGAGTGTGGACTCTGTCATGACTACAAACCAAGCTTCAAGTGGCGAGGGAATACTTACCACCTACGCAAACGCTCATGGTACAACATATCCGGGCAACGAAAATCTCACAGGTAGTGGTGACAGATTTGACTTTGACTATCTTGAGGAGCTTATTGACGGAGTTTACGCAACCGATGCCAACGGCAACATTATTACCACAACCGGCTTTAGCTACAGCGAAAAGACCACTGAAAAGTCCATTATCACAAAGACTGTGGACGCTGTTAAGGAGAACCCCGAGGTTGTTGCCGCCCCCACAGGTGTAATTGCCGTAGGTGCGTTTATGGGCTATCTCATGAGTAAAAAGCACCGTGACGCCGAGGAATATGTTGAGTCTAAGGACGAGGACGAGACAGAAAATTAAGTTAAAATAAAAAAATGACACAGAGGCTATGATGGTCTCTGTGTTTTTTTGGTACGCGGGGAAGGTGGGAGGGAAGAAGAAAAGTACAAGCCGCCAAAAAGTGTTTTCAAAAATGGAGGCTTAAATTTATGCAAAACGGAAAAATATTGTTTTCTTTAAAAGGGAGCTTGAAATAAGCACTTAAATTTGTATATAATTAGATTAGTGATAAGAAAGTGGTGGTACCAATGCAGAAGTAAAAAGGATATTAAAGCTTACAAAAGGGCACATTGCCCAGTGGTATAACAGATGAACCATTTGTATTAGTATGCAATGTGTTATAAAGGAGGAAAATTATATGCTTAAACTTGTTTTTGGATATATAGAAGAAGTAATATGTACAACTATGATTGCTTTGAGCCTATTTATTGCCGGAATTGTATACGGTGATGCTCCAATTGACATAAAGTTTACCTGTGACATTCCTTCACAGGTTTACGAATATGAAGTTGGTGACGAGGTTAAAATTGATGTTACAGCAGAAAATGTCGGTAGACCATTTATTGGTGCAATCAAAGTCGTACACGCTCCGGCAATTTATGTAAAAGTTTTTATGTATGATGAAGATGGCAAAGAAAGATATATTTACAGCAACCAATTTGGATACAGTGAAATAATTACCGATGATGCTGATGTTGAAGGGTATATAAAAAGGGGATTTAAGATTGAAGAAGAGTATCATTTCACCATACCCGAAAACGCAGAAAAGGGTGAATATAGTATAAGGGTTTCACGCTTTGGTGTTGAAAAAGTTTTTGAAAATATGATAACTGTTAAGTAGATTTTTAAAGCAGGTCAAGCATTAGCGAGGCTTGCTTTTTTTGGTACTCTGCCGCTCACCA
>CAZDEL010000036.1:7394-19842 GCA_964504475.1 uncultured Faecalibacterium sp. | reverse complement strand
GGTTAACTGCGGTGCTGTTATTTATTTAACCTTATTTATCACAATATATCATCATATAATAATTGTGGATTTTCTCTTTTTCCCAATAATCATGCTTTATAGTCTTAAATCCTAACTTCTCATAAAAAGCCACATTGTCAGGGTTTTGCGCCTCAAGACCTAAGTTGTAGCCCTTGGCGGTTAAATCCTCAATGCCCTTTTTAATAAGCGCAGTTGCAATACCCTTGCCTTGATGCTCCGGCGAGACAAAAACAGGGGAGATTATATATGTGTTTTCCGGAAAGACATTTACATCAAGATGACCGTAGGCGGAAAGTGTCTTAATGGTGTTGGGCAGATAAAGAGCTAAAAACACCCAGCTTGGGCAGCGCATAAAGTCAAAAAAGCTATATTCATTGTGAGCTTCACGCCAAACGCAAATGCCTCTGTTTTCTTCGTCAACATAAATGAAGTCCTCTCTGTTTGAGGTGCTGAGTCTTTCGAGCATAAAATGATAGACATATTTTTTCCTTTTCTCTTCATTCTTTGTTGCGTAGCAATGCACAGGGTCATTGACATAGCTTTCAGCCGCCATGCGTGCAAAATATTTAAGCTGCTTGTTTGTGAGTTTCTTTTCCATAATCTCCGTCCTTTAAACTAATTTTCCGTCTTTATAATAAAGCCTTGCGACTCTTTTTGTGAAGTTGCATATAACCTCATAATTAAAGCTGTTGCTCATTTCACCGAGCTGTTCGGCTGTAATAAAGTTGCCATTGCTTTCACCCATGATAACAGCTCTTTCACCAACATGAACATCATCAATATCTGTCACATCAACCATAATTTGATCCATACAAACCTTGCCGACTACACCGGCCTTTTTGCCCTTGATAAGCACATAGCCCTTGCCTGTGCAGCTTCTTGAGTAGCCGTCAGCGTAGCCGATTGAGACTGTTGCTATTCTGCGCTCACTTGGAGCTTCATAAATGTGTCCATAGCCTATTTTATATCCGGCAGGCACTGTCTTAACATGCACCACATGACTGACAATCTCCATAGCCGGAATTAAATTCAGCTTAGAGTTCTCCACCTCATTTGATGGGAAAAGTCCGTAAAGGAGTACCCCCACACGGCACATATCATATTGCTTGTGAAACTCAATAGTGCCGGCGCTGTTGCAAATATGCTTAATTGGTGGGTCAACATTCCTTTGCTTTAACAGGTCAATAAATTTATCGAAAAGCTCGGTTTGGCTGTTTGCGTCTTCTTTGTCGGCAGAGTCCGCACAAGCATAGTGACTGAAAACGCCCTCAATATAAATATTACTAAGCTTTGATATTTCCTTTGCAATGTCAGCACCAACTGCGTCAGGTGTAAGGCCGATTCTTCCCATGCCGGTGTCAACGGCAATGTGAACCTTTGCTGTTTTGCCCTTTGCTGCTGCGGCTTCGCTGAGAAGCTGTGCATCATCGAAATTGTAAATCGTGGCGGTAATGTCATAATTTACAACATCAACATAGCGGCGAGGCGGGATATATGACAAAGCCATTACAGGCTTTTTGATTCCCTCAAGTCTAACCTCAATTGCCTCGTCAATGCTTGTGACACCAAAATAGTCAACATTATCCTCTATGGTTTTTGATACGGGTACACTGCCGTGACCGTAGCTGTCTGCTTTTATAACAGCGAGGGTCTTAACATTTTCATTTATACACTTTTTAACTTCAAAGAGATTGTGCTCAATTGCGCTCAAATTTATTTTAGCAACACATCTATAGTAGCTTTCATTAATAACAGTGGTTGATGACATTATATTTACGACCTTTCGGATTAGCTCATAGTGATTTTAAATATAAACAAGTTGATTATACTATTGTATGCTCAAAAAGTCAAACGCTACAATGAAAATACAATGTTAAAGATTTATGATATTTTATTGTAAAAGAGGTCTATGCAAAAATTATCATGACGAAAAAAGAGGTGATTCAGGAACTTCACTTCCTGTTAACATTTATTTAACATTGTCTTACCACTGGGTTAACAATTCCGTAGGAGATTTTTATTATTATTGTACAGTGCCTAATTGCACACTGATATTATTAAATTTCCCGGAGGTGGAAATATTGGCCAAGGACAAAATCAAAAGCTATGAGTGCAAGGATGTTGTTAACTCAATTGTGGAAATTGCCGACAGAGCACAGCGTCTTTATGGTGACTCAGATGCCTTTGTTTATAAAAAGAGAAGGAAACCACATAAAAAGACATATAATGAATTTGTTGCTGACTCAAAAAAGAACGCTCAATTTATATTAAGACAAAAGCTTAAAAAGGGACACGTTGCTGTTTTAGGCGTGTCAAGCTACGAGTGGGTTACATGGTACTACGGTCTAATGTATGCAGGACTTGTAATAGTACCAATAGACAAGGAGCTTAGCACAGAAAATATTGACGGTCTTATTAGACAAGCCGATGTGGACTTTATTATCTATGATAAAATTTACGCGGACGTGGCTCAGGAGCTTATGGAAAACCAAGGCGGTGAGCTAAAGGGCTTTTGCATGGACGATGAAATTGTCCTTACAGGTGAGGATATCCCTTTGCCTGAGGTTGACCCTGACAAGCTATCGGCTATTGTTTTTACCTCCGGCACAACGGGAAAAAGCAAGGGCGTTATGCTCACACAAAGAAACATTGCAAGAAATGTATGCAGTGGCCTTGAGGTTATTCAGCCAAGGCATGGTGAGGATGTTGCAATGTCAGTTTTGCCGATGAATCATGCTTTTGAGTGTACGGGTACACTATTTATCATGGTTTATTGCGGTGTTAAGATTTGCATTTGCAGCGGACTTAAATATTTGCAAAAGGAAATTAAGGAGTATAAGCCTACGGTTATGTTTGTTGTACCCCTTATGCCGCAAAAAATCATAGACAAGGTTTGGCTCACTGCAAAAAAATCCGGCAAGGAAAAGAAGCTTAGAACAGGCATAAAAATATGCAACGCAGCTAAAAAAATAGGCATTGACTTAACAGATAAAGTCCTCGGTGAGGTTAAGGCGGCCTTTGGTGGCAGACTAAGGCTACTTATGTGCGGCGGAGCATATACCTCAGAGGAGCTTATTAAAAGCTGCCAGGATATAGGTATAAATCTTTTCCAGGGCTATGGACTTTCCGAATGTTCACCCCTTCTTTGTGCAAACTTTGAAAACTATCACAAGGCTGAATCTGTGGGCAAGATTGTCACAGGCTGCGAGATGAAAACCGTTGACGGTGAGCTTTGGGCGAGAGGAATTTCCGTGTCAAAGGGCTATTATAATGACGAGGAAAACACAGCAGCCAACTTTGAAGACGGTTGGTTTAAGACAGGAGATTTAGGTTATATAGATGAGGACAACTTTGTTTATGTCACCGGCAGAAAGAAAAATCTCATTATCCTGTCTAATGGCAAAAATGTTGCTCCTGAGGAAATAGAGGCTCTGATTTACAAGCATATGCCCTATGTCAGTGAGGTTGTGGTGTCAGCTAAGGACGACAGAATACAAGCGGAGATATATCTTAGTGAGCCGGACAACGAAGCTGCAAGGGAAAAAGCGAATGGGGATATAGTTGAACTTAATAAAAAAATGGCATTTTACAAAAGCATCTCATTGGTCACCTTTAGAGATGAGCCCTTCCCTAAGACGACCACGATAAAAATCATTAGAAACGGAGTAAAATAATTTTTTATGTTCACGCAGTTAGTTGAAATCGTAAAGGAATATGTGGAAATTGACGAGAGCAAAATCACAAAGGACACGAACCTTATAATGGACTTAGGCATTGACTCCTTCACTCTTTCGGAAATCGCCTGCGAAATTGAGGATGAGTTTGATATTGAAATTCCGGACAACAAGATGCACGAGCTGAAAACAGTCGGCGATGTTATCAGCTTTATTGAGGCAGTAGCCAATTAACTAATTTAATAAGCTAAAAGAGCCAACACGGTCAGGTTAATCTGAGGTGTTGGCTTTTTTTGGTACTCTGCCGAAGAGGGAAAGACTTTTCGGGGACGGGGGTTTTGGTGTTCGGGAGAAATTTTAGAATTTTCAGCTTAGTTTTGACGACAACACAAAAAACCGTCCTCGAAAAAATAGAGCCATAGGGGAAAGTAATCGCAGGTTGTGGTTCAATAGGTTTACACCTTCATTTTGATGTGGCTCAAAATAGGGTAAGGGTTGAGGCGTTGGGATTTTACTTTGTTTCATCTCGATTTGTAAGCATAACAGTAACAATGAAAGTTTTCTTTTTGTTATCATATTCAAAAGCTATATCACCGTTATATTTTTTAATAGTTTTTCTAACGCTTTTTAATCCAAAACCATGTAGTTGTTTGTTGCTTTTAGTTGTTACAGGTAACTCTGAATTATTAAACTGAGGATTTTTGTCACAAGAATTCGAAACGATAATTACTGAAAAATTATTTCTGAAATCAGTTTCTATACTTACCGTTTTATCTTGAGATTGTTCGGAAGCCTCGAGAGCATTATCTAAAAGATTACCTAAAACAGCGACTAAATCATAAGGCTCAACTTGAGACAAATTATTGTTCTTAATGTCAAATTCAAATGCTATGTTGTTTAGCTCACATTCAGTCACATATTTATCAATTACAACATCAAGAATATGGTTACCGCTATGAGAAACTCTCCCGTATTCAGTCAAACACTCTATCATTTTTGATATATACATTTCAATTTCGGGGTTGTCATTGAGGTTCTTAATTGCAGATAAATGATTTTTTGCATCGTGTGCATAAGATCTGAGGTTGTTATTTTGCTTTTCTAATATCTCATAATTATATGGAAAAATATTTTGATTTTTCTGTTTTGCTTTAAAATTCTGCGTTTCGACAGAATTTTTCTGCACTTCCACAAAACCTATTGTCAAAAGTAGATTTGATGTTTATAATAAAAACGAAGGAGGTGAAAACGATGAAAAAGAAAACTATTTTAGAAAAACATTATCGATGGAAGGGTTCTATATATTTCAACTATTAACAGGGAGAAAATTAGATTGTTTAAAACAAAGAAATCCATAACCTTTATCATTGTTTCCATAATAATTTGTCTTTCAATCATTTTGGTGATTGTATACGACAAACATAATTCAGAAACACAATTTTCGCTGGAAGAAAATTATATTTCTAGTATTTATCTAATTAGTCATGCGGAATCAAGAGTTCTAACAGATTCTGAAACAAAAGAATTTGTACGCCGATTTAATCTCTTTGATGTTTACAGGCAAAATAACCCAAAATATGCTGTTGCATCTGATTCTGTTTATATTGGTACACCTGTAAGGTTCATTATTTCCTTTACCGATAAAAGTAGAATAACAATTAGTACATTCGCAGAGGGAGTATATAATCTTGGCGGAGAAATTAAAAGCCAATATTGGAAAACTGTTTGTTCTGCTGCTGGAGTAGTAAAAAATATGTCTGCCTATAAAGAATATGACGGGATGTTGTTTAGTGAAGTAGGCTAAGCTTATTGGTTCTTGTGGTGACAGCTACTCAGAGACTATCCCTGCAACAGGTCACAGCTTTGACGGCTCAGAGTGTACCAAGTGTGGCTACGATAAGTCAGATGACTGCTCTTGCTCTTGCCACAAATCAGGCATAGCGCACTTCTTCTTTGTCATTGTCAACTTTTTCCAAAAACTCTTTGGCAATAACAAAGTTTGCGATTGTGGCGCAAAGCATTGAGCATTAACTAATATCCATCTTCAATAAAAACGACAGTCGATTTGGTATTTTGACACCACCGGCTGTCAAAATTTTTATCTCGGCAGGATAGCGCTTCCCTTTCCCACTCACCTTACCTGCGTACCCCAAAAATAGTGAAAACAAACGGCCGAAGCTAACTTTTTTAATTTAATAAGGCAATTTGCACTAATTTATCTTGACTTTATGCGCTTAAAATGGTAAAGTATATGTAAACCATTGGGCTGTGAGTAAACTAAGGAGATTTGCTCACAGCATATAATTTAAAAGGAGTGTTGAAATGAAACAAAAATTCGCAGCAATGGGACAAAAAATCCTAAAGCTCATAGGTGTTAAGGGCACTTTTAAAGACTCTGTTGTGCCTATGATGAACTACAGCTCGGCTAACATAACAACATCCGGTGCGGGTTATGTTATCAGCCTTTATTTTATGATCTTCTTAACTGACGTTGTTGACCTTGACCCAAAATTAGCCGGTCTCGTTACAACTATCGCCGTCGTTTGGGACGCAATCACCGACCCAATTATGGGCGTTTTCACTGACAGAACACGCTCAAAATACGGTAAGCATAGACGCTATATCCTTTGGGGCATGCCTTTATTATGTGTCTCCTTTGCCCTTCTTTGGAACAGCTACGGCCTTGACGGTAAGGAAAGACCTATGCAGGCATTTATTTACTACACCATAGTTTATATGCTTTATAAGACAGCGTATACGATTATTGATATCCCTCATGTGGCAATGCTGCCTGAGCTTGCCCCCGATTATGATTTGAGAGTTCAATATAACTCCGTGGGCTACATATTCAACTCCTTCGGTATGTTCCCGTCCTTCTTCCTTGTTGCCGGTGTCCTTGGCATTTTTGGCTTTGGTACTCCTTCACCCGGTTCACAAAAGCCAATGCTTATCGCTGGTATAATCCTCGCTGTTATATATGGCATTTGCCTTTATAACACCTTTAAAAGGACAAGAGAAAAGCCTTCACTTGATTTAGAGCTTGAAAAGTTTGACTTCAAGTTCCTTATGAATGAGTATGTTTATGTTTTCAAAAACAAGGCATTCAGAGAGTATTTCTTCATGAGCCTTTGCTATAATATCTCAACATATTTCTATTCAACCACACTTATTTATTATATTAAGTACATTGCCAAGCTCCCGTCCTATTACACCCTTTTCACAACCATTGCCGGTGCATTTGAGGCTGCTTCATTCCCACTTAACTATGGTCTTACCATGAAGTTTGGTAAGAAAAAGTGCGGTAGCATTGTAACTCCTCTTATGCTCATGGGCTTTGCTGCTTGCTTGTTTATGAACCCCACAAGTGGCAACGAAGGCTCAATGATTTGGGTTGTTATCCTCTTCCTTACAGCTATATTCTATCCCTTTGGTAAATCAGGTCTCGGCTATGTTGCAACAAACATCCTTCCCGATGTGTCCGATGTTGACGAGCTTATCACAGGCAGAAGACGCGAGGGTGTTATCGGTACATTTAACACCTTCATTAAAAAGAGCGTTTCAGGTGTCATGAGTGCAGTGGTTATGTTTATCCTCGGTGGCTTTGGTCTTGTAACAGGCTCAGAGGTAACAAATTATGAATCGGCAACAGGCTTACCTTATCAGCAGTCAGATAGCGCAATTTTAGGCGTTCGTCTTTGCATGGCTATAATCCCAATTGCCTTCGCTGTTGTTTCATGGATACTTTTAAGCAGATATAACATGAATAAAAAAGAGCACACAATTGTCAGAGCCGCAATTGCAACAAAGCATAAGTACGGCAGCGTAAGCCTTACAGATGAGCAAATCAAAATTATGGAAGCTGTAAGCGGTCAAAAGTACGAAAACACATGGCTCGGCAGAGACAATGACCCAATTGAATATCATCCTGTTGAGGAAAATGCTGATGGCGAATTTGACATTTTGCTTGAAATCGAAGCAGAAATGAACGCTATCAGAACCTCAAAAGAAGGAAAAGCAGCAAAAGTAAAGGAGAATGCATAATGGCAAGAATAGACATAAGCGTAAAAGAACCACCTAAAAAGGAGAAAAGCTTTCTTAACTCATTAAAGAGCTTCCTTTTCTATTTCGTCCAGTGGACATGGGGCTTACTTGTAAATGTTGTGGGCTGGATAGCTTTCACAATTTGCACTAAAATTAAAGGCTATCGTTGGCAGCACTTTGGCTATGCTAAAATAGTTTATATGCCCTGGAACGCAGGCGGACTTTCAATGGGTCTTTTCATCTTCGTTAAGGATAACCACAAGAGCAGAGAGTGGACATATAACACACGAATCCACGAATATGGTCACACATGGCAATGCTTGCTTTTAGGCCCACTTTATTATATCGTTGTTGCTTTGCCATCAGTTATATGGTGCAATTGCTTTGCAAATTACAGAAAGAAGAACAACGTACCTTATTCAAAGCTTTATTGTGAGGCTTGGGCAAATGCCTGGGGTCAAAAATTCAGCGGACTTAAGCAAACTGAAAATCATAACTAATTTTTGAGAAGCATGGAGAAATCTGTGCTTCTTTTTTCCTTCTATATGGAATATTTTGTGATATTGCTATTGCTCAAGCTTCTCTTTTATGGTATAATATTCTGAAAAATTCTTCACTTAATTTTTAGAGGTGAACTATGGCTAAGAAAAAAGAAAACATAAGAAACTTCTCTATTATTGCCCATATTGACCATGGTAAGTCAACTCTTGCAGACAGACTCCTTGAAATCACTGACTCTGTTGCAAAAAGAGATATGTCCGAGCAGATACTCGACGATATGGACCTTGAAAGAGAAAGAGGTATAACAATAAAAGCACATGCTGTAAAGCTCGATTACAAGGCAGACGATGGTGAAACTTATGAGCTTAACCTTATTGACACCCCGGGTCATGTTGACTTTAACTATGAGGTGTCACGCTCACTTGCTGCTTGTGAGGGTGCAATATTAATAGTTGACGCTTCTCAGGGCATAGAGGCGCAGACTCTTGCTAACACATATCTTGCCCTTGACCACGACCTTGAGTTAGTGCCGGTAATAAATAAAATTGACCTGCCTGCCGCTGAGCCTGATAGAGTTGCAGCGGAGGTTGAGGATATTATAGGCCTTGATTGTAGCTTAGCACCGAGAGTGTCAGCGAAGACAGGCGAAAATGTTGCCCAGGTTTTAGAGAGGATAGTTTCCGACATTCCGGCACCAACACACGCACAGGACGATGCCCCATTAAAGGCACTTATTTTCGACTCTGTTTATGACAACTATAAGGGTGTTATAGTTTATGTGCGTGTTATGCAGGGCACTCTTAAAGCAGGCGAAACCATGAGGATGATGGCAACAGGTGCTGAGTTTAATGTGGTTGAGGTAGGATATATGAGAGCGACAGGCCTTGAGCCTTGTAAGGAGCTGTCAGCCGGTGAGGTTGGCTATATCACAGCTTCAATTAAGACAGTGCGTGACGCAAAGGTGGGTGACACTGTAACTAAGGTGCAATATCCTGCTTCTGAGCCTTTGCCCGGCTACAGGAAGGTTAACCCTATGGTTTACTGTGGTGTGTACCCTGCCGATGGAGCTGACTATGAGGCACTTCGTGACGCCCTGGAAAAATTGCAGCTAAATGACGCTTCCTTGTCTTATGAGCCTGAGACCTCAGGTGCTTTGGGCTTTGGCTTTCGTTGCGGCTTTTTAGGTCTTTTACATCTTGAGATTATTCAGGAAAGACTGGAAAGAGAATATAATCTTGACCTGGTTACAACAGTTCCATCTGTTGTTTATAAAATCCACCTCAATGACGGCAGTGTCGTTGAAATTGATAACCCAACAAATTATCCTGATCCGGCTCATATAGATTATTGTGAGGAGCCAATAACTAACGCTCATATTTATGCACCCTCTGACTATGTTGGCGCAATTATGGAGCTTTGTCAGGATAGACGAGGTGTATTTAAGGACATGAAGTATATAACCACCGACAGAGTGGATATACATTATGAGCTGCCCTTAAATGAAATTATTTATGACTTTTTTGACGCTCTTAAATCACGCACAAGAGGCTACGCTTCATTTGATTATGAGCTTCATGAGTATAGACGCTCCTCCTTGCAGAAGGTGGATGTGCTGTTAAATGGCGACATTATAGACGCTTTGAGCTTTATTATCCACTCGGATAAGGCACAGGGCAGGGCGAGAAAAATAGCCGAAAAGCTGAAGGTTCATATACCAAGGCAAATGTTTGAAATACCTATTCAGGTGGCAATCGGCTCAAAGGTTATTGCTCGTGAGACTGTTAAGGCAATGAGAAAGGATGTCCTGGCTAAGTGCTATGGCGGTGACATCACAAGAAAGAAAAAGCTTCTGGAAAAACAGAAGGAAGGTAAAAAGCGTATGCGTCAATTCGGCAGTGTTGAGGTGCCTCAGGAGGCATTTATGGCAGTGCTTAAGCTTGACGACGAAAACTAAAAATATGACAGGAATATATATACACATACCCTTTTGCATAAAGAAATGTCCTTATTGTGATTTCTATTCCTTTAGTGCTAATCAAAAGGATAAGGACAGCTATTTAAAGGCTGTCCTTTGCGCTTTAAAGGACAAAGCCCATTTAGTGCATACACAGGTTGACACAGTCTATTTTGGCGGCGGTACTCCCAGCACCTTTGGCAGTGATAGAATAGGAGCTGTTTTATGGGCAATAAGAGAAAATTATAAGCTAAGTAAAGACGCTGAAATAACAGTGGAATGTAACCCATCGAGTGTTTCCGAGAGCTTTTTCAATGAGCTTTACAGTGCAGGAGTTAACAGGATATCCATGGGTATGCAGTCTGCCGTTGAGACTGAGAGAAAAGCCTTAGGCAGAGCCTCGGATAAAAATCAAGTCAAAAAAGCAATAGACTTAGCTAAAAAGGCGGGAATAAATAATATTTCCCTTGACATTATGCTTGGTGTACCTTGCCAAAGTATGGAAAGTCTCGATGAAAGCATAGACTTTTTATTAGAGTCGGACATTCAGCATATTAGCGCATATATGCTGAAAATAGAGGAAGGCACACCCTTTGATAAAATTAAGGACAGTCTTATTTTACCGGATGAGGATGTGGTGGCCGATATGTATCTTCACACTGTTAAAAGGCTGAGAGAAGGCGGCTTTTTCCAGTATGAGATATCTAACTTTTCCTTGCCGGGATATGAAAGCCGCCACAATTTAAAATATTGGCACTGTGAGGAATATTTGGGCATTGGCCCGTCGGCACATTCTTTTATTGGCGGCAAGCGTCTTTATTATAGGCGAGACTTTGACGCGTTCATAAGGGGTGAGGATATGCTCTTTGACAGTGACGGCGGTGACAAGGACGAATATATAATGCTAACTTTGCGCCTTAGTGAGGGCTTAAAATTTAAGGAATACGAAAAAAGATTTGGCGAAGCCTTAGACAGCAGCATAATAGAAAAAGGAAAAAAATTTCAAGATGCAGGCCTTCTTAAAATTTCTGATGAGGGCATAGCCTTAAATGAGAAGGGCTTTCTTATATCAAACATGATAATTTCAGAACTGATTTTATAAATAAAGAAGAAAGGATTGATTTAATGAACACATATGCACTTGTGCTTGCAGGTGGTGGCGGAAAAGGCGCATATCAAATTGGCGCATGGAAGGCTTTGAGAGAGCTTAATATAAGCTTTAACGCTATTGCCGGCACATCAATAGGCTCAATTAACGGTGCTCTTATAGCCGCAGGTGATTACGATAAGGCGTGGGAGTTTTGGCACAGCGTTTCCCTTGATAAGGGTGTTAAGTTAGCTGAAAGTCTCCCTGACAGTGACAACCTTTTTTCAATGAAAAACTGGGGAGTTCTCTTTAAGGAGTTCCTTAAAAACGGCGGCATAGACGCTTCCCCTGCCGAGCAGTTAGTCGCGTCCTATGTTGACGAAAAAAAGGTTAGAGAAAGCGGTATCCCCTTAGGCATAGTGACAGTGCAAATGTCGCAGGAGATAACCCCCTTAGAGCTTTTTACACAGGATATCCCCGAGGGCGAGTTAGTTGATTATTTGCTCGCTTCTTCAAATATACCCTTTGCAATGAATATAGGCCCTGAGGGTGAGAAATTTTTAGACGGCGGAGCTTATGACAATATTCCGGTTATGACTCTTAAAAAGAGAGGCTATAATAAGCTCATTGTCATTGATATTTCAAATATTAAGGGCATTGCTCACACCTTGGATTTTCTCAACTCACAAATAGTTTATATCAGACCCTATGACTTAGAGCAGTTAGGCCCATCCTTTGACTTTGATGACGAGATTATCGACAGGAGAATCAAGCTGGGCTATCTTGACACGAGAAAAGCATTTTCATTTTTACAGGGCAAAATATATTATTTTTCACCTGAGGTCTTTAAGAGCATGGTGGAAAAATATGGTGCTGACACTGTGCAGCAGCTTGAGCTTTTGGCTTATGAGTTAGGCGTTGAGCTTGTTAATGTCTATGACGAAAAGGAGTTTATTTTAAACACAAAGCTCGCTTATGAGCAGGAGCTAATTAGAATTGCCGAGAGAGAAAGAGAAAAGGAAGAAAAAGAGGCCGAGAAGGAAAGAGAAAAGGAATTAGAAAAGGAAAAGCGCAAAGAGCGTGAGGCCGAAAGAGAAAGAGAAAAAGAGCTGGAAAGAGAAATCCGCAAGGAAAGACGCAAAGAGCGTGAGGAAGAAAGAGAAAGACGCA
>CAZDEL010000036.1:0-7294 GCA_964504475.1 uncultured Faecalibacterium sp. | reverse complement strand
CGCAGAGGCTTCTTTATGAGATTTATCCGCTCACAAAAGAAGAAAAACGAAAACTACAGTGATGCAATTGCACTGCTGGAAAACTACATAATATAGAGGTTCAAATATGTTTAAGGCAGTTTTCTGCACACTTACATCTAAATATATACACTCGTCACTTGCACCCTGGTGTTTGTTTACCTCGTGTAAAAAGGAGAAGCTGCCATGCGAGTTAAAGGTCATTGAGGGTACTATTAACGAGGATATGGATAAGGTTTACGAAAGGCTTATTAATGAAAAGCCTGACCTTATAGCCTTCTCATGCTATATATGGAATATTGAAAAAACTCTAAAGCTTTGCACCCGTCTAAAAAGTCAAGGCATCACAATAGCCTTAGGCGGCCCTGAGGTGGCATACCGCCAAAGAGATATTTTAGAAAACAACAGCTTCGTCGATTATGTTTTAAGTGGCGAGGGTGAAAAAACAGTGCCGACGCTTATAAGCAGTCTTATTTGTGGGGAAAAGCCTAATATAAAGGGCATATCCTTTTGCCATGATGGCGAGTTTATTATAAGCGAAGCTGACACTGTAGACTTTGAAAGCACAGCTTCACCCTATTGTGAGGAGTATTTTGAGACTCTCGGCACAAAAATAGCCTATATAGAGTCATCAAGAGGCTGCCCCTTTAGCTGCGCCTTTTGTCTTTCCGGCCGATGCGGTAAGGTGCGATTTTTGCCCCTTGACAGAGTTAAAAATGAGATGATGCTTTTATCTCAAAAGGGTGCTAAGATAATTAAATTTGTCGATCGTACCTTTAACTGTAATGCACAAAGAGCGGCAGAGATATTAGATTTTATATGCGATGAATATGGCAAGGGAATAAAAGAAGGTACTTGCTTTCATTTTGAGATAGCAGCGGATATATTAACTGAAAGGCTGTTTAACTCAATTGAAAGACTGCCTAAGGGCGCAGTACAATTTGAGGTTGGCATACAGTCCTTTAACAGTGAGACTTTAAAGCAGATAAACCGCAAGACCAATGTGGATTTAGTTGAGAGCAATGTCAAAAGGCTAATTTCCTTTGGCAATTGTCATGTACACATTGACCTTATTGCAGGCTTGCCCTTAGAGGGCTTAAACAGCTTTATTTCCGGCTTTAACAGAGCCTATCTCATAGGTGCAAATATGTTGCAGCTTGGCTTTTTAAAGATACTTTACGGCTCACCTATGGGGGAAAACAAGGCGAATTACCCATGTGAATATTCTTCCTTGCCACCATATGAGGTTATATCAACACCGTATATAAGTGAGCATGAGCTTCAAAAGCTTCACATATGCGAAAATGAGTTAGAGCGCCTTTATAACAGTGGCAGATTTCCACGCACCTTAAATTATGTGACACAGTATATTTTGCCCTTTGATTTATTTTTGGGCTTTGGTGAGCACCTTATAAGCATAGGCGAAAAGGGGAGTATTCCTCTTGATAAATACACCTGTCTTGCCTTCGATTATTTATCGCAAATCAAGGGCATAGATAAAGTTAAGCTTCGTGATTTAATGCTTTTAGATAGGATATCGACTAATAACTCCGATGTTTTGCCCTCACGCTTAAAGGTTAAGGACGAAAGGCTATCTAAGATAAAAAGTCGCCTTACCCAAAGTGATATTAAGCTTAAGTCAGTTGGCATACTTTATAGTGTGAACTCTGCCGTATATTGCGACTATAGCGAAGAAAAAGACCCGGTCACATCTCAGTGGACGGTGCATGAAATTAAAATATGATGAGAGAGGCTCCTTGTGTTTTATTGCAAGTGGCAAAAGGAAAGTATTTTCCGCAGGATTAGAAATAGTCTTGCGGAATTTCTTTTTTGAAAAGCTGCAACTACAGGAAAAAACTTGGGGCAAAACAAATAATTTTGAATTGGACATATTGTATTTTAAAAAGAAATGTGACATGCTGAAAGTACCACATATTTATTAAAACAATTAAATAGAATGAAATTGACACAATAAGGGGCTCTTTTTTGAGGACCTTTATTTGTCGACCAATGAAGCAATGTATTTTTGTTAAAAATGCAGGCTTAAACTTATGAAATAGCTTTATTGGTCAATTTCGTATTAGTAAATGTGTGGTAACATTTGAAGTTCAAGCCTCGTTTTTAATGCGTGGTGCAGACTTCTGTTACCACGCATTTTTTATTTGCGTGAGAATTTAGAAAGGAGTTTTTGTGTTGTCAGTCGGCAAAAGGGATAATAAATATTTGCGAAAGGAAAGAGAAGAATGAGTAAAAAGCCAGACTGAAAATCATTAAAAAATCTTTTTGAAACAGGAAAAGACTTTGAATTGACAGACGCTCAATATGAAAAAAAGACAGGTAGACCATTGCCAAAAGACAAAAATTACATAAAAAATAAATCAGCTCTTGCAAAATAAGCTGATAAACATGGATGCTCTGTGGATGTTATTGAGAAAAAAGTTATCATTAAAAAGAAATGAGGTAAATGAATTATGGAACAAAAATTAATTGAGGCAAAATTCAAGAAAAACAACCTAACAAAAGCATTGCTTATAACAGGAACTCTTCTTATTATTATAGGTTTCGGTTTGTCAGGCAATGTATACGATCATGGAAGGACTTATGCTGGTTATGGTTATGGCTATGACTATTATCGTAATTTGTTTAGTTTTGCGCGCTTTCTAATCAAATTATTTTTTTCGCCATTTTATTATGGTTTTGAGGATGCTTTCTTTGTATGGCTTATTTACGCAGGCGCTTTATTTATCTTGTTGGCAGGTTTCTTTTGGTGGCAAATGAGCAAATGGGAACTGTCTATTACTGATAGACGAGTTGTCGGCAAAGCAAGTTTTGGAAGGACTGTTGACTTGCCATTAAATCAGATTTCAGCCGTGGCATTGGGAATATTTAGCAGAATTACAGTAGCCACTTCTTCCGGCAAAGTACGTTTTTGGTTTATAAAAAACCGATCGGAAGTTTATTCAACTTTAACAAATATTATAGGAAAAGTTCAAGTGGAGTCCGCATATTTCAAAAGTGGCACATTAAAAGGCTCAAGCGATGCTGATGAATTAAAGAAATTCAAAGAATTACTCGAAGACGGAGTTATTACGCAAGAGGAATTTGACAAAAAGAAAAAACAGCTGCTTGGTTTATAACACCATTTTGCTTGTAGTTAAAAGCATAAATATATAAGCAGTGGAGATGTATCCGAACTCGATTTGTTTCGGATAAACAAACGCATCTACTGCGTTAAAATACTCACAAATCCGAAAGGATTTGTTCCGTTTTTGCCTTGTATCTGCATTCGTTTCTCTCAAAACAAATTCTCCGACCTAAAACGGATGAGTTTTCGAGGGATTTACGGTGCAAAGACAGAAGCAAGGCTGTCGCCTTGCGATTGGCTTTAAGCCGGAAAGCACCGAAAAATCGCCGTTTTAGGCGAGTTCGGATACATCTCCACTGCTTAAGAGTATAGAAAAGCACGCATACCATCTTAAAAAGTGATATGTGTGCTTTTGTTTTATACTCTTTTTGTTGGTAAGTAACTATGCTTATCACTGCCTATTTTATTGCAAGGAGTTTTCTTTGAGCATTTAAAGCCCAGCTCACACATATAAATAGACAGGTGATTGTTATGATGAATTATGTTTTCCCTGTTATGCTGCTAATGTCATTTATAGCCGCTATTGTAACCGGCAAAATTGATATGCTCTCAGCCGCTGTTATAGACGGTGCCGAAAACGCTGTGGAGCTATTATTAAGGCTTGTGTCCATGCTGTGCCTTTGGGGCGGTGTAATGGAAATTGCCGAGTGCTCAGGAATGACTCGTGTCTTTTCAAAAATACTCTCGCCTATAGTAAAGCTTCTTTTTCCGCGGCTTAAAAATGAAGATTATGCCCTTGAAGCCATGTCCATGAATATAACGGCAAATATCTTAGGCCTTGGCAATGCGGCTACACCCTTAGGCCTTGAGGCAATGAGACGCTTGCAGGAGATAAACGATGATAAAGCCGTGGCAAGTGATGAGATGGTTGTCTTTGTGGTTATGAACACTGCCGCAATGCATATAATTCCTACAACTGTTGCAACAATGCGTGGTCAATATGGCAGTCAAAGCCCAATGAGTATAATGCCTGCCGCCTTTTTAACCTCATTTAGTGCTCTTGCCTGTGCCATAATCGTGGCAAAGCTTGGCAATGTACTCAGACGAAAAAAGAACAAAGTGAGGTAAAGCTATGTTAGATAAATTAGGCAGCTACATATTACCCATAATGGTCGTTGGCATTGTGGTCTTTGGACTTGTTAAAAAGGTCAAGGTTTTTGACTGCTTTATGACAGGTGCTAAGAAAGGCCTTTTTACAGTTTATGAGCTTCTTCCCAGCATAACAGGCTTGGTGCTTGCGGTGACTATGCTAAAGGAAAGCGGTGCGATGGATATTTTGTCAGCTTTTTTGTCGCCCATTACCTCATTTTTTAAAGTACCCGACGAAATAACACCCATGGCACTTTTAAGTCCTATCTCCGGCGGCGGCTCACTGACACTTTTTGAGAGCGTATTGAAAACCTATGGCCCTGACTCCTTTATAGGTCAGGTGGCAAGCGTTGTCATGGGCTCGACGGACACAACGCTTTACGCAGTTACAGTTTACTACTCGGCTATTGGCATAAAAAACACACGTCACACTCTTATGGCAGGGCTGACGGCGGACTTTATGAGTCTGGTTTTGTCAGCGTTTTTTGTGAGGTTGACGGTGTGAAAACAAGCTATACAAATAAAAATATACACGAAAACACATTTTATTGTTGACATTTCATATTTAATATGGAATAATATGGTTGTAAATTAAACGATGAGGTGAGTCCAATGCAGAGGATAATTTATTATTAACAAATACTAAAGAGTTTATTTTAAATAGGAATATGAGGTGCTACTTATGAAAATATTAGCTTATATATTGTTGTTCGTAGCTGTTGCCGCTCCTATGTCAGCATTATTTTCTATGATTGATATGATGTTTATAGGTGTGCTTTGCGGCATAGCTGTTGTTTTAATAGTGGGACTTTGCCAAATAATTAAAAAGCTTGAAGAAATCAAGTTAGTTTTAGAAGACAGATATAAAAAAGACAACGAAAGCACTAAGGAATAAAGCGAAAAATTAATTGTAAAACAGTTAGCATTTTTATCTAAAAGCGAATAATAATCCGTGCAACTCCTCGGGGGGTTGCATTTTTTTCTGTTATGTGCTATTATATGTGGGTAAAAATTACAAATTTGTCACAAATAACATCTATTATAAGGAGACGAGCTATGTTAAAAAAGCAAATATGCTTAATACTTGCGGTGCTTACAATCATTAGTACCCTTAGTGTTGGCAGTGTTAGCTTCGCAGCAGACAGCACCCTCACTAATCTTGAAGCTACAGTTAAAAAGTTCCCGAACGGTAAATATTGGAACAATGTAGGTAAATCAAAAAATGACCCTGACGGTGTAACCTCAACACCCTGCCGCAGTCACAGTAATTGCTCATGGAATAAGAGCTGTGATTGCAACAACTTCGATAACGCAATTCAATGCATGGGCTACGCACACAAGATAGCTTATGAAATAACAGGTGTAAAGCCGAGAAACAATTACACCAAGTCAACGACTCTCAAGGCATCTTCCCTTCGTGTGGGCGATGTTATTCGTTATCGCTGGAACGGACACTCCCTTTGTGTAACAGGTGTAAAGGGTACTAAAATATCCTTCACCGATTGCAACTGGGTTGGCAAATGCCAAATAAGATGGGGCGTTATGGATATATCCGACATAATGGGCTTTAGCTATGTGCTTCATTTAAGCGGCAACAACAGAAAAAACACAGACCTTTATTTTTATCAGGGCAAAAGCTCTAATAGTACCGCCGATGTTAGCGGTACCAATAACAGTGCCACTGTCGATATCGCCAAGAATGACCCACATGAGGATTGGAAAATGGTGGGCGCTAACCTTAATGTCAGAGCAGAGCACACCACAGACTCAAATGTTGTGGGCAGCATAAGCGACGGCACTAAGTTTAAGGTCTATGATAAGTATGACGATGGCAAATATCTTTGGGGCAAAATCCTCTTTGGCAACACTGTGGGCTGGTGCGCTTTAAATTATAGCGAATACTTAGGCAGTACCATTGAAACCCCTGACATAAAAAGCACTGACACAATTTGCTATGTGGGTGAAAAAATAAAAATCTCATGGTCAGAGGTTTGTGGCAGTGAAAAATATCTCCTTTATATTTATGACGAATATGGAGATGTGTACGATAAATTTTCAATTAGAGACAAGACCTCTCAATGGGTGCTCATTGACTGCGAGGGTGGATACACAGCAAGAGTTTACGCTGCAAATTCCATTACTCCCGACTGGAAAATAGCCTGCGCTAAGGACTTCTCCTTCACGGCAGTGGAAAAGGAAAACCTGATTCTCGTTGAGTCTATAAAGCTCAATGCACCCACAAAGCTCGCCAAGGGTGACAGCGTAACTATTGACGCAGTGGTTGAGCCGGCAGATGCCACAGACGACAGTCTCGTCTGGAAAAGCTCAGACGCTACAGTTGCAAGTGTCAACTCTAAGGGCAAGGTGACAGGCAAAAAGTTTGGCACAGCTAAAATCACCTGCACTGCCGCAGACTCCGGTGAGGTTAAAAAGAGTGTGACTATTACGGTGGTACCGGAGCAGGTGACAGCTCTTAAGCAAAATTACTCCACCACAGGCAAGTTAGGTCTTTCGTGGAAGAAGGTAAGCTCAGCGGATTTCTATTGCATTTATAGATACGACACTGAAACGAACACATATAAAAGAGTTGCAACCACCACAAACACCCAATATAAATTTAAGCTCACAGCAGGACGAAGCTATAAATTTAAGGTCTATGCCGTTAAAAAGGGTGACAAGGACAGTTATTTTAGTGAGCCGGCTTGCATAGTCGGTGTTAGCGGGCCTAAGGCGGCAGAGCTGAGCGCAAGATACATAGGTACTGTTGCAAGACTCTCATGGAAAAAGGTCAGCGGCGCTACTCATTATATTATCTATAGAGTCTCAGGTGATGAGCTTATTAAGCTTGGTACAGTGGACGCAGACACCTTATCCTACACTATCGAAGGCCTCAGAATAGGCACAACATATCAGTTTAAGGTCAGAAGCATTAGAAAAGATAGTGGAGTTACAGGCTATGGCTGTTACAGTAACGCAGTAAAGATTTATTAAAGTTAATATGTCGCCTTGCTTAAAGCTTTAATGCTAAAGTAAGGCGATTTT
>CAZDEL010000035.1:0-20144 GCA_964504475.1 uncultured Faecalibacterium sp. | reverse complement strand
TTTTTCGGCAGGAATGCTTCGATATCGTTTATGCCGTCATCATAAATAATGCGAGCACCAAACTTTTCTAAGTCGATAGGATTACCGGAGTGATCTTTAAGCTTAATGACCTTGCCAAGCTTTTTGCAAAGAGGAACAATTGCCTTATATTCAGGTGTGTCCGGAGAATAGATCTCGTTACCACTATACATATTGAGTATAGTAGTACAAAGGAAGGGAACTATTTTATCATCTGCAATTGATGGATCAACATTTTTTCCGCAACCAAATAACTTGCAAAGCTTCATAAAGGTCAATGAGTTAAGAGTCTTGCCTGCATAATGAAGCAAGGGCTTCACCTTTTCAAGCTTCTCTCTGTTACCGCTAAAGCCTTGAGCGAGCATACAGAACTTGTCAAAGTCATTTTCAAGGGTATCGAAAATAAGCTCAATCATGTAAGTGAAGTGCTTTTTAGCATAGTCAAGAACGCTCATACCATTAGTATCAGCATCAATTTCCGTAACCTGAACAGTCTTAACATCCATGCCCTTATCACTAAACTCAACCTTACGATAAGCAAGAGGATAAGCAGTCAAAGCGCCGGTGTTAATTTGATAAAGAGTGTTGCCCTTATCAGTTGTCAATGAGTTAATGTCATGGATATGAGTGTGTCCGACAAACATATACTCAAGACCCACATTGGCAAGGTACGGGCCGGAGAACTCATAGCCGCCAAGCATTGCCTTATGCGAAAAGAGTGGGTAAATCGGTGAAGGCTCAAGAATCGGATGGTGAGTCATTGCGAAAATCTCGCAACCTGCATCATGAGCGTCCTTAATTTGATCTCTAATCCAGAAAAGCAAATCATTATAGTAGCCACAGAAGCTGTCATAGTCACCGTCGTCATTAAGAGCGAGGAGTCTGACATCATCGCTGAGCTGTACGCAATATGAGTATGAATCCTTATGCTCGGCAATTGCCTGATTAAAGCCAAAGTCAGCATACTTTTCACGAAGCTCGTCTCTTGTATATTTGGGGATTTCAACCTCACCCTCGTCTGTGTATTTGCGTGCGTGCATATAGAAGTCGTGAGTGGCAAAGGTTATGTAAACCTTTTTGCCCTTCTCCTGCATGGCATGGAGCTTTTCAATAAGTGAATCATGGCTTTGCACCTCACCGTCAAAGGTAAGGTCGCCTGAAATAAGCACTATCTCTGTCTCTTTGTCATCACACACAGCCTTAAAAGCAGCGTCAATTATAGGGCCGCTTTTATCCATACACTTTTGATCGAGCATATCCTTAAGCTCATAGCTTTTGCCATATGAGCCTATAAGATCATTTGCATAATAGTGTAAATCTGTAAGATGATAAAATTTAAGTGGTTTCATTTTATGCTATTCTCCTATTAATTTTCTCCCGTACAAATATTAAAGTCCGGTCTTTTCTCTGATGTAATTTCTTGCAAGGACAGCATACTCATAGGGATTAGCCTTTGCAGGATCCTGCTCTGCTTCAACTACTACCCAGCCTTCATAGCCTGCCTCGTCAAGGACATCAAAAACAGGTGTGAAGTCAAAGTCGCCGTCGCCGGGAACTGTGAATGAGCCTGCACGAACGCTGTCAAGGAAGCTATAGCCCTTAGCCTTAGCGTCTGCAATTACATCCTTACGAATTGACTTAAGGTGAACGTGCTTTGTTCTGTTAACATACTTTTTAAGCACACCGATAACATCCTCACCGCTGAATGAAAGATGACCTGTATCGAAAAGAAGATAAACAAGGTCGGGGTCAGTGATTTCCATGAGCTTGTCGATTTCAGCCTCAGTTTGAACACCGGTACCCATATGATGATGAACTGTGAAGTACATACCCTTTTCCTTAGCGAGTCTGCCCATCTCGTTGAAGCCCTTTGCAATAAGCTCCCACTGCTCGTCTGTGTAAACAGGCTTCTCACCGAAGATGCTTACATCCTTACCCTGGATGCTGTTGCCCTGCTCAGAAGCACCGATAACCTTTGCGCCAAGAGCGTGAAGAAAATCTCTGTGCTTAATGAATGCTTCAATTGTTGCATCATAGCCCTCTGAAAGAAGAAGTGAGGAGAACCATGCGTTGCAAATTCTCATGCCTCTAACATCAAGCTTGTGCTTGAGTGTTTCAACATCTTTGGGGTACTTGTTACCGATTTCGCTGCCTGTAAAGCCTGCAAGAGCCATTTCGCTAATGCACTGCTCAAAGGTGTTCTCTGCACCAAGGTCGGGAAGGTCGTCATTTGTCCATGCAATAGGTGCTATTGCAAGCTGTACTTTATCTTTGTTAAGCATAATTTTTTACTCCTTTAAAATTAATATAAGCGTGCCTTTTTAATGTTGGCATCCATTTCTTCATAGCATTTTTGTACTCTTTCACTTGTGCTGACCTCAGCAACGCCTACTCTCCACCATGAGTCGTAGCCGTCTGTCATTGACTTGTGAGCGACTTTAATATCAAAGAGTGTGGGAATAGTTTGCTTCTTTGAGTCTTCCAGCGCAGCATAGAGTTCTTCCTCGTTGGTTACTCTATATGCCTTGCAGCCGTAGCCCTCGGCGATTTTAGCGTAATCGGTCATGATTACTTCGCCGTCGAGCATACCTGTGCTTTCATTTCGTCTCGTAAAGCGTGTTCCAAAGGTGTCGGTACCCTGACCGTTTTGCAGATTTTCAATGCAGCCCCAGCCACTATTGTCAAAGAGCATAATGTTAACCTTTTTATTTTCCTGAACAGCTGTATAAAGCTCACTGTGAAGCATAAGGAATGAGCCGTCACCAACCATTGAGTAAACCTCTCTGTCACCTGCTGCAAGCTTTGCGCCAAGTGCGCCGCAGATTTCATAGCCCATACATGAGAAGCCATATTCAACATGATATGTGTTGGGAGCCTTTGACTTCCAAATTCTCTGTAAGCAGCCGGGAAGTGAGCCTGATGAGCCAATAACAACGCTATCAGGAGCGATAACCTCGTTAATAATGCCAAGTGCTCTCTTTTGTGAGAAGCCTACCTCTAATTTTTCGTTGTAGCAACGATCAATTTCAGCAATGTAAGCGTCCTTTGCGTCCTTAATCTCATTGCTCCACTGTGACTTATAGCCATCAAGCTTTGCTGCAATTGCCTCAAGGGCAACCTTTGCGTCAGCGATAACAGCTGTAGCGTCCATCTTAAATGCGTCAAATGGGCAAACATTTATGCCGAGCATTTTAACATCGGGATTTTGGAAGCCCCATTTTGAGCAAGTGGTGAAGTCAGTAAGTCTTGAACCAACGGCAATAACAAGGTCAGCCTGCTTTGCAATTGCGTTAGCAGCAGGGCCGCCTGTAACACCGCAGCCGCCCATATTAAGAGCGTGGTCAAAAGCAATTTGACCCTTGCCGGCTTGTGTCTCGCCAATGGGAATATTGCACTTTTCAGCAAGAGCTAAAACAGCATTTTCGCTGTCTGAATATGTAACGCCACCGCCAACGACTATCATAGGCTTCTTTGCGTTTTTAATCATCTCGGCTGCTGCTTCGATTTCTCTGTCTGATGGTACTCGTCTATCCATATACCAAACTCTCTTTTGAAGGAAGTGGTCGGGATAATCAAAGGCCTCAGCTTCAACATCCTGTGGCATTGCAATGCAAACTGCGCCTGTGTCGGCAGGGTCAGTAAGCACACGCATAGCGTTGATGCAAGCTGTCATAAGCTGCTCGGGACGGTTGATTCTGTCCCAATACTTGCAAACAGGCTTAAATGCGTCGTTAGCTGTTGTTGCACATGAGTTATATTGCTCAATTTGTTGCAGCACAGGGTCGGGCTGTCTGCAAGCGAAGGTGTCACCGGGGAGCACCAGCAATGGGATACGGTTAGCTGTAGCAGTACCACAAGCTGTAACCATGTTTAAAGCACCGGGGCCTATTGATGAAGTACAAGCGATAATCTTGCGTCTTTTCATCTGCTTTGCATAGGCAATAGCAGCGTGAGCCATGCCCTGCTCATTGTGACCTTGATAATAACGAAGGGAATGTCCGCCCTGCTCGAGAGCCTGACCGATACCAACAACACAGCCGTGACCGAAAATGCCGAAAATGCCGTCAACAAACTTGCTTTCTTTTCCGTCATAGCTGATATATTGATTATCAAGGAATTTGACGAGAGCTTGAGCCATCGTAAGTTTCATTAAATCAAATCCTTTCATTTGTCATATGCTGACAAAAATAACTGTTAATATAAACACTCATAGGAGTATCTCATCTCTGAGATACTCCTAAAGTCAATTACATAATCTCTGAAATTTTAACAGGTCTGCCTTCCTTAACGCTCTTCTTAGCAGCGAGAGCAACAAGAATTGAGTTAAGACCATCATTGCCGGTTGTAGGTGTTGGCTTGTCGTTTAACACTGCGTCAACGAACTGAACCATCTCATCACGGAATGATTGCATATATCTTTCAAGGAAGAAGTAAAGAGGCTTGTCTGTTGTTACACCGTCACTGTTCATAATAGTAACATTTGTCGGTGTGTCATTTGATGCCATAGCAGCACCAAGTGAGCCGAATACTTCGATTCTCTGGTCATAACCGTAAGCAGCACGACGGCTGTTATCAATTACGCCAAGAGCGCCGTTTTCAAATTTAAGGTTGATAATAGCTGTATCAACATCACCTGCTTCACCGATTGCAGGGTCAACAAGGCAGGTTGCGCTTGCATAAACCTCTGTAACATCGCTGCCTGCAAGGAAACGAGCCATATCAAAATCGTGAATTGTCATATCAAGGAACATACCGCCTGATACTGCTGCATACTCAGCTGGTGGTGGCTCAGGGTCACGAGAGGTAATCTTAATAAGCTCAAGATTTCCGACTTTGCCGTCATTGATAAGGCTCTTAACATGAGCGAAGTTGTGGTCAAAGCGTCTGTTAAAGCCAACTTGAAGCTTAACGCCTGCCTCAGCTACAGCGTCAATAACTGCTTGAACCTTTTCAGGTGTAAGGTCTACAGGCTTCTCACAGAAAACGTGCTTGCCTGCTTTTGCAGCCTCAATGGAAATGTCTGCGTGTGTGTCTGTTGATGAGCAAACAAGAACAGCATCAATGTCCTTATCAGCGAGCATCTCTTTATAATCGTCATATACCTTTTCAATGCCGTATTTATCAGCAAGCTCCTGTAAACCGTCTTTGAAAACGTCTGTAATACCCAGAACCTTTGCTGTGGGAACATTGTAAGTGATTGACTGCATATGTACCTTACCGATGCGTCCTGCACCGATGATACCAATGTTTAATTGCTTCATAATAATGAACCTCCGTGATTTTAATAAGGGAATTTTTTTGTATCACCCAATTATAGTCATTATAGCACAAGACCCCTGAATATTCAAGAAAAAAGCGATTGTTTAATCTCACGAATATTCAGGGGAATTATTGTGTATTTTTTACATTTTTTCCTCTTGGTCAACGACAGGAATAAGATAGAAGCCGAATTTCAGCTCATCTTTAAAGTTAACTCTATATTGAGACAAGGTGTTAGGGCCACAGCTATTTGTGCCGGTACCCCTTAAAAAGCCGTCAATATTTAAAGAGATGAGCTTGTCATTTTTTATGTCCTCAATATGCTTGGCCTTGCGAAGGGTCTCATTTGAGTAGTTGTGGACGCTAAATGAGAAATAATCTTTGCGATTATAAATCATCACGCCCCTGCCCTCGTCATCTAAAAGCTTTAGCCAGCGTGTGCCTATGTGCGTTCCGTTTTCCTGGGGACGAATGTAATTTTCATTCATTTCCTCCACTTTAGCGCAGTAAACACCAATTGTGCTTTGAGCCTTAAAGTCATTTAGATTTTCCTTTTCGCCATAGCCGTAATAGGAAACATTGTTTAAGCTCTCATCTAAATTTATGCTAAGGCCATATCTTGGCACATCAAACTTATTAAGGGTAAAGCGTTTGTGCCTAATCATGCCCTTGACGCTCATAATGCCGCTTGGGAAAACCGTATATCTTATCTCACATTCGAGTAAGGGCTTTCCTGCAACACATAATGTGCCCTCGCTTTTAATTTTCACTCTGTCCTGAGCCAGCTTATATGAGGACATCTTGCCATTAAATTGCAGCTTGTCAAGACCTAATTTTTTCCATGAGGAGACAATGTTTCTATCGTTATCTAAATATGCTCTAAAAAGATTATGTGTAAAGCCTTTTTTGTCGGCTAACATTTCCTTTTTATCAACCTGATAGCTCATAAGAGTACCGCTGGACAGGGAAAACTCCGCAGTACCGCCACGAAAATCGACAAGCAGCTTATCCTTTTTGCGTGTAAACTCGGCTCTTTTAACCTCTATATATTCCGGCTCTTTCACAACCTCGTTAAGGATTATTTGCTCCTTTGCCACCTCATTTTCACCTTTATCAAAATAAGTAAAGTTAATAAAAACATCCTTTTCCTTATTGACACTCTTGTGCTCAATTTCCACTGTACCATAGCGGCATGGCGGAATATCAAGGCTCACAGTGCCACTTTGAGTGACAACACCATCTTCTAATAAATCATATTTTACCACATACTCATTGGCATTTGTAAAGGAGTTTGTGTTAGTAAATCTATATGTATTTTTTCCAACATACTCGGCTCTTATAGGGCGATAGACCTGCTTCATTTCATATGCGCCTGTGTGAGGCCTTCTGTCGGGATAAAACAAGCCGTCAACACAGAAATTGCCATCGTGAACTCTCTCACCGTGGTCACCGCCATAGGTATATTTATACTTTGCATTTTCGTCATATACGCTATGGTCCGCCCACTCCCAAATGCATCCACCGGATAATTGGTCATATTTATATATTAGCTCCCAATAGTCCTCAAGTGAGCCGGGGCCAACACCCATAGCATGACAATATTCACAAAGAAAATATGGCTTGCCCTTATAGCGTGAAGAAAACTTATGCTCCCCTATTCTCTTTATAATGTCCGGATGCTGATACATCTCAGATATAACATCATAGGCAACTCTCGGTGTCCTTATAACACCTTCATAATGCACAGGCAAATTTGAAAGACCCTTTAACATTTCATAGCATTTATCCTGGTTTTTCCAGCCGCCGGACTCATTGCCAAGACTCCACATAGTTATGCTCCCATGATTTTTGTCACGCTGATACATACTCATAACTCTGTCTGTCATTCTCGGCAGCCACTTTGAGTCGTTACTAATAATATTAGGCTTTAAGGTAGGCTTTGAGTTTAAATCAAACTGTGTACCGTGAGTTTCAATATCAGCTTCATCTATAACATAAAGTCCATATTCATCACAAAGGTCAAGGAAAATTGGATCAGGTGGATAATGTGAGGTACGAACTGCATTGACATTAAAGCTTTTCATAAGCTCAATATCCTTTAGCATATCCTCGCCTGTCATCACAAAGCCGTTTTTTTCATTGGTGTCATGATGATTGACGCCCTTAAATTTAATTGGCACACCATTAAATTTAAACACTTCGCCCTTAATTTCAACACTCTTAAAGCCAATTTTACTGCGGACACACTGTATCACCTTGTCATTTTCAATTAGGGATATATAAAGAGAATAAAGCTCCGGCTTTTCCGCACTCCACTGCTTAACATTAAGCCTTCCAAAGTTTATAAAGCTATCCTTATTGGCATCAGTTGTTTTCTCGGTGAGCTTTTCATCTTTATAATAAAGCTCGGCTAAAAGCTTTTTATTATTTAAGCTCTCACCTTTAATATTAATATCAACACTAAGGCGATATAAATCGTCAGCCTTGGCTGTTTTAACAGCAAAATCGTAAATATATTCGGCAGGGTTCTCAGTGATATAAACATCGCGGAAAATGCCCTTATCTCTAAACATATCCTGACACTCTAAGTATGTGCCGTTGCACCATTGAGTGACGATTGCTACAAGCTCATTTTCGCCAAAATGTGCAAACTTTTTGATATTAAACTCAGCCGTGTTGTGACTGCCCTCACTATAGCCCACATATTCACCGTTTATATAAAGTGTCAAGGATGAGCACACACCTAAAAAGGTAATAATGGGATTGACAGCATTTTCACTTAGGTTAAATTTTTTGACATAAATGCCGGCCATCATTTCCTCGGGCACATCGGGGAGCTGCATTTTAAACTCGTATCTTGAGTTAATATACTCAGGGGAAGCGTAGCCTGTTCTTTGCCAAACGCTTGGCACACTAATATCATCAAAAGCAATAGTATCAGTGTCTATTATGCTTGGCATACGGGAAATTTTCTCGTAAAATTTAAACTTCCACTCTCCTGATAAAACCTTGACTGTGTCGCTCTCGTATCTCTCATTAAGAGTTGATTTTTTGCTTAACAGCTCTTTGTCACAGTACGGGATAAAGTAGCTTCTGTAGGGAAGCTTATTTTCCATAAATATGTCAAAGTTATTTATCAAAAGCTTTTTTATTTTGTACTTCATAATTTCCTCCTGAGCTTTGATAGGTACATTGTACCACATATTGTCAAATTTTTCAACTGTTAAACTCCCACACTAAAGGCAATAATGATATCAGCGATTAAATCTTACTTTGTCAGTAAGCATCGGGGGTAAATATTTTGCATTTTAACAAGGTTGAAATATGCGGTATAGATACATCTAAAATTAAAGTCTTAACGGAAAAAGAAAAGAATGAGCTACTCATTAAAGCAAAATCAGGTGACAAAAAAGCAAGAGAAGAACTAATAAACGGCAATTTGCGTCTCGTTTTAAGCGTTATACAGCGTTTTACATCAAGGGGCGAAAACCTTGACGATTTGTTTCAAGTGGGGTGCATTGGCCTTATTAAGGCAGCGGACAACTTCGATCTACAGCTTGGCCTAAAATTCAGCACTTATGCGGTGCCCATGATAATAGGCGAAGTGCGTCGGCACCTTAGGGACTATGCTCCCGTAAGGGTCAGCCGCTCCTTGCGTGACACAGCTTATCAGGCCATGAAAATCAAAGAGCGTATAACTAACGAGACTCAAAAAGAGCCAACTGTCGAGGAAATCGCAAAGGAAATGGGAATAAAAAAAGAAAATGTTGTCATTGCTCTTGAAGCTATTGTTGAGCCTGTATCACTTTATGAGCCTGTTTATTTTGACGCCGGCGACACAATTTATGTTATGGATCAAATCGGTGACAGCAACTCTGATATTAACTGGATAGATGAAATCCTATTAAAAAAAGCTATCAACAACTTAGGCGAAAGGGAAAAAGCCATACTCTCCTTGCGCTTTATGAACGGCATGACACAAACTGAGGTAGCAAAGGAAATAGGCATATCACAAGCTCAGGTGTCACGACTCGAAAAAGGTGCACTTGACAAAATCAAGTCTCACCAAAAAACAACATTTTAATTTTTAAGCAGACTTCTTATTTTAGAGAGCCTGCTTTTTTGGTACTCTACCGAAGATTATTTATGATTGTCTTTTTATGGACTCAGTAAAAATTTATGTTTTTCTTTTATATTTTTTAGTGGGCGGGTAATTATTTTTTTAAAAGCATATTGTAAATCGCGTTCACAAAAAAGCCCCGAGAGTGAACTCGGAGCCTTTTGATATAGGATACTTATTTAATCTTACATGCTACAACTGAGCTAAAGCTGCCGTAAACATAGCCACTGCCAACCTTTGTGTAAGCTCTAACCTTGAAGTAATAGGTCTTGCCCTTTGTGAGTGACTTAGTATACTTAGTGGTATTAGCCTTTATGTTTGTAAGCTTTGAATATGTACCATTCTTGCTTGTTGAATAGTAAATCTGATAGCCTGTTTCACCTGTGACATTTGTCCATGTAAGGTTAGCCTTGCCACTTGCTGATGAAGCCTTAAGAGTTGACTTGCCCGGAGTGAGCTTAAATGCCTTGTTTACACCGGCTGCTGCGTGAACGAGCTTGCCTGTAACACTATCCTCAGCATAAGCGATAATTGCAACTCTATAGGTTGTGCCAATCTTGAGAGCATTACCGTTATAGTCCTTTGTTAAGGTGTAGCTTGTTGTGCTAACCTTATCAACTAACTTACGAGTTGTGCCGTCAGCTGACTCATAAACAAAGACTCTATAGCCTGCTGCGTTTGGAACTGTCTTCCATGTTACCTTTAAAGTGCCCTTAGCTGTTGAAGCAGCAGTAAGTGATGTTGTCTTAGCAAGATTTATAATTGAGAAGGTCAACTTCTTGCTGCCTGAATAGTCACCCTTGAGCTTAACGGTAATTGTGTAGTTGCCTGCTGCTTTTCTGCCTTCGGCATATGTAACAGTGTAATCTGTGTTCTTAACAAGATTTGTGCCGTTGCTGTCTTTTACAGTTACAGCGGGAGTAATTACCTTGCCTGTATATGAATAGGTGTATGTGCTAAGTGAAATCTGTGATACATTATAAAGAATCTTTGTTTCTACATTGCCACAATCCTGACAAGTTAATACCTTCTTACCATTTGTGGTGAGAGTTGCCTTTTCAAGAACCTGTGTATTGTTATGAGGCTTCTTAGCTACAACCTCTTGAGCCTTAAAGACCTCGCCACAAACCTTACAGTGGCTACCACGAGTCTTACCCTCTGAGGTGCAGGTTGCCTCAACTGCCTCGTCAGTGACCTCTAAGTGTCCTGTAGCAGGGATAGTTTGAGGCTGAAGAAGGATAACACCGCATCTTGAGCACTTTTCGCCTGCTGTTTTACCTGCTGCTGTGCAAGTTGCGCTAATCTCAGCTATAGGTGTGCTACTGTGACCAAGTGCAGGAATTTCGCTCTTTTTAGCATAACCGCACTCACACATAAAGTTGCCAAAGCCCTTGTTTTCACAGGTTGCCTTTGTTACAACCTCTGTGGTTGTGAACTCGTGATTGTGCTTAAATTCAATATTTGCTGACAAGAATGTGTCATTAAAGTAGTCGTTGCCTTCATCGTCAATTTCCATTTTAGCCCATGAAGCTGCTGTACCGGTATAATAAACCTTGTCAATAGCACCACAGCCGTCAAAAGCGAGAGCACCGATGCTTGTCATTGTGTCGTGAAATGACACGCTTTGAAGCTTATCGCACTCAGCGAAAACGCCCTCACCGAGAGTGGTTACTGTCTCAGGCAATGCAACCTTTGTAAATGACTCGCAGTCATAAAAAGCATAGTCGCCTATAGATGTTACATTTGGATAAATTACAAGTGTCTGTAAGGAATCACAGCATGAAAAAGCATAAGCGCCAATTGACTTTACACTTTCCGGCAGATTAACATTATTAAGCTTAGTGCAGCCTTCAAACATACCGTCGCTAATAGCTGCAACACCACTGCCAATGCTGATATTTTCAAGAGCAGCACATGATGCGAAGGCACTCTCGCCAATTGAGGTTACGCTATTGGGAATAGTGAACTGTGTAATTGAAACACAGCCCTCAAAAGCAGATGCACCAATTGATTGGATTGTGTCAGGCAATTTAACAGCTGTCACACCCTCAGCACCATAAAAGGCTGAGCTTTCAATTGCAACAACATTTTTGCCACCAATAGTCGAAGGAATATCAATAGCACCACTATAGTTACTGTTACAGCTGACAATTGCCACACCATTAGCTCTAACATCATAAGTGAATGGGTAATCCTCAGCACTTGCTAAAGGCATAACGCAAACAATAGCCAATATTAACAGTGCGGGTACAATTAATTTTTTGAAAATACTTTTCATAGTTTCACCGTCCATAACCATATGAATTTGTTTTGTCTATGATACCACTTATTTTTCCTTGTGTCAATTAGGAAAGAAAATTTTGGGCACATAAATATATTATTACACAAAAGTGAAAATTGTGTGATAAAACTTAATATAAATATTAAAATTTTACTTAAAATCAGTCGTGGAAGAATAAGGGCAGCTTTTCGAGGTAAATAATGTCATCTCTGTCCGCTGCATCGCCCTCGGCTAAAATTGCGGCTTGAGCCACAACATTAGCATCAAACTGTGCGACGAGCTTATTCACAGCGGCAAGTGACTCGCCGGTGCTAATAACATCGTCAAGAATAAGCACCCTTTTATTTCTGAGTTGCTCACCCTCAAGGGAATCGATATAAAGAGTTTGCTCCTTATCTGTTGTTATGGAACGAACGCTTACGGACACAGGGCTTTGCATATAAAGCTTAGCACCCTTGCGGCAGATAAAATATTTTTTGCCGCTTTGTCTTGACATCTCGTGTGCCAAAGGGATAGCTTTTGCCTCGGGAGCGACAATAAAGTCAAACTCGGGACATTTTTTTAAAAGTTCACTTGCAGCTACAACAGTCATCTCTGTGTCACCAAAGATAACAAAGCCGGCTATATCAAGCTTATCGTTAACCTTACATATTGGCAGCTCTCTTTCAAGACCTGCGATTGTCATTTTGTACATTGCCATATTGCTAACCCCCAATCACTTAATAAGCTTTTCGCTTAATTTTTCACCGCCAATAAGGTGGAAATGTAAATGCTTTACAGTTTGACCGCCATCTTCGCCACAGTTGTTTATTATGCGATAGCCATTGTCGAGGCCTAAGTCCTTGCCAATTTTTGCAATAACCTCAAAGATGTGTGAGATAACTGCGCTGTTTTCTTCATTGATATCCGCAGCGCATGATATATGCTCCTTAGGGATAACTATAACGTGTACAGGTGCCTGAGGTGCTACATCATGAAAAGCGAGCACTGTGTCGTCCTCATACACCTTTTTTGATGGAATTTCACCGTCAATTATTTTACAAAAAATACAGTCCATAATAATTTCTCCTTTTCTGTTGTTTTTATTTAAGCATTGAGCCGAGAATTTCCTCAGCCTTATTTACTGCATCGGGGAGAGCTGCAACATCCTTTGCACCGGCCATTGCGCTATCGGGCTTACCACCGCCTGAGCCACCTGCAAGACGAGCAATCTCTCTTGCAAGGTTGCCTGAGTGAGCACCTAAGGCCACAGCCTGCTTGCCACAGCAAACACAAATGTTGCCTGTACCCTTAGCCTTTTGCACACCGGCAATAACACCAACATAGTTATCGCCCTTGCTCTTAACCAGGTCACACATATTGCGAAGCTCATCAGGTGTTGTGTCATCGAGTACGGCAGTCACAAGCATAAGTGAGCCAACATTTTTTGCATTTGAGAGCATAGACTCGGTTTTTATGTTAGCCAAAACTCCCGAAAGCTTTTCAATTTCCTTTTCCTTAGTTTTAATATCAGCCATAACACTTGCAGCCTTAGTAGCAATGTCATTTGAATTAGCTGCCTTAAGTGCTGCGGCAGTGTTTTCAATAAGACTTAACTTGCTGTCAATAAAGCTCATTACATTGGTACCGGTAACAGCTTCGATTCTTCTGACACCTGCTGCAACAGATGACTCGGAAACAATCTTAAATAAGCCGATTTTGCCGGTGTTATCAACATGAGTACCACCGCAAAGCTCAAGAGAAAAGTCTCCTGCCTTTACAACACGAACTGTGTCACCATATTTTTCTGAGAAAAGAGCCATAGCTCCCATTGCTTTAGCCTCGTCAATGGGCATCTCTCTAACATCAAGAGCAACACCATCAAGGATAATCTCATTTACTCTATCTTCAACCTTTTGGATTTCATCCTTAGTCATGGCGGAGAAATGCACAAAGTCAAAACGACAAGCATTGCTGTCAACGAGCTGACCGGCCTGCTCAACATGTGTGCCAAGAACCTCACGCAATGCAGCTTGTAAAAGGTGAGCTGAGGTGTGATTTCTCATTGTAGCTTTTCTCTTAGCATCGTCATAAGCTGTCACAGCACTGTCACCAAGCTTTATACTCTCGCCGGAAAGTACACCATGATGAAGAATAACACCGTCGGCATCCTTTGTGGTCTTTTCGACTTCAAAGGTGCTGTCACCAATAGTTATAATGCCGCTATCGCCTACTTGTCCACCGCTTTCAGCGTAGAATGAGGTCTTATCCAATATGAGCACAGCACTTTCGCCATCCTCTAAAATTTCCTTTCTTTCACCCTCACAAATAATTGCAAGAATCTTTGCGGCAGTACCGTTTTCACTGTAGCCGGTAAACTCAGTGGCATTTATATCCTTAAGTGACACACCGGAGTTTCTCCAGTCGGAGTCGGCAGCGTCACGCTTTGCGCTTTTTGCCTTGAGTCGTGCCTGCTCAACAAGAGTGCGGAACTTTTCCTCGTCAACGCTCATGCCGTTTTCCTCGGCAATTTCCTTAGTTAAATCTATGGGGAAGCCGTAGGTGTCCTGAAGCTTAAATGCGTCTTCGCCTGAAAGAATTGAGTTTTCGCTGTTTTTCATCATTTCATTTAAAAGACCAAGACCGGAGTCGATTGTCTTATAAAAGCTCTCCTCCTCCATTGAAATAACCTTTTTAATATAGTCTTTCTTTTCGGCAAGGTTTGGATAAGCATTTTCGTTTTCTTTAATTACAGTGTCGCAAACCTCTGAAAGGAAGGGTCTGTCAATACCTATGAGTCTTCCGTGTCTTGCTGCACGGCGAAGAAGTCGTCTGAGCACATAGCCTCTGCCGCTGTTTGACGGGATAACACCGTCACCAACCATAAAGGTTGTGCTTCTAATATGGTCAGTGATAACTCTAAGAGAAACATCCTTATTGGGGTCATCGTGATAATTGATACCGGCAATTTTAATTATGTGCTTCATAATATTTTGCACTGTATCAACCTCAAAGAGATTGTCGACATTTTGCATAACACAAGCGAGTCTTTCAAGACCCATACCTGTGTCAATATTTGGGTGTGCTAAACGAGTATAGTTGTTATTTCCATCGTTTTCAAACTGTGTGAAAACAAGATTCCAAACCTCGATAAATCTGTCACACTCACAGCCTACCTTACAGTCGGGGCTGCCACAGCCCTTTTCTGGGCCTCTGTCAAAGTAAATCTCCGAGCATGGGCCACATGGACCTGCACCGTGCTCCCAGAAATTATCCTCTTTGCCAAAGCGAACCATATGTGATGGGTCAACACCCACCTGCTTAGTCCAAATATCATAAGCCTCGTCGTCATCTGTATAAACGCTCACATAAAGCAGTTCCTCGGGGATTTCCATAACCTTTGTAAAAAACTCCCATGCCCAAGCAGTAGCCTCAACCTTAAAGTAATCACCAAAGGAGAAGTTGCCGAGCATCTCAAAATATGTGCCATGACGAGCAGTCTTACCCACATTCTCTATATCGGGTGTACGAATACACTTCTGGCAGGTGGTAACTCTCTTTGCCGGTGGTGTAACCTCACCTGTAAAATACTTTTTCATAGGTGTCATGCCTGCATTTATAAGCAGGATGCTCTTATCCCCCTGGGGTACAAGGGAAAAGCTGGGAAGACGCATATGACCCTTGCTTTCAAAAAATGCGAGATACTTTTCTCTTATCTCGTTAAGTCCCATCCATTTCATATTATTATATCCTTTCGCAAAAAAATAAAGTGCATCACACACACCTCGGGGTGAACAAGTCCACGGTACCACCCGAATTGTGCACAAAGCACCACTCACTATCCTTAACGCAGATTAAACGGCTAACCCTTTCGGGTGCAACTGTTGAAGGCAGCACATATGCGTATCTCATAAGGAGCTTACACCATTTCTCCTCTCTCTGCAATGAAATAAAAGGCAATGTTTCCTTCGTCATCGTTTTTCATATATTTACAAGTGTTATTTTACTATTATTATAAGCTTTTGTCAAGATTTTTTTGCCTACAAGTTGACCGAGGCGACACAAAACTTATCACCTCGGTCAAATATCTTTTTATAATGAGTTATACCAATACTCTCGTCTTTTTTTAATGACACGCTTTCTGATTATAAAAAAGAGAACCAACGCACCAACGACACCAAAGCCAATATAAATATGGGTGTTATCTATGCCGTGTATTCTAATTTCATTCCAAAGCTCAGAAAACCTTGCAAGAGTTTCCTGGGGAAGATTTCTAAAATATTCCGTCTTGGGCATATTTTCTTCACTTGGATAAAGATATTGGTTTTGACGCATCTCGCTATAATCAGGGTGCTCTAAAACACCTGTGTTAGGTGTAGCATAGCCAATATAAAAGGCATTGCTTAAAGCAACATCCGGGTCGAGAAGGAAATTAATATAAAGTAAAGCTGCATCATAATTTTGTGCACATTTTGGAATACAAATAGCATCGACGAAAATATTAACTCCCTCCTTGGGATAAACAAAATCAAGGTCGGGATTAACCTGCTGCATACTTATAAAGTCACCAACATAATAAGGTACCATTGCAGCTTCTCCGCTTTCCATTTTGTTATATATTTCGTCCATAACATAGCCTTGTAAAAGAGGCTTTTGCTCAATTAACATCTGCGCAACATCTGACAATTCCTTCTCGTCAGTTGAGTTAAGAGAGTAGCCTAATATCTTTTGAGGAATTGCGAAGGCATCACGAGGGTTATCAATCATGAGGATTTTTCCTGCGTACCTCTCATCCCAAAGAGAAGTCCAGCTTGTGGGTGGCTCATCAACCATTGTCTTGTTATATATAAGTCCCACCATGCCAACATTAAAGGGCACTGAATATGAGTTGTCCGGGTCGTAGTACATATTCTTATATTCTTCGGCAATGTACTTATAATTAGGCAAAGCTCCTGTATCAATTTTAAGGAGCATATCCTCATTTATCATGCGCTCAATCATATAATCGGAGGGAATGACTATATCGTAGCTTGCACCACCGTTTTTAACCTTTGGGTACATATCCTCATTGCTTTCATATGTGACATAGTTAACCTTTATACCGGTGAGCTTTTCAAACTCGCGATTGACATCAATATAGCCGTCCTCATAGCTGTCACTAATATACTCGCCCCAGTTAAACACATTTATTTGTGTACCCTCAAGGCCGGTATTTTTATAATACTGCTCATTTTCATATGCACAAGTTCCAAAGGAGCAAAGAGCAAAGGTTAGACATAGCATAAGCGCAAAATATATGACCTTTTTCATCTTTTCGCCCCCTTATTGAGTTTGTTGTTCATTCTCTTTTCTCCTCTGATTTGAGAGACATTGAGAAGTATAAGAAGCAGCAAAATTGTAACAAATATAAGTGTTGACAAAGCATACATATCCGGTGTGACTCTTTTCTTTGTCATGGAGAATATCCTTATAGGCAAAGTCTCAAAGGAAGGGCCTTGAGTGAAATAGCTTATGACAAAATCGTCAAGAGACAAGGTAAATGACATCATAAAGCCAGAAATGATACCTGTTGAAATTGAGGGCATTATAACCTTAAAGAAGGCCTGAACAGGCGTACAGCCTAAATCCATGGCAGCCTCAGGGAGAAACCTGTCAAGCTGGCGCAGCTTTGGCAGTACAGACAAAATAACATATGGCAAATTAAAAGTCACATGGGCAATGAGCATTGTGGTAAAGCCTAAAACATCTGTCACACCAACGAGCTTAGCACAGAAAATAAACAGAAGCATCATTGATATACCTGTAACTATTTCAGGGTTCATCATTGGGATATTAGTGACGCCCATTACAGTCTTTTTGATATATTTATTTCTAAATGCGTTAATACCTACAGCGGCAGCAGTACCCATAACAGTGGCAATCGCAGATGAGGAAATAGCCAAAATCAGAGTGTTTTTAAGGGCATTCATAGTACCGCTGTCGTGAAGCAGAGATTTATACCACTTTAACGAAAAACCTGTAATGACGCTTGTACTCGCTGAAGCATTAAATGAAAAAACAATCATTAACACAATCGGCGCATAAAGCAGTATCATTATAAAAGCAACATAGAGCTTTGAAAGAGGTGTCATTTTTGTTTTCATATTAATACACCTCCGTCATCATCGTCTCCTGTAAAGTGGTTCATAACCATCATGCAAATGATTATCATAACCATGAGCACCATTGACAGTGCCGCACCTAAATTATAGTTGTTGGCTGACTTAAATTGCATCTCGATAATGTCGCCAATGAGTGAAAATGTGTTTCCGCCAAGCTTTTTTGAAATATAAAAGGTTGAAACGCTGGGAACGAATACCATAGTAAAGCCTGAGGCAACACCGGGAAGACTAAGTGGGAAAATAATATTTTTAACAACTGTAAATTTATTTGCGCCAAGATCCTCCGCAGCCTCAATGAGACTGTGATCCATTTTTGCCATTATGTTATATAAAGGCAAAATCATATAGGGGATGTAATTATAAACCATGCCAAAGACAACAGCACCCTGAGTGTTTATCATGTGAACACTCGGCAAACCTAAAAAATTAAGAAATGAGTTTATAATACCTGTGTCCTGCATGAGAATCATCATCGAGTAGGTTCTGATAAGAAGATTCATCCACATGGGCAACATAACCAGCATCATCATGGTACGCTGTACGTTAGCCTTACTCCTTGCCATGATATATGCCAAGGGATAGGCTAAAACAAGACTTATAATAGTCGCGATAAAGCCGAGCCAAATTGATGTTAGCATGACATCCTTATATCTGCCAATATCGCTGATGTATTCCAGGGTAAAGTTGCCTGCGGAATCTGTGAGTGAATAGTAAGCGACAAATATTAAGGGTACAATAATAAACAGTGCAGACCAAACAATATATGGTGAGGCTGTGAGCTTTTTGCCAAGAGAAGCCTTTTTCATTTATTACTCCTCCTCTTGCTCAGTGACATCACTGAGATGCTCAAGCTCGTCACTAAAGGAGCTATAGTCACCGAACATACCTGAATATTCACTTTTCTTCATAACATGAATAGCATCAGGCTCAATTTGTATGCCGATTTTTGAGCCGACAGGATAATAATCTGTAGTCTGAATCATCCACTTAAAGTTATCAATGTCAACGATCATCTCAAAGTGGACACCCTTGAAGGTGTTAGAGGTTATAACGCCGCTAATAGTACCCTCACCGTAGGGAACCACATCAACATCCTCAGGTCTTACAACAATATCAACACTCTCGTTAATTGCAAAGCCCTTGTCAAGGCACTGGAAAACAGCGCCGGAAAACTTAGCCTTAAAGTCGTTAAGCATTACACCGTCAAGGATATTACTCTCACCTATAAAGTCAGCGACAAAGGCATTTTTAGGCTCATTATATATATCTATCGGTGAGCCGATTTGCTGGATTCTACCGTCATTCATGACAACAATTGTGTCGCTCATTGACAGAGCCTCCTGCTGGTCATGGGTGACATAAATAAAGGTGATGCCCATTCTTTTTTGGATATTTTTAAGCTCGACCTGCATATCCTTTCTAAGCTTTAAATCAAGTGCGCCTAAAGGCTCATCAAGCAGCAGCACTCTTGGCTCAACGGCAAGAGCTCTGGCAATGGCAACTCTTTGCTGCTGACCACCTGAAAGTGAGGATATATCCCTTTTTTGGAAGCCTTTAAGATTGACAAGCTCCAACATTTCACCGACTTTTTTTGCTATATCCTTTTCCTTCATCTTTTTTATGCGAAGGCCAAAGGCAATATTATCATAAACATTAAGGTGCGGAAAAAGAGCGTACCTTTGGAAGATAGTATTGACCTGTCTTTTATGGGGCGGCAAATTATTAATATCCTTGCCCTCAAATATGACTTGACCGCTGTCAGCCTCAAGAAATCCTGCAATAATACGCAATGTAGTCGTTTTACCGCAGCCTGACGGACCGAGGAATGTCATAAATTCCTTGTCCTTAATCTCCAAATTAATTGAGTCAAGAATAACATCTTCTTCAAATTTCTTTGAGATGTTTTGAAGCCTAATAATTACATTATCTTCCACTTTAAAAACCCCTTTCCCTGCATGAAATCATGCTCGCTCGAATTAAAAAAGCTTGTGTCCGCTCACAAATATCCCAAGAAAACACATGATAAATCACATATTATTCCCGGGACAAAAGTTAATTTTCAGTAAGCGTGGCTTAACTATTTTTTATAACACACAATATAGAACAAAATCGTGCAAATGTCAACAGTTTTTTTGCATTTTTCGTCAAAATCTCAGTGCCAAATTATAATGCAAAGTTGAAATCTTCGTTTTTCTTCGATTTTCTTTCATTTTCTCTGCTTTTCTCCATGTTAGTTTTTTAAAAATTTTTTGTTAAGAAGCTCTTTTTCACCATCAAAAGCGAAGAAAAAGCTCACTTAAAATCACTTCATTTCTCAAATAAAATT
>CAZDEL010000034.1:0-20973 GCA_964504475.1 uncultured Faecalibacterium sp. | reverse complement strand
AGCTCGCCCTTTAGGGCGAAATTAGCTCGCTTTAGCGAAATTAGCTCTGCCGCAGGCAGAAATTAGCTCGCCGCAGGCGAAATTAGCTTTAGCTCCTCGCTTCCTCCATCTCCACCTTTGCCACAAACAAATCACCCACTATATCCAAATCCAGCTTGCCGCCTTGTACCGTGCAAAGATTCTCCGCTATACTCAAGCCCAAGCCGTTGCCCTCAGTGGTTCTTGCCGAGTCACCTCTGACAAAACGCTGCTTTAACTCTTGCGGACTAATATTAAGTGGTGCTGCCGATATATTTTTAATCTCCACTATGCCCTTGCCATCTTTTTCTTCAACGGATATATATACCCTCGTTGATGCCATGGCATATTTTTCTACATTAACTGTGAGATTTTCAATTACTCTGTAAAGCAGCTTGCTGTCCGCTTTTACTATTACATCCTTTTCCGGTATATCGCATACTATCTGTAAGCCCTGCTTTTTAAACATGGAATCATGCTCGCCTATAATTTGCGCTATAATTTCATTTAAGCTCACATCTATAAGGTTAACCTCCACATTGCCTGTGGCCGCCTTAGATGCCTCGACTAAATCGCAAATGAGATACTTTAATCTGTCGCTTTTCTCACCCAGTACCTCAAGATATGAAAGTGCCGTCTCATTTTGAATGTCGCATTGCTTTAAAAGCTCCACATAATTAATTATGCTCGTAAGTGGGGTTTTAAGGTCGTGAGATATATTTGTTATAAGCTCGGTTTTTGTTGTCTCTTGCTTTACTGCTTCGTCAACGGCTAACTTGATGCCGTCACCTAATTGCTCTAAATCCTCTGCTGCCGGTATGAGATAATTTGGCAATGCGGCACGGTTTATATAGGTTTCCAGCTCTCCTTTTCGGTACGCGTGTAAGACCTCTAAGAGCTTATCCACACCGCCCACGAATTTAAGTGAGCGTAAAATCATATAGATGTCAAGTAAAGCAATTACACCAATATTTAAAATTACCATAAAGCCGTTTCCATCATAGGCGAAAAAGAGCATGACAAACAGTAATACTATATTAATACAGGCGATAATTATACTTTTTGTTACAACGACTTCCTTTATATTTTTTGCCTTTTTAGCTTCGTATACATCTTTAAGTAATCCTATTAATTTTTTTACAGGTGTTGCAATAAGCTTTTTAATTGCCTTAAAGATAAACTTAAATGTGACATTAGCTAAGCGATAAATAATTGAGCTGTTTAATAATTTATGTGCCTTTATTATTCTGGCAAGGTACAAAATAAAGCTCATTAAAGCGGCGGCGCAAAGTGTAACACCAAAGGGGAGACACCTATAGCCTATAACAGCAATGCCGGCAGTGATACTTTCATAATCATTTAAAATCATAAGTATCATATAGCTCACTGAGAAAATCACAGCTACGAAAATAGCAAGGTTAATTTCAAGGAAAATCTTATCTGTTGGGAGGAGATGTATTTCACTGTCATCCTTTCTTCTCTTGCCACAAAGAGCTATAAGTAAAACCAAAGCAGCAAGATATACACTGACACAAATAGCGGTATACTTAACTAAATGCCTTAAATAGTTGCCGGCATTGTAATAATCCTCTTTCATAACACTAAGGGAATTGTTATAAAAGACAGCGGAGTCATCAAAATAAACCACAATTTTTTGGCTGTTATATCTATTTTGTGAGCTGTTATTTGTTTGGTCGATAATAATTGTTTCCTCGCTCTTATATGTTGTGCTGCTCGAAGGAACACTTGTTATGGGCACATTGTTTTTAGTGCGATAATGCTCAATATACATATCATCATTAAATTTATCCTGATATGTTGCCACTGAGAAGGTTGTGCCATAGTTTGATGTGAAAACTCCATTTGAGCCGGTGACATAATAATTATGATTTACTGAGTCAATTTCACCCTTTTTATAATCCTTAACATTGGTTATAACGCTGCCTGAAGAAGTAGTCACAATATAATTTATATTTTTATAGTTTGTGTTAATCTCATGATTTTTTTGAGATAGCACAAAATCACTGTAAGTAGAATAGCCACTGATTTTATCGTAGTTAATTAAAGTGCTTTTTAAATATTCCTTGTCAATGGTTATTGCATATTTGCCCGGCTTAATAAAATGAGAATATCCATTATCTTCGTCATAAATGGAAATATCCGGCAAGGCCACAACAAAGTCAGCGCCTTGCTTTTTGCCCTGAGCTACACTGCTTTCATAATTAGGGTCAGTGATATTGCTTTCATTTATACAGTAGTTTAAAACATCTGCTTCAATATTTCCAAAATTATAGACATTTAAGTCAATTTCCGTGTCGTCTTTGACACTTTCTATAAGACGAAGGTTTACAATGCCATTGCCAATAAATGAGATGACTGTCTCATATTCACCGTCATATGAACCGTTGGAGTCCTTTAATACATCATAAACATTTCTCGTAAAATTAGCTTCATACTTTTCTAATTTCTTTTCATCTGCCTGTTTTAAAGCATTAAAGGTTTCCTCCGACATATCTACATAATTATTTGTGTAATCAACGAGTGAATATAAATAATTACTCATTTCATTTTCAAAATGCAAAGAAGAATATATGCCGTTTTTGTCTTTATTAAAGAAAGCGTCGGAATAGTTAAAGTAGTTTTTATCAGCGTTTATGATAATAAATAAATCATCAATAATGTTTTTACTTGTAAAAAATACAGTGACAAGTGATAAAATTACGGCTATGATTTTTATAATAAGCCTTGTGTTAAATTTTGTCGATTTTGTATCCAATGCCCCACACCACCTTTATATATTTTGGGTTTTTAGTGTCAATCTCGATTTTCTCTCTAATGCGTCTAATATGTACGGTTATGATTTTATCTGTGCCTATGGCAATTTCATTCCATACATTTTCATATATTTGTGTCGAGGAAAGGGTTTTGCCCATGTTAAGCATGAGATATTCCAATATTTTGTACTCCGTAGCGGTGAGCCTTACTTCATCGCCGTCAAGAGTCACTCTGCGAGCTTCCAAGTCCAGCTCTAAGCCACCTGTTGTGAGTACATTGCCATTGTTTTCCGCCTTGTTGCCTAAAACAGTGTAGCGTCTTACCTGAGACTTGACTCTTGCACAAAGCTCCAATGGATTAAAGGGCTTAGTTACATAATCATCTCCTCCTATACCAAGTCCCGCTATTTTATCTGCGTCTTCACTTTTAGCCGATAAAAATATTATTGGTACATTGCTTTGCTCTCTTATTTTTAAGGTTGCGGATATGCCGTCCATATTTGGCATCATAATATCCATAATAATGCAATGCACTTCATTTTCCATTAGTATATTCACTGCCTGAATACCGTCAAATGCCGTCAACACATTATAGCCGTCAGCCTTTAAATAAATTTCAATTGAGCGAACAATAGCTTTGTCATCATCGCAGACGAGAACATTATACATTTTTTTACCTCTTTCTTTTTTTATTGCCTGACACAAAGAGCAATGAGATAAATCCTTTTTGCCACTGTCTATAGCATAAAGTATAAAAATTACAAATTTCATTAGCAATTATAACAAAAGAATAACAATTTGAAAAGAGAAAGGGAATAAATGGCAGCTTTTATATAAATTATTTGTTTTTTAAATAAAGGTAAAAAAATATTTTTTTGTCTTTAAGGGGCTTTTTAGCCCTTTTTTTCTGTCAAATATTAATGCTCACGATGACTATAATCTCTTTTCTATGGCATTTTTTCGGCAGAGTACCAATATATGGCACTCAAAATTAAACAAAAATCAAAAAACACTTGCAAGGGTTCTGAATTTATGGTAAAATAGAAGATGTATAAGTATCTTTATTTACTTTATTAGACTACTACTTTCCTTATATAAATTTTATTAGTGTGCTTAAAAACAAAAATCGACAAAATTAAGGAGGAAAATTTCAATGGATTCATTCAAGGAAATATGGGAATTAGCTCAACAGGAGCTTCAGCAAAATGTAACCGAAGCGGCATATAATGTTTGGCTAAAGCCCCTTGAATTTGTTACATTTAAAAATGACACAATTTATCTTGCTATAAGCAACTTTAAAAAGGAAGTCATAATTGAGAAATTTTTGACTATTATTCATTCAACCTTAGAGTCAATATTCGGCTTTCATGTCAATGTTGAGTTTGTTGTGCCTGAGGATAGAGCAAAGGATAACTCGGGCATGTCTTCCTCAGTCAAAGAGAGCAATGACGAGTATGACTACACCTTTAATAATTTCATCACAGGCCCATCAAATAAGTTTGCCTATGCCGCCGCAATGAATGTTGCAAAAAATCCCGGCAGAGCATATAACCCCCTTTTCCTTTACGGTCACTCGGGTCTTGGCAAAACTCACCTTCTCATGGCTATTATGAATGAAATTAAGGCTAACAACCCTAACGCTAACATTATTTACACCAGCGCAGAGCACTTCACCAATGACCTTATCCATCATATAGGAAATCACAACACCCATATTTTCCATGAAAAATACAGAAGCTGTGATGTGCTTTTAGTTGACGATGTTCAGTTTATTTCACGAGGCGATCAGGTGCAAGAGGAGTTCTTCCACACCTTTAATGCTTTGACCTCAAACGGCTCACAAATAGTTTTGACCTCAGACCGTCCTCCAAAGGAAATGATAACCCTTGAGGAGAGACTTCGCACAAGATTTGAAATGGGTCTTATAGCCGATATTCAGCCACCAACACTTGAGACAAGAATGGCTATTGTAAATAAAAAGGCTCTTGACCATGACCTTGAATTATCAGACGATATTGTAAAATTTATCGCTGACAACATTAAAAAGAACATAAGACAAATTGAGGGCATTATTAAAAGAATCAAGGCTTATCAGGATGTTGAGGGAGTGAGAGTCAATATGGCTCTTGCTAAGAGAGCTATCAGTGATATTATTAACGACTCTCAGCCCGTACCCGTAACAGTGGAGAATATCATAAACGAAGTCGCTCGCACCTTTGATGTCTCACCTGCCGATATTAGAAGTGATAAGCGTAACGCTAACATATCACAGGCAAGACAGGTTGCTATTTATGTTGTGAACCAGGTAACAGGCAGCTCACTTAAAGCTATCGGCACTGAGTTTGGCAATAAGCATCACTCAACTATCATCTATGCCCTTAAAGAAATCAAGGCAAAATTAGAGAAAGATGTCATGCTTAAAGCCACTGTTGACGACATAATTAAGAACATAAATGAGAACTGATATTTCAACACTTTTTTCAACATTCCACACACATTTTTCAACACTTATAACATCACACAAAAGTGCCATGTTGAAAACTCAAAATTTATAACACAGGTTTTAACATTTTCAATTGCCCGTTTTTTCAGTGTTTTAGGGGCATGACAGAGTTTATAACAATTTCCGCAGCCCCTACTACTACTACTATTTATTTAATAATTTATATTATGGATTTTTTTGAAAAAATCAAAAAAGTTCATTTTCCCTTGAAATCAATCAACACTTAATTTTACGGAGGATATATATGAAAATTCAATGTGCCAGCTCAGACCTTGCAAAGGCTTGCTTGAATGTACAAAGAACTGTATCAGGCAAATCTACCATACCCGCTCTTGAGGGTATTCTCATTGACGCTAAGGATGGCAATGTATCACTCACAGGCTATGACCTTGAGGTTGGCTCAACGGCGATTATTGAGGCCGATGTCATAGAAGAAGGCAAAATAGTCTTAGGAGCAAGAAATCTTTGCGACATACTCAGAATGATACCCGGTGATATGGTATCAATTGAGTGTGACGAGAGAAACATAAGCAAAATTAAAAGTGAGGAGACTGAGTATTCTCTTATTGGTACTGCTGCCTCGGATTATCCCGATTTGCCTACAATAAGCAAGTTCACATCAATAACCATGGAAATAGGCAAATTAAAGGACATGATTAAAAAGACTATTTTTTCCGTGTCTACAAGTGAGAGAAACCCTGTACATACAGGCGTTAAGTTTGAAATAAGTGACGGAAAAATCGTCCTCATTGCCGTTGACGGCGCAAGACTTGCAATCAGACGCGAGGACATTGACTTTATTTATGATAAAGATGAGGGCGAAGATGCTATCTTAGACTTTGTAGTACCGGCAAAAACACTCAATGAGATATTAAAGCTCGCAGGTGACGATGACACTCAAATTGTCATTTGCGTCGGTGACAGACACATTATTTTTAAATATAAGGAATATGAGATAATTTCAAGGCTTTTAGAGGGCAAGTTTATTGATTATAAAGCAGCTATCCCCATGACCCACTCAACGAGGATAATAGCCTCAACGAGAAGCCTTATTGAGTGTATCGAAAGAACCTCACTTATTATCACAGATAAGTCAAGCCCTGTGCGCTGCGTTATTGAAAACGGTGTAATGAGATTTTCCTCTGTCACTGCCGTGGGCACAGCAAATGATAAATTAGCCGCAGACATTGAGGGCAAAAGCGTTGAAATCGGCTTTAACAACCGCTTTGTCTTAGACGCATTAAAGGTTTGTGACAACGATGAGGTTAAAATCGAGTTAGGCTCATCAAATCAGCCTATTATTATAACTCCCTTGCAGGGTGACAGCTTCTTCTTCCTTATACTGCCCATAAGAATATAAATTAGAAAAGTTGGTAAGAAAATGAAAATCAAAGTTAAGCTCGCTGAAAAGAAAACAGTCGATGTAAAAATAACAACAGAAAATATACGCTTAGACTCTGCATTAAAGCTTTGTAATGCCGTGTCAACAGGGGGTCAGGCAAAGTGGATAATACAGGACTCTCTGGTTAAGGTTAACGGCGAAATTTGCCTTTCACGAGGCAAAAAGCTAAATGAGGGCGACTCATTTGAATACGAAAAAACTGTATACAAAATAGTGAAGTAAAATGAATGTAAAATATCTTCAGGTTAAAAATTTTCGCAATATAGAGAAATGCGAAATAGAGCCTTGCGACAATGTCAATGTTATTTACGGTCAAAATGCTCAAGGCAAGACAAATCTACTTGAAAGCATTTGGCTTTTCACTGCTTGCAAAAGCTTTAGAGGCTCAAAGGACAGTGAGCTTATTAACTTCAACAGCCAAAAGGCAATTTTAGATATGGATTTTTATGCCTTTGGCAGAGACCAAAGTGCCCATATTGAAATAGGCGATGGCAGAAAATTTACTATAGGCGGCATTAAAAGAAAGACAAATGAGGCTATGGGCAGCTTTTTATCTGTGGTCTTTTCACCGGTGCATCTCTCATTGGTTAAGGACGGCCCATATGAAAGGCGGCGCTTTTTAGACATAGCCATAAGCCAGCTAAAGCCAAAATATGCCACCACCTTATCACAATATAACAAAACCTTACAGCAGAGAAATATTTTACTAAAGGACATTACCTTTCACAGTGAGCTTTATGACACTCTCGATATTTGGGAGGACAGGCTTGCCTTTTATGCCAGTGAAATAGTACGGCAAAGATTAGGCTATATAAGTAAGCTCTCGGCTTATTCTCAGGATATTTATGATGGTCTCTCGTCACATAAGGAGAGTCTTAAAATCGCATATGACCAGCAAACTGTCATTGCGGGCGAAAGCAAAAAGGAGCTTTATGAAAACATAAAAAATCAGCTATACCTGTCAAGGAAAAATGACCTTGTTACAGGCTTTACCTCAGTGGGGCCTCACAGAGATGATTTATCCATTAAGATTGACGGCTTGAACGCAAGGAGCTTTGGCTCTCAAGGTCAACAGCGCTCTGCCGCTTTAGCCTTAAAATTAGGCGAGGCAGCGGTAGTAAGGAGCTTTTCCTCAGAGCAGCCTGTGGCACTTTTAGACGATGTTATGAGTGAGCTTGATAAGGATAGGCAGGATTATATACTAAATCACATAAAGGATTGGCAGGTCTTTATAACCTGCTGTGACCCCTCAAATGTAAAAAATCTTAAATCAGGCAAAAAGTTTGAGGTCTTTTCGGGAAAGGTTAAGGGATAATATGTATCTTCACTTAGGACAAAGCACAGTTATAACCCACGATGAGATAATAGGCATATTTGACCTTGACAACACCACTGTATCAAAAAACACAAGGAGCTACTTAAATATAGCGGAAAAGGAGCACAGGGTTTTAACTGTCTCAGAGGAATTGCCCAAGTCTTTTATAGTGTGCGAAAGAAAGGGCGAGGTTAAGGTTTATTTATCACAAATATCCTGTGCCACTCTTTTAAAAAGAGCAAAGGAATCAATTTATTAATAATCACATTAGTTATAAGCTTTTAAAATTAAGAAATGGAGGTATTAGCCATGGATGAAATCAAGGCTAAGGCTGAAAATGATGAGATAAGAACAGTCGATGAAATAGTTGACGATATTATTGAGACTATGGACACAGCTGTCACAGAGGAATATAACGCTGACGCTATCCAGGTCTTAGAGGGTCTTGAGGCTGTAAGAAAGCGCCCGGGTATGTATATAGGCTCAACAGGACCCAGAGGTCTGCACCACCTTGTATATGAAATAGTTGACAACTCTATAGACGAGGCACTTGCAGGCTATTGCACCCACATTGAGGTTGAGATTTTGCCGGGCAATGTTATCACTGTCAGAGATAACGGTCGAGGCATCCCCGTTGGCATAAATGAGCAGCAGGGTCTTCCCGCTGTTACTGTTGTACTCACCGTCCTTCATGCCGGCGGTAAGTTTGGCGGCAGCGGCTATAAGGTATCAGGTGGTCTTCACGGTGTTGGCTCATCTGTTGTTAACGCTCTTTCAGAGTGGTTTGAGGTTGAGGTCTCACAAAACGGACATATCCACCACCAGAGATTTGAAAGAGGTAACATAGTAACAGACCTTAAGGTTATCGGTGATACAGATAAAACAGGCACATTTATTAAGTTTAAGCCTGATGCGCTTATATTCCAGGAGACTACTGAGTACGACTATGAGACACTTAAAACTCATCTTCGTGAGTCGGCATTTTTAAACGCAGGCCTTGCTATCACTCTCACAGATAAGAGAGACGAGGACAATATAGTTGAGGACCATTTTTGCTATGTCGGCGGTATCGGCTCATTTGTTGAATTTATTGGTGAGTCCTACGGTCTTACACCTATTCACGAGAAGGTTATACATTTCTCATGTGTTGACGGTGACAAGAGCGCAGAGGTAGCTCTTATGTATAATGACGGCTATAAGGAGAGAATATTCTCCTATGCTAATAATGTTAACACTGTTGATGGCGGTACTCACGAGACAGGCTTTAAAACAGCACTTACTAAGGTCTTTAACGAGTACGGCAAAAAATATGGCTATTTAAAGGACGCTGACTCAAAGCTCACAGGTGAAGACTGCCGTGAGGGTCTTGTTGCCGTTATATCAGTTAAGCTCACCGACGCTCAATTTGAGGGTCAGACTAAGGGTAAGCTTGGCAACACTGAAATGACAAAATTAGTAAGCAGCACAGTTTATAATAAGCTCACAGACTATTTTGAGGAGAACCCTGCAATTGCAAAGGCTATTGTCTCAAAGTCACTTGACGCATCAAGAGCGAGAGAGGCTGCAAGACGAGCAAGAGAGGCCGCAAGAAGAAAATCTCCCCTTGAAAGCAACTCACTGCCGGGCAAGCTTGCCGACTGCACAGAGAAAGACCCTGCAAAGACTGAAATTTACATCGTAGAGGGTGATTCAGCGGGCGGCTCAGCTAAAGAGGGTAGAGATAGGACTATACAGGCTATCCTGCCTTTATGGGGTAAAATGCTCAATGTAGAAAAGAGCAGACCCGACAAGGTTATCACAAACGAAAAGCTCCTGCCTGTTGTCACTGCCTTAGGTGCAGGCTTTAATGAGGATTTTGATATTAATAAGCTTCGTTATCATAAGGTTGTTATTATGGCCGATGCCGATGTTGACGGTGCTCATATCAGAACACTTCTTCTCACCTTCTTCTTCAGATACATGAGACCGCTTATAGATAACGGCTTTGTTTATATTGCACAGCCACCTCTTTATAAGCTGTCAAAGGGCAAAAAGCACGAGTATGCTTACTCCGATGAAGAAAGAGACAGAATCATGCAGGAAATGCCCGGTGCAGATATCCAGCGCTATAAGGGTCTTGGTGAGATGGACCCTGAGCAGCTTTGGGAGACAACTATGAACCCTGAAAACAGAATCATGCTTCGTGTCACCTTAGAGGACGCTATTGCAGCTGATGAGACCTTCTCCATTCTCATGGGTGATAAGGTTGAGCCTCGCCGTGACTTCATTGAGAAAAATGCGAAGTATGTACAAAATCTTGATATTTAAGGAAGATAAAAATGACACCATATGGAATTGTTTATAAAGATAACCTTTTTGCCTTAGAGCACTCATGTGATATTTGGCAAAAAAGGTTTGGGGTACTAAAAAGTGGCTCTGCTGTTAAAGTGACAGCTATTTTAAGTGCTCTTGCCTTGGCTCTTTGCGCCGGAATGGCAATGATTAACAGTGATGAAGCTGTGTTTTATATTTCCACAGGAATTATAATGTCAGTTGCTTTCCTTTTTCTGTATTTGCTTATTAATAAAAATCTTTATGTTAAGCAAATCGCAAAGTCAAGATTAAATGACGAGCAAAAGCAGGCTGTGCTTTATGATGACAAAATTATTATAACCACACCCTACACTAAAAGTGAATATTACTATGATGAGGTTTTGTATTACGAAAACAAGGACGGCATATTAACTCTCATTTTTGATGCCGGTGCTATACCTACTTCAGTTTACTTTTCAAGTGTGGGCAAGGGCGACTTTAAGGAGTTTAGCCGCATTTTAGACGAAAAAATGAGACAAATGGGAAAGGCAGGTAATGAATAATGAAATATTTTACTCTTTCTTATTTTCTCACAGGTGAAGATTATGAAGAATATGACACTATTTATATTAGCGACCTTATAAAGGTTAACTTAAAAAAGACAATTTTATATCTTATACCTGTTATTATATTTTGCTTTATTGATATTAGCTTGGCGGTACTCATTGCCCTTATGGCCTTAGTGTCGTTTTTGCTGCCTATTATAAGCTGCAAGGAATATGGCAAAAGAAGAACCGCCTCATTTATCTTTGACAGAGAGACAGCCGTTGACTTTTATGGAGATCACATAATCGTCAACTATTTGCCAAACGAAAGACACAGGGGCAATGTTGAAATCCACTATGGCTTTGACAAGGTCTATAAGGTTATTGAGTCGGGAAAATACTTCTACTTCATGTTTAAAAACAGCACAATGGTGCTTATTCCAAAAAGCGCTATAGGCGAGCAGGAGTACAGCATGATAAAAAATCTTATAAATAACTTCTTTATGGGTAAATACTTCTTTGTTCAATTACACACTTGACATATAACCTAACTTTTTAAAAATGGTGATAATATGGAAAATTTAAATTACGAAAATCAAACAATAATAGATGTTGATTTAAACAGAGAAATGAGAAAGTCCTTCCTTGACTACTCTATGTCTGTTATCACATCTCGTGCTCTGCCCGATGTCAGAGACGGCTTAAAGCCCGTTCATCGCCGTATTCTTTACACCATGCACGAAAACGGACTTTACCCTGAAAAAGCATATCGTAAATGTGCCGACACTGTTGGTAGCGTGCTTGGCTCATATCACCCACATGGTGACTCCAGCGTTTATGACGCTATGGTTCGTCTGGCACAAAAATTCTCTACAAGATATGTTTTAGTTGACGGTCACGGTAACTTCGGCTCTGTTGACGGTGACCCTGCCGCTGCTTATCGTTACACCGAGAGTAAAATGAGCAAGGTCGCAATGGAAATGCTCACAGATATTGATAAGGACACTGTTGACTTTGCGCCTAACTATGATGACCGTCTTAAAGAGCCTACAGTTTTACCCTCTCGTTTCCCAAATATTTTGGTCAACGGCTCAACGGGTATCGCTGTTGGTATGGCAACAAATATCCCACCTCACAACTTAGGTGAGGTCATTGACGGAATGTGCTATTATATTGACAACCCCGAGGCATCCTTAGAGGAATTAATGCAATATATTAAAGGCCCTGACTTCCCCACTGCGGGCATTGTTATGGGCAGAGCAGGCATTAGAGCCGCTTATGGCACAGGCCGCGGCAAAATTATAGTCAGAGCAAGAACTGAAATCAGCGAGACTAAAAACGGCCGCTATCAAATAGTTGTCTCAGAGCTGCCTTATCAAGTTAATAAGCGCAGACTCATTGAGTCTATTGCAGACTTGGTTAAGGATAAAAAAATTGAGGGCATTGCCGATATTAACGACTACTCAAACAGAGAGGGTATGCGCCTTGTAATTGACCTTAAGCGTGACGCAAATGCCCAGGTTGTTTTAAATCAGCTTTTCTCCTTCACACAAATGCAAATATCCTATGGCATTATTTTGCTTGCCCTCGTTGGCGGCGAGCCTAAGATATTGACCTTAAAGCAGATTCTTGACCATTACATAGCCCACCAAAAGGAGGTTATTGTAAGAAGGACAAGATATGACCTTAAAAAAGCTCAGGAAAGAGCACATATTTTAGAGGGCTTAATGATAGCTCTTGACTTCATTGATGAGGTTATTGCTATTCTTCGTGCCTCAAAGGATCAGTCAGAGGGTAAGCAGGCTCTTATTGACCGCTTTAATCTCACTGAGGTGCAAGCGGACGCTATAGTTAAAATGAGACTCGGTCAGTTAACCGGTCTTGAAAGAACAAAAATTGAGGAAGAATTAGCTACTCTTAAAGCTAAGATTGCCGAATTTATGGAGATACTTTCCTCAGATGGCAAGGTACTGGAAATAATAAAAGCAGAGGCAATGGTCATAAGAGACAAGTTCTCCGACGACAGACGCACTGAGATTGCCGCTGTGACAGGCGAGGTTGATATTGAGGACCTTATCCCTGAGGAGGAATGTGTTTACACTCTTACTACTTTGGGATATATTAAGCGTCAGCCTGTTGAGAGCTACTCCCTTCAAAACCGTGGCGGCAGAGGCGTTAAGGGCATGACAAGACGAGATGAGGATGTGGCAGAGACTATGTTCACCTGCTCCAGCCATGACTATATTATGTTCTTTACCACCATGGGCAAGACCTATCGCTTAAAGGGCTATGAAATTCCCGAGGGCAGCAAGCAAAGCAAGGGCATGAATGTTGTAAATCTTCTGCCATTGGAGCCTGAGGAGAAAATCAGCTCCATGATTAGAGTGCCCGACTTTGGCGGAGATGAGACTAATTATCTCATTATGGTCACGAAAAAGGGTATTATTAAGAGAACTGATTTAGAGCAATATAAAAATATTCGCAAGAGCGGCATTATTGCAATTAATCTTGATGATGATGACGAGCTTGCTTGGGTACGACTGGCAAAGGGCAATGACGATATACTTATTGCCACCAGGAAGGGTATGAGCATACGCTTTAACGAGAATGATTGCAGACCTATTGGCAGAACTGCAAGGGGCGTTAAGGCAATTGAGCTTAAGGATGACGATGTGGTCATTGGCATGTGCGTTATCCCCGAAAATCAAGATGACACCTATAAGGTGCTCACTGTGTCTGAAACAGGTCTCGGACGACTTAGCAATCACGGTGAATATCGTGTGCAATCAAGAGCCGGCAAGGGCGTACTCAACTATCACACAGACAAATATGGTCTTGTGGCATCACTTAATTTTGTTTGCGACAATGACGATGTTATACTTATTTCCTCAGACGGCATAATTATCAGAATCAAAGCGTCACAAATCAGCACCGTATCGAGAACCTCAAAGGGCGTTCGTGTTATGAGAGTGAGCGAAGGCGAAAAGGTTGTATCGGCCACAGCTGTTGCAGCAGAGGGTGAAGATGAAGAAGGCGATGATATAGTACCCCCAGAGGAAAACAGCGGACAGGAAAGCAGCTCCACCGCACAAGAATAAGACAACAAACGGGAGAAATTTACAAAAATATTTATTTCCTCCCTAAATAAATAAAATTTCTCCCGTATTGTTCATAAAACACTTGCATTATCGTAAATTTTGTGGCATAATAAGGGTAGCAGTTGAGATAATTTAACAAAAAAGGCTTTTTGTAACAAATAGGGACAAATTATCCTTATGCTAACTCATAGGTTTGCTGTCTTAAAAGCAGCCTGTGTTAAAATTTAAAAAACTGCCAGAGGTGGCTCAACCTTTCTATTAATATTAAAATATTCCCATTTCCAAATTATATTCTTTATTAAGAGTCACCTCCGGCTGTTTCTCAGATTATCTTAAGGATAGTCTGTCATAAACTCGTAAACAGCCAAAGGTGGCTTTTAATCGCTTACCTATTGAATATTCCCAATTCAACTTTTTTATATTGAGTCATCTTTGGTTGTCCCTTGATTGCTATAGGAGTAATCAAGCTTAACATCTAAAATAGCCGGAGGCACTCACAATTTTTTATGCAGTTAAACATCCTCAAACATTAATTGTTTTTTTTTTTTTTGATATTTCGAGTTGCCTCCGGTTATTCCACAGATTGCCCCAAAAGGGCAGTCTGTTATAAATTTAAAAGCAGCCGGAGATGACCCTCAATTTCTTTTCAGTTAAACTTCCTCAAATTTTAATTGTACGTTTTTGATTTCTTTCGTCACCTCCGGTTGTTCCCCAGACTGCCATATGGTAGTCTGTTATAAATTTACAAAGCAACCGGCGATGACTTGTGACTTTTTTACTAAAGGGTCTTATTTTCTATTAAATATTTTTTGATGCTTGGCATTTTCGGTTGCAAATAAATTGCCATAAAAATTTTCCATGGCCGATTTTAAGGCTGATTAAAGGTGAGAAGGATATATTGACCTTGGCAATTTAGTTTAAAAGAAATGATGTGATTTAATGTCAGAAAACAGTAACCGGGATAATAGGAAAAAAACTAATCCTGTTGCGGCTTTCTTATGGAAGGATAAAAACAGAAGGGCAAAGAATTTTTACTTTATATTAGTTGTCTTTATTTGCCTTGTCACTGTGGGCATGGGTTATATCACAGAAAAGTTAGACCTTATGGACACAGGCGACGATATTACGCTGCCATCAAGCAGTATGACTGATGATATTATATATGACGATGAGGAGTTAGCTATTATGCAGGCTATTAACTCCGCAGGCTCATTAAACGACTTTTTATATCAATGGTCTAATAATGACGGTGAGCTATATAAGAGCAAAAATGTTATTAATGTTTTGCTCGTTGGTTTGGACTCTGCCGAAGGCCTTGAGAAGGGCGGAAATTCCGACTCTCTCATACTTCTTTCACTAAATAAGAAGACAGAAAAAATTAGTATGTGCTCCTTTTTCCGTGACTCATGGTGTCATATGAATATTGGGGGCAAGGATAGGTATGCCAAAATTAACTCATCATATATGCACGGCGGCTCTACTGCCCTAATTGACACAGTGGAGAGAAACTTTAAAATCGACATAGATTATTATGTTGCCGTTGACTTTTCCTCCTTTAGGGATATAATCGATGCCTTAGGCGGCATTAATGTTCCCGTGCAGGAGTATGAGGCAAATTATATTAACAGGACTAATCCCGACTTTCACATTGAGCCGGGCGAGAGTGTCCACTTAACAGGCAAGCAGGCTTTAATTTTTGCCAGAATCAGAAAAAGTGACTATGACAGTGATGTCAGCCGCACAAGGCGACAAAGGCAGGTTATCACTTCCCTTATTGACTCAGCTAAAAGTGCGTCCATAAGCCAGCTAAACGACACTCTTGACACCTTGTTTAAGTATGTTAAAACTGACCTTACAAAGTCACAAATATTATCCTATGGTGCTCAGGCTCTTGCTAAGGGCTGGATTAATTATGAAATTAACCAATTCACATTAAGTGACACAGATGTGTTTAAGACAGGCTATGTGGGTTCTTCTGCCGTTGTGTTTATGGATTTTCCCCTTGCGGCACAAAGAGTGCAAAATGAGCTTTACGGCGAGAGCAATATTGTCCTTGACGAAAACAGAGCAACAGTATTTGACTTTGTAACAAGATTTGATTAATAGGTGATTTATATGGATTTAAAAATGGAAATTGGCGCAAAGAATGAAATTTGCGTTACAGTTGACGAAAATATGACTGCCGCAAGCATGAAAAGCGGCAACCTTGATGTGCTTGCCACACCATATATGATAGCTCTTATGGAGCAGGCTTCAGCAGAGCTTGCTCAAAGGTTTCTTCCCGAGGGCATATCCACTGTTGGCACATTAGTAAATATCAGCCACCTTGCGGCAACTGCCATGGGTGCTAAGGTTAATGTTACATCTGAGCTAATTGATTTTGACGGCAGAAAGGCTGTTTTTAATGTTACAGCATATGACAACGCCGGTGTCATTGGCAAGGGTACTCATGAGAGATTTACTATAAAGGTTGACTCCTTCCTTAAAAAGACAATGGATAGAAAGTCAGTGGAAAAATAAAATATTTTGTGAGGAAAGCCGGTTTGTTTTATATAAATCGGCTGTGTTTTCTATGTATAAGTATATAATTTTTGATTTTGACGGCACTGTGGTCAACACAGGCGAGGGTATATTAAAAAGCTTGCAATATTCCTTTAGGGAAATGGGCGATAATGTGCCGGAGCCTCACGAGTTGGAGAAATTTATCGGCCCGCCTATTTATTTCAGCTTCACTCATTATTATGGCATTGGTGAAGACAGGGTGCAGCAGTACATAAAAAAATATCGTGAAAGATATCAAATTAAGGGCATATATGAGTGTGAGCTTTATAATAATATGCTCTCTCTTTTGGGTACTCTTAAAGATAGAGGCTGCCTTTTAGGTGTTGCCTCCTCAAAGCCGGAGCACTTAATTTTTGATGTGGCTGATTATCTTAATATAACCTGGAGCTTTGACGCAATAGTTGGTGTTAAGACTGACAACAGCAACCACTCATCTAAAAAAGATATTGTCCTTGAAGCAATGGAAAAATTAGGTGCGAAGGATAAGTCCCAGGTTCTCATGGTGGGTGACAGGCATTATGACATCACAGGCGCTAAGCAGGCAGGAGTGAAATCTTGCGCTTGTCTTTGGGGCTATGGCAATAAAGAGGAGTTTGAGGAATATGAAGCCGATTATATTGTCAGCGACCCTATGGAAATAGTGGATATTGTTAATAATTCCAATGGGCAATAATTAGCCTATTTTAATACTAAAACAGAATGAAAATAGAGGTTTATCGTGAGATAACCTAACAATTAGATTTCTGTTGAATAGAAATTTTTTATACAATACAAGGTTAGACAAAAGGATTTCTATTCAATGAAATTTAGTGACAAAATTAGACAGTTTTCAACACTACAGCAACACAAATGTTGAAAACCTTAAAGCTTAAAGGTAAGTGATAAAATGCAATACTTCGCAAAGGAATATGATATAATTGTTATTGGTGCAGGTCATGCCGGCGTTGAGGCAGGCTTAGCTGCGGCAAGACTTGGGGCACAGGTTGGTGTTTTCACCATAAATATGGACTGGGTAGGCAATATGCCATGTAACCCATCAATTGGTGGCACATCAAAGGGTCATCTTGTGCGTGAGATTGACGCATTAGGTGGTGAGATGGGCAAGGCTGCTGACGCTAACACCTTGCAAAGCAGGATGTTAAATCTTAGCAAAGGCCCTGCGGTACACTCATTAAGAGCACAAATTGACCGCCGCCGCTATAGTGAGTATATGAAGCACATAATGGAAAAGCAGGAAAACTTAGAGTTAGTGCAAGCTGAGATAACTACTCTCACATATTCACAGGATAATAAGTGGCAAGTGACCACAAGGCTTGAGGCTATTTACAAGGCTAAATGTGTTATTTTAGCCACAGGCACATTTTTAGGCGGCAGGATTTATGTGGGTGATGTGTCATATGACGGAGGCCCTGACGGAATGTTTGCGGCAACTGAATTAGGTCAGTCACTTAAAAAATTAGGTCTTGCAACAAGGAGATTTAAGACAGGCACACCATCGAGAGTTAACAGACGAAGCATTGACTTTAGTAATTTAGAGATTCAAAATGGTGACGAGAGAGTTGTGCCCTTTTCCTTTGACGGTGAATATAAGCCTGAAAATAAGCTGCCATGCTATATTTCATACACTAACAGTGAGACTAAGCGCATTATTTTGGAGAATATCCACCGCTCACCCTTATATAGCGGCAAGATTGACGGCGTAGGCCCTCGTTATTGCCCATCAATTGAGGATAAGATTGTCCGCTTCTCTGAAAAGCCACGGCACCAGCTCTTTATAGAGCCATGCGGTGAAAACACTGAGGAGATGTATTTGCAGGGAATGTCATCATCATTGCCTGAGGATGTGCAGCTTAGGTTTTTGCGTACTATTCCCGGACTTGAAAATGTCCAGGTTATGCGAACAGCCTATGCCATTGAGTATGACTGCGTTGACCCGACCACATTAAAGGCGTCTTTAGAGTTTAAGGATTTCCCGGGATTATTTGGTGCAGGACAGTTTAACGGCTCAAGTGGCTATGAGGAAGCCGCCGCACAGGGCTTAATTGCCGGCATTAACGCATATAATAAGGTTATGGGCAAGGAAGCCTTGATTTTAGACAGAGCTTCATCATATATAGGCACATTAATTGACGATTTAGTCACAAAGGGCTGCTCAGACCCCTATAGGATGATGACCTCACGCTCAGAGTACCGCTTAATATTGCGCCAAGACAACGCTGACATAAGACTTACGGAGATAGGCTATAAGGCAGGTCTTGTGAGCGAGGAAAAGTATAATCGACTCCTTAAAAAGATAGAGCTTATTGAAAAGGAAAAGGAAAGGGTGGCATTAGTTAGTGTTTCACCTACAAAGGAGCTTAATGACCTGCTTGTTTCACGTGAAACATCACCAATTGAAACAGGCTGCCGCTTAAAGGAGCTTATTAAAAGGCCACAGCTCACATATGACTGCTTAGCACCCTTTGATAAGGATAGACCGATTTTGCCCCACGATGTTACTGAGCAGGTGGAGATCAGCATAAAATATGATGGATATATTCGTCAGCAATTGGCTCTTGTAGAGGAAATGCACCGACTTGAAGTTAAAAAGCTAAGTGAAGACATAGATTACAGTGAAATTACAGGTCTTCGCATGGAGGCACAGGAGAAGCTAAATAAAATTAAGCCTGCTAACTTAGGTCAGGCATCGAGAATAAGCGGAGTCAGCCCGGCTGACATATCAGTTTTGCTTATTTATCTTGCAAAAAAGGATGTGAAAAGGTAATGGATACCTTTATTTCAAAGGAACTACTAAGGGATAAGGCGCAAATGTTTCACGTGAAACTTGATGAAACAGCCTTAGACCGCTTTAATATATATGCCGAGCTTTTATGTCAATGGAACGAAAAGATAAACCTTACGGCAATAACTGCCCCTGATGACATAGTTATTAAGCATTTTGTGGATTCCTTGACGATTTTTGATGCCGTAGATATAGATATAGGCGCAAAGGTTATTGATGTTGGTACAGGCGCAGGCTTTCCCGGCCTTGCTATGCTCATAGCTCGCCCTGACCTTAATATGACATTAATGGACAGCACAAAGAAGCGACTCACTGTAATTGAGGATATTTTGACTAATTTAGGCCTTAATGCTAATATTGTACACTGCCGAGCAGAGGAAGCAGGCAATATGAAGGAATATCGTGAAGCCTTTGACCTCGCTACAGCAAGAGCCGTGACTAATCTTAGAGACTTAAGTGAGTATTGTCTGCCTTTCGTAAAGGTAGGCGGTAAATTCGTACCAATGAAGGGAGCAAAGGCACACGAGGAGATTGACGCAGCTAAGGCGGCAATCAAGGTCTTAGGCGGCAAAATAGAGGAGATAAAAGCCTTTGACCTCTTTGACGCAGGGGAAAGAACTATTATAAATGTCAAAAAGATTTCGTCAACACCATCTAAATATCCAAGACCTTCGGCAAAAATGGCTAAAAATCCTATAAAATAATGTCTTTTTAAGGGTTAATGGCAATTTTAATGTAAAACGATTTTACTGGACAACCTCTCTTTGCTATGTTATTATCTTAGCAAAGGGGGGTAATTTTATTGTATAGTGAAAAGCCCAAAGCAGCAGGACAGGTTTTACTCATACCACATGAGCAGATTTATCCCAATCCAAACCAACCAAGACAGCATTTTGACCGTGAGGAGCTTGTGAACCTTGCCATAAGCATTAGAATGAACGGCATTTTGCAGCCAATAACCGTTAGACAAACCCAGCGAGGGTACGAATTAGTATCAGGTGAAAGACGATTGCGAGCCTCAAAGCTGGCAGGTCTTTTAACGGTACCATGTATAGTAGTGGATGTAAGCACCATGAAAAGTGCGGTATTTGCTCTTATAGAAAATTTACAAAGGCAAAACTTAGGCTACTTCGAGGAAGCAAGAGCAATACAAAGGCTAATGCAGGAATATTCCCTGTCACAAGAGGACGCAGCACGACACTTAGGCAAAGCACCCTCAACAGTGTCAAATAAGCTGAGGATATTGTCCTTGCCGGACGCTGCTCAAAAGCTCCTGTGTGAAAACGGCCTGTCAGAGCGACACGCACGAGCACTTTTGCGACTGGAAAAAGAGGATATTATACCGGTTTTGCAAAAGGTAATAGACAAAAAGCTCAATGTGAGCCAAACAGAGGAGCTAATCGACAGCATTTTGCTTGATAAAAATGCACCAAAAAGGCAAACAAAAAGGATGTTCAGTGATGTGAAGATATTTTTAAACACCATTAACAACGCTGTGGAGACCATGCAAAAGTCGGGCATAGGGGCAAATATTAAGCGTGAGGACACAGGTGAGAGCTACATATATAAGATTGAAATTCCAAAAAAGACAATGTATAAGGTTACTGAAGCAGGATAAGACAAAAGCACGCCGATGGCGTGCTTTTTCAGCTAATTTCGCCTAAAGGGCGAGCTAATTTCGC
>CAZDEL010000033.1:0-21842 GCA_964504475.1 uncultured Faecalibacterium sp. | reverse complement strand
CATGGCCGGTTATGCCCCACTCGTGGGGCATAACCGCACAGCCGCCCCCTCTCCCTCCACCCACTTTCCGTCTTCGTCAGTCAGCCTGACGGTTGCCACTGCGGTAAACCCAAAAGGCACTTACTTCCTTCTTAGCCGCCCCTCCAAGCACCACACCCAAAGCCAAGGCTCTATTTTGTGAGGATTGCACAATTTATCGGTAATATTTTCCTTTATTTTCTCCTCAAATTAATTCATATCTACTTGCTATGAATTAAAAATAGTGATATACTACCAATAAAGTAGGAATTCTTATTGAAAGAGGTGGTTTTTTGAAAATATCGACTAAAGGCAGATATGGTCTGCGTATAATGACAGACCTTGCCGTCAACGGTGCGGACGGCTGCGTTTCACTTAAAGATATTGCCGAAAGAGAACACCTATCCGAAAAGTACCTGGAGCAGATAATCAATATGCTATCAAAAGAGGGTCTTGTTAAATCTGTCAGAGGTGCAAAGGGCGGCTATCATTTGACAAGGCCTCCTGAGGAAATTACCGTTGAGGCTATATTAAAGGCGACGGAAGGCTCACTTGCCCCTGTTGCCTGCGCTGAGGATAACGGCAAATGTGAGAATTACTGCGATTGTGTTACATCATTTATATGGACAGAAATATACTGTGCAACTATTTCCGTTGTCAGCAGCATAACCCTGAAAGATTTAGCTCAGCGGAGTATAGCCACGGAAAAATCAGGATTGGAGTGTATTAAGAAATGAGATATGTTTATGCAGATAATGCGGCAACTACACCTGTTTCAAAAAAGGTTGTGGAAGCAATGCTCCCATATATGACAGAGCATTACGGCAATCCCTCCAGCCTTTACTCAATTGGTCAAACTGCCGCAAGAGCTGTTGATAAAGCAAGACAGCAGGTTGCCACAGCCTTAGGTGCTGACTCTAAAGAGATATTTTTTACCTCAGGTGGCAGTGAGGCAGACAACTGGGCGATAAAGGGCGCAGCAGCCTTAGGCGCAAAAAAAGGCAAGAAGCACCTTATTACAAGTAAGTTTGAGCATCATGCAGTGCTTCACACTATGGCATCACTTGAAAAGCAAGGCTTTAAGGTTACTTATCTTGATGTTTATGAGGACGGACTTGTAAGAGTTGAGGATGTTGAAAAGGCTATTACAGACGAGACTTGTCTTGTGTCAATTATGTATGCCAACAATGAAATAGGCACAGTTCAGCCCATTAAAGAAATTGGCAAGGTTTGCCATGATAAGGGTGTACTTTTCCACACTGATGCAGTGCAGGCAGTGGGTCATATAAAAATTGATGTCAAAGACCAAAACATTGATATGCTTTCACTTTCAGGTCATAAGTTTCATGCTGTTAAGGGTACCGGCGCACTTTATTGCAAAAAGGGTATCCGCCTTCCCAACTTAATTGACGGTGGCGCACAAGAGAGCGGCAGACGCGCCGGCACTGAAAATGTACCGGGCATAGTGGGCTTAGGTGTAGCTATAACCGATATGACAGAGCACATCGATGAAAACTATGCTAAAGTAAAGGCACTTCGTGACAGACTTTTTGAGGGCGCAAGTAAGATTTCCCACTCAAGAATCAATGGTGACACTGAAAAGAGATTGCCGGGCAACTTTAGTATGTGCTTTGAAGGTGTGGAGGGTGAGAGCCTTCTTCTTATGCTGGACATGAAGGGAATAAGTGCTTCAAGCGGTTCAGCGTGTACCTCAGGCAGTCTTGACCCAAGTCATGTGCTTTTGGCAATAGGCCTTAAGCATGAGGTGGCTCACGGCTCACTTAGATTGTCATTGAGCGAAAACACAACTCAAGAGGATGTTGACTATATTTTAGAGGTTTTGCCACCTATTATTGACAGGCTTCGTGATATGTCACCTCTTTGGGAACACATAATGGAAAACGAAAAGAATAACTAAAGGAGATTTCAGCTATGCAATACAGTGAAAAAGTAATGGAACATTTTGCCAACCCACACAATGTTGGCGTTATTGAGGACGCAGACGGCGTTGGTGAAATAGGCAACGCAAAATGCGGTGACATCATGAAGATGTACCTTAAAATTGACAATGATATTATCACAGATGTTAAGTTTAAGACCTATGGCTGTGCAAGTGCTATTGCAACAAGCTCAATTGCAACAGACCTTATTAAGGGTCAGCCAATAAGCGAAGCTCTTAAATTAACAAATCAGGCTGTTGTTGAGGCTCTTGACGGACTTCCACCTGTTAAAATCCATTGCAGCGTTTTAGCTGAGCAGGCAATCAAGGCAGCTCTTGCAGATTATTATAAAAAGCAGGGCATTGACCCGGAGCCAATTGTGGGCAAAATCGAAGATCATGACCACGAGGGCTGTAGCCTTTAAGGTGTAAAAATAAAAAAATAGCCATCCGAAAAAAATCGGGTGGCTTTTATAATAGATTTACTTTTTTTCTGCTTTTTTATAAAAGACAATCCCACAGCTTATGCAGGCTATAATCCCTATAATAAAGGGAATCGCCAAAAGCAAGGCAGTGCCGGCAGGTGCGCTGTAGCCTGAGTGCTTTATGCCACAAAGCATATCACGGTAATTATAAGCTACCACTGCACACATAATGTCAGAAAGCAAAACAGAAAGTATAGTGAAGGCTATAGACAGCTTTTTCATTTGAGATCTCCTTGATTGTTTTTTGCGTTTTTTAAAATTAAAAATGCTCCCGCAATTATTGCCACAACGCAGAAAAATAAAAAGATGCCGTTTCCGTCTATATGTATGGTGGAGGAGTCACTAAGCCTATTGGTGGCCTCATGATTTAAAATTGATATTAACCCCCAAATAATTAGGCAAGCACTGCCTAAAACTGAAAGGACAACACCTAAGAGAGTCTTCGACTTGTCCTTTGATTTTTCCATTTTAACATCATTGGTGTTTTGTACCTTAGGCTCTAAACTTTCTTCGCTTTTTAAAAGATAGTCTAAGCTCACATTAAAATACTCGCTAATGACCACAAGGGTGCTGCTTTCCGGCAGAGATTGACCCGACTCCCACTTTGATATAGCCTGTCTTGATACACCGAGGCTTTGCGCCAGCTGCTCTTGAGACAGACCCTTTTTCCTGCGAAGGGTATATAATTTTTCTGATAATTCCATATTTCCTCCTTTCGCACTTAGCATAGCAAAAATAGTGGTGGAACACTATACACACCTGTTTACATTTTATGCTTTTTCAGTTGCTTTTTAGTTTTTTTATTATAAAACCATTATCAATGTTCCTGCGCCTATGAGTAAGCACCCTATTAATGATTTAGGTGTAAACTTTTCATGCAAAAAGATAAATGCCAATGCCAAGGTTATTATAACGCTTAATTTGTCAACGGGAACAACCTTTGACGCATCGCCTATTTGCAATGCCTTATAATAGCACAGCCATGACGCACCTGTTGCAAGACCGGAGAGTATTAAAAACACCCAGCTTTTTTTGCTTATGTCATATATTCCACCTTGCTCCTTTGTGATAAAGACCATAGCCCATGCCATGACAACCACCACCATTGTCCTTATAGCCGTTGCAAGATTTGAGTTGACACCGTCTATGCCGACCTTAGCCAGTATAGAGGTAAGTGCTGCAAATATAGCAGACAGCAGTGCAAAAACGAACCACATATAAATTACCTCCAACTCTTTAATTAGTCAATTTTATTATAGGAGCTTGCTTTTTAATTGTCAATGACTTTTGCCGGTCTAAAGTAAAAATTAAATAAGACAGAGCATATAAATCAATGGGTGATATTATGTTTGCAATTTTAGATTTTTATGAGGAAAAAAGGCGCATAGGCAGCTTTCTTTCCCGTGACAAAATAGACAGTGAAAGAGTGGTGCTTTTAAACGAAGAAGTCTTTTTTAAAGTGAGAATAAAAAAGCGTCGAGGGAAAATCCCGTGGAAAAAGCTGTCGCAATGCCTTGGCATACTTCGTGAGGATGTGCTTTTAAGTGAGGCTATCACTATTCCCGACTCAGTGGGGATAACAAAATTTAAGCCGGAGAAATATCATTTAATTACATTTTTTTCCTCGGTGGTGGAAAATATAAAATCACAAGGGAAAATTTACGGCAGCCTTTGCGTTTATGACGAAAAGGGTCTATTTATGCCATATGTGACAGAGCTTGTAAATTTATTTTCACAAATAAAAATTATAACTCCCTTTATGCAGGAATATGAAAGGTTAGGCGATGAGATTTTTAGCCGGTACGGCATGACACTGCTCATAACAGACAAGGGTAAATTAGACGGCGATGTGGTCATTGCACCTGATAGCACCTTAGTTGACATCACCTTTTCCGGCACAGTTTACACTTTGCAGAGACGCTTTCTTTTAAGCGGTGTGGTACTGTGCCCAAAAAACCTCCTTTTGCCCTCTTATTGTCGTGAGATGTGCCCTGAGGGAATCGACCCATTTATTTTTGCGGCAGCCTTATATGAAAAATGCTCTCTTGATATGCCTTTGCAGGCTCAATATACACAGTTTAGTTGACAGAAAACCCCTTTAGTTATATACTTTATCTCAGCTGAAATTAGGAGGACTCTAAAATGAATTACGGTGAAGCTATTGACTATATAATGTCCGCAAGGAAGTTTCAAAAAAGCAGCTCCCACGAGAGAATAAAAAGGCTTCTGCATCTACTCGGAAGCCCTGAAAAAAAGCTGAAATTTATCCATATTGTGGGCACAAACGGCAAAGGCTCAGTCTCCACGGCACTATCGCATATCCTTCAAAATGCGGGCTACACAGTGGGCCTTTTCACTTCCCCTTATGTGGTTGAGTTTGGGGAGAGAATCCAGGTGAACAATGAATATATAAGCCACGAGGATATCGCCTGTTTGACTGAGCTTATTAAGGAAAAAATCGACCTTATGGCAAAGGAAGAGCTTTATCCCACAGTTTTTGAGATAACAACGGCTCTCGCTTTTTTGTACTTTGCCAAAAGAGGCTGCCACATTGTTTGCCTTGAGGCAGGCATTGGCGGTGAGCACGACAGCACAAATGTTATACCTTCACCCTTAGTGAGTGTTTTTACGAGTATATCCCTTGACCACACACAAATGCTCGGTGACACTGTGGAAAAAATAGCCAAGGAAAAAAGCGGCATAATTAAAAAGGGCAGCTTCGTTGTTTCCTATCCATGTGAGGGTGGCAGCTTCGGCTTTATCCCTCAAAAAAGTGAAGCCGTAAATGTCATAAAAAATAAATGCGAAGAAACGGGCTGTGAGCTTTTTTTGCCGGATATAAAAGAATTAAAGGTGATAAAAAGCGACATAACAGGCAGCGTCTTTATTTATGACGGCATGACAATAAATACACCTCTTTGCGGTGCTCATCAAATAGCCAATATGATAACTGCCATCACCGCAGCAAAATGCCTTAGAGATAAGTCCTTTAAGATAAAGGACGAGGATATAATCTCAGGCATAAAGGACACTAAAATCCCGGGAAGAATGGAGACAGTGGCTCTGTCACCTATTGTTATCCTTGACGGCGGTCACAATGAAGGCTGCATGAGGGCACTTTATAATTTAGGGAAAAATTATTTAAAAGGCAGGAAAATCACCTTTCTTATGTCCTTTATGAAGGATAAGGATTACACCTCCTCCCTTAAAATTATAGCACCCTTATGTGAAAATATAGTTTTCACAAGCACAGACCCAATAAGAGGTGAGTCACCTGAAATCCTCGCAAAGGCAGCAGAGCCTTTCTCGGCAAGGATATTTTGCGACAGTGACCCTGTTAGGGGGTACCAAAAAGCACTGGCAATGACAAAGAAGGATGACGCACTTATAGTTGCAGGCTCATTTTATCTCGTGAGTGAAATAAGAAATAAATTTTTTAAATAAAATATATAAATATTCCTCCCTTCGCCAAAATATTCATACCTAATCCCTTATGATACCACCGTAAGGGATTATTTTTGTGCCCTCAAGGGTACTTATGAAAGGTGTGTAGCTTTTTATGTCGGCAAAGATTGAGTATAAGCAAAAGGAAATAAGAGTCTATTTAAGTGGTGAAATCGACCATCATAGTGCATCTTTAATTAGAGCGAGCATAGATGACGCTATTATCCACAAAAAGCCTAAGGAGCTAATAATGGATTTTGGTGAGGTGAGCTTTATGGACTCCTCGGGGATAGGCCTTGTCATGGGCAGATATAAGCTTATGAAAACAGTGCAAGGACGCATAAGAGTGGAAAATCTCTCACCGTCAGCATATAAGGTCATGACCCTTGCCGGGCTGCAAAAGCTTGGCGAAATAAAGCAAAAGGAGGTGGTGTAATGAATTGCATAAATGAAATGAGACTTATTATGGACTCTAAAAGCGTCAATGAGGGCTTTTCCAGAGTGGCGGTGGCATCCTTTATAGCCTGTCTTGACCCAAATATTGAGGAGCTGACTGACATAAAGACTGCCGTGAGTGAGGCAGTGACAAATGCCATAGTCCATGGCTATAAAGAAAGCCAGGGAAAAATTTACATAACTGTCAGCCTTTTTGAAAATAATATAGTCAGGGTTAAAATCCGTGACAAGGGTGTGGGCATAAGCGATATTGAAAAAGCCATGCAGCCTCTTTTCACAACGGCAGGCTCAGAAAGAGCAGGCTTAGGCTTTGCGGTTATGGAATCTTTTATGGATAAGGTCAAGGTTAGCTCTAAGCCCGATTTTGGCACAACAGTGTGCCTCGAAAAGAAAATCTGGGGCAAGAGAATATGACCTTATACCTTTGAAAAGGCGGTGTATCCTTGAAGGAGAAAAACAGCGACAGAGAAGCTCTCATTGAAAATAACTACGGTCTTGTCCATGCCTGCGCCAATAAGTTTCGTGGCAGGGGAGCGGAGTACGACGACCTGTTTCAAGCCGGGTGTGTTGGTCTTATTAAGGCGGCAGACAACTTTGATAAAAGCAGGGGCTTTGCTTTCTCTACCTATGCCGTTCCGGTGATATTAGGTGAAATCAAACGAATTTTCCGTGACGGTGGTACTGTTAAAATAGGGCGAAGCCTAAAGGAAAAGGCTCGTCACGCAATGCAAATTAAAGAGCAATTGTCTTTATGCTTTGGCAGAGAACCGACTATAGGTGAGCTTGCGGAAAAATTAGGCGTTGACATATCACAGGCGGCAGAGCTTATAACAGTGTCAATGCCTGTCATTTCCCTGACGGCAACAGATGATAAGGGCAACGCTCAGCTTGATATTCCCACTGAAGCACCAGAGGAGGAGATATCGGAAAAAATGGCACTTAAAAGTGTTATTTGCGCCTTAGAGGAAAAGGATAGAAAATTAATCGAGCTTAGATATTTTAAGGGTCTGACTCAGGTTAAAACTGCGGCTGAGCTTGGTATGTCTCAGGTTCAGGTGTCAAGGCGAGAGAAGGCTATATTAATTGAGATGCGAAAAAGAATGATGTAGTGCTGGAAAAAAGTGGTAATATATGTTATACTTAATTTTGAGGTGTAATATATGAAAACAATAAAAGGCTTGACGCCAATTGCCTTGGCTCTTATTCTTTTGCTCATGCTTTCATGCTGCGGCAGAGTACAGGCAAGGAAAATGAAAATATCTCACGAGGAAGTCAGTGCCACAACAGCAGTAGGCGATGAGGCTTTGTTTTATGGTACGAGGGATAAAAATGCCATGACGAAAATAGCTTCCTCGGGAATGTTGGAAATGTATCTTGAGGAAAAGACTATGTCAGTGTGCATTTATGACGCTGCGGCAAATAAATATTATCACGCTTTGCCATGTGAAAAGGGCAATGAAACACCATCGAGCTTAAATGTGAGAGTCTATTCAAAGGGCAAGGAGTATGTGCTATCCTCGCAAAAGGACAGTCTTGCCTTTGATTGCACAAAATATAAAAAGACTAAGCAGGGTGTGGTTATAACCTATAGCTTTAGGCAAAGCACTCAAAAAGGGGAAAAGCTTGATATAAGTATACCTGTCACCTATATTTTAAGTGACGGCAGACTTACTGTCAGTGTCAACTGCGATAAAATAAATGTTGAGGGCGACACTATTATAAGGCAAATTGAGCTGCTGCCCTTTTTCGCCGGTGACACAGCCTCAGCTAAGGGGGATTATATAGTTTTGCCCGACGGCTGCGGTGAGCTGATGCACTTAGGTGTAAGCTCTAATGTCAATGAGCGTAGCCTTAGAGTTTACGGCAACGATGACTCTTATGAGGAAAACACAGGTGACAAGGCTTTAATTGCCTGCTTTGGCAGAAAATGCGGCGATAGTGCAATTGTGTGCGTTGCCACTGAGGGCGAGTCTCTTTGCAGGATAAACGCAAAAAAAGCCACCGACGCTTTAGGGTACAACCGAGCGTGGGCGAGCTTTGAAATAACAGCAGGGGAGGAAAAAGACAACTCTCTTTATGTTAGCGACACAGCCTATAAGGGCAATATCACTCTCAGCTATAGATTTCTCAGCGGTGAAAACTCAGACTATGTTGCCATGGCAGGTGCAGTCAGAGAGCTGCTTATTCGTGAGGGTAGCCTTAGAGAAAATGCCATTGACAGGGAAAGCGAATATCCCTTTAATTTAACTCTCATTTTATCACAAGAGGATTCCGTAGCTCCTTTAACTGATTTTAACGAGGCGAGCGAGCTTTTATCCTATTTAAAATCCAAGGGCTTTTCTCATATTAATGTGATTTTACAGGGTATATATGATTACGGCACTGTAAAAATCAAAAAGGAGTTTGGCAGTGAAAAAGACCTTGACTCTTTAATGCAATTGCAAAATGAGGGGAATGTGTTATTTTATAGCGACTATTCTCTTTATGCCGGCAAAGGCAGTGCTAAGACAATAAAGGGGGATAAGTTGGTTTTTTCCTCATTAGATAAGGTGACAGGCTCACTAAATGACCTGTTAAAGGATATAAGAAAGCAAAGCTTTTATGGAGTCTATATTAATGACGCAGGTCAAAGCCTTTACAGTGACTATGGCAGCAAGACCTATAGCGTAAGAGAAAATGTTAAAAATGCTCTCAATAAAATATTCGGCTCAATTTTTGCCTCAAGACAGCTGATGATAAGTCGTGGCAACCTTTACAGTGTAAAATATGCCTGCGGGATAATTAATTTGCCATCAAGCTCATCAATGGGAAATGCCGAAGGCTTTGAGACAGTGCCCTTTATCCAGACGATTTTACACGGCCTTGTGGACTACTCACATGAGGCGATAAATCTTAGCTCTGACAGCAAGACTCAAATGCTAAAGGCTGTGGAGTACGGAGCAAATCTTCATTACACATGGCATTGCACAGATGACCTTAACGGTACAGATGACAGCACATATTATATGACAGGTGTCAGCGAGAGTAAAACCTATTATGACAAAATGAAAAGCGACTTGTCTGCTCTCAGAGGTCGCAGAATCACCTCACACGAAAAGGTTGCCGAGCAGGTATATTTGACACGCTTTGGCGAGGATGCAGGCGTTTATGTCAACTACTCTCAAAAGGCTGTGAGCGTGGACGGAATAACCGTCGATGCAAAAAGCTATGCCCTTGTGAGCTGAAAATGTATATAGCTTGAGATTTTTGCATATACACTAATTCACATGAAAATGAATATTTCACAGAGTTTCCTCACACTAAATGTTGAAAACCTTGTTAGTAAAGTTCAAAACTTTACGAAAACAAGGTTTTTCTTTTTCTAAATTGCAATGAAAAGTTGAAAACTTCGAGTTATTAACTTTTTCAACGAAGTTTTCAACATAGGTAAGTAAAAAGCTTTACAGCGTGATTTTCACTGTAAAGCTTTTTACTTTATAGGGTAGGAAATGAATGGGAAATCAAAAACGGTATATTTAAACAGGTGGCTCTGCTTTTTTGTAATTTTTTATCACCTTATAAATATATGTGTTACTAATAAGTGTGCCACAGCCTATTTGTCTTTTAAGAGTTCCGGCAAAGGCTGTCAGGTCATAAAAGAGGACAACTATGCAAATATTAGAGCGAAGAAGATAATATTTTGGGCTGAGATTAAACCAATAATCTTCAAGGTCACTTGCACGAAGGAACATATTAATTGAGTTTTCATATAGAGCCACCATTGAGATAATAACCACAAGACAGAATAAAAGATTTATGTCATTGGGCAGTTTATCTGTAAGAGAGGGATAAACCTTTCCGCCCTTTTCTCGTCTGCCTGCAACAGTTAAAAGCAGGGCAAAGAGTACAATTATTATACATAAAAATATGACTATACTAAATAGGTTATCTTTAATTTCGTTGAGCGTTGCCTCGTGCCGATGTGAAAATTTCTCACTACCACCTGCAAACTCCATATTGTCACCAAAGCTAATGTAAAGGTCAAAATTATCTGTGTAATTTTTTGCCTGCTCACCGACAAAGCTCACATATTCCACCATAGTGCCACTCTCTGAGTAGGGTGTCTTAGCGTCTCTTACAATTAAAAGATTGCCTTCGGGGAAGAAGCTTCTCACGGACACACCGGGAGCTTGTCCGTTTAATGAGGGAATATTTGAAATTATTACATGGGTTTTATGGTTGACCACAGCAAAGCTGAAATTATTTAAAGCGTTTAAATGAGAGACGATTTTGTCATAGTCCTCATCTGTTGCCCTTTTATAAATTTCGCCAAAATCCACCGATGTATCTGAGGAGTGAATTTTATCGTAATTTACCCTTTGGGTGTAAAACTTGCCGTCAATTTCCACTTCGCTTAAATCCTCCTCACACTCAGTTAAAAGGATAAAGCTCTCCGAAATGAAAATACGGTTGACTGTTTTGTTTTTCACAAAGCCCTCGGCTAAATACATAATAGCGTCATCTGAGATAGTTGCGCTTTCGTGGATATCACCGTTTCTGTGATAGGAAAGAGAATACTCCAAAACATCGGTTATTGCTTTTTCAATCTCGTCTTGCAAAAAATAGGAGCTTTGGTAGTCAAAGTCGTCTGCTTGTATAAGGACATTTTTAAAGGCTGTGCGATCCTCGTCATAAAGGGAAAAGATATTAGTCAGCCCTGAATTCATAAGCCATGCACAAACTAAAATCAGGATTGTGACTATGGTCTTCCCTTGCATTGTGTAAAAAATATTGACAAACTTTTTCATACTTCTAATTCTTCGCAAAGGTCGGCAAGCTGCTGCATGGACAGCTTTTCGGCTCTGACGCTTTGGCTGAGTCCGCAATTTGACAGGGCATCGCTGACTGTCTGCTTTGATATGCCCATGCCTGCGGATATAGAGTTGACGGCAGTTTTTCTTCTTTGGGCGAAGGCTGCCTTGACCATTTTAAAAAACTTTTTTTCGTCGCTGACTTTGACGGCAGGCTCGTCTCTTATTTCCAGTCTTATGACGGTACTGTCCACATTTGGCGAGGGCATAAAGGAGCCTCTTGAAACATTAAATAGCTGCTGCACCGTAGCGTAATAATTAGTGCAAACAGTTATAGCGCCACTGTCTCTTGAGCCAACGGGAGTGCAAAGTCTATCTGCCGCTTCCTTTTGTACCATAACCGTAATCGCCTTAATTGGGAGTCTGCTCTCAAGGAGCATTGTGATAATGGGGGAGGTTATATAGTAGGGCAAATTGGCGCAGACCACAACCTCCATACCTTGGAATTTTTCTTTAATAAGAGCGTGAAGATCTGTTTTCATAACATCGGCATTTATTATCTCAATGTTATTGAACTCAGATAATGTCTCATCTAAAATAGGTAAAAGCCGCGAGTCAAGCTCAATGCACACCACTTTTTTAGCTCTTTTGGCAAGCTCGCAGGTCAGCACGCCTATGCCTGTGCCTATCTCGATAACTCCTGTGTTTTCATCGCAAAGACAGCTCTCAGCCATTTTAGGGCAAATGCCGGGGTTGATTATAAAGTTTTGCCCCAAAGCCTTTGAAAAGCTAAAGCCGTGTCTTTCCAGCACAGATCTTATAACTGAAATATCAGATAAATTTTGCATATAGTCATCACCTTATAATAAAAAATAAAATTTTACGCTGTAGCATCTTGAAATATTCACTGTCATGAGGTACAATCTACTTATATTATAAACGAGGTGATTAAATATGTCAATTCTTGTTACAGGCGGTGCAGGCTATATTGGCTCACATACCTGCATTGAGCTTATGAAGGCAGGCTATGATATTGTTGTTGTGGATAATTTTTACAACAGTAAAAGAGAGGCACTAAAGCGTATTGCTGAGCTTAGCGGTAAGCAGTTCGCCTTTTATGAGTGCGATATAAGAGATAAAAAGGGTCTTGACCATGTGTTTAAGCAGGAAAAGATAGATGCGGTTATTCACTTTGCAGGCTTAAAGGCTGTTGGTGAAAGCTGTGCGAAGCCACTGGAATATTATGATAATAATATTGGTGGCACACTTACTCTTTGTGAGGTTATGAAGGAAAACGGCTGCAAGAGGATAGTCTTCTCGTCCTCGGCAACAGTTTACGGCATGAATAATGTATCTCCCTTAAAGGAGACAATGCCCACAGGCGGCACAACTAACCCCTATGGTACCACAAAATTTATGATAGAGATTATTCTCTCTGACCTTTTCAAGTCGGATAATGAGTGGTCAATTTCCCTTCTTCGCTATTTTAACCCCATTGGTGCTCATGAGAGCGGCAGAATAGGCGAAGACCCCAACGGTATACCAAACAATCTTATGCCATATATCACCCAGGTTGCTATAGGCAAAAGAGAGTGCCTGAGTGTTTACGGCAATGACTATGACACCCCCGACGGAACAGGCGTTAGAGATTATATCCATGTTGTTGACTTGGCTCTCGGTCATGTTAAGGCTCTTGCAAGAGTGCTGTCAAAGAGCGGCCTTGATGTTTATAACCTTGGCACAGGCACAGGCTATAGTGTCCTTGATGTTGTGAACGCTTTTGAGAAGGCAAGCGGCGTAAAAATTAACTATAAAATAGTTGAGCGTCGCCCGGGCGATATTGCTACCTGCTATTCAGACCCGTCAAAGGCATATAATGAGCTTCAGTGGAAGGCTGAAAGAGGCTTAGAGCAAATGTGCGCCGACTCATGGAGATGGCAAAGTACCAACCCAACAGGCTATCCTGATTAATTAAAGGCAAAAATATAAGCGAAGCGAGGATTTGTGTCCTGTAGCTTCGCTTGTTTTTTTGGTACTCATTAGGTTATTTGCCATAATTTACGGCGATTCTCGCATAGCGGAAATCATCATAAACTAAGTCGTGAGATGAGCGGTAAATACTCAGCACAAGACCTATTGCAAGATATAGGCACAGCACAGATGTGCCGCCTGCGCTGATAAAGGGGAGGGTGATGCCTATAACAGGCAAAAGCCTCGTACACATTCCCACATTGATAACAACCTGTGCGATTATCATAAAGGCAACACCATAGCACATAAGCTCTGCCGCAAAATTACAGCTTCGCTTGCCTGTTTTGACCATTCTTAAAGCTAAAAATAAGAATAAGAGCAAAAGCAGAACTGCACCTATAAAGCCTGTTTCCTCACAGACAACGGAGAAAATCATATCGTTTTGTCTCTCAGGTAAAAGGGTGCTGTGTGATAGCTCACCGTTAAATAGCCCCATGCCGTTAAAGCCGCCGTTTTCAATGGCTTTGAGTGCCTGATTTTGCTGATAAATTTCATCTGCATATTCCTCAGGATTAAAAAGGGCGAGGATTCTGTTTCTTTGGATGTTGTCAAAAACCTTAAGCCATATGAAGGGGGAGGCCGCCGCAACAATTGCCGCACCTGCCGGAAAATAAAGCCAGTGAACACCGGAGACAAACATCATGCCAATAAACATAATGACGAATATAAGAGCCGAGCCCATGTCACCTGTTGCCACAACGAGCAAAATGGGAATTGCCGCATGAACACATAAAAAGAAAACATTTTTAAGTGAGGAGACATCGTTTTTGATTTTGCTCAAATGATAGGAGAAGGTGATTATAAAGCCGATTTTTACAATCTCCGAGGGCTGAAAATAAAGTGAGCCAAATTTATACCATGAAAAGGCATCGCTTCTGCCGTCAGGTGAGACACCGAAGACAAACAGCCCCAGCATAAGCAGCACCGAGGCTGCACCGACCACAGGCCACAGCTTTAAAATAATATCGTAGTCAATAAAGGAAATTATCATGGCGGCAAAAATTCCTATTACTGTTGCGAGAATCATAACCTTGCCGTCACGGGAAAGTAAGGTAGCACCGTCATAGGTGGCACTAAAGACCATTATTATGCCAAAAATTGAAAGTGACAGGCAAAGAATCAAAAGTAAAATATCCGTTTGTTTAATTGCCGTTTTTATGTTTTTCCAAATCAAGTTTTATCACACCTCAGTTTTATCTGTCTTAACACCCTTAATTATATTATGAATGGCTAAATATTTCAAGAGTAAAGTTGACTTATTGTTTTTTTATGATACAATATATCAGTAAATTTTAATTAAAAGAGGTGGTAAAATGCTGAAAATAGTTTCTAACAGCACACAGCAGACACAGTCCATTGGGGAAAAAATAGGCAGAAACATAAAAAGCGGCACAGTTATAGCTTTTTTTGGTGGACTGGGTATGGGTAAAACCGCCTTTACAAGAGGTCTTGCAAAGGGCATGGGCATTAAAGCCGATGTTATGAGCCCCACCTTTGCCATAGTTAATGATTATGGCGGAGAGCCGCCTCTGGTGCATTTTGATATGTATAAGGTGGAATCTTGGGATGACCTTTATTCAAGCGGCTTTTTTGACTATCTTGATATGGGGGCAGTGCTTGCCGTGGAGTGGAGCGAGAATATTGAAAACGCTTTGCCTGAGAGTACCATAAGAGTGAATATAGCCCCGGGTGAAAATGAAAATCAAAGAATAATAATAGTGGAAGGGTTGGATATCAATGAGGATTTTAGCTGTTGATACAAGTGCAATTTGTGCAAGCGTCGCCGTCCTTGAGGAAGGAAAAATATTATCTGAAAGCAGTATAAATGCAGGTCTCACTCACTCGAGGACTCTCATGCCAATGATAGACTCAGTGCTTAAAAACGGTGAGATTGACTTAGGTACTATTGACCTTTTTGCCTGTAGTGTAGGCCCCGGCTCATTTACAGGTATAAGAATAGGTGTAGCGGCAGTTAAAGGCCTGTGTGACGCTTTAAATAAAAAGTGCGTGCCCGTGTCAACTCTTGAGGCTTTGGCTTATAATCTCATGGGCAGAGATTGCACCGCTGTGAGCGTCATGGACGCAAGATGCAATCAAGTCTATTGCGCTATTTTTAGGGTACAGGGTGACGAGATTACAAGACTCACAGATGATATGGCAATTAAAATTGAGCAGCTTGATGAAATGCTGAAAGAATATAGTGATGTCGTCTTTGTGGGCGACGGTGCAAAGCTGTGCCATAAGGCATTAGGCTATAATAAAGCTCCGGCAGCTTTAGAGTACCAAAAGGGCAGCAGCGTTTGCTTAGTAGCTGAAAAAAATGCAGACAAGGCAATTTCATCAAAGGAGCTTTTGCCCGTTTATTTAAGATTGCCCCAAGCGGAAAGAGAACTAAAGGCAAAGCAAATTAAGTAAAGCCAATGGAAATAATTTAAGGAATAATAAGGATTCTTTAAGGGATAATAAAGATTATTTAAGGGACGAGGATTTTGTGTTCAGCAACATAAAATCCTCGTCCCCTGTTTTTGTAATTCGTCTACCTTTTCGTCAATTGCACATTGCACATTGCTAATTGCTAATTTTCTAAATTTGTGCTCAACTCATAAAGCTTCTTATATATTCCCCCTTGGGCTATTAGCTCACTGTGAGTGCCCTGCTGCTCAATGCCCTTGTCAGTTAAGACTATTATACGATCTGCGTTTCTTATTGTGGATAGTCTGTGAGCAACGGTGAAGGTGGTTCTGCCCTTTGTAAGAGCGGAAAGTGACCTTTTAATATATTCTTCGCTTTCGTTGTCAAGAGCTGAGGTCGCCTCGTCAAGGACGATAATTGGCGGGTTTTTGACAAAAATGCGTGCAATGCTTATCCTTTGCTTTTGACCCCCTGAGAGCATAACTCCACGCTCACCTATATAGGTGTCATAGCCTTGAGGCAGCTTAGTGATAAACTCATGTGCCCCTGAGCGCTTTGCACTCTCAATTGCCTGCTGCCTTGTGGCATTTTTTGAGCCGTAAAGGATATTATCCATAACAGTGCCGGAGAAAAGATAAACATCCTGCTGAACAACACCTATGGCTTGCCTTAAATAGGCTAAGCTAATATTAGAGATGTCTTTGTCGTCAATGGTTATCTTGCCCTGCTTAAGCTCATAAAAGCGTGATAAAAGACTGCATAAGGTTGTCTTGCCACCGCCTGAGGGCCCTACAATGGCAATGTTCTCACCACGCTTAACATTAAGGTTTAAGTTGGCTAAGACATTGCCCTTTTCTTCCTCATAGCTAAAGGTCACATTTTCAAAGTTAATATCACCCTTGACATTTTCTAATTTTTCATTGGCATTATAGCCCGGCTCAGAGGGTACCTCCATAACCTCGGCAAAACGCTCAATGCCTGTCATGCCCTTTTCAAATTGCTCCGTAAATTCCACAATTCGCTTTATAGCGGCAATGAGCATACCAATGTAAAGGAGATAGGCTGTCATATCCGCTGCGGTGATTTTGCCTGTCATAAGGAAATATCCGCCTAAAATAATCATGACAATATACATAAGACCGTCAAACATCCTAACAACACTGTTAAGCCTTGCCATATATTTATATGATGCCTTTTGCACATTGGCAAATTCTTCGCTGCGTAAATTAAACTTCTCCCTTTCCTTTTCTTCGTTGGAGAAGGACTTGACAACTCTTATGCCTAAAAGTGAAGTCTCGGTTTGAGCGTTGACCTCACCTGCAATAACACGCCTTTGCTTAAATACGGCTCGCATTCGCCTGCGAAAATACATAGTGCCATAAAAAATCAAGGGTATGAAAATAAAGGTGGCTATAGTTAATATGGGGTTAATAGCTGCCAAAATAACAAAGGAAGCTATGATTTTAATTGCCGCAATGAGAAACTCCTCAGGGCAATGATGGGCAAACTCCACCACATCAAAAAGGTCAGAGGTTATCCTCGACATGAGCTGACCGACCTTGGTGCTGTCAAAATAACTAAAGGGTGCAGTCAGCAGGTGAGCGAACATATCCTCACGCATATCCTTTTCGATTTTAACACCCATGCCGTGACCTATATATATCATATAGTACCCTGCCGCCATATCAACTAACTTGAGTACGGCATAAATAGCGGCAAGAGAAAGTATCAGCTCAAGAGTGAGCTTTGATATATCCGTTGTGGCAATGCTCGTGATTTCTCTTACAAGCATTGGCAGCACAATTTCACAAAGAGTTGTTAGTGTGGCGCAAAATAAATCCAAAGCTAAAACTGCCTTGTGCTTTTTAAAATATGGGAAAAACCATTTTTTGAGCATTCCCTTTTTTCTTTTTGTTTTCATAAATATCACCAAAGATGAAAATAGATTTTTTGCTTTGTCCTTTGAGGGTAAAAGGTGGAAGCCTTAAAGGATAAAGAGAAGGTTAGGCTGTCAAGAAAATAAAAGCTGTGCTAATCTTAGGGGCGAAGGAGAAAAAGAGTGCCTTTTAGATTTGCCGTGGTGGAGAAGGTGAGAGAGTCCTGACGAGTGCCGGTAGGCGGTCGCAGGGGGCGGCTGTGCAAAAATCCCATTTCCAATGGGATTTTTCGCCATGGCTGACGCCATGGCGGGCAAAGCCCCACCACGGTGGGGCTTTGCCGCACAGCCGCCCCCGCTCCCTCATCCTTAGCTCCCACGAAGCTAAAGGCAATAAAACTGCCGCAAACCGTTAACCGATTTGCGACAGCTCAATGTTCATCTCTTAGCCGAAGAATGCAGCGTGAACTGCCGAAACAGCCTTATCAGCGAGAGTCTTGTCTATAAGCACGCTGATAGTAATTTCACTGGTTGAAATCATGCTAATGTTAATGCCGGCCTCATAAAGAGCGCCAAACATCTTTGATGCTGTGCCTGAGTGTGATTGCATACCGGCACCAACGATGGAGATTTTAGCAACAGTTGTGTCACTTGAAACAACTGCACCCTCCATTGAGAAAATGTCGTTGAGAATCTCAACTGCCTCGTCAGCGTGTGAAGCAGCACAGGTAAAGGAGATATCCTTTGTGCCGTCACGACCGACTGATTGAAGGATAACATCAATGTTGATGCCCTTTTGAGCAAGTCTTGAGAACATCTTAAATGCATTGCCGGGAACATCCTTCATGCCTACTACTGAAATTCTTGCAATATCTGTGTCTTTTGTTACGCCTCTGATTAACATTTTTTCCATGGTTGCTACCTCCCTGACTATTGTGCCCGGCTCTCTCGTTAAGCTTGAAAGAACCTCTAATTCTACATTATATTTTTTTGCCATCTCAACACTGCGGTTGTTGAGCACCTGTGCTCCCAGTGTTGCAAATTCAAGCATTTCATCATATGTTATGTCTGAAAGCTTTTGAGTGTTTTCTACCTTTCTTGGGTCAGCTGTGTAAACGCCGGCAACGTCAGTGAATATCTGACAGCGGTCTGCGTGAAGTGCGGCAGCAATAGCAACAGCACTTGTGTCTGAGCCGCCTCTGCCAAGGGTTGTTAAATCGTCATATTTGTTAAGGCCCTGGAAGCCTGCAACAATAACGATTTTCTTTTGGTCAATCTCGCTTTGGAGTCTCTCAGGGTTAACCTTACGGATTCTTGCTGAGCCGTAAGCTGAGTCTGTTTCAAAGCCTGCCTGCCAGCCTAAAAGGGAAATAACAGGATAGCCGAGACTTTCAATTGCCATAGCTAAAAGGGCAATTGAGATTTGCTCACCTGAGGTGAGAAGCATATCCATTTCTCTTTTTGAGGCCTTTGGGTTGATTTCCATTGCCTTGTCGATTAAGTCGTCTGTTGTGTCGCCTTGAGCTGATACAACAACGACCACATTGTTGCCCTGCTTATATGTGTCTGTAATAATGCGGGCAACATTCATGACTCTTTCTGCATTGGCAACAGATGAGCCGCCGAATTTCTGAACTATGAGTGCCATATAAATCCTCCTGATTTATTCTTTTTATTTATGGATTAATAATCAGATATCCTGATTATTGAAAGCACATTAATGCCTGTTTTTTCAATTAACATACGAAGCTCGCCCTCTTGACCCATTGGGGTTACAAAGGCAATTTCGTTTTCAGCCTGATTTTCTCTTGTGAGATATTCACATTCGCCAAGGATATTATTTATATCCTGCGTTGCCTTTTCGGCAGAGTTCACAGTAGCTCTGACATAAAGACGGGTTTGACAATTGTCATGTGACTCAAGATAATTGTCCTTAGCGTCGCCCCAGCCAAAGAATTTGCGTTCCTTGCCGTTAGCGGCACAGTCAACGACATCGCCTACAACTGCCGAGGCTGTTGCAAGAGAGCCTGCGCCTTGACCGTACATAAGAACCTCACCGACCATATCGCCTCTAATAAGGCAAGCGTTAAATACGCCATTGACACCGGCGAGCATACTTGTGTTTTTAACGAAGGCAGGTGAAACCATGACGAGGATTTTATCCTCACTTAGCTTTTTAGCCTTTGCTATAAGCTTGATAACACTGCCGAAATTTGAGGCATATGCCACATCTTCAAGGGTGATTTTTGATATACCCTCACTGTAAACACCATTGGGATAAACATGAGAGCCAAAGCAAAGTGATGCGAGAATACAAATCTTTCTCACTGCATCAAGACCCTCAATATCTGCTGTTGGGTCTTTTTCCGCATAGCCCTTATCCTGAGCTAATTTAAGTGCCTGCTCAAAGCTCATGCCGTCCACTATCATTTTAGTCAAAATGAAGTTTGATGTTCCGTTGAGTATGCCGGCAACCTCACTTATGTTGTTACCGGAGAGACAGCGGCTAATAGGTCTTATTATTGGGATGCCGCCGCCAACAGATGCCTCAAAAAGGAAGTTGACATTGTTTTGCTTGGCAATAGTCAAAAGCTCATAGCCCTTTGTGGCAACAAGCTCCTTATTTGATGAGACCACATGCTTGCCCTTCATAAGGCACTTTGACACGAAGTCAAAGGCCGGGTTAACACCGCCCATAGTCTCAACAACGATATCAACAGTGTCATCGTTTAAGATATCGTCAAAGCTTTTGGTCATAATGTTTTTATATTCACTGTCGGGAAAATCTCTGATATCAAGTATGCGAGTAACTTTAAGTGAAACATTGCTGTTTTCTTCAATGGATTTACAGTTGTTTTTGATTACCTCGGCAACGCCTGAGCCAACAACGCCGAAGCCTAAAATTGCTACATTCATATTAATTTCTGCCTTTCTACACCCGTGGGTGGGAAAATATACAATATATAATAACATAATTTGTCGTTTAATGAAAGGTTTTAAGAAAAAATTTTTTTATTTTGTTAAATCCATTGATTTTAGGCGCAACTTAGGTTAATATAATATAAATAAATGACAAATTTACCTTGTAACAAAGTGAAGTTTGCATTGAGAAAAAGAGGTGTTTTAAATGACAGATGTTGAAAGAAAACGCAAATGGATAATTAATGTGGTCTATTATTTAATGCTTGCAGCCTTAGGATACTTTCTTTATAAGTACGCTTTCGGCGTGTGCTTTCCTATACTGTTTGCCCTTATAATAGCCGTTATATTACAAAAGCCAAAAAACTTTTTAGTCAAAAAGACCTTCCTTAAAAAGGGCACTGCCTCGACGGTATGTGTGTTTGGCTTGCTGCTTATTTTAACTGCTGTGGTGGTGCTTATAGGCGTTAGAGCGGCAGAGGAGATAAAGGGCTTTGTGGACTACATTGCCACTCAGTTTGAAAATATTGACGCTGTTGTTAACACTGTGGAAAGCTCCATATTAAGCTTTATAGGCAGACTTCCCGAGTTTTTAAGAGAGACACTTAATGAGAGCATAACCTCACTTTTCACACAGCTGCGTGAGTTTATGGCAGGTACCAATAACGAGCTGCCTGAGACTATAACCGGTGGTCTTTCCGATAAGTTCAGCCTTTCATGGATAACCACTCCCATTACAGGCGTTATTAACACCGCCAGCCGTATTCCCTCTATTTTAATCAGCATAGTGGTGACAATAGTTTGTGCCTGCTTTATGACAGCTGACTACGACCGCATTGTAAATTTCGTTTATTGCCAATTCCCAAAAGATAAAAGGAAGAATCTTACAAGAGCGAAGGAGCTTCTTAAAATCAATCTCGGCAAAATGGGCAAGGCTTATTTACTCATTATGCTTGTCACCTTCGCAGAGATTTTTATAGGTCTTACAGTTTTACAGCTTTTAGGCGTTTTCCAGTCAAGCTATATTGTGCTCATAGCCATTGCAACGGCAATTATAGACATAGTTCCTGTTTTGGGTACGGGTACAATTGTTATCCCTTGGGCGCTTTACAGCCTCATAGTTGGCGATTACGGCATGGCAATAGGCTTAGCTATAATCTATATTGTTGTCACAGTTATAAGACAAATAGTCGAGCCAAAGCTTGTTGCAGGTCAGTTAGGCTTGCCACCGTTTATGACCTTGGCGGCTATGTATTTAGGTCTTAAGATTTTTGGTGTACTCGGTGTGTTTGTGCTGCCCATACTCATTATAATGCTCAAGCTTTTAAACGATGAGGGCATGATTCACCTTTGGAAGTCACCCTCAAGAGTGAAAGCAGCTGAGGAAAAGGAACAAGAAGAAAAGAGCGAAGAAGAATAAAATTTATACTAAATAAAAACCGTAACCTTTCCTAAACGGGATTGGTTACGGT
>CAZDEL010000032.1:0-22964 GCA_964504475.1 uncultured Faecalibacterium sp. | reverse complement strand
TAAAAACAGAGCTAACTACTTTTCATCAAGTCAGTTAGCTCTATTTAATTTTCACAAAAAACAATACTCACAAAAACCCGGTCAGTAGTTATTATCCATTTTACCAAAAAGGTGTGCCACCTACGCCCCAAAACTATAGACAGGAAAAGTTTTCTCCTTGCCACGATTTATTTTTTTAAAACCCCTTGACAAATATATCGTACTGCGATATACTCTATACATCGAAGTGCGATATATAAATGGAGGCATGATATGGATCAACACATAAAAAAAGTATATGTCCCAATGACTGAAACGGCTTTTTACATCTTGCTATGTTTGAGAAAACCAAATCACGGCTACGGCATCGTTCAAATGGTTGAAAGAATGACAGATGGTGCTATTAAGCTTACACCGGGTACAATGTACGGTAGCTTATCGAAGATGGAAAAAGACAAATTAATCCGTTTTATTCGTGAGGAAGAAAAGCGAAAAATTTACCAAATTACAGATTTAGGTTTAGAGGTTTTACAAATTGAACTAAAACGAATTGAACGCTTATATAAAATAGCGCAGGAGGAAATGTAAAATGGAAACTAAAAAACAATTCAAATGGTTTACAATTTTTGAATATGAAAAGGAACAGGATTATCTGCGTGATATGCATAAGGACGGCTGGAAATTTGTCAAGGTAAATGGTCTTGGAATGTACCATTTTGAAAAATGTGCGCCTCAAGATGTGGTTTATCAGCTTGATTATAACAAAGAAGGTTTAAGTAATAAAGACGAATACTTGAAAATCTTTGATGATTGCGGTTGGGAATATTTACAGGATTATGCCGGCTACAGTTATTTTAGAAAAGCTGTAGGCACAGACGGTTTGCCGGAAGAAATTTTCTGTGATGATGAGTCGAAATTTCAAATGATGCAGCGTGTAATAAAAGGCAGAATGTTGCCCCTGCTCATAATATTTTTTGCAACACTGTTGCCTCAGTTCTTAATCAACCTTTTAAGTACCCATAATTATTTTATCGCTACCTTTGTTGGTGCTGTTTTAGTTTTATATCTTGTACTATTTACCGTTTGCTTTGTCAAATACAATCAATATAAGAATAAGAGATGATAATTTAAGCACGAAAGAGGGAATATAAACGTATGAATTTTTTGAAGCAGCATATCCGTGGATTTTGTTAGGACTGTTCATAGCTGTTACCTGCGTATTTGCGAATAAGAAACGAAGTAAATGAAGACAATTTCTTTGTCTAAGAATAAAAAAGACTAAAAATAAAAAGCATACCTGACACAATACGCTCTCGTCGCCTGTACCATAGACCTATGGCTAATTCCCAAAGCAACTTTCATTGTGGAACTTACTTTGGGAATTAATTTATAACAACAAATGCAAGGATATTTATTCGTTAAAATCCTTGCATTTCCCTTGTTTTTAATATATAATTATTTGTTAGATGTTTCAATAAATACAGGAGAATGTAAATGAGTAAAAAGGTTATTGTTGTGGGCGCCGGTGCGGCAGGTCTTATGGCTTCAGGTACCTTAGGCGAAAAAGGCTATGATGTGCTGCTTATTGAGAGAAATGATAAGGTGGCACGCAAGGTTATGATAACAGGTAAGGGTCGCTGTAATGTGACAAACAATGTCAATATGATAAACGACCTTATAGCTAATGTTCCCACTAACGGCAGATTTTTATATGGAGCTTTTTCAAAGTTTATGCCAAGCGACACCATCGATTTTTTTGAGGATATGGGTGTACCCTTAAAGGTTGAGCGTGGCAATAGAGTTTTCCCTGTCTCCGATAAGGCAGTTGATATTGTTGACGCTCTTAATGCCTATAGTCAAGACGCAGGAGTAAAACGAATAAAAGGCAGAGTCACTGAGCTTATTATTGACGAGGGTGCTTTAAAGGGAGTGCGATTAGAGGACGGCAGCGAGTTTTTTTCTGATGCTGTACTCATTGCAACAGGCGGCAAATCTTATCCTTTAACCGGTTCAACAGGCGACGGTTATGAGTTAGCAAAGATGGCAGGTCACACTATAACTGAGCTTAAGCCTTCATTGGTACCGTTAAACTGTCATGAAGGCTTTTGCATGGAGCTTCAAGGCTTATCCCTTCGTAATGTGGAGGTAAGAGTTTTAGATACTACCACATATAAAGAGGTATATACTGATTTTGGCGAAATGCTTTTCACTCACTTTGGAGTGTCAGGTCCACTTATACTTTCGGCAAGCTCACATCTTAAGGATGTGACACCGAGAAAATATGAGATTCATATTGACTTAAAGCCGGCACTTACTTATGAGCAGCTCGACAAGCGTATACAACGAGACTTCCTCGAAAATGCCAACAAAAACTTTATCAATGCCCTTGATGCCCTTTTGCCAAAGAAGATAGTTCCCGTTATAGTAAAGCTCACAGGCATAAAGCCATCAACTAAGGTCAATCAGGTCACAAAGGAAATGCGTGCAAAGCTTGTCAACATACTTAAGGATTTAAAGGTGACTGTCATGTCATTTAGACCTATTGATGAGGCTATTATTACCTCAGGCGGTGTAAGCGTTAAGGAAATTGACCCTAAAACAATGGAGTCAAAGTGCCTTGGCGGGCTTTACTTTGCAGGTGAAGTGATTGATGTTGACGCGTACACAGGCGGCTTTAATTTACAAATCGCCTTCTCAACGGCAATGTGTGCCGCAAACAGTATATAAAGGAGTAAAGAAGAAAATATGAAAGTTATTAATGTAGCAATTGACGGTCCGGCAGGGGCAGGAAAAAGCACTATTTCACGAAAGGCAGCTTCGGAGCTTGGATTTATTTATATAGACACAGGAGCTCTTTACAGGACTGTGGGTCTTAACGCTTTGAGACTGGGCGTTGATGTCAATGACTCGGCGGCAGTTACGGCAACTCTCACTGAGGAGTTAAAGGTCGAATTGAAATTCATTGACGGTGAGCAAAGAATGTTTCTTTGCGGTGAAGATGTGTCCGATAAAATAAGAACACCCGAGGCATCTTCGGCTGCATCAAAGGTGTCAGCAGTGCCGAGTGTGAGAGCTTATTTATTTGATTTACAAAAGAAATTAGCTAAAGAAAACAACTGTATTATGGACGGCAGAGATATTGGTACTGTTGTATTACCTGAGGCTGATGTTAAAATTTTTCTCACAGCATCACCTGAGGCGAGAGCTGAAAGACGCTATCTTGAGCTAAAGGAAAAGGGAATGAATGTTAAGTTAGAGGATGTTTTATCTGATATGATAAAGCGTGATTATGACGATTCCCACAGAGCTATTGCACCTTTAAAGCAGGCAGATGACGCTGTTTTAGCCGACACAAGTGAGCTGACCTTAGAGCAGTCAATTGACCTTGTTATTAATATTATTAAGGAAAGAATTTAACCTATGGAAATTCGAATTGCAAAAACAGCAGGCTTTTGCTTCGGTGTAAATAGGGCAGTGAATATGCTCTATAAAATGATTGATGAGGGAAAAAAGGTTTGCACCTTAGGGCCTATTATCCACAATCCTCAGGTTATCGAGGATTTGGAAAGCAGAGGCGTAAAGGCTGTCGCCTCACCTGAAGAAGTACCAAAAGGATATGAGGTGGTAATAAGAGCACACGGTGTAACTAAGCAGGTGCTTTCATCCCTTCAGCAGCTAAATATTCCTTTTACCGACGCAACCTGTCCATATGTGCTTAAAATTCACAAAATCATCAAAGAGAAAACACAAAGTGATGATATAGTTTTAATCGCCGGTGACGGAAATCACCCGGAGGTTTGTGGCTTTAGAAGCCATTGCAAGGGTGAGTCATATACTTTTAAAACTGCTCAGGAGCTTGAAAACATATTAAAATCAATTTCCGACAAAGAATATAAACGAAAAATTCTTCTTGCACAGACAACTTTTTCTGTAAATGAGTGGAAAAAAAGTCTAAAAATTATTGAAAAACTATGTACAAATTCGATTTATTTTGATACAATATGTAAGGCTACCCAAGAAAGGCAGGACGAGGCAGAGCATCTGTCCAAGTGGGCTGATGTTATGTTCGTTATTGGTGGAGCCTTTAGCTCAAACACAGTCAAGCTAAAAAATGTCTCTGCTCAAAACGCTAAGACTTTTCTTATAGAGAGAGCGGAAGAATTAAAGATAGATGACTATATCGGTGCTGAAAAAATTGGTATAACAGCAGGCGCATCCACACCTGCACGAATTATAAAGGAGGTTAAAGTTATTATGACAGAGAACTTTAACGAAATGCAAACAAATAAATCGAAGGAGACACAGGATCAGGAGCTTTTCTTAGCTGCAGTAGACAGCATGGATAATACAAGCACAAGTCAGAATGTTGTTGGCGTTGTTGTTAGTATCGCACCCAACGAGATTCAGGTTGATATCGGCAGAAAGTATGCCGGATTCATTCCAAGAGACGAATACAGTAACGACCCCACTGCAGACCCTATGCAGGAACTTAAGATCGGCGACAAAATCAACCTCACCATCATGTCAACAAATGACAATGAAGGCACAATGAAGCTTTCAAAGCGCATTTATGACAGAAAAGCATCATGGCAGACAATCCTTGACGCTAAGGAAAACGAGACTGTTATGGAAGCTGTTGTAGCTGAAGCTGTTAAGGGTGGCGTTATCGCTTATCCTATGGGTTCAAGAGTGTTCATTCCTGCTTCACTCACAGGTCTTGCAAGAAACGAAGACCTTTCAGTTCTTGTTAAGCAAAAGGTTCAATTCCGCATCATTGACATTGATGAGAGAAGAAGACGCGTTATCGGTTCAATCCGCAGTGTTGTTGCTGAGCAGCGTAAGGCTGCCGCAGATGCATTCTGGGCAACAGCTGAGGAGGGCAAGACCTATACAGGTACCGTTAAGTCACTCACAAGCTATGGCGCATTCGTTGACCTTGGCGGCGTTGAAGGTATGATTCACATTTCAGAGCTTTCATGGTCAAAGATTAAGCATCCTTCAGAGATTGTAAATGTTGGCGATACAGTTGAGGTTTACATTAAGTCAATCGAGACTAAGGATGACGAGAAGAAGAAGATTTCTCTCGGCTACAAGAAGATTGAGGACGATCCATGGCAGATCTTCACAAGCAAGTATTCCGTTGGTGATGTTACAGATGTTGAGATTCAAGGTCTTGCAACCTTCGGCGCATTTGCTAAGATTATTGACGATGTTAAGGGCCTTATTCATATTTCACAAATTGCTGACAGACACATTGCTTCACCTAAAGAGGTTCTTTCAATCGGTGATGTTGTTAAGGCAAAGATCACAGAGATCGATTATGACAGAAAGCGTGTAAGCCTTTCAATTCGTGCTCTTATTGAAAAGGACGAGAACACAGATGTTGAAAATTATGACGAGTACGCTCCTGCAGCAGAGGAGACAGTAGAGGAAGCTGTTGAGGCTGCTATTGAAGCTGCTGACGCTGAATAATTAACTTTAAACATGAAGCCACCTTTTGAGGTGGCTTTTTGTATGGGGAAAAGAGACGGGGAGTGAGGGGTGAGTATAACAAAGTCAAAAACAAAAGCGGTGGCTCCCAAAAACCACCGCTTAATTCACCCCTCAATTCTGCCAAAACTTCCTATCCAAAGCACGATATTGCACCGCCTCCGTAATATGAACAAGCTCTATATTTTCACTGCCGTCAAGGTCAGCAATTGTTCTTGCCACACGCAAAATCTTGTCATATGCTCTGGCTGAAAGTCCCATAGTTTCAAAGCATCTTTCCAGCATCTTTTTGCTTTGCTCATCTAATTTGCAAACCTGCCTTGTCATTGACGGACTCATCTTCGCATTGCAGGTTATATTAGTACCCTCAAAACGCTTTGTTTGAATGGCACGAGCCTTGTTAACACGCTTTTTAATTTCAGCGGAGCTTTCACCTTTTTCATCTGCTGAGAGCTTTTTAAAATCCACCTGAGGCACTTCAATATGTATGTCGAGTCGGTCTAAAAGTGGGCCGCTTACTTTGGCAAGGTACTTTTGAGCTGCACCGCTTTTACAGGTACATGTTTTTGTTGGGTGACCATAATAGCCACATGGACATGGGTTCATGGCGCAAACGAGCATGACCTCACATGGGTAGGTGAGTGAGCCTGAAACTCTGGACACTGTAATTACGCCGTCCTCAATGGGCTGACGCATTGCCTCCATAGACACTCTGGGGAACTCCGGCAGCTCATCTAAGAAAAGCACACCGTGGTGTGATAAGCTAAGCTCTCCGGGTCTTGGTACTCTGCCGCCACCTGAAATAGCTGCTGCTGAAATTGTATGGTGAGGTGAGCGGAAGGGGCGTGTTTTAATAAGAGAGACATTGTCGGGCAGGGCACCGGCTATTGAGTAAAGCTTCGTTACTTCAAGGCTCTCTTGAAATGTCATATCGGGAAGAATTGATGGTATTCTTTTAGCAAGCATACTTTTGCCAGAGCCGGGAGGGCCGATCATTAATGCGTTGTGTCCGCCGGCGGCTGCAATCTCTAAGGCACGCTTAACTTGATATTGACCTTTTACATCGGCAAAATCAAGCATACTTTCCGGTGATTGCTCATACTCGTCAAAGCTATCAGGCACAACCTTTTCAATAAATTTTTTGCCTATAAGGTGTGCATACAGCTCCATTAAATCTTTAACAGGATAGATGTCTATGTCTCTTACTACACTGCTTTCTGCCGCATTATCAAAAGGCAAAAATATAGCCTTATAGCCGAGCTCCTTTGCCTTTATTGCCATAGGAAGGGCGCCGGTGATTTTTCTGACCTCGCCACTTAAGGAAAGCTCGCCTATGAAGGCAAAGTCATCGGTGTTACACTTTAGCTGATTAGTTGCAAGTAAAATAGCAATAAGCACAGGTAAATCATATACGCTGCCTTCCTTTCTCACATCAGCAGGAGTGAGATTGACAGTCATTCGTCCTTCGGGGAAGTCAAAGCCGTTGTTTTTTATGGCAGAGTAAACTCTGTTGCGACTTTCGCTTACGGCGGCGTCAGGCAGACCAACTAAGTCAAATCGTGACATACCCTTGGTGTAGGAGCATTCAACACCTACCTCATAGGTGTTCATGCCAAAAAGGCCTATACTGTTGATTTTAGAAAACATAACATCAATCCTTTATTTTCCACATTTTTATTATTATACATCATTCAAAGGATTTTATCAATATATGTTTCGGGATAAAAATGTGATAATATTTCTTTATATGTGCTGCCTTGCCTTGCCATGTAGTCGGCACTATATTGACTCATGCCCACACCGTGACCATAGCCCTTGCCCTTAAAGATATATTTTTCATCTTTGTACTCTGCCGAAAAGGTAGGGCTTTTAAGATTTAAAGCGGACGCAGCTTCCAATCCTGTATAATCTTTATTTTCTATAGTGATGCTTGTCACAAAGCCATTGTCATCGCTTTTAGTCTTAATGGATATTTTTTCAGTGTTATCTTTTAAATTTAGCTTTTTAATTAGCTCAGATTTTGTGTAGACTTTTTCCCAGTCATAATCCGGTGACAGCTTATCTCCCGGTGCATTCACACCTTTAAGATAGGGCAGTGCAGTACCAAAAACAGTCTTTGAGCTGTTTGTTGTGCCTGAGGATATAGCATGATAGGCGGCATATATTGGCTCACCTTCATACATTATACACTCACCGAGTACACTTAAAACTATATTTTCAAGCTTAGTGTGATAGCTGTCGTATTTGTCTTTCCACTTTTCCTTCATTTCATCATCGCTTAAATAGCCTTGATGAGTAGATGAACTGCTGCTTATATCATAATCAATTGCAAGCTCTGAGTTGTCGGCATTTTCCTTTATATATCTATAGTATGTATAGTAAGCCACAGCCTGTGCCTTTAATGCCTCATCACTGTATGATGCGGGCATCTCAGCGGCAAGAGCACCTAAGACATAATCCTTAGCTGTTGTCTCAATTACCTTTGATGAGACGCTGTTAAGGATTTTTACTGTTTCTTCACTTTCTATTTTAATATTTTCTTTCCTGTTTGTACTCTTTGCCCCTTCGTTTTTAATTCCCGAGCATATTAATGGGCTAAAGACCATAATAAGGCACAGGATAAATGTGAGCAGAATGTACTGTTTCATAAAAATCACCTCATTATTTACCAAATTTAAGTTAATTTCATTGACTTTAGAATTACTATGTTATAAAATAAAGGATAATGATATTTTATGATCTGTTACTGTAACTTTTTTTACGGAGGTAAACTGAATGTACGATAAAATAAATCCCATATCCCCGGAATTGATTCAAAAAATGTGTGAGAAGATAGAAAGAAAAAACTATATAAATCTTTCTGACTTTTGGAAATATGGTGTTAAAAGAGGCCTTAGAAACCCTGACGGAACAGGCGTTATGGCGGGACTTACGAATATTTGCAGCGTCGAAGGCTACTATGTCAAGGACGGTGAAAAAGTACCGCAAGAGGGTGTGTTAAAATATAGAGGCATCAATATTAACGATATTGTTGAGGCTTGTGAGAGAGAGGATCGCTTCGGCTTTGAGGAGGTCGCATATCTTTTGCTCTTTGGCTCATTGCCAACAAGGAATCAGGTCGCTATGTTTAGTGACGCTATTGGCACATGCAGATTTTTGCCTGAGACATATATTGAGGATGTGCTCATGAAAAACGCATCAATTGATGTTATGAATAAGCTTCAAAGATGTATTCTTATATCATATTCCTTTGACGAAAACCCCGATGATATTTCCATTGAAAATGTCCTTCGTCAATCTATTCAAATGATGGCTCAGCTTCCTGTTATGATGTGCTATGCTTATCAGGTAAAAAGAAAGAAGTTTTATAATAAGAGTATGTATATCCATCCGGAAAAAAAGGAGCTTTCCACTGCTGAAACTATCCTTCGCTCCTTGCGTGCTGACAGAAAGTATAATGATGAGGAAGCAAAGCTTCTTGACATTTGTCTTATGCTTCACGCTGAGCACGGCGGCGGCAATAACTCCACCTTTGCCAATAGAGTTTTGACATCCAGCGGCACTGATACATACTCAGCATTCGCTGCGGCTATAGGCTCACTTAAAGGCTCACGCCATGGTGGAGCTAATATTAAGGTTAGTCATATGCTCAATGAAATTAGAGAAAATGTTGCTGACCCAACAAATGAAGACGAAATTGCCGCTTATCTTGAAAAAATCATTAGAAAGCAGGCAGGTGACGGCAGCGGTCTTATTTACGGTATGGGACACGCAGTTTATACCTTGTCTGACCCAAGAGCAGTTATCCTTAAAAGAAAAGCAAGAGACTTTGCATATAAATATGGCTTTGAAAAGGACTTTGAGCTTATTAGCAATGTTGAAAAGCTTGCACCGGAGGTCTTCGCAAAGGTCAAGGGCAAGAGCAAGGTTATGTGTGCCAATGTGGATCTTTACTCGGGTCTTATTTATAAAATGCTGGGCATACCTGAGGATCTTTACACTCCGATTTTTGCCTCAGCGAGAATTGTCGGCTGGTCTGCTCACAGAATCGAGGAGCTTATTTCAGGCGGCAGAATTATCCGCCCTGCTTATAAAAATATAGCACTTCCTAAAAAGTATGTACCTATAGATGAAAGAGTGGAAAATTATATAAACTCAAGTGAGTATATACCATCTAATCAAATAGTATATGATAAGGAGGAAGAACAATGAGTAGCAAAGAAGAAAAAGCTGCAAAGCAGCCTAAATTTAAGGAAAGCATGAATGTTAGCACAAAGCCTCTTGTAATGCTTTTTTGCTGTGCGGTGGTCGTTTGCTCTGTACTTAGAGCTTTGCAAATGGCAAAGTACATTGATCCGGAAACAGGCTTTTATACAGGTGGCTCAGTGCTTAAAATAGCTTTATATGCTATTCTTGGTGTGTCTGCTCTTATATTCTTTGTCGTTTCCTATGTGAGTAAGGACTCATCTAATATCACCTTTTATAACGCAGAAAATAAATCTATGGCTTTCGTCAGTGCTCTTATGGGCTTTACAATGTTTTATGACTGCTATGACAGTCTTAGCGACTGTGTTAAAAGTGCATTTTATTCAGGTAGCAGCAGCTATACGACTATTATGTCTTCCGGTACTTTGCCATTGCTTTTACAAAGCTTCTTTGCACTTTTCTCCGGGATATTCTTCCTCATTCTCGCAAAGGACCTTATAAAGGGCAAGGCCTCGGCATCTAAAAGGAAGGTGCTTGCTACAATGCCTGTCTGGTGGGCAGGTGCAAGGCTTATACATCATTTTGTAAGACAGATTAGCTTCGTTGAGGTCTCAGACCTTTTCTTAGAGCTTTTAATGCTCGCTGCTATGCTCCTTTTCTTTATGGCACTCGCTCAGGTGGTGACAGGTGTCTATTCAGACGGTTTTCGCTGGAGATTATTCGCCTTCGGCTATATTGCGGCACTCATAGCCTTAGCAATTAGCTTGCCACGCTTAATTTTCTCCTTCATTTCAAGCGGAGCATTTATTAATAGCTTATATACATTTAATTTAGCTGATTTAGTGTTTGCGATTTTCGCTTTCACACTTATACTTTCTTACAAGAGTCAAACTGTTCACCAAGACGACGAGGTCTTACAAGGTGACAGCGACGCTCAAACAGAGTAATATATGGAGCTGTTTTTTACTAATCTACTTACGGCGGCGACAAATGTCGCAGTGCTTTATATTATAGTTGCTATTGGCTTTATTAGTGACAAGGTGGGCATATTCACTGAGGAGACAGCGAAGAAAATTTTAACCTTTCTTCTTTATGTTGTTGCCTCATGCACCTTAATAAATTCCTTTATTAAAATTGAAGCTACACCTGACACAGTTAAAAAGTTTTTTACCGCCTTTGCTCTTTCTGTGGCAACTCATGTAATTGCAATACTAATTAACTGCTTTACCTTTAGAGATAAAAGCGATGAAAGAAATGCGGTTTATAAATACGGGGCTATTTACGGCAATGTGGGCTTTATGGCTCTGCCTTTAGCACAGGCTGTCTTAGGCGATGAGGGTGTGCTGTATTGCGTTGGCGGTGCAGTTGTGTTTAACCTTTTCACTTTTACTCATGGTGTAAAGCTAATGAGCAAAAAAAGAGAAAAGTTAGATATTAAAAAGATAATTTTAAATCCCGGTGTTATTTCTCTTGCGGTGGGCTTGCCAATATTTTTATTAAAAGTTAATGTGCCATATCTTATTAGTCAGCCCATTGAAAATATAGCAGCTCTTAATTCACCTGTGGCTATGCTTATTTTCGGCACATACCTTTCCCGTACCGACCTGAAATCAATGCTGTTTGATAAAAAGATATATGCTGTTGCGGCAATGAAGCTCATTGTGCTGCCTGTTATTTGCATAGGAGCATATTATCTTTGCGGCCTTTCCGGTACAGTGCTAACTGCGGCTATTATCACAGCAAGTGTCCCTTCGGCAAACAACACCTTTATGTTTTCCTCTATTTACGGCAGAGATGCGGCACTCGGCTCTAAGACAGTGGCACTTGTCAGCTTTTTATCTATCATAACAATGCCGATTATGATAGCCATAACTCAATTAACCTGGTAGGTGATAAATTAATGGATACAGTTTTAGTTAAATTTGCAGGTATATCTAAGGAGTTTCTTGTCTCAAAGGTGCTTGACCTTGGCTTTACTGAGGTTCGTTGGTACGGAGCAATAATTGCCTTTGGATTTTTGCTTGCGGTGCTCTTTGGCGGCAGAATCGCCTATGTGTGGAAGATAAATCTTGATAAAATGATAGATGTTTTACTCTTTGGCACTATTGGCGCAATTGTTGGCGCAAGAGCATATTATGTGGCATTTAAGTGGGAATATTATTCCGCTCACCTAAGTGAGATTCCACAGATTTGGCAAGGAGGTCTTGCTATTTACGGTGGCATTATAGGCGGCATAATTATGGCATTTATTGTCTGCAAGGTGGAAAAGCTCAATTTCTATAACCTGCTTGACCTTGTGGGCATGAGTCTGCTTATAGGTCAAGGAATAGGCAGATGGGGCAACTACGCTAATCAGGAGGCCTTTGGCACATTTACAAATTGCAATTTTGGTATGATGAGCGACACGGTTATTGATTATATTGAGCTTCACCCGGATTCTTTTGGTCTTGAGGGTGTATCAGATATTGCAGCTTATATAGGCGAAAATAATTTATATGTTCACCCAACATTTTTTTATGAAAGCGTTTGGTGCATTTTAGGCTTTTTTGTCCTTTATATCATACTCAAAAAGTTTAGAAAATTTAGCGGACAGCTCTTTTTAACCTATGGCGTTTGGTATGGAATTGAAAGAGTTATAGTCGAGGGTATGCGAACAGACAGCCTTTATATTGGTGAAACTAATATTCGTGTGTCTCAGGTTTTGTCCTTATGCTTAGTCATTGTTTGCGGAGCAATGCTAATAGCCTTGCTTGTAAAATATACTAAGCACCCAAAGCCCATAGAGGGTGTAGATTATTTCCCACCAAAGACTCAAAAGGAATTAGACGCTGAGAAAAAGAAGCTTGAAAGAAAGCAGCAGCGTCAAAAAATGAAAGAGTATAAGGTTGTTGGCGGAAAAATGCAAATTAAAAACAAGAATAAGGGGGATGAGAATGTACAGGATAATTGACGGCAAAGAGGTTTCATCTTACATTAAAAGTCAGGTTAAGCTCAGTGTTGACTCTCTCAAACAGCAGGGAATAGAGCCTTGCTTGGCAGTTATAATTGTTGAAGGCGATAGTGCATCAAGAGTTTATGTTAACAATAAAAAGAAGGCCTGCGAGGCATGTGGAATCAAGTCTTTGGAATATGCCCTTGAAGCTAATGTAAGTGAAGAAGAATTGTTAAAGCTTATTGATAAGCTTAATAATGACGGCAGTGTACATGGAATATTGTGTCAACTGCCACTGCCAAAGCATATTGATGAGAAGAAGGTCATAGATGCTATTTCCCCAAAAAAGGATGTAGACGGCTTCTCAGAGGTCAATGTGGGTAAGATTTGGCTGGGAAATTATGAATTTTCTCCATGCACACCAATGGGTGTCATTGAGCTTTTAGATTATTACAAAATTGACCTTGAGGGCAAAAACTGTGTTATTGTTGGTAGGAGCAATATTGTAGGAAAGCCAATGGCCGCACTGCTTATGGAAAAAAATGCCACTGTAACTATTTGTCACAGCAAAACTAAGGACATCTCATTTTTCACAAAAAATGCCGATGTGATAATTGCTGCCGTTGGCAAGGCCGGCTTTATAACTGCCGATATGGTAAAGGATGGGGCAGTAGTAGTAGATGTTGGCATTAACAGAGATGCAAATGGCAAGCTTTGCGGTGATGTTGATTTTGACTCAGTTAAAGAGAAAGCGTCTTATATTACGCCTGTTCCCGGTGGCTGCGGACCGATGACAATTGCGGTGCTTATGAAAAACACTGTAGCCGCAGCAAAAAATAATAGATAGGAGTATGTAAAAAATGAGAAAATTATATTTAAGCCCAAATAAAAAGTTTTTAGGCGTTTGCGCCGGTTTAGCAGAATATTTTAATGTTGACCCATTGCTTGTTAGAATTTTAGTTGTTTGCATTTCACTTGCAACTGCTGTAATTCCTGCGTTAATTATTTATGTTATTTTAGGCCTTGTTTTTCCTGCTGCACCACAGGATTATATTCCTGCTGAGCCGACTAAAAAGCTCACCAAGGGAAATGACAAAAAGCTCGCCGGTGTTTGCTCAGGCATTGCCGCTTATTTTGGTGTTGACCCAACAATCGTAAGATTGATTTTTGCTTTGGCAACACTGTTTATTGGCTATGGCATATCGACCTACATTGTTTGCTGCATTATGATGCCGTCTAATCCAATTCAAATTGTGACAGACGACTATAATGGTTAAGGTCTATTTAGAGCGTCTTAGCTCGTACTCTGCCGAGAAGGTCAGGTGTGAGTTTAATAAAATCAAAGAGCATTTTATTTCAGTTGATGAAAACGAGCTGTCTAATTCGTTAGAGAGTTTATTAGGCAAAATACTTCTTCATTCCTGTCTTTGTGACATGGGCGTGAAGGATTATACTGCCGAGTACCAAAAAAATAAAAAGCCCGTGCTAAAATGCCATAGAGCTTTGTATTTTAACATTAGTCACAGTGGCGACTATGTGGTGCTCGCTGTCAGTGACAGTGAGGTCGGCTGCGATGTGCAGGAGCTAAAGGAGTATAACCCCAAGGTTGCAAAAAGATGCTATTGTGATAAAGAGACTGAGCTGATAGAGCTTAGCGAAAATAAAAAAGACATTTTTATCTCTTTGTGGGCACTTAAAGAGAGTATATTAAAATTTAAAGGCGAGGGCGTCTCAGGTGGCTTAGGCACATATGACTTTTCCAATTATTATGGAAAAGATGACTTTAAAGCATATGGGTGCTATTTCACCGTGAGACAGCTGGATAACGCTTATTTTGCCTTATGTCATAAAGATGACAATGTTACCTTTGTGACAAAGGAAAAAATATAATATAAAAGGAGACGACTATGAAAGCATTAAAGTACATTAAAAGTAAAATAGGTTATGGTGTTGGAGCAATAGGACTTGACCTTAGCTATGGTATGTTTTATAGCTTCCTTGCTAAATATCTCACCGATGTTTTAGGCATGAAAGCATCCTTCCTTTTGATTTTGACACCCATTGCCCGTTTGTGGGATGGTATCAACGACCCGATGATGGGCACTATCGTAGACAACACTCACACAAAAATGGGTAAGTATCGCCCTTGGATATTGAGAGGCTCAATACTTAACGCAATCGTTTTACTTTTTCTGTTTAGCAATCCCTTTAAGCTTAGCGGCGGTGCTCTTATGGCATATGTTGCTGTTATGTATGTAGGCTGGGGTATGTCAAACACACTCGCTGATATTCCCTATTGGTCAATGGTACCATCATTTACAAGCGACCCTGAGGAGAGAAGCCTTGTGTCAACTATTGCCAGAGTTTTCTCAGGCTTAGGTCAGGGCATTGTCTCCATACTTGCACCTGTTGTTATGACAGCTGTGAGTGTCACATACGCTTTAGATGAAAACGGTGAGACAGTCAAGGTTCACGACGCTAAGAGCTATTTTGTTTGTGCTGCAATTTGTGCAGTGGCTCTCATTTTCTTCTCAAGTGTCAGCGTTGCCACAACTAAGGAAACACAGCAGACCGCTTCAGGTGAAAAGTTCTCCTTTAAGCGTACCTTTGAAATTATAAAGTCAAATGATCAGCTTCTTGTGTTTATGCTCTTTGCTATGGTGTCTAACGCTGGCTGGTACCTCACATCAGGTGTTGCAACATATTACTTTGATGTTGTTGTTGGCAACCCCAATATGCAATCAGCCTTCTCCACAAGTCAGGCTGTCGGCTCAGTTGTAGGTATGCTTCTTTTACCTGTACTCACAAAGCTTATGTCAAAGAGAAAGGCATATCAGACCTCATTGATTATTTGTGCTTTGGGCTATATTGGCATGGCAATTGGCGCATTCACCGAGATTTATTTGCTCATGAATATTTGCTATTGCGTAGGTGCTATTGGTATGTCCTCAATGTTTATTGCTCAGACTATTTTCCTTGCTGATGTTGTTGACTATGGTGAGGTTAAGATGGGCTTTAGAGCTGAGTCTATAACCTTCTCAATGAAGGGCTTCCTTCAAAAAATGGCATATACCATTCAAACTATTATCCTTTTCGTGTCTCTTGGCTTGTCTAATTATGACGGTACTCTCCACAATGCTAACCCGGAAAGCGCAAAGCTTGCAATTACAGTTATGCTCACAGTTATACCGCCTGTACTGTTCATCATTTCACTTGTTATCTTCTCCACTAAGTTTAAGCTTCACGGTGAGTTTATGGACAATGTAACAAAAATCGTAACTGAAAACAGACAAAAAAGAGAAGCGGCAGCAAATGAATAATCAATTTTGAGGGAGGGAGAAATCCCTTCCTCTTTGCATAAAGGGTGAAAAATATGACATTTGAAATTAAAGAAAATCAATTTATAAAGGATGGCAAGCCCATTAAAATCATATCAGGCGCAGTGCATTATTTTAGGAATATGCCGGACACATGGTCAGATATTTTTAAGAAAATGAAGGCTATGGGCTGCAACTGTGTTGAAACCTATTGTGTGTGGAATATGCACGAAAAGCATAAGGGTGAGTATGACTTTAAGGGCAACTTAGATATTGGTGCATTTATTAGGCAGGCTCAAAAGCAAGGACTTATGGTTATTGTTCGTCCCGGCCCATATATTTGCGCCGAGTGGGAGTTTGGCGGACTTCCTTGGTGGATTCAAACAGACGAAAATATGGAAATTCGCTGTAGCAATAAGGCGTATATCGAGTGCTTTGACAAATATCTCGATGCACTGTTTTCACAAATCAGGCCCTTGCTCGTGACTAATGGCGGCCCTGTAATTATGATGCAAATTGAAAACGAATACGGCTATTACGGCGATGACCGTGAATATCTTAGCTATCTTAGAGATGCCTATATTAAAAGGGGCATTGATGTACCCTTATTCACATCCGATGGAACATCAAGGGCAAATCTCCTTGACGGCAGTGTTGAAGGATGCTTTTCCACCTTAAACTTTGGCAGCCGTGTTGAGGAAAACTTTAAAGCGCATGATGAGCTTTATCCCAATGCACCAAAAATGTGCATGGAAATGTGGAACGGCTGGTTTGATGCATGGGGTGACGATAAGCACCACACAACAAGCCCTGAGGATTACGCTAAGGTCGTTGACGATATGCTCAACAAAGGCAGCCTTAATATGTATATGTTTATTGGCGGCACTAATTTTGGCTTTACAAGCGGAGCAAATCATTATGAAAAATTTGCACCCGATGTTACGAGCTATGATTATGATGCGATTTTAACGGAGTGCGGTGATGTGACACCTAAGTATTATGCGGTGCGTAAGATTATTCAAAAGCACATAGATTATCCTTTGCCTGAGGTACCGGAAAACAGAGCTAAAAAAGCCTATGGCAAGGTACTCTTAACGCAAAAGCAGGGCATATTTTCATCATTAAAAGAGCTTTCGGCACCTATTTATACCGATGTGCCAAAGCCCATGGAGTATTACGGTAACGGCTACGGCTATATCGCTTACATGACTAAATTAAACCGTGATTATGAGAATGTAAGCCTTTCTTTTGAGAGCCTTGGTGATAGAGCACAAATCTATATAAACGACAACTTAATTGATATACTTTATATCAATGACAGGCTTGAAACTAAGATTAGTGCAAAAAAGGGTGATGTTCTTACGGTACTGTGTGAAAACATGGGCAGAGCTAATTTTGGCGCAAAAATGATGCGTAAAAAGGGCATTGCAGGTCGATGTCTTCTTGATGGCAAAATACATTTCGGCTGGGATGTATATACGCTGCCTATGGATAATCTTGACCGTCTTTCCTTTGACGGCAGTCTACAAAACGAAAAGAGTGTATTTTATAGGGGCGAATTTAATATCAAGGAGGTTAAAGACACATTTTTAAAATTAGAGAACTTCACAAAGGGCTTTGTAACTATCAACGGCTTTAACCTTGGACGATATTGGGATATCGGCCCCCAAAAGACTCTTTATTTACCGGCTTCCATTTTAAAAATGGGCAAAAACGAGATAATTGTTTTTGAGTCCGATGGCATAAAGGGCAACGAGGAAATTGAATTTACATGTGAGCCTGAATTAGGCTAAAATATAGAAAAGAGGTAATCATTATGGTTAAACACATTGTTATGTGGAAATTTAAGGATTTTGCCGAGGGTGCTGACAAAAAGGATAATCTCCTTAAGGTTAAGTCTATGTTGGAAGCACTCCCACAAAAAATTGACTTTATCAGAGAAATGCAGGTACATCTCAATGTCAATCCCAAGGAAGGAATGTTTGACGCTGTGCTTATAAGCACCTTCGATAATCTTGAGGATGTCAACAGATATAAGGTGCATCCTGACCATGTTAAGATATCGACATTTGTCGCTTTAGTCAAGGAAGACAGAGCGAGCGTGGATTACGAAATTTGACAGCAAAAAAATTAGTGAGCGGTTATTCACTTTAACCGCTCTTTTTCAACTTTATGAAACAATTAATTAATAATCTTAACAAAAAATTAACAGAGCTTTTACAATAGTTTCAATTTTTAACAATTGTTAAACTTTAACAAAAAATCTCGACTATTTTGTCCGTTTGTGATACAATTGACACAGTCCAAATGGTGTTTGACAGGACTAACTACAGGCATATTTGGAGGAAATATTTAATATTAAAAAGGAGTAGATAGTTTTGAAAGCAAGTGAAAGCGTTAAAAACTATGCAGCCTCTGTCAGAATGTACACAAACTACACTGTCAGAGAGATCAAAAAAATCTGTAAAGAAATCGGTCCGAGACCTGCCGGTAGCGAAAGCGAAAAAAAGGCTCAGGAATATATCGCAGACCAGTTAAGAACCTGTGCTGATGAGGTAACAATAGAGGAGTTTAAGCTTGCACCAAAGGCATTTATGAGCTTTATTGCAATATGCGGTGCGCTGTTACTTATTTCAGTTGTTTTCTCAATGGTTAAGCTTCCCGTTGTCAGCGTTGTGCTTACAGCTCTTGCCCTTGTTTGTATGGTTTTAGAGTTTGTAATGTATAAAGAGTTTTATGATTTTATTTTCCCAAAAGCAATCTCACACAATGTAATCGGTGTTAAAAAGGCGACAGGCGAAGCTAAAAAGAGAATTATCTTCAGCGGCCATGTTGACTCATCCTTTGAGTGGACTTATACCCATCTTGGTGGCAACATCTTACTGTACATAGCAGGTGGTTATGCTGTAATTTCACTCTTTGTCATTTTCTTCATTAACATTTTCTTCCTTACCGGTGTGTTTAAGCCCGAGAGTACATCATATGAGATCTTCTATTGGCTTCAGCTTGCATTTGCGCCGGGCGGTGTAGTTGCATTGTTCTTCCTTAACAACAAGCGCTGTGTTCATGGTGCAAACGATAACCTGACAGGTACCATGGCATCTGTAGCTGTACTTAAGTATCTCAAGGATAATGACATTAATTTCGAAGACACTGAGGTTGTTGCAATGAGCGCAGGCTCTGAGGAATCCGGTCTTCGTGGTTCAAGAGCATATATTAAAAGACACAAGGATGAGCTTACTAAAATCCCGACAATCTTTATTGGCCTTGAGACTCTCAGAGACTATGAGGATATCGCTATTTACGAGCGTGATATGTCCGGTACTGTAAAGATGGATGCCGGTATTTGCTCACTGCTTAAAAAGGCCGGTTTAGAAGCTGGTCTTGACCTTCCCTATTCATCGGTTTATCTTGGAGCATCAGACGGTGCAGCAGTTCAAAAGCTCGGCGTTCCCGCTGTAACTCTTGCAGCTATGAACCCCGGCCCACCAAGATATTATCACACAAGACGCGACACAGCAGATAACATGAATATGAAGACTGTTGAAAAAGGTCTTGAAATTGCTCTTAATGCACTTTTCATCTATGATGAGGAAGGCTATAAGAAGGAATATAAATAATTTTAAGTTTAAAAGCGGAGCCTTTATGTTGCAAAACCAAAGGCTTTGCTTTTTGCTTATAGGCTTTTAAATGAAAAGGGCTTCAAGGAAAAAATCCAAGAAGCCCTGATTTTTTATTTTATTAGCTCTAAAAATTCACTCTCACTAATAACCGTTATGCCTAAGTCGTTGGCTTTTTTTAGTTTACTGCCTGCGTCCTCACCGGCTAAAACATAGCTCGTCTTTTTTGATACGCTTGAGGATGTTTTGCCACCAAAGGTCTCAATGATTTTTGACGCTTCACTTCTTGTGAGAGTTGGCAGTGTGCCGGTTAAGACAAAGGTCTTGCCCTCAAAACGAAGGTCAACTATCTCCTTTTGATTTTCCATATTTATGCCAAGGCCTTTTAAATCCTCAATTAGCTTTAGACTTTCAGGGTGAGAGAAAAAGTCTGTTACGCTTTGAGCCATTATTAAACCAAAGCCTTCAATTTCGGCTATCTCCTGTGTTGTGGCAGCTATAAGCTTATCCATTGAGCCAAAGTGCTCGGCTAAAAGCTTGCCTGCCTTTTGACCAATATGTCGTATGCCTAAGGCATAAACTAACTTAGCTAAGTCGTTTTTCTTTGACTTTTCTGCGGCTGCAATAAGATTGTCTGCGCTTTTTTCTCCCATGCGGTCAATGCTTGCGATTTTATCTCTGTCAAGAGTATAAATATCAGCGGCAGTTTTAATTAAGCCTTCATTTACGAGAGAATCAAGGACTGCTGTACCCATGCCCTCAATATCCATTGCATCTCTCGAGCAAAAGTGAATCAGGTTTCTAAGCAGCTGATTTGGGCAATCCGGGTTGCAGCATCTTAAAGCGGCTTCTCCGTCCTCCCTTGTCACCTTGCCACCACAAGATGGGCATATATCGGGAATACGATAAGGTGTAGCACCTTCCTTATGACTGACAACACAAACCACCTCAGGTATAATATCACCGGCTTTTCTGATAATGACCTTATCACCGATTGATATACCCTTTTCGTCAATAAAATCTTGATTGTGAAGTGTTGCACGACTTACAGTAGTACCGGCTAAAGAGGTAGGCTCAAATATGCCCGTTGGGGTGAGCACACCGGTTCTGCCAACATTAATCTCCACATCGAGTAGGGTAGTCTCCTTTTCCTCCGGTGGATATTTATAAGCCAAAGCCCATTTTGGGAACTTTGCCGTTGAGCCTAAAGCTCGTCTTGATTCGAAATCGTCAACCTTTATGACTGCACCGTCAATATCAAAGGGCAAAGTGCCTCTTATTTCACCAATGCGGTGTATCTCATTTAAGGCCTCATTAATATTATTGCAGCGAGTATAAAATGGCACTGTGTTAAAGCCTAACTCCTTAATATAATCAAGAGACTCCTTGTGTGAGTTAATATCCTTACCCTCAATGCGCTGAATGTTAAAGGTAAAAATATCAAGGTGTCTTTTGCTTGTTATTTTTGGATTTTTTTGTCTTAATGAGCCGGCAGCTGCGTTACGAGGATTTTTAAAGGTCTTTTCTCCATTTAACTCCTGCTCTGCTGTTAGGCGGGTAAAAACCTCCCTTGGCATATATACTTCGCCGCGTACCTCAAGAAGGGGCAAATCAGCATCTATCCTTAAAGGAATGGAGCGTATTGTCCTAATATTTGCGGTGACATCTTCACCGGTTCTGCCGTCACCTCGTGTTGAGCCTGTAACAAGAACACCGTCTCTATACTCCAATGACACAGAAAGTCCGTCAATTTTAGGCTCAACTATATAAACAGGGTCAGCTATAGCGGCTCTGACTCTTTGGTCAAAGGCTAAGACATCTTCTTCACTAAAGCCGTCTTGAAGACTCTCCATGGGCACAATATGCTCAACGGGAGTAAACATCGCATCGGCCTTGCCGCCAACTCTGTGAGTGGGGGAGTCGGCAGTGACTAAGTCGGGATATTTTTCCTCAATGGCTATTAGCTCGTGAAGAAGCTTATCATACTCGAAATCCTCAATTTCAGGCTCGTCATTTTCATAATATTTTTTGTTGTGATAGTTGATAATTTCTCTTAGCTGTTGAGCACGCTGTCTCATTTCAATTATATCGTCAGTATTATTCATAATTATAAAGTCCCTTCGTTAAATTCTCGTTGAAACCATATATCTTTTATGGTGAACTGCTTACCGTTGAGATATTCTAATTCACCTGCCGGTGTAGTAAAGTCAAATATTAGCTTATATGAGCAAAGGCATTGCTTTTTATAGCCGGTTTTTTTATTCAGCTTATTTGTGCCATATTTTCCGTCACCTAAAAGTGGGTGACCTATAGAGGCTAAGTGTGCTCTGATTTGATGTGTCCTGCCGGTGAGAAGGTCAACTTCAAGCAGGCTCAAGCCGTCCTTGTACCCAAGCACCTTATATTTAGTCCTAATGAGCTTGCCGTTTTCCATAGGCTTTTTTGAAACAAAGACTTTATTTTTCTTTTCGTCCTTTACGAGATAGCCCTCTAAAAGCGCACTATCCTTTTCCATTTTGCCATGAACCACAGTAAGATATATTTTATGCAGCTCTCTATCCTTCATTTTTTGGTTGAGTACCCTTAAAGCCTCGGCAGTCTTAGCGCATATGACTATGCCGCCGGTATTCCTGTCGATGCGGTTAACAAGTGCCGGTGTAAAGGAGCTTTCATTTTCCACTTGCCATTTGCCGCTTTCATAAAGGTAGCGTTTAACTCGTGTAATAAGTGTGTCAATATATTCACTGTCATCTGGGTGGGAGAGTAGCCCCACTTTTTTATTAAGCAAAATAATATTATCGTCCTCATAAACTATGTCGATATTTTTAGATGCTGACATAAAGTCATACACAGTTTCCTTTTTCTCAAAGAACTCGTCATTAATATACATATCCACTATGTCGCCTTCCATGAGACGAGTTGATATTTCTGCACGCTTGCCATTGACCTTAATGCGTTTGATTCTGATATATTTATACATAAGTGCCTTTGGCAGGTTAGGTAGGGTCTTAGTGAGATATTTATCAAGACGCTGATTTGCGTCATTCTTTTTTATTTCAAAGCTTTTCAAAATGGCACTCCTTAATAAGATAGGTTTATTAAGGTTAATTATAGCACAAATGAAGATTAATTTCTATAATTTGAGTAAAATATCCTGTGAGTTTAGGGCTTTGGCGGTACTCTGCCGAGGTGGGGAGGTGGGAGGATAAATAATTTAATGGAAAAAATGAAAATTGTATGTGTTAAAATGATGTGACCCAAAAAGAAAGAGAAGTAACCTCAAAATATGGTATAATGAATCTGCTAAAAACCATTAACCGAAAAGAGAGGTACTTCTCATAAATATAATAACACAAGAAGCAAGAAAAAAGCAAGCAATAGTTAAATATGCATATAAAAATGGAAAAAGTCAGGCAAGCA
>CAZDEL010000031.1:0-23660 GCA_964504475.1 uncultured Faecalibacterium sp. | reverse complement strand
ACCTCACTGTGAAACGACTATGTCACCTATTGCCGCAACGTGCAATAGTACCGGCATGACACAGGGCAAAAAATGTAGTGAATGTGGCGAAATAATTGAGGCGCAAAAGGTTACGCAAAAGCTGGCACACAAGATGAGTGGCTTTAGTGTCGTGAAGCATCCCACTTGCACTGAGAGCGGTCTGGAACGATCCACTTGTCAAAATTGTGACCATGTGGAAATTAGAAACATCGCTGCCACCGGTCACAACTATCAAGGCAGCGTGTGTGCAAATTGTGGCGACAACCGCAGCCGCAACTGCTCATGCAACTGTCATAAATCCGGCTTCATGGGCTTTATTTGGAAGATAATTTGCTTCTTCTACAAGCTTTTTGGTACCAATCAAGTTTGCTCATGCGGTGCGATGCACTATTGATTTTAAGCTATATGCCGTCGAGAGAGATCTCGGCGGCATATTTTTTGACTTTGCAATAAAAATCAAGCACAAAACTTGACAATAATAAGTTTTGTGATATAATAAATCAAAGTGAAATGCGGATATGGTGGAATTGGCAGACACGCAAGATTTAGGTTCTTGTGCCGTAAGGTGTGCAGGTTCAAGTCCTGTTATCCGCACCAAAGCCTCGTCGTGAAAGCGATTGAGGCTTTTTATTTTTGACTTGACCGTGGCGAGATTTGCTACGGTTTTTTGGTACTCTGCCGAAGCAGTAAGGTGGGTAAAAATAATATAACAGGTACTTTGGTGAGGTCACGCAAAGTACCTGTCATTATTTAGGTGAGAAGATCTAATTTAGTGAGCTGCTCCGCAGGCGCAAACCTTGTTGTTGCCAAAGAGCTTCTCGAAGAAATTGATGATTGTGAAGAAGAATTTTGTGATACCGGTTTTGTGGCAATTGCAAGTGCAATGTGCTTGTGGGTTGAGGTCAGTACCACAAGAGTCACAATATGAGTCGGAGTTGGAGTCAATGTGACCGGTAGCGGGAAGGGTGTCAGTGTAGGTGTCACCACAGGTGCAGGTGTAGGTTTTTGAGCCTGCTGATGTACAGGTGGGCAATACTGTATTCGTCACATCATATTCATGTTCGTGCTCCTCAGGTGAGCTTTTATCAACAAGGGCATAGAGGCTAAAGTGATCTGTTTCAAAAACAATGTAGCCACTTACAACTGAACTTTCTATGAGAGTGGTCACACCATTATTGTCAATGTAATAAACCTCTGTTGAATCTATGTCAAATCCCGATGGAATTGGCATCTTAACAGTAACTTTGCCATTTGGTTGTACCTTTTGCTCGTCGATTTCAATAGTAATATCATAGGCTTTGTAGTGTGCATTAACACCGAAGATAAAATTAGCGTTAGATATTTCTCTTTCTAAAACTACAAGCTCCGGATCTTCTGTAAAGGCATCATCAGAGTAAGATAATTTCACACCGGATACATCATCTTTTATGGTGTTTGCATCTGTAACTCCAAATTGAATTTTTGCGTGTAAAAGTGGGTCGTTATAGCTTTCAAAATCAATATCATTCCACTCAGCTTCACTACCGCTATAATAGACATCTGTCAAAGCGTTGCATCCTGAAAAAGCGCCATAATCTATATTCGTTACACTGTTGGCCATAACGATATTTTTGAGATACTCACAACCTTCAAAAGCATAGCTTCTTATGAATTTTACACTTCCGGGTATAGTTAAGCTTTCAATATAAGTACATCCGTTAAATGCATTGCTATCAATTTCTTTTACTGTACTTGGTATAGTATATGATGTTTCTTCCCTGCCGATAGGATACTGAATGAGAATCGTCTTGTCTTTATTAAATAACACTCCGTCACTGTCGCTTGAATAATTCTCATTATTACTATCCACAGTTATTCCTTTAAGGAAACTGCAACCATAGAAAGCACGATTACCTATTGTCGTTACACTTGAAGGAATAGTCAAGTTTTCAATGAATTTACAGTGCGAAAATGCATCATAATAGATACACTCAATGCCGTTTTCTATTGTTACACTTTCAAGGAATGTACAATAACTAAAAGCATTTTCTCCAATGCTTTTTACGCTACCGGGCACAGTTATTTTTTCAAGAAAAGTACAATCGTAAAAAGCATTGTCGTCTATTATTTTAACGCTATTGGGTATAGTCACATTCTTTAGATATTTACAATTGTAGAAAGCATATCTGCTTATATGAGTAACAGTGTTTGGTATGTCGTATGATTTTTCTCTATTAGCTTCAGGATACTTTATAAGTACAGTTTTGTCTTTGTTAAATAAAACTCCTCGGCTATCACTTGAATAAAATTTATTTGAGTCGCTCACTGTAATAGTCTCAAGCTTATCACAATATATAAAAGTATTATATCCGATTTCAGATACACTTGCAGGAATGTTTATTGTTTTAATTTCATTACAATCTGCAAAAGCATATTCTCCTATAGATATTACACCATTTGGTATAGATATATCTTCAAGAACTTGACAACAAGAAAAAGCTCGTGAGCCTATGCTTAATACACTATTTGGAATAACCACACTCTTAAGAGAACCGCAACAATAAAAAGCTTCAGCACCTATTTCTTCAACACCGGTGGGAATAACTACACTCTTAAGATAACGACAGTGCGAAAAAGTTTCATCTTCAATCTTTGTTATTCCATTAGGAATAATTATATTCTTTAAAAACCTGTTGCCATAAAAAGCAGCTTCGCTTATATTTGTTACTGTATTAGGGATAGTATATGATGCTAATTTAGCATAAGAGGCGGGATATAAAATAAGCTCAGTCTTATCCTTGTTAAACAAAACACCATTATCATCACATAAATAGTTATTGTTGTTGGCATCTACTGTTATTTTTTTAACAAGCACACACTTTGCAAAAGCTGTTTTTCCAATATGGGTAACGCTACTTGGTACAGTAATAGTAGCAACTGAATCACAAGAGTAAAAAGCATTATCACCTATACTTGTAACTTTATTTGGTATATTAATACTCTCGATTGAGTCGCAATTATAAAAAGCAGAATCACCTATATAAACCAGATTAGCAGGCAAATTAATATTTTTAAGATAATAACAATCATTAAAAGCACCCTCGCCAATGCTGACTATACCCTCAGGTAAAACTACAGTTACAAGATTATTACAATCATAAAAAGTGTAATCACTTATACTCGTGACACCACTTGGTATAGTAATCTTTTTCAATGAATCGCAATCATCAAAAGCGCTACTACCAATATACTTTACACTGTTTGGTATATTAATATCATCTAAATTATCACAATTTTCAAAAGCCTCTGCGCTTATACATACAGTTCCGTCTTTTACATTACATTCTATAATTGATGAGTCAGCATCAATAAGGCACTTGCCTATATAAAAAACACCATCTTCCCAATTTGACTCATCATTATAATAAGCAGAACCATAGAAAGCATCTTTATTAGCGTTTTTAATATTATCACCGCCGGTTATGCTTTCAAGGGCGCTACAATCCATAAAACTTCCATAGTTAATACTTCTTACGCTACCGGGTATTGCAACACTTTCGAGTGATTCGCAATTAGAAAAAGCGTAATAAGCAATGAGCAAAGTTCCTTCTTTAATGTTACATTCGGTAATTGATTCGTTGGCAGTGATTAAATATTTTCCGATATATAAAACTCCGTTTTCCCAATTGCTTGAATCGTTATAATAAGCAGTATTGTAAAAAGCACGATAGCATAAATCCTCAATGTTATCGCCTAATGATATACTATTGAGCATATAGCAATGTTCAAAAGCACCATATCCAATACCGGTTACTCCATTTGGGATGCTTATGCTTTTAAGTTTCTCACAGTAAACAAAGGCACCTTCATCAATGGTCGTCACACTGCCGGGTATAGTAACGTTTTCAAGAAAAATCGCCTTTTCAAAAGCTCGTCTGCCTATTTTTGTTACCGAATTAGGTATATCATAAGATGTTTGTGTGTTACCAATAGGATATTTAATTAACTCCGTTTTATTTTTATTAAACAAAACACCTCTACTGTCGCTTGAAAAGTGTTTGCTATCTGCACTTACTGTTATACTTTCAATTGAATCACAGTCATCAAACGCAAACTCACTTATAGCCGTTACGCTTTCCGGTATGGCTATACTTTTAAGTGCGCTACAACTAGCAAAAGCATTATAATTAATACTTGTTGTTCCATTGAGAATTGTTACATTCTTCAATGAGGAACAGCCTCTAAAAGCAGCTTCATCAATACATTTTACGCTGCCGGGGATAATTATGCTTTCAAGAGCTCGACAATCTTCAAAAGCACCGACGGCAATTTTTTCTACAGAGCTTGGTATGGTATATGACGTCAATTTTCTTCCAATAGGACATCTAATAAGCTCAGTTTTATTTTTATTAAATAACATACCATCAAGGTTAGAATAGTTTTCATTGTCGCCATCTACTAATATGTTCTCTAAAGAATGGCAATTGTAAAATGCAAGGTCGCCAATATTTGTTACGGTATCTGATAAAGAAATGGTTTTTAAGGCATAACAATTATCAAAAGCAGAGTATGCTATAGTTTCAACGCCATTTGGGATATCGACTGTTACGAGAGATTCGCAATGGCTGAAAGCGTAACCATGTATTCTTTTTACACTTCCGGGAATTGTTACACTTGTAAGAGAGTAACATTCTACGAAAGCACAATAACCTATGCTCGTTACACCATTTTCAATAACGACACTTTTTATGTCGCTACCGGAAAACAGCGAGTCATAATAGTCATAATCATACATTTCACCTGTACCGCTTATAACAAGCTCACCTGTGCTGCTGTTATAAGTGTAGGTAACATTTTCACCACAAGTTCCGGTTGCAGCAAGCTCGTCCGCTGCAGCAGCTGTGCTAAAAAGCTGTAAATCCAACCCTACAAACCCACTAAGAGGTACACTTGCAAGGCACATCACCATTATCAGCAATGTACATAAGATTTTTTTCGTTGTCTTTTTCATCTGTTTTTCCTCCAATTTTTAAAAAAAGTAAACATATATTATGTCATTGATAGCATACCACCATTTTCCCCAAAAATCAATCCCCCAATTTCAAAATAAAACAAAAAAGTGCTGACACCGCAGGAGTAAGCGGTGCCAGCATGAAAAGAAATACAAAATGAAAAAAATCAATAATATCTCAATTAACAATAAATATATTAAATTGTCCTTGCACTGTAATAAACCTATTGCTTATTTTAATATAACCTTTAGTTTTGGCTGTTCAGCTTTGCTGATTGTGCCCTTTTTGCAAATCAATTTATCACACTTTCGTGCTATATATTTTCGACTGAGGTGCAGTCTGATATCATCTTAATTTGTAGCGTTTTGTCGGCAATTTAACCCTTGTCGCAGTGGGTCAGATTTATCTTACTTGCACCCGACTTAATGGTACATTGGTAACACCCCTTTCTCTTTTTTACATCTAAAGTATACACCAATAAGCACCATTTGTCAATAAGTTTTAACAAGAAAGGCAATTTTTGTTAATGTTGCACAAAGCTTTTATATTAGCTCTCTGCCCATGAGTACACCCATAACACTTGCCATCATAAGACCTCTTGTCCAGCCTGAGGAGTCGCCGAGACAGTGAAGACCCTTAACATTTGTGTTAAACTTGTCGTCCATCTTAACTCTGTTGCTGTAGAACTTAAGCTCCGGTGAGTACAACAAAGTCTCGGTTGAGGCAAAGCCGGGTACAACATGATCAACGGCCTTAATGAAATTAATAATATTCATCATTGCTCTATAGGGCATAGCTGCGGTGATGTCGCCTGCAACTGCGTCGGGAAGTGTGGGCTTAACATTTGACTGTGACAGCTCCTTTTCCCAGGTACGCTTGCCGTCTAAAATGTCGCCAAAGCGCTGCACCAAAATGTGGTTGGCGCCAAGCATGTTGGTTAACTCGCCTACCTTTCTCGCGTACTCAATAGGCTGGTTAAATGGGTAAGAGAAGTTGTGTGACACCAAAATTGCAAGATTGGTGTTGTTGCTCTTTAAATCCTTATAGGAATGGCCGTTGACAACAGCAAGGTCGTTGTCATAGTTTTCCTGGCTAACAAAGCCGCCCGGGTTTTGGCAGAAGGTACGAACCTTGTTTTTAAAGGGCTGAGGATAACCAATGAGTTTTGACTCATAAAGCACCTCATTGACCTTCTCTATAATTTCATTTCTAACTTCTACTCTGACACCTATGTCAACGGTACCGGGTTGGTGAGCAATATCATATTCAGCACAGATTTTTTCCAGCCACTCTGCTCCCCTTCTACCTGTTGCAATAACAGTGCTGTCAGACTCAATTGTCATCTCATCGCCCTTATATGAGCGGATATGTACGCCCTTACAGGTGCCGTCCTCGAGGATAATATCATAGCACTCATAGCCGAAAATTATCTCAACACCATGGTTAATGAGATATTGCTCTATGGCAAAATAAATGCTCTGTGCCTTTTCAGTGCCCATGTGTCTAATTGGGCAATCAACAAGCTTTAAGCCTGCCTGAATAGCACGCATACGAATTTCCTTAACTTCCTTTGAGTTGTTGATGCCCTCAATATGTGTGTCTGCACCAAACTCAAGATAAATGCTGTCTGTGTAGTCAATAGTTTCCTGAGCGACTCTCTCGCCTATAAGCTGTGGCAAGTCACCGCCAACCTCATAGCAAAGGGAAAGCTTACCGTCGGAAAATGCGCCTGCACCGGAGAAGCCTGTGGTAATGTGGCAATATGGCTTACAGCCAACGCACTTTTTAGTCTTATCCTTGGGGCAATGTCTCTTTTCTACACTTTGACCCTTTTCAACAATTACAATGCTTTTTTTGCTGCCCTTTTTTATCATTTCTAAAGCAGTGAAAATACCTGCGGGGCCTGCACCAATAATAACAACATCTTTTTTCATAAACTGACTCCTTAAAATAAGGGACCTTATCCATGGAATAGATAAAGTCCCCTTAAAAATATTCCTCTTTATTTTAGCATTTATAAAGAGATTTGTCAATACCGAACACTATATCCGATGATTTTATCGCGATATTTCGGCTATATTAATACATTCCGCCGCCTTGTGCCATTGCTGCTGCAGCTGCTGCGTCTGCTGCCGGGTCAGGAATATCTGTAATAAGTGACTCAGTTGTGAGTACCATAGCTGCTACACTTGAAGCGTTTTCAAGAGCTGAGCGTGTTACCTTTGTTGGGTCAAGTATGCCGGCTTCATTCATAAATACATATTCTTCCTTAGCGAAGTTGAAGCCGTAACCTGTTTTGCCGCTTGAAACGATCTCGTTAATGATAACTGAGCCTTCAAGACCTGCATTCTTAGCTATTTGACGAACAGGCTCCTCAAGTGCCTTGAGTACGATACGAATACCTGTCTTTTCGTCCTCGTCCTCTGTCTTTTCAAGAAGGGCGTTTACACTGGGTATTGCATTGAGAAGTGCTACACCGCCACCTGCAACAGAGCCTTCCTCAACGGCTGCCTTAGTTGCTGCAAGTGCATCGTCAATACGAAGCTTCTTTTCCTTCATCTCTGTCTCAGTTGCAGCACCAACCTTAATAACAGCTACACCGCCTGAGAGCTTAGCGAGTCTTTCCTGGAGCTTCTCTGTGTCAAACTCTGAGGTTGAGGACTCAATTTGAGATTTGATCTGGTTAACACGAGCCTTAATGCTTGCCTTATCGCCTGCACCATCAACAATTGTTGTGTTTTCCTTAGTTACAACAACCTGTCTTGCTGAGCCGAGCATATCAATTGTTGCGGTGTTAAGCTCAAGACCTAAATCACTTGTGATAACCTGACCGCCTGTAAGAATTGCAATATCCTGAAGCATTTCCTTTCTTCTGTCGCCAAAGCCGGGAGCCTTAACAGCAACACAGGTAAATGTACCTCTAAGCTTATTAACAAGAAGTGTTGCAAGAGCCTCACCCTCAACATCCTCTGCGATAATAACAAGCTTCTTGCCCATTTTGAGCACTTGCTCAAGTAACGGAAGAACCTCTTGAATATTGCTTATCTTTTTATCTGTAATAAGGATTGAAGCGTCATCAATAACAGCCTCCATCTTATCAAGGTCAGTTGCCATATAAGGTGAAATGTAGCCTCTGTCAAATTGCATACCCTCAACAACCTCTTTCATTGTCTCGGCTGTCTTTGACTCCTCAACAGTGATAACACCGTCTGTAGTAACTATTTCCATAGCCTCAGCTATAAGAGTACCAATACTCTCGTCTGCTGATGAGATAGTTGCAATTCTTGCAATATCCTCAAAGGTTGTAACAGGGCTGGAATTTGCCTTAACTGTCTCAATTGCAGCTGCAACTGCCTTTTGAATACCCTTTTTAACTACCATTGGGTTTGCGCCGGCAGCAACATTTTTCATACCCTCACGAACAAGAGCCTGTGCAAGAAGTGTAGCTGTTGTTGTACCGTCACCTGCAACATCATTTGTCTTTGTTGCAACCTCTTTAATAAGCTGAGCACCCATGTTTTCAAAGGCATCTTCAAGCTCGATTTCCTTTGCGATTGTAACACCGTCGTTTGTAATAAGGGGTGCGCCGTATTTCTTGTCGATTACAACATTTCTGCCCTTAGGGCCAAGGGTAATTTTAACTGTGTCTGCAAGCTTGTCAATACCGTTTTGTAAAGCCTTTCTTGCTTCTTCACCATAAATAATTTGTTTAGCCATAATATATTGCCTCCTGTCTTACTCTACAATTGCTAAAATTTCGCTTTGACGAACTATGGTATATTCCTCACCGTCGAGCTTAACCTCTGTGCCGGAATACTTACCGGTTATAACCTTGTCGCCAACATTTACATACATTGTGACCTCTTTGCCATCAACTATGCCACCGGGGCCAACTGCAACAACCTGGGAAAATTGTGGCTTTTCCTGTGATGCGCTTGTGAGGATGAAGCCGCTTTGTGTAGTCTCCTCAACCTCTGTTGCCTTTAAAACAACTCTGTCAAGTAAAGGTTTAATATTCATGATTTATACCTCCGCAATTAAATTATTTATTAGTTTGCTAAGAATTAGCACTCTCCTCTTTCGAGTGCTAATTATATTTTAGCCCTTTTTCCAAAAAAATCAAGACCTTTTACAAAAATAGTTATATTTTTTTCCATTTTTTTGCCTTGCATTGTCCGGCAATCCTAACAAAGAATAATAAATGGTGATTATTAGTGCTAAAAAGAAGTCTATCATTATATATATTCATTGTTTTTACTTTTATGGCATTGCTCTTTAGAATAGCCTATATTCAGCGCAGCGACTTTTCTTCGGTAGCGCAAAACCAAAGCAAGCGCACTGTCACTGTCGGCGAAAAAAGAGGGCTGATTTATGACAGGAACTACACTCCCCTTGTGGAAAATGAAAAAAAGCTTTTAGCTGTTGTGACCCCATGTGCCAGTGCATATGAATATCTAAAGTGCGAAATAGATGAGAGCATAATAAAAGAAAGGATAAAGGATGGCTACCCGTTTATTTGTCAGGTATCTAAGGAGATAAACAATGAGTTTATTCGCACCTTTTCCATTTCACAGCGGTACTCTGCCGACAATTTAGCCGTCCATCTAATAGGCTACTGCGACTCTACCGGGCGGGAAGGCGTTACGGGTATAGAGAAAACCTATAACGCGTACCTAAAGGAGCACAGTGGTAAGCTCAGTGTGACCTTTGATGTTGACGCTGTGGGCAGAGTCCTTGCAGGCATGGACAAAACTGTCAACGACAACGGCTACACATCTAAAGGCGGAGTCGTTTTGAGTATTGACTCTCGTGTGCAAAAAATAACACAGGACGCCCTTAAAAGCAGCAAAATTAAAAGCGGCTGCGCCATTGTTGTGCACGCTCACACAGGTGAAATATTAGCTATGGCAAGCTACCCCGAATATGACCAAAACAATGTTGCTAAAAGTCTTAACAGTGATGACTCACCTTTAGTTAATAAGGCCTTGAAAGCCTATAGCGTTGGGTCGGTTTTCAAGTCCTTAGTGGCAGCTGCCGCACTGGAAAGCGGTTATGACGAAAATGAGAAATATATTTGCAAGGGCGAAATCACTATTGGCGACAGCACCTTTAAGTGCTATAACCACAAGGCACACGGTGAAATTGACATGAAGGGTGCATTGGAGCAATCCTGCAACACATATTTTATTAACCTGATAGATAAAATTGACATTGACCTGCTTTTGTCACTTTGCAATCAATGCGCCTTGGGAGTAAAGGATGTCCTTGCCCCTGCAATTATCTCAGATAGTGGTACATTGCCACAAAAAAAGGAGCTGGAAATAAAAGGAAACCTCGCTAATTTTGCTTTCGGTCAAGGCTCTCTCACTGCAACGCCTTTACAAATTGCAAAGCTATATCATGTCTTAGCCCTTGGCAATTATGTGACACCTAAGCTAATATTGGGCTTTACAAACTATATGGGGCTAATGACAAAGCAAGAAAGCGAAAGCCCCATTAAGGTTTTAAGTGACGAGACAGTGATTAAATTAAGGGATATGCTTTTTAGCGTGACTAAAAAGGGCAATGGCAAAAACGCTCACAGTAGCCTTATTAACCTTGCCGGCAAAACTGGAACGGCTCAAAGCGGCATATATAGTAGTGGAAATGAGGTGCTAAGAACCTGGTTTGCCGGCTTTTTTCCATATAACAACCCACACTATATTGTTGTGGTTATGGACGAAAACGGAAGTGGTGGCAACACTGACTGTGCCCCCGTTTTTAAGGAAATATGCGAAAATATCCTATTAATAAAATAGAGGCTGCAAAACCAAATTGCAGCCCCTTACATTATTTATAAAATTGCTAAGGCATCACCTATTGTCTTTTCGAGTGCCTCTTTGCCGTACTTGTCAACCTCGGCCTTATTCTTTTCACCGTGGGTGAGACACCCTGCGCCACCTATGCAGCCACCTACACAGGCCATGCCCTCAATAAAGTTAGCATCTAAAACATTTTTGCTTTTCTTTAAAAGAGCCACTCTACATTCATCTATTCCGTCGCAGGCGATTGCTTTAAGGTCAAAGTCGATTTTTTGCTCTTTGAGTCCCTGCTTAACTGCGTCGGACAAGCCACCTGAGCGAGCAAATATCCTGCCAAAATATGATGCGTTATCCAGTACATCCTCATTTAACTGAGTTATGTCAATGCCCTTGCTGTCAAAAAGTGCCTGTAGCTCCTCGAAGGTCAGCACTGCATCCACATAGGGCTTGACCTTATCAAGCTGTGCCTCAGCTTTTTTCGCTGTGCATGGGCCAATAAAGACTACCTTCGCATTATCGTGGGTGGATTTAATATACTTTGCAAGAGTTGCCATTGGGGAAAGATTATGTGAGACATAAGGCTCTAAGCCTGGATAAGCTGATTTAATATATGTAACAAATGCCGGACAGCATGAGCTTGTTAAAAAGCCCTTTTCACTTAACTCCTTTGACTCAGCTTGAGCCACCATATCAGCGCCTAAGGCCGCCTCAATAACAGTGTAAAAGCCTAAGCTTTTCAGTCCGGATATAACCTGACCCAGCTTTGCATAAGTAAACTGACTGGAAATAGACGGTGCAACAATAGCATAAACCTTATAATTTTTGTTGTTGTCACTTTTTTTGATCATGTCAATAACATTGAGAATAAATGACTTATCGGTGATTGCACCAAAGGGGCATTGATATACACAGGCACCACATTGTATACATTTATTATTATCAATAGATGCAGCATTGTCATCATTAATGGATATTGCCTTGACCTTACATGAGTTTTGGCACGGCCTTTTTCTGTTGACAATAGCTGAGAAGGGGCAAACCTTTGCACATTGACCGCACTCAACGCACTTTGATTTATCAATATGAGCCACATGGTTATGGTCAAAGGAAATCGCTCCCCTTTTGCACACATCCTCACAGCGGTGCGCCAAACAGCCCCTACACGAGTCTGTTACCTCGTACCCTGCCGCAGGACACTCGTCACAGGCTATATCAATAACCTCTATAACATTGGGGTTGTCTTTGCTGCCGCCCATTGCCATTTTAACTCTTTGTGCGAGTATGGCACGCTCCTTATAAACGCAGCAGCGCATTGTGGAGGTCTTGCCCGGAACAATGATATTAGGTATCTCCAATATGTTTTCAAGTAGTGTATCATTCCACGCCTGACTTGAAACCTCACGCAAAACTTTATATTTTAAATATTGAACCTTTGTGTCAAATTTTCTCATTTATATCACCCTATTTGTCACATAATCAAAAATAACTTACTTTAATGGTTTTGCCCATTTTTTTCAGGCTTTCCGATAATTCGGATACCAGATTCATTTTTATATTAAAATTAATCGGAAGGTCGGGATTTTGGTGAGCGGGATTTATAGCTCTGCCAACGAAGAAGTTAATATCCGTCGCTTCTTCAAATAAAAGTCTGCTTATGAGCGAAGCTCCGTCACGCTTAAAGCTCCAATGCTCGTAATATTTATTTTCCGCAAGATAGTCCTTTGCGTACTCCACAACCTTGTTAACAGTGATAACGCCCTCTGTTACAAGGTCAACGCCCTCAATTTCTGCTATTGGCGGAACATCACTTTGCTCAAAATTAAGTGTAGCTCTAAGCTCCTTGCCAAGATATTTTGCAGCAATAGATGAGGTTGTGCCGCCGCAAATAATGTGCTTGCCCTCCTTTGAAAAGAACAAAGACATCATTCTGTCAGCATCGTCACGGTTAGACGGTGGGCCGAAAAGCATATTCATGGGTACTCTTTTTCTAATTCTCACTACACAGGCGGTGGCATCGTCACCGGGCTTAAAGCCGTAAAGCTTATTACATTCATCAACTATCATGGTTGAGAGAGTTTTTGCTGTGTACCCTGCCGGTGCAAGAGTCTCCACAAAGTCTATTATGTCCTCTCTTTTCCAGCCAAAGTTATACATAATTCCAATACCGGCATGTGGACAGCCATCACTCATTGCCACAAAAATATCGTTCTCCTGCAAATTAATCACAGACTTAAATATTTTTTTGCCACCGATATTCATTTCAGTTTTGGGATAATCATAATTTACATCGTCTCTTATGATTATAACATGGGGGTTGTCGTATTGTATTATCTCAGCAGTTTCATTATTAATAATGTGCATAATAGTGAAGGTGGAATATGCCACACCTCTAACTGAGCACACAGGAAGTGTTGCCGCAATAGTTGCAACACATTCCTCAATAGGCAAGCCCTGAGCCATCATTGTGGAGATTATCTTTGAGGTCAAGGTTGAAAGTATACTCGCCTTAACACCGCTGCCAAGGCCGTCTGCCAAAACTATAACCGTTGAGTTTTCGTTTTCCTCCACAACATCGACATGGTCACCGCAAAGCTCCTCACCCACATGATTTATACTTTTATATCCGATATCTGCACATAAATCATTCATCCGTAATTGACTCCTTAAGCTTGGAAAGTGCTATTTTTGTCTCAGCTGCCGTCTCACCTAAAAGTGACGCAATTTCCTGGACAATACGCATTTGCTTGTCAACAACCTTATCGGCAACCTCTATGGTCTTGCGGCTTATATTCTCTTTGCGTTCTTTTTCATATTCTTCGTCAGTCACATCACGCAATATGCCAACTAAAAGATGTGACTCTTTATCATAGACGACTGTCTGCTCAACATAGCGGTTATATTCCGCTAAATAAACTCTCTGATCTTTGACATCCTTGCCACTTGTCAATACATTCATAAAGACAGTCGGGTCAAGTATACGAATAACCTGATCTCCAAGGACATCTGATGCTGAGCGTATATTCATAATTTTTCTTGCGGCCTTATTTATCTGCTGCACCTCAAGATTTTCATTGAGTACAATAAGACCGTTGGGAGTGTTTTTAACAATAGTGTCGGAAAAGCTCTCTGCCTTATCTTTAAGGAAGGGAAGGCACATGGAAATCTCGGCCTTGCCCTGACAAATTGCAATTGCCTTTTCACGGCAGGTGTTATATCCACATGAGCCGCAATTAAGCTCGTCAGCAGGCTTAAACTTGCCCATTTGGCGAAGTGCCGAAGAAATTTCAGTTTCACTGGGCTGCTTTAGCTTGTGCTCAATAAATGTGAGGTACTTTTTAATTTCACCGGGCTTTGGCTGCTCAACGATGAAATCCTTGTCGCCTGCATAATTTGCGACCTCGATATAGTCCTTGATATTTGATGTGTGATGATATTTCTCTATAACGGGACCACCCACGCAGCTGCCATTACATGAGGACATCTCAATAAAGCAATTATGAATCTTGCCGTTTTGGATATCCTTTAAGACGGCAATACAGTTTTCTGTACCATCAATGGCAACATATGTGTATTTGCCGTTTTCGTTCATGGTTTTGAGTATGCCGCCTGTGGTTGGGAAAAATCTCGCACGGCTATACTCATTGTGGTCTTCCTCAGGGATAAGCTCAATTGACTCATCCTTCATCCACTCTGTCAGCTCCTCAAAGGTGAGCACAGCGTCAACAACATTGCCATAATAATCTGCCTCATCCTTTTTGGCAACACATGGGCCAACAAAGACAGTTTTAGCATTGGGATATCTTTTTTTAATATCAAGGCAGTGTGCCTGCATAGGCGATATTACATCGGCAAGGTACTCAAGACATGAGGGAAAGTGCTTTTGAATAAGGAGATTTACAGCATGACAGCAGGATGAAATAATTATATCTCTGTCATCCTCATCAAGTATTCTTTCATATTCATTTTTGACTATAGTCGCACCAATAGCAGTCTCCTCAACATCATAAAAGCCCATCTTTTTCAGTGCGGTACGCATAGCGTTAATGCCCACACCGTCGTAGTTTGCAATAAACGAGGGCGCAAGCGACACTATTACCGGATCTCCGCTTTGAATAAGCACCTTGACCTTTTCTGTTTCGTCAACGATTTGCTTTGCATTTTGAGGGCACACAACAAAGCATTGACCGCAAAGTATGCACTCATTATTTATAATATGCGCCTGATTGCCTGAAAAGCGTATAGCCTTAACAGGACAGTGGCGAATACATTTATAGCAATTTTTACAGTTGGATTTTTTTAGCGTCAGGCAATTTGACATTATAATCAATTCCTCTCGTTGTTGATAACGTCCAAAACGTTTTGTTTGAAAAACTCCTTAAAGTTCTCTTTTGTAATTCCCGTGTGAATATCATCGTCGATTTGAACAGTTACGCCTATGCGGTTGCACTTGCCGATACAAAAGCTACCGGCAAGTGTAATTTCATCATATAAATGATATTCATCAACGGCTTTTTGTAGCAGCTCAACTATCTCGGGCGAACCCTTTAAATGACAGGAGCTTCCAACGCAAACCTGAATAATCATATTATTTTACCTTCGTTAATACTTCCTTTTTAAAGAAATCTTCAACCGTTTCCGGTGTTACAGAGTGGAACTCGTCATCTATTGTGACGCATACACCCTGCTGACATTTGCCCATGCAAAAGGTACCGCCAAGCTCAATCTTGTCGCCAAGACCATTCTCTCTTACAAGATATTGCAGCTCCTCAACGACCTTTCGTGAGCCTTTAATGTGACATGATGAACCGATACAAACAGTAATTTTCATTTGTCGCTCTCCTTTAATTATTCGTAGTCAACAACATCAACCCATGAAAGCAGGAATTCTCTTTCCTTTGCGTTGCCCTTGACGGACTGTGATGCTGCAACAATTGGCATCCACTTTTGAACATATTGCTTTGCGGTGTTGCTCTTGCGGCAGAAAATATCGAGATACTTTTTAGCGCCCTCAATATCACCGTCAAGCCAGAAAAGAAGATAGGTTCTCGCTGCGTCTGCGGAAGCGTTGCCCTGAGTGGCATGAGACCAGTCAATGATATATGCTGTGCCGTCCTCGGAGATAATAATATTTGATGGGTTAAAGTCACCGTGACAAACCTTATTGTGCTTTGGCATACCCTCAAGACGAGTATGAAGGTCATATCTTGTTGTTGCATCAAGGTCGCTTTGGCTGATTTTTCTATTCATCTTGTCCTTGAGCTTATTAAGCAAGGGGCTTGTTTTTGAGTGAACCTCAAGCTGTAAGTCAACAAGCTTTTCAATATAGCTGTCCTTATTATCGGGATCCTCCTGCATTAACTGAGAGAGAGTCTTGCCCTTAATATAATCGGACACAATTGCCCACTTGCCGTCTATCATTGTTACCTCGTGAACCTTTGGAATTCGAAGTCCTGTGTCCTCAATTCTTGCCTGATTAAGAGCCTCATTGAGTACATCGGCCTTGGAATAATCCTCGCCGAAAACCTTAACGCAGACATCGCCGTCACGATATACGGTTTTGTTGTTTCTAACTGCAATTACTCTGTCAAGTTTCATTTATATTTCCTCCTTTATTTATGCCTTCTTACCCTTGCGATAAGTTGTCTTAACTGCATCGGGCTTGAAATCTTCTGAAATATCCTCAGCTGTTGGCATCTCAGGCTCGCTGAAATGCTTACCGCCGTAGTAAGCGTTGAGATACATTTGCTTAATTTCGCTCATGAGAGGATATCTTGGGTTAGCACCTGTACACTGGTCGTCAAAGGCCTGCTCTGTCATTTCATCAAGAGACTCAAGGAATACCTTTTCATCAATGCCGTAATCCTTGATTGTATCCTTAATGCCAACTCTCTTTTTAAGCTCGTTAATCTTAGCTATAAGGCCTTCAAGCTTTTCGCTGTCAGTCTCACCCTTAACGCCGAGATAGTCAGCAACCTCTGCATATCTTGCAAGAGTGTGTGGGTGATCGTACTGTGAGAAGGTACCCATCTTAACGGGAGCCTCTGAAGCGTTAAAGCGAAGAACCTCCTCAATCATAAGTGCGTTTGCAACACCGTGAGGAAGGTGGTGGAATGCACCGAGCTTATGAGCCATTGAGTGACAAACACCAAGGAATGCGTTAGCAAATGCCATACCTGCCATTGTTGCTGCGTTAGCCATCTTCTCTCTTGCCTCAACATCAGTTTGACCGTTATCGTAAGCTCTGGGAAGATAGGTGAATATTGTTTTAAGTGCCTTAAGTGCAAGGCCGTCTGTATAATCAGTAGCGAGCATTGCTGCATAAGCTTCAAGTGCATGGGTTACAGCGTCAATACCTGATGCAGCTGTGAGTCCCTTAGGAGCTGACATATGGAAATCTGTGTCAATAATTGCCATGTTGGGAAGAAGCTCATAGTCTGCAAGGGGATATTTAACACCTGTTGACTCGTCAGTGATAACTGCAAAGGGAGTAACCTCTGAGCCGGTACCGGCAGAAGTAGGAACAGCAATAAAGTATGCCTTCTCACCCATCTTCGGGAAGGTGTAAACTCTCTTACGAATATCAATGAAGCGCATTGCCATATCCATAAAGTCTGCCTCGGGATGCTCATAAAGCACCCACATGATCTTAGCAGCGTCCATAGCTGAGCCACCGCCAAGAGCAATAATTGTGTCAGGCTTGAAGGTTGCCATTTGAGCAGCACCCTCTCTTGCACTTGCAAGTGTTGGGTCCGGTGCAACATTTGAGAAGGTGGTATGAGTAATGCCCATCTCGTCAAGCTTATCTGTAATCGGCTTAGTGTAGCCGTTTTCATAAAGGAACTTATCTGTTACGATAAATGCTCTTTTCTTGCCCATAACATTTTTAAGCTCATCAAGAGCAACAGGCAGACAGCCTTTTTTAATATATATCTTTTGAGGTGCACGGAACCAGAGCATATTTTCCCTTCTTTCTGCGACGGTTTTAATATTAATAAGATGCTTAACGCCTACATTTTCTGAAACTGAGTTGCCACCCCATGAGCCGCAACCAAGTGTAAGTGACGGAGCAAGCTTAAAGTTGTAAAGGTCGCCTATGCCGCCGTGTGATGAAGGTGTGTTAACAAGGATACGACAGGTCTTCATTCTTGAATAGAACTCAGTGAGCTTTTCCTGCTGTGTGGTCTCGTTAAGATAAATTGATGAGGTGTGACCATAACCGCCGTCGGCAATAAGCTGCTCTGCCTTTGCGAGTGCGTCCCGGAAGTCCTTAGCCTTATACATAGCAAGAACCGGTGACAGCTTTTCGTGAGCGAACTCCTCGGAAATATCAACGCTTTCAACTTCACCAATAAGGATCTTAGTGCCCTCGGGAACTGTAACACCTGAAAGCTCTGCGATTTTAGCTGCCTTTTGACCAACGATTTTTGCGTTAAGAGCACCGTTGATAATAATTGTTTTTCTAACCTTTTCGGTCTCGGCAGGTGTGAGGAAGTAGCAGCCTCTTGCAGCGAACTCCTCTTTAACTGCGCCGTATATATTTTCCATAACGATAACCGATTGCTCTGAAGCGCAAATCATACCGTTATCAAATGTCTTTGAGTGAATGATTGAGTTAACAGCAAGAAGGATATCTGCGCTGTCATCAATAATTGCCGGTGTGTTACCTGCGCCAACACCAAGTGCAGGCTTACCGCTTGAATAAGCAGCCTTAACCATGCCGGGGCCACCTGTTGCAAGGATAATGTCGGCTTCCTTCATAATTGTGTTTGTAAGCTCAAGGGAGGGAACATCAATCCAGTCGATAATACCCTCGGGAGCACCTGCCTTAACAGCTGCCTCAAGAACGAGCTTTGCAGCGGCAATAGTTGATGCTTTAGCTCTGGGATGAGGAGAGATAATAATAGCATTTCTCGTTTTAAGAGCAATGAGGCACTTAAAGATAGCTGTTGATGTGGGGTTTGTGGTTGGGATAACAGCTGCGATAACGCCTATAGGCTCGGCAACCTTTTTAATGCCGTATGCCTTGTCTTCCTCAATAACGCCACAGGTCTTTGTGTTTTTATATGCGTTATAGATGTACTCTGCCGCATAGTTGTTTTTGATAACCTTATCTTCAACAACACCCATGCCTGTTTCCTCTACAGCCATTTTTGCAAGTGGGATTCTTGCCTTGTTTGCAGCTGAAGCAGCAGCAAGGAAAATCTTATCAACCTGCTCTTGTGTAAAGGTAGCAAATTCCTGTTGAGCCTTTCTTGTGCGTACGATTGCTTCTTCCAGCTTTTCTACGCTGTCAACGATTTCGTAAGTCTTAGTTTGCATTTTATGTCCTCCTAAAATCAGATACTAATAATTATTGTGTGAGTCTATTGTTGAGAAATGCAAGGGATAATGCAAGATTTTCATATTTCATCAGCACATCCTCGGGAACATTTAATCTCGTAGGTGCAAAATTCCATATGGCCTTGATACCGCTTTTGACCATGGTGTCACAAACCTGCTGAGCTGAGCCTGTGCCAACTGTTATGATGCCTATCTTAATATTATTATTTTTACAATAGGAATCAAATTCACTCATTGGCAAAATTTGGATTTTGTTTTTGCCTAAGTATATTGGCTCGCTGTTGCAATCAAAGCCGGCTGTGATTTTCACACCGTACTGCTGAAAGCCCTCATACTCAAGCAATGCTCTGCCTAATTTTCCGGCACCCACAAGAACCGCAGATGCCAGCTTGTTACAGCCAAGGCAATTCTCAAGCTGACTTATAAGCTCCTTAACGGCATAGCCGACCTTAGGTCTGCCTGCACCGCTAACTGAGTTTAAGTCCTTTCTCACCTGTACTTCGCCGAGACAAAGGTCCTTTGCAATGGTAGTTGCAGATATATTTTCGCTTTTACCATCAGGCAAGCTGCTCAAATAATTAAGATATTGCGGCAAGCGACCGAGGGTTGCTTTTGATATACCTGTTTTTTCCATTACCCTTCCTCCTTTTTCACAACTGTACACATTTTAACACAAGTATCTGATTTTGGGAATTATAAGAATGTTATATCAGTATTATATTTATCGATATACCCTATACCGATAAACACAATTTAGCAATTTCAGTCCACATTTATATGCTTTCTCTTTGACTCACACAGCTGAGTTATAAATCTTTTATCAAGCTCAGTGAGCTTATATCCGCTTTTATAAATAAGCATATCCTTATAGACTTTTTTATTATCGACGCACTCTCGTTGAATTAAATTATATCTGTCGAGCATCTTTTGCGGTGCGGGAGACACCCACATAAAGGTTTGCGGATTCTCGGCTAAAAGGTCAAATTGACTGGCACGCTCAAAGATAAAAATGCGTCTGTCGATATTATCGGGAAGCTCCTCCTTGACAACCTTTGCAAGAGGCAATGAGGGAACATAGGGGTCCGCGTGGGCTATCTCTATATAATCCGTCAAATCGTCAAAGGTTATCCTTTCTTTTTTAGCCAGAGGACACTCCTCGCTCATCATAAGCACATAGGAAAACTCTGTCACCATTTCATAGCAAAGCCCCTTATCCTCAAGCATTGTCTTAAAGTATTTGTCATAATTTTCAGCGTAGCGGATAATGCCTAATTTATAGTCGTGGCTGAGTATATTATTAATAGCCCTTTGTGAGTTAGTCTCTTTGTAAAAAATCTCGGCAGGGTCCAAAGAAAGAGACTTGGAAAAATTGACAAAGGCATCTGCTATGTAGCAAGCTCTCGGCACTGAGACGGAAAACTTTTGCTTTTTCATCTGTCCGTTTTTATAAATATTCTCCACCTGCTCAATTTGCTTTAATATATCCCTTGCGTAGCCGATAAAGGTTTCACCCTCCGGAGTTAAAAACATGCCCTTTGCAGTGCGGTCAAATATTGTTATGCCTAAGTCGCCCTCAAGCTCTTTAATCGATCGGCTTATATTGGGCTGGGCTATAAGCAAGGTCTCAGCTGCCTTATTAAGAGAGCCGACTCTTGCCACCTCAACTGCATATTTCATGTGTAAAATGTTCATTAAACCACATCCTGATAATTATCTACGGCAATTGTACCACAAGAAAGAGGAATAATCAATTATTAGCCTTTAAAAAGTGTAAAAAGACTAAAGGGCCTTTTAGTTTTGAAACCAAAAAGCCCACACCATATTTTATTTATTACATCTTTTACACGGTGAGTAGCCTTGACTTTTTGCTTGACTAATTGTCACCTTTTGAGGATTTTTCATATTTGAGCAGCTCGCCTTGCTGTGATACTTTGTGCCACCATTGACAGGAATCCAGACCATTCCATTACTTGCGGCTGTAGTAGTTGCCTTTTCATTTGTACTCTGTGATTTTGTCGTTTGCGCCTTAGTGGCCGAATAGCTACCACTTGAAGTGTTCTTCGAGGGTGACTCACCCGGCAGCAGTACCACATAATTGACAATGACCGTATCGTTGGCGGAAAATCTATCACCCTCATTAAAGCTTGCCGTCTCGTTTATGACCACAGCAATAACACTGCCGTCAGTGTCACCGCTATTGTACGCGGTTTCAAAGGGTGCAGTCTCAACATTGACAAAGCCCGCCGCCGTAAATGCGCTGACAATTTCATCGTACTGTGCGCCCTCGCACTCTGAGCTTGACTTTGGCACAGCAACTCTCTTATCAGCGACATAGCCTATATTAACCTTTGAGTCGCAATTAAAGCTGTCACCCACCTCAAACTCTGTCTTTCCGTCAATGCTAACTGATATCACATCACCGTCAAACTCAGTCTCACTACTATAGTTCATCTCGCTAATGGTGTAGTCGATATTTGTAAAGCCAATCTCCTCAAACCTTGCCTTGACATCCACATAATTTAGTGAGAGCATATCATCACAGGAAAATGTCATCTCAACAATGCCGTTTTTATCCTTAAGATAGCCCTTCATCGCCTGTACTGCGGCTTCTTCGGTGACCTTACCGGAGGTTAGAGCGTGTACCACCCTATCTGTGATATATTTTTGATTGTAGGCATCAAGGTGCTGCGAAGTCCTAATAACAAGAGAGCCTGCCACTGAGTGGCTTTGACCTGATAAGGCATCACTGCTAAAGGTTTGTAAATATTCATCTCTTATTAAGGCTTCCTCGTGAGTTTTAAATATCTCAACGCTGCCACCGTTTTCAGTACCAACAGCATTATTTTTATTGTTATTGATGAAGCTGCTGACAAAATAGACCTTAGCTACATATCCGTCTTCACCCTCGGTGTCTAAGATGGTGTCTGTCACCGACTCAGTGATATTTAAAGCAGCCATGACAAAATCAGAGGACGGGCAAGAAAGCAGTTCTAATGCCTCATCATCTAACTCATAAATCTCGGGAATATAATTATCCTTATGTGAAAAAACAGCAAAGCTTACCAATAAGGCAAAAACCAATATTAAAGCCGAGGCGGCTATTATTTTAATTTTAGTCTTCCTTTGCATTTTTACATCCCCTATTATTCTACTTTGTTTTTATTATACTTATGTATAATAGCTTTTTCAATAGATGGAGTATATTTTTATTGGAAGAAAATGAAAATTAAGCGACAAGAGACACAATAGCTCCACTTAGCAAAGCTGCAACCGCAAACATTGGGATACCACGCAAGAATGAATCAATATGCTTACTTGGATCTTGATAGGTCTCTTTTTCTTGCAAAAAGGAAAAGCGTATGCGCTTAGTGCTGCGCCACCATAAAAGGTCAATGACCATAAGATCAAAGGTGCCCAATCCTTCACCTAAGGCAAGGAAAAATATAAATGCCGTCAAGAAGCTGTTAAGAGCTAAGATATTTTTCATAGCTAAGCCTAAAATGGAAAATATGACAGTAAATAAGATTATGTTTCCTATCAGCACAGAAAGTATAGTCTTCTCTTTAGGTGCTTCTTTTCCCAAAATTGGGTGCTCTCTAACTGCCTTTTGGACAGCATCGGGATAGGAACGCAGTCCTGCAAGATTTTTCTTGTCTGTACCTGTGGCGAGAAAGCAGCAGAACCAATAGATAAAATATAATGAAAAAGCGGTCACTATTTTTATAAGCATAATATCATTCCTTCATATATTGTGACATAGTCTAATTCTTTCCTTTATGCACTGTACCGTCAACATGGATATAAGCCTTAAGTGATGCTATAAAAAGCTGACGGCTAATAGCTTTTTGGGCAATACCCACATATTATCGGCAAAGGCGGTAAACTTAGCTTTTATTTATTCTCTTTCTTTTTGTAGCCACAATCGCAATAGGCATCACCATTTGCGAGGGTACACTCACGCATAAACTGTGATGCACCACCTGCCTCGCTCATGGCATAGTCAAGGGCACACATGGCCGGAACAAGGTCAAATAATCCCAGCTCCTGCATCAGGGTACAGATTCCGCACTTTGTAAACCGTGCTTCATATCCGCTATTATCGGCATAAGGAAAAAAGTCCATATTCCATGAGTATGGGTTGCGGTCAGCTGCTCTAAAAGCGGCGGTTTTCTTCATGCCGTCAATATCTTTCGGTGTAAATTTATTTTTCCCACTCATGTGGCAAAACCATTTCATTGGTGCAGTCATCATAGAGTTGCGATAGTAAACCGTGAGCTTTTCTACTTCGGGGCGTTCGGGCATATTCAGCACCACCGCCGCCAGCATGGCGCAACCAACGATGTTCATCTGAAAACGATCGCCTTTTTCAAATTCGGGTAGATTTTCGATGATTTCTTTGTACTTTTTCTTTGCCTTTGCCATAGTAGACTTGGCATACTCTTTAGATATGCCGAAAACTGCGCTCAGATTTTTCTCAAATGAAGCGCGAAAGAACTGCCATACAGCA